>NZ_JAUTYW010000001.1:0-1012187 GCF_052112205.1 Pseudomonas sp. Lb2C2 | reverse complement strand
AGGTCGGCATCGCCGCCTGGGGCACCAAGGAACGCACGGACAAAGAAGCGCCATTCCAGGCCCTGCCAGACGCTTGATAGAGGATTGCAACGATGTTCAATGACTTGAGTCGCCTGGGTAAATACCTCGGTCAGGCCGCCCGCCTGATGGTCGGCATGCCCGACTACGACAACTACGTCGAGCACATGCAAACCAAGCACCCGGACAAGCCGATGATGGACTACGAGGCGTTCTTTCGTGAACGCCAGGAGGCCCGTTACGGCGGCAAGGGTGGGCCCAAGTGCTGTTGAACTGAGGTCGATCCCCTTGTGGGAGCGAGCTTGCTCGCGATAGCGGAGTGTCAGTCACGATGATGGCGACTGACCCTACGCCATCGCGAGCAAGCTCGCTCCCACAGTTGTTTTGGGGTGTTCTCAGGATTTGCACACACCACAAATCCCTTGTGGCGAGGGAGCTTGCTCCCGCTGACGTGCGAAGCAGGCCCCGGCGGTTCTTCAGGCTGACCGTATCAGCCGTTTTTGCGACTGCTGCGCAGCCGAGCGGGAGCAAGCTCCCTCGCCACAGGGTAGTTGTCTGGCTTGATTCCGCTGTTGATCACTCCGCCAACAACACCGCCGCATCGAAGCCCACCCGCAGGTTGCCCCAATGACGGCCGCCAAAGAAGAACGGTACGTCGATCTCGGTCATGATTTCCCCGGTATCGCGCAGGTAGGTCTGGAGCAGGAAGCGCTGGACGTTGCCTGCCGCGCGCAGGCCGATCGGGTCGTTGAAGATTCGCTTGTTGCGGCACACCGGCAAATCCACCGCCCGGTCGCCGGTCGGCGGCTTCGAGACCCAGCTGTTGTTCACCGGGCAATAGCCCTTGCTGTCGACAATGAACGAAACCTTGCCACCCGGTGTGCTGCGGGTGAGTTTGTCGCATTCCTCCTGGCAGACCTGGGCAAAACGTTCGGTATAGCTGGCCATGTACTGCTTGGGGTCGGTACCGGAAATCAACTGGTAATTCTGGTCGAACAGGTTCAGGCCTTCGCCTTGCAGCGCCTCCAGGCGAACCTGGAGCGTGTCGCGGCATTCACTGGCGCGGGTGATGGCGGCATCCAGCTTGCCGTGGCCGAGCACGAACCGGCCCAACAGCGCCTGAACCTTTTCGGCCACGCCGGACAGGTCGCGGGTGGCCGTCGCCGAATGCTGCATGCGCTGGTCGATCAATTGGCTGTCGGCGTGGATCTGGGTGACCCGGTCGTTGATCCCCGTGTTGCTGTCGGCGAACTGCTGGATATGGGTCGCGATGTCCGCCAGCTTGCCGTTGGTGGATTCGAAATCGCCGATCATGCTTTCAAAATGGCCGGAGGCGCGTTCCACCACTTTCTGGGTTTCCCGGGCGCTGTGGCTGATTTGCGTGGTCTGCTCGTGGGTGGAGCTGACTTCATCGAGCATGGCGTCGATGTTGCGTGAGATGTCATCGGTGGCCCGGCTGACGTTTTGTGCCAGGGTTCGCACTTCATCGGCCACCACCGCGAAGCCACGGCCGCTTTCGCCAGCCCGGGCGGCTTCGATGGCGGCATTGAGGGCAAGCAGGTTGGTCTGGGCAGAGATCTGCTGGATCAACCCGACGATTGACTTGATGCTTGAGGAACGCTGGTTCAAGGCGCTCACCAGGGTGGCAAACTCACCGAGGCTGCTGGAGATTTCGCTGATGTTGCCGGTCACCTCCAGCAGCTCGGCGTAGGAGTCGCGGGCCATGCTCAGGTTCTGGGCGGTGGTGCTGGAGATGCCCTGGGTCTGGCGCGAGACTTCTTCGATGCGGCCCACGGCGGTGTTGCTCTGGTCCATCACTTCCTTGGCGAAGCGCGCCTGGTGGGTGGCGCTGTCGCTGGAGTCGCTGATGTTCTTCAGCGAACGGGCCGACTCGACAGCGATGTGCACGGTCAGCGCTTGGACGTTGCTGATGATCTCCCGTTGCTTGGCCAGGAAACGGTTGCAGGTGCCGGCCAGTACCCGAATCTCGTCGTGAGTCACCAGCGGCAGGTCCTTGGACAGGTCGCCTTCGCCGTTGGCGATCTCTTCCAGGGCCTTGGTCATGACGGTGACGGGGCGCACGATGAGGTGGCGGAAATACCAGACCATGAAGCTGATCATGGCCAACGTCAGGACCGCGCCAAAGAGCAGGGCATGGGTAAGGCTGTCGAGCCGGCCTTCGATCTGCCCCAGCAATGCGCCGTCCAACTGCGCGTTGCGCAACTGCAGCAGGATCTCGGCGCGGGCACTGAGGGCCACCCAGTACAACAAGCCACTGACCAGCACCAACAGGAAAAGGCTCGACAGCTTTTTGGTGAGGGTATCGAAAAACTGCATCTCGATAGACTCGTACAAGGCCTTTAACGTCTGCATGCCGCTGCTCCTGGGCAAAAAAATCTCTCAATGGAATACATTCGACCGCGAGCGCCAAAGCTTTAGGGGCGGATAGGGCTATTTGATATCACCCTGGAGACTCTGCTGCTCTTCAGCCTGCCTTGGCGATGAGATAGAGATGTCAATACCTGTTGGAGCGAATTAGACGAAAGTCGTACTAGCGCCTTGCCTGACGACTGCTACGGTTTGAAGTGCAAAACAATAAAAACAACACGGGAGGACACCTCCATGTCCACTGAAAAGCAACAGGCTGCGCGTGCCTACTGGACGGAAAACCTACGCTGGATGCTGGTCTTGCTGGCTATCTGGTTCCTGGTGTCGTTCGGCTTCGGCATTTTGCTGGTTGATGCACTCAACACCATCAGTTTCTTCGGTACACCCTTGGGGTTCTGGTTTGCCCAGCAGGGTTCCATCTACGTCTTTGTGCTCGAGATTTTCTTCTATGTCTGGAAGATGAATCAGCTCGATCGCAAATATGACGTCCACGAAGACTGAGGGCGGCGCACATGGACACAAAAACCCTGATTTATCTGGTCGTAGGCGCCTCCTTCGCGTTGTACATCGCGATTGCAATCTGGACGCGTGCCGGTTCCACCAGCGAATACTATGTCGCCAGCAAGGGCGTGCATCCGGTGCTCAACGGCATGGCCACCGGTGCTGACTGGATGTCGGCGGCTTCGTTCATCTCCATGGCCGGGATCATTGCCTTCGCCGGTTACGACGGTTCGGTCTACCTGATGGGCTGGACCGGGGGCTACGTGCTGTTGGCGATGTGCCTGGCGCCGTACCTGCGAAAATTTGGCAAGTTCACCGTACCCGAGTTCGTCGGGGCTCGTTATTACTCGCAGACGGCGCGGGTGGTGGCAGTGATCTGCGTGATTTTCATTTCCTTCACCTATGTGGCGGGACAGATGCGCGGCGTCGGGATCGTCTTTTCCCGTTACCTGGAAGTGGATATCAACGTCGGTGTCATGATCGGCATGGCCATCGTATTCTTTTATTCGGTGTTGGGCGGCATGAAGGGCATCACCTACACCCAGGTGGCGCAGTATTGCGTGATGATTTTCGCCTACATGGTGCCGGCGATTTTCATCTCGATAATGATCACCGGCAACCCAATACCGCAACTGGGCTTTATCAGCGAAGTGGGCGGTTCGGGGCAGAGCGTGATCGAGCGGCTCAACGGCCTGGGTGCCGAGTTGGGCTTCAGCGCCTATACCGATGGCACCAAGTCGACCATGGACGTGTTCTTCATCACCATGGCGCTGATGGTCGGTACTGCAGGCCTGCCCCATGTGATCGTGCGTTTCTTTACCACGCCGACCGTTCGGGATGCACGCAAGTCAGCAGGCTACGCATTGCTGTTCATCGCCATTCTCTACACCACCGCGCCGGCCGTGGCGGCCTTCGCACGTACCAATCTGCTGACCTCCATTCCCAACGTCAGTTATGCCACCGCGCCAGCCTGGTTCAAAGCCTGGGAAAATTCCGGACTGATTGCGTGGGCGGACAAGAACAACGACGGCATTATCCAATACAGCCCGGGTGCGGCCCTGGTCGGGGCGCCGAGTTTTACGGGTGAGCGCGGGGCGCATGAGCAGCGATTGCTCAAGAACCAGCTCTCGCCAGTGGCCAACGAACTCTACGTCGATAACGACATCATGGTGTTGGCCAACCCCGAAATTGCCGGCCTGCCGGGCTGGGTGATCGCATTGATCGCTGCCGGTGGCCTGGCGGCGGCGCTTTCGACGGCGGCGGGGCTGTTGCTGGTGATCTCTACCTCGATCTCCCATGATTTGCTCAAGAGCAACATCATGCCCGGGATCAACGAGAAGCAGGAATTGCTCGCTGCACGTATCGCCGCCGGCGTGGCGGTATTGATTGCCGGTTTGTTCGGCATCTATCCACCCGCATTCGTCGCCCAGGTGGTTGCGTTCGCCTTCGGGTTGGCGGCGTCTTCCTTCTTTCCGGTCATTGTCATGGGGATCTTCTCCAAACGCATGAACCGCGAAGGCGCGATCGCCGGGATGATTGTCGGGCTGACCTTCACGTTCACCTACATCGTCTACTTCAAGTTCATCAACCCGACGATGAACACGGCTGAACATTGGTGGCTGGGTGTTTCCCCTGAAGGCATCGGCACGTTGGGGATGCTCTTCAACTTCCTGGCCGCGGTGGTGGTGTCACGCTTTACCGCGCCGCCACCGGAGCACATCCAGCACCTGGTCGAAGACATTCGCGTACCGAGAGGAGCCGGTGCTGCCATCGATCACTGACCACTGATCATCCCAAGACTGGGTGAGGAAAACAAACAAGGGCGCCGGACTAATCATCCGGCGCCCTTGTTTGCGCGCAGAGTCAAGCGGGGAGATGTTAGAAAGATTTACTGGGAATCATTCTCAAAGTATATTCTCTCTCATTCCCAACCCTCTGTGAGTGCGCGTCTTGAATCGTTCCACCCCTCTCGCTAATCGCAACGTCTTCATCAAGTGTGTATTGCCGACGTTGTCTTACTGCTTCATCGCAAGCCCGGTGTGGGCGCAGGCAGCTGTCGAACTGCCGGCCACGGATATCCAGGGCAGTCGTGTCACTCAGGACGAGGGCTACACGACGTCGCAAGCCAGCACGGCGAGCAAGAGCGATGTACCGATCAAGGAAGAGGCGCAATCGATCAACGTGGTGACCCAGCAGACCCTGGCGGACTATCAGGTGCGCTCGCTGAACGACGCGATGAAGTTCGTCAGCGGCGTCAGCCAGGGCAACACGTTGGGCGGCTCGCGGGACTCGCTGGTCAAGCGCGGGTTTGGCACCAACGACGACGGCTCGATCCTGCGCGACGGCGTGCGTTCGAACCTGGGGCACAACTTCAGCGCTACTACCGAGCGCGTCGAAGTGCTCAAGGGCCCGGCCTCGATGCTGTACGGCGCGCTGGAGCCCGGCGGCCTGGTCAACGTCATCAGCAAGAAGCCCGAGTACACCCAGAGCACCACGCTGAGCGGCTCGGCCTACAGCGAAGGCGGCGGCACCATGGCCCTGGACACCACCGGGCCGCTGGGCGATACCGGCCTGGCTTATCGCCTGATCGCCGAGCGCGGGCATGAAGACTACTGGCGCAACTATGGGGTCAATGAGAGCACGCTGGTGGCGCCGTCGTTGGCTTGGACGGGGGAACGGGCTTCGTTGAACCTGAGTTATGAATACAACGAATATTCCAATCCATTTGATCGTGGGACGGTGTTCAGAAATGGGCATCCAGCTGACATCGATTATGACAAGCGCCTGGATGAGCCTTGGGCCAAAAGCGTCGGTATTCGCGAAACGGCGACGGCACGGTTTGAATATGAGCTGAGCGAGGCGTGGAAGACGCGGGTCACCTATGGTTGGAACAATGATAGGTACAGTCTTTCGATTGCGCAGCCCGATACCTTGACGGGAAATCAATTGAGTAGGAAGTCCAACGGCGCTCATTACGATGACGAAACTCGTTATGCCAGTTGGGATTTCATGGGCAAGCAGGAGCTGTTCGGTCAGCGCCATGATCTGCTGGTTGGTATCGATAATCAGGTGTCAGACCAGTTTCGTGGCAAGACTTACCGTGGGGACGCAGAAGGAGGCTTCGACATCACCGCACCGGTTTATGGCGGCCTGGCTGAACCCAGTAAGCTGAATGCAAAACAAAGCAACTTGAGTAACAAGCTGACCTCCAGCTCGGTGTACCTGAAGGACAACTGGCATCTGGATGATCGCTGGATCCTGGTCTTCGGGGGGCGCTACCAGCATTACGATCAATATGCCAACCAAGGCATGATCACGCGGGTCAATGTTCGCGACGACAATGGCGACGCCTTCGTTCCGTTCCTGGGGCTGGTCTATAAAGCCACCGAGACCCTGTCGCTGTACGGCAACTATAGCCGGTCGTTCAAGCCTAATGATGTGGTCGACAAGAATAGTCGTACCTTCCAACCAGAGGAGGGTCGCAGCTACGAAATCGGCGCCAAGTACGATCCGCTGCCGGGATTGAACATCAACCTCGCTTTGTTCGACATCGTCAAAAAGAACGTAGTCACCACCGTTGACGAAGTCTCGGAAGCCGCCGGCAAAGTCGGCTCCCAAGGCCTGGAACTCGACATCACCGGCCGACTCGCCGACCGCTGGGACCTGATCGGCACCTACGCCTACACCCACACGGAAATCCTCGACGATCCGGATGACGAAGGCCATCGCCTGGCCGACGCCCCCAAACACACCGCCAGCCTGTACCTGAGCCACCACCTGAACGTCCCGGCCGAATTCGGTGCCTGGCACGCCGGCGCAGGCGCCCGCTACGTCGGCGAACGCGCCGCCAACAACGCCAACGATTTCTGGCTGAGCAGCTACACCGTCGCCGACGCCTTCCTGCGTTGGGAGTCGCCGGTACTGGGGCACAAGACTTCGCTGCAACTGAACGTCGACAACCTGTTCGACAAGCAGTACTACCCGTCCTCCACGGGTAGCGAGTGGCAGGTAAGCGTCGGCGAGCCGCGTACCGCCAAGCTGAGCGCCAGCGTGACGTTCTGATTCGGCTGCGCTGAAACACAAAATGCCCGGGACCTGCGTTCCGGGCTTTTTTTTGTACGGCAGGCAGTCAGCGGCTAAGCTGCCGTGCTGCCAACGGGAGTCTGCGTGGCGCCGTATTTAACGCCCGCCCTGAGAGCATGACGAAGCTTCAGCGCCGGTCGCTCGACCCCGTAGTACGAAATGCCACTCAACGCGAACGACAGCACCAGCACTGCCGTGATGATCGAGACGCTGTACTCCACCGGCCAGAAGGCCCGCAACACGTAAATCACCACAAAGTGGTTGAGGAACACGCCGTAGCTGATATTGCCCAGGAACTCATCCAGTCGGTGATGCTTCAGCCTGCTGAGCACAAACACCGCCGGCAGGCCCAGGGCAATGCCCAGGGTCACTTCGGCGTTGAACGGCCGGCGCGGAATGATTCCCACGACAATGGCGAGAAACATCAATGCTGCAATGAGCACGGTAACGAACGCGATCCACAGCCCCTTGGCCTGGGCCCGATACAGGTAGCTGCCGCAGAGGAAAATGAACAGCACACCCGGCAGTAGCCGGTAGCCGTAGATGTCGGTGTCGAGGTAGCCCAGCGAAGCGCCCAAGAACACCGTCACGGACAGCGCAAAGGCGATTCCCCGTGTCTTGTAGAGGATCAGGAACGGGATCAGCAGGTAAAAGCACATTTCCAGGCCCAGGGACCAGGCGGGTGGCAGGATCTCGGGCACGGTGATGCCGAACATGTAGAAGCCCAACGGTACGATTGGCAGGCTGGTGACGATGTTTTCGAGGGTCAGGGCGGTTGCCTGGGGCGTTCCCGGCAGAAGGAAATGGATCACCGCGCAGGCCATGACGAAGTACACAAGGAACTGTGGGTACAACCTCAGCAGTCGATCCACGTAGAACAGGCCGATTTGGCCCGGGGTGTTGTAGGTCCTCTCGATCAGCGAGGTCATTACGAAACCGCTGATGATCAGAAAGGACACCACGGCAACGACACCGGGGTTAAACCCCATGAACGTCACGCCCATATGAGAAACCGCCACGAGCATGGCCAGCAGCAACCGATAAACCCCCACGCGCATCATCCTTAATCAGAGTCGATCCGTTTGCGCGGTACGTTATGTGGCTTTACGAGCCGTTAATAGCGCTTTGCGGAGCTGCGGCGGGGTAGTGGGGTCAATTGTCACATTTGACACATATGTTTCAGTTTGATGGCCATCGCGAGCAGGCTCGCTCCCACAAAGGGGGGCATATACCGCAGGTCCCATTGTGGGAGCGAGCCTGCTCGCGATGGCGATGGAACGGATCACCGAAACGCCGGCACCACCTGCTGGATGAACAGCTCCAGGGATTTTTTCTTTTCGGCATGGGGCAGGCTGTTGTCGCACCAGAAGCTGAACTCATCCACCCCCAGTTCCTGGTAGTACTTGATCCGCTCGATGATTTCCTGCGGGGTGCCGATCATGGTGTTCTTGCGGATGTTCTCCAGTTGGAACTCCGGGCGCTCGGCGAACTTTTCTTCCGGGCTTGGCGCCAGGAAACCGTTGACCGGCACTTGCTTGTTGCCGAACCAGGCATCGAAGGTGCGATAGAACTTCGAGATCGCCTGGGCGCCGACCTTCCAGCCTTCGAGATCATCCACCGCATGCACGTGGGTGTGGCGCAGCACCATCAATTGCGGGCGCGGCACGTCGGGGTTGTTGTCCAGGGCGGCTTGGAACTTGTTCTTCAGGTCCAGGACTTCCTCATCGCCCTTCATCAACGGCGTGACCATCACGTTGCAGCCGTTGGCGACGGCGAAGTTGTGGGAGTCCGGGTCGCGGGCGGCGATCCACATCGGCGGGTGAGGCTTGCGGATTGGCTTGGGCACGCAGGTGGAAGTGGGGAATTTCCATATCTCGCCATCATGGGCGTAGTCGCCTTGCCACAGGGCGCGGACCACCGGGACCATTTCCCGCAGGGCCTGGCCGCCGGAGGAAGCCGGCATGCCGCCGGCCATGCGGTCGAACTCCACCTGGTAGGCGCCCCGGGCCAGGCCGACTTCCATGCGGCCATTGCTGATCACGTCCAGCAGCGCGCATTCGCCGGCCACCCGCAGCGGGTGCCAGAACGGCGCGATGATGGTACCGGCACCCAGGTGGATGGTGGTGGTCTTACCGGCCAGGTACGCCAGCAGTGGCATCGGGCTTGGCGAGATGGTGTATTCCATGGCGTGGTGTTCGCCGATCCACACGGTGCTGAAACCGCCGGCCTCGGCCAACAGGGTCAGCTCGCTCAGGTCTTCGAACAACTGGCGATGGCTGACGCTTTCGTCCCAGCGCTCCATGTGTACGAACAGGGAAAATTTCATGGCGCTATCTCTTGTAGTTGACGATCGGTTCAGGCGAGGACGGGCAGGGCGCCCATCTTGCCGTGGCAATAAACCAGCGGCCCCGATGTGTGCTGCGGGACGATCAGGTTCTTCACGGCGCCGACCATGATGGCGTGGTCGCCGCCTTCGTATTCGCGCCACAGTTCGCATTCGATGATGGCCGTGGCGTTGCTCAGCAGCGGATTACCCAGTTCGCTCAAGGTCCATTCGATGCCCTGGGCCTTGTCCTTGCCTTTGCGGGCGAAGGCATAGGCTTCGTTCTGTTGGCCGCCGGAGAGCAGGTGGATGGCGAAGCGCTTGTTCTTGATCAGCACCGGATAGGAGTCGGAGCTGTAGTTGGGGCAGAACAGCACCAGGGCAGGTTCCATCGACAATGAGCTGAAGGCACTGGCGGTAAGGCCGACGACCTGGCCGTCGTCATCGAGGGTGGTGATCACGGTCACGCCGGACGGGAACGAGCCCATGACTTTTTTGTAGACGCTGGCATCGATCATCGGACGATCCTCGGGTTTTGTCGGTTGTGGGCGCGCAATGTTCATCAGTGGGCACCTGCGGCCTTGTTCAGGTCGCTCTCGGCCCATTGGGTGTAGACGCAGGCGTCGGCGGTGGCCCAGCGCACACGCACCGGGTCGCCGGCCTTGAGTGGCATGCCGGCGGCGGACAGCGCCTTGACCGTCATGGCCGTGCCGCCGGACGTCACTACGCTGCAGGTCTGGCTTTCACCCAGGAACAGCACTTCGACGACCTTGGCCGAGACCTCATTCCAACCGGCTGCCAAGGGTTCCTGGGCGGCTTGTTCGACGCTCAAGGCGAGGGCTTTTTCCGGGCGCACCATCAGCAGCACGTCCTGGTCCGTTTGCAGGCCGACGGTCAGGCGAATCGACAGCGACTGGCCTTCGAAGGTCGCCACCGCGTTGCCCTGGGCCTTGAGCTTGAGGAAGTTGGAGTTGCCCAGGAACGAGGCCACGAACGCGTTCGGCGGATTCTGGTAGAGGTCATAGCCGCTGCCCAGGCCGACGATCTTGCCGTGGCTGAAAATGGCGATGCGCTGGGACAGGCGCATGGCTTCTTCCTGGTCATGGGTGACGTAGACGATGGTGATGCCCAGGCGTCGATGCAATTGGCGCAGTTCATCCTGCAAGTCTTCCCGGAGCTTTTTGTCCAGGGCCCCGAGCGGTTCATCCATGAGCAGAATGCGCGGTTCATAGACCAGCGCCCGGGCAATCGCCACGCGCTGCTGCTGGCCGCCGGACAGTTGCGAAGGGCGGCGATGGGCGAACTCTCCCAGTTGCACCAGTTTGAGCATGGCGTCGACCCGACGTTCGCGCTCGGCACTGGCCAGTTTGCGAATCGCCAGGGGAAAGGCAATGTTGTCGCGCACCGACAGATGGGGGAACAACGAGTAGCGCTGGAACACCATGCCGATGTCGCGTTTGTGCGGCGGTACATTGACCAGGGATTTTCCGCCTACCAGGATCTCGCCGCTGCTGGGGGTTTCAAACCCGGCCAGCATCGACAGCGTGGTGCTCTTGCCCGAGCCGCTGGAGCCGAGGAAGGTCAGGAATTCGCCGTCCTGGATCTCCAGGGAAATGTCGTCCACGGCGGCGAAGTCGCCGTAGTGCTTGTTCAGGTTGCGCAGGCTGACCAGGGTCTTGTTGTTCTGTTGTGCGGGGTCTTTGACGGCACTCATCGTGTTCTCCTAGGCGCTCAGGCGCTGATTTCATTGCGCCGGCGCAGGGCGGCGGCGATCACCATTACCAGGATCGAGAGGCCGATCAGCAGCGTCGAAGCGACGGCGATCACAGGCGTCAGGTCCTGGCGCAGGGTGGTCCACATCTTGACGGGCAAGGTTTGCAGGGTCGGGCTGGCCATCATCACGCTCAGCACCACCTCGTCCCACGACACCAGAAACGCGAACAGGGCGCCGGCGACCATGCCTGGACGAATGGCTGGAAAGGTCACCTTGAACACCGCTTGCAGGCGTGAGGCGCCGCAGATGACCGCTGCGTCCTCGATGGACTGGTCGAACAGCTTGAGCGAGTTGATGATCGAGATGATGGTGAACGGCAGTGCGACGATGACGTGGCTGACCACGAACGCGAACATCGTCCCGGTGTAGCCCAGCTTGAGGAACAGCGCATACACCGCCACGGCGATGATCACCAGTGGCACGATCATCGGCAGGGTGAACAGGCCGTAGAGCATTTCCCGGCCCGGGAAGCGTCCACGTACCAGGGCAAACGCGGTTGGCAGGCCCAGCGCCACGGCGCAGACGGTGGTCAGCACCGCGACCTTGAGGCTGGTCAGTGCCGCGTTCATCCAGTCGGGGTTGGAAAAGAACTGGCCGTACCATTTGAGCGTCCAGCCCGGTGGCGGGAAGACCAGCCATTGGGACGAACCGAACGACAGCAGTACGATGAACACGATCGGCAGCAGCAGGAACAGCGCGATCAGGCCGGTGGTGAAATACAGGCCGAACCGCATGCGCCGGCTCATGGCATTGGGAGTCAGGAGCATGACGGCTTACCTCGCGTTGCTGGCACCCACCGGGGATTCCGGCTGGAGCTTCAGGTAGAAGTAGAACAACACCAGGGTGATCGCCACCAACAAGGCGGCGCCGGCGCTGGCCAGGCCCCAATTGAGGAACGACTGCACCTGCTGGATGATGAATTCAGGCAACATCATGTTCTGCGCGCCGCCCAGCAGTGCCGGGGTCACGTAGTAACCGAGGGACATCACGAACACCATCAGCCCACCGGAGAACAGTCCCGGCCGGCACAGCGGCAGGAACACCCGGAAGAAGTTGGTCCAGGGACTGGCACCGCAAATCGAACCGGCCTGCAGGATCATCGGGTCGATGGCCTGCATGGTCGCCTGCAGCGGCAGGACGATGAACGGGATCATGATGTAGCTCATGCCGATCACCACGCCGGTGAGGTTGTGCACCATCTCCAGCGGCTGATCGATGATGCCCAGCGCCATCAACGCCTTGTTCACCACCCCGGAGGCTTGCAGCAGCACCAGCCAGGAGTAGGTGCGGGCCAGCAGGCTGGTCCACATCGACAGCAGTACGATATTCAGCATCCAGCGCCCCCAGCCACGGGGCACCAGGGTGATGGCCCAGGCCAGGGGGAAACCTAGCAGCAGGCTGAACAGCGTCACCAGCCCGGCCACCGAAAAGGTGTTGAACAACACCCGGGCGTAGGCTGAGTTGGCGAACAGTTGCTCGTAGTTGCCCAACCCGGGCACGGGCTCCAGTACGCCGCGCAGCAGCAGGCCGATCAGCGGCGCCAGGAAGAACAGGCCGAGGAACAGCAGGGCGGGGAGCAGGTTGCCGGCCCCGCGCCAGCGCTGTGCCAGCGACGGGGTTTGCGTCGCCGCCTTGGCCGGTACCGCACCGGCAGCGCCAATGGCGCTCCCAGTGCGAGGGGTTGCCGTTGCCGACATTTTTATTTGACCAGCCATTCGTTCCACCGTGTCGCGATGTCCTGACCGTTCTTGGCCCAGTACGCGAAATCAAGCGTGATCTGATCCTTGGCGTAGGCGGTCGGCAGGTTGGGGGCGAGCACCGAATCCAGGCGTGCAACGCTGTCGACGTTGACCGGGGCATAGGCGGTCAGGTTGGAAAAGTCGGCCTGGCCCTTGGCGCTGCTGGCATTGGCCAGGAACTTCATGGCCGCGGCCTTGTTTTTCGAACCCTTTGGAATGACCAGGATGTCGGCCATGACCAGGTTCTGCTTCCAGCTTACGCCGACGGGCGCGCCGTCCTGTTGCAAGGCATAGATACGACCGTTCCAGAATTGTCCGATGCTGGCTTCGCCGGACGCGAGCAATTGCTGGGACTGGGCGCCGCCGCCCCACCAGACGATGTCTTTCTTGATGGTGTCGAGTTTCTTGAAGGCGCGGTCCAGGTCCAGCGGGTAGAGCTTGTCCGCTGCTACGCCGTCGGCCAGCAGGGCCAGCTCAAGCACGCCGGGGCTTGGCCATTTGTACAGGGCCCGTTTGCCGGGATAAGTTTTGGTGTCGAACAGGGCGGTCCAGTCCTGGGGCTTGCCGGAACCGAGCTTGCCTTCGTTGTAGCCGAGGACGAACGAGAAGTAGAACGAACCAACACCGTGATCGGAGACGAAGCGCGGGTCGATCTTGTCGCGCTGGATGACCGAGAAGTCGAGGGGTTCGAGCAGGCCTTCAGCGGCGGCGCGCAGGGCGAAGTCTGCTTCGACGTCGACCACGTCCCACTGCACGTTACCGCTTTCGACCATGGCCTTGAGCTTGCCGTAGTCGGTGGGGCCATCCTGGACCACGGTGATGCCGCTGGCCTTGCTGAACGGGTCGGCCCAGGCCTGTTTCTGCGCGTCCTGGGTGCTGCCGCCCCAACTGACGAAGTTGACGCTTTCAGCGGCCATCGTCGCCTGGCTGGTGACACTCAGCAGGCCGGCAAAAAGAATTGCGGCTGCACTTTTCTTCAACACCATTTTCACGCCCTCATTGTTGTGTTTTTGAGCGGGCTTTTGTCGCCCGCCTATCGGGAGCAGTAGGTCCATCTGGCCTTAAAGGCGACCGTGCCAAGGGCTCTTGTTTGTACTTTCCCTTTCGGGGGCACTTGGCTGAAGTGTTCGGTCTATGGAATATCATATTATGGTATTCCAAACTTTCTGCAAGCATTTTGCCGTACCGGCTATCTGTCTGGGGCGAACTTTTCCCTGTTATTCCGGGGGCGAACCCTGTGGGAGCGAGCTTGCTCGCGATAGCGGTGTGTCAGTCAACATTTAGGTTGGCAGGTCCATTGCTATCGCGAGCAAGCTCGCTCCCGCAGGGGATTTGGGTGTTGCCTAGGGTTTATCCGGTGAAGGGAATGCTCTCCACTACCTCCAAGTCATACCCCGTCAACCCCGCGTACTTGAGCGGTGGTCCCAGGTGGCGCAATTTGCCGACGCCCAGGTCCTGCAGAATCTGTGCCCCGGTGCCTACTTCAGAATAGATGCGCGATTGCGACCGGCTGAATTGTCGTGGCGGCTGGGTCAGTTGCGGCACACGCTCGAGCAGCGCCTGGGAAGATTCGTGGTTGGCCAGCACGACCACCACGCCGCGACCTTCTTCGGCCACCCGTTGCAGGGCCGCCCACAGCGTCCAATTGGAAGGGCCGTTGTATTCGGCGCCAACCAGGTCCCGCAGCGGGTCGATCACATGCACCCGCACCAGCGTCGGTTCATCCCGGCGAATGTCGCCCATCACCATCGCCATGTGCACGCCGCCTTCGATGCGGTCTTCGAAGGTGAACAAGCGGAAGGTGCCATGCACTGTAGGCAGTTCCCGCTCACCAATGCGCACCACGGTGTGCTCGGTGCTCAAGCGGTAGTGGATCAGGTCGGCGATGGTGCCGATTTTGATCCCGTGCTTGCGGGCGAAAATCTCCAGGTCCGGCCGGCGGGCCATGGTGCCGTCATCGTTCATCACTTCGACGATCACCGACGCCGGCGTGAAACCCGCCAGGCGCGCCAGGTCGCAACCGGCTTCGGTGTGCCCGGCGCGGGTCAATACACCGCCTTCCTTGGCCCGCAGCGGGAAGATATGCCCCGGCTGCACGATGTCGCTGGGCCCCGCATCGACGGCCACGGCGGCGGCGACAGTGCGTGCCCGGTCGGCGGCGGAAATCCCGGTGGTCACGCCTGTGGCGGCCTCGATGGACACGGTAAACGCAGTGCTGAAGACACTGCCGTTGCTCGGCACCATCTGCTCAAGGCCCAGGCGCTGGCAGTGTTCGTCGGTCAGGGTCAGGCAAATCAACCCGCGCGCTTCGCGAGCCATGAAGCTGATGGCCTGGGCGTTGCAACAGTCGGCGGCCAGCAGCAGGTCGCCTTCGTTTTCCCGATCTTCGTCATCCACCAGCAACACCATCTTGCCCAGGCGGTAGTCTTCGATGATTTCCTGAATGCTGTTAAAGGCCATGTCGGGCTCTCTTTGTTCTGATGGGGCTTGCTGGAATGATGTTGTGGTATACCATAATACAAAACAAACCAAGAGGTCACTATGAAGGCGTACTGGATTGCTCATGTGGATGTCACCGACCCCGATCAATACAGCCAATACACCCAACGGGCGCCGGCGGCGTTTGCCTTGTATGGCGGTCGGATGCTGGCTCGGGGAGGGCGTAGCGAAGCGATGGAGGGCAGGGTCACGCCGCAACGCAGCGTGGTGATCGAATTCGACTCCTACGAACAGGCGCTGGCCTGCTATCACTCGGCGCAGTATCAGGAAGCCAAGCGCCATCGCGAAGGCGTGGCCCGGGCCGAGGTGATCATTGTCGAGGGTGTGGCGACCTGAGACCCGTCAGCGGATGAAGTGAATCTTGCCGCTGTCGTCGTTGCCCATGTAGATGCCATAGACCCCGGCCTGGCGCTCCTCGATATAACGTTCGAGGATCTGCCGGATGGCCGGGTAGTAGATGCTGTCCCAGGGAATGTCTTCGGGGGCGAAGAACTGGCAGGCGAGGGTTTCCGGGCCGAACTGGCCGGTGATCTCCAGCGCGATGGCGCGGAAGATGATGTACACCTCGCTGATCTTCGGCACGCTGAAGATCGAGTAGGGCGAAACGATTTCAGCGCGTACGCCGGTTTCTTCCCAGACTTCGCGCAGCGCGGCCTGTTCGGTGGTCTCACCGCCTTCCATGAAACCGGCCGGCAGTGTCCAGGTGCCCGGGCGCGGCGGGATGGCGCGCTGGCACAGCAGGTATTTGCCGTCCTTCTCGATGATGCAGCCGGCAATGATCTTCGGGTTGACGTAGTGGATGTAGCCGCAGCCGCCACACATCAGTCGCTCATGGGTATCGCCCGCTGGCAGGCGGTGATTCAGGTCACTGCCGCCGCACTTTGGACAAAAGCTCGGGCTGAACATGACTAGCGACCTATGCGCGGTTCTTTGAGGGCGATGGGCGGGATGATCTCGGGGATTTCACCGGTCTCTTCCTGCTTGCGCTTGAGGTATTCCAGGGCGACCTTGGCGGCGGCGCGCACGTGGTCGACGCAGGCCTGGTGGGCGGCCAGGGGATCGCCGCTCTTGATCGCCTCGACCATGCGTTCCATTTCCTGGTTGCTGTTGCCGCGACGGTTTTCCTGGGACACCGAGGTCGCTCGCAAATAGCTGATACGCGCCTGCAACTGGCGCAGCTGGGTGGCGGCGACATGGTTGCCGGAGCCTTCGAGCAGGACGTCATAGAAGCCCTGCACCGAATCGATGACCTGTTGCAGCTCGCCATCCTTGAGGGCCTTGCGGTTCTCCTCAAGGGCTTTCTCCAGCGCCTTGATGTCCTTGGCCTTGGCCCGCAGGGTGAAGAGCTGGACGATCAAGCCTTCTAGCACGCAACGCAATTCATAGATGTCGCCGGCATCGGCCAGGGTGATGATCGCCACCCGTGGTCCTTTGGCATCGGCGAATTCCACAAGGCCTTCGGATTCCAGGTGGCGCAGCGCTTCGCGTACCGACGTGCGGCTCACGCCCAGGCGATCGCACAGATCGCGTTCGACCAGGCGATCGCCCGGCAGAAGCTGGAAGTTCATGATGGCGCTTCGCAGTTTATCCAGCACGATCTCGCGCAGGGTAACGGGGTTGCGATTGACCTTGAAGCTGTCGTCGAGTGGCAGGCGTTTCATGGGGTCCGCTCTGTAATATGGCTGTCCATGCCAAACGGGCAACATCCGTGCACGTTCAGATCAAACAGCCGAGGGTTGACTGGAGGCCTCGGCATCGGCTTCGGCGAAGGCTTCACGGGCAAGCCGGAAACTGTCCACGGCAGCGGGAACACCGCAATAGATACCGACTTGAAGCAGAATTTCGCGTATTTGCTCACGACTCAGGCCGTTACGCAAGGCGCCGCGCACATGCAGCTTGAGTTCGTGCGGGCGATTGAGCGCCGAGATCATTGCCAGGTTGATCATGCTGCGCTCCTTGAGCGACAAGCCCTCGCGACCCCAGACATGGCCCCAGCAATATTCGGTGACCATCTCCTGCAGTGGCCGAGTGAAATCGTCGGCGTTCTCGATGGAGCGGTTGACGTAGTCCTGGCCCAGCACCTGGGTGCGGATCTTCAGGCCTTGTTCGTACTTTTCGTTGCTCATGCGGACTTCCTGGAAAAGTGATGAACCTGTGGGGATGTGTACGGTCATCAGGCCAGCGCGGGCAACGGGCCCAGCTTGCCTTTGTGGTAAATCATCGGTGTTACCGGCTGTTCAGGCAGGATCAGGTTTTTCACCGCGCCGACGATGATCGCGTGATCGCCACCGTCGTATTCGCGCCACAGTTCGCATTCGATGATCGCCGTGGCCTTGCTTAGCAATGGATTGCCCAGGTCGCTCAGGTGCCAGTCGATGCCCTTGGCCTTGTCCTTGCCTTTGCCGGCAAAGGCATAGGCTTCGGCGGTCTGGTCGGCGGACAGCAAGTGGATTGCGAACTGCTTGCTGTCGCGCAGGATCGGGTAGGTGTCAGAGGCGTAGTTGGGGCAGAACAGCACCAGTGCCGGGTCGATCGACAGCGCGCTGAAGGCGCTGGCGGTGATGCCGACGATATTGCCGTCCGGGTCCAGGGTGGTGACCACCGTGACGCCGGACGGGAAGGAGCTCATGACTTCTTTGTAGATGCCGGGTTCGATCATTTCTCAGGACTCCTAGCGCATCACGAACGGATCAGGCATAGGCGCCTGGGACAGGTTGATCCACACCGTTTTCAGTTCGGTATAGGCCAGCACCGAATCGATGCCGCTTTCGCGTCCATAGCCACTGTTCTTGAAACCACCGATGGGCGCCATGGCCGACACTGCACGGTAGGTGTTGACCCAGATGATGCCCGAGCGCACATCCCGGGCCAGGCGATGGGCGCGACCCAGGTCGCGGGTCCAGATGCCGGCGGCAAGGCCGAATTGCGAGTCGTTGGCGATCGCCAGGGCTTCGGCTTCGTCTTTGAACCGAATCACCGAGGCCACCGGGCCGAAAACTTCTTCCTGCATGATCTTCATCGAGTTGCGGTCGCATTCGAACAGGGTCGGCTCATAGAACCAGCCATCCCCCAGATTCTCTGGACGCTTGCCGCCAGTGCGCAGGCGCGCGCCTTCGGCGATGGCGTCGGCCACCAGGCCTTCGACCACGGCCAGTTGCTGCGCGGTGGCCATGGGGCCCATTTCGCTGGCGTCTTCCTGCGGGTTGCCGATGCGGATGCGCTGGGCCCGTTCGACCAGGCGCGAGACGAACTCATCGTAGATTTCGTCCTGCACCAGCAGGCGTGAGCCGGACACGCAGCTCTGGCCGGATGCCGCATAAATCCCGGCAATTGCCCCGTTGATCGCACTGTCCAGGTCGGCGTCGGCAAAGATAATGTTTGGCGACTTGCCGCCCAGTTCCAGCGACAGCTTGGCGAAGTTCTCGGCGCTGCTGCGCACCACATGGCGGGCCGTGGCCGCGCCGCCGGTAAAGGCGATCTTGCGCACCAGCGGATGGCGGGTGAGGGCGGCGCCAGTGCTGGGGCCGTAACCGGTGACGACGTTGACCACGCCCGGCGGAATGCCGGCTTCCAGGGCGAGGCGAGCCAGCTCAAGAATGGTGGCCGAAGCGTGCTCGGACGGTTTGATCACGATGGTGTTGCCGGCCGCCAGTGCTGGGGCGAGCTTGATCGCGGTCAGGTACAGCGGGCTGTTCCAGGGAATGATCGCCGCGACCACGCCCATGGCTTCATGCACGGTGTAGGCAAACAGGTCGGGCTTGTCCAGCGGCAGGGTGCCGCCTTCGAGCTTGTCGGCCAGGCCTGCGGTGTAGTGGAAGAACTCCGGCAGGTAGCCGACCTGGCCACGGGTTTCACGGATCAACTTGCCGTTGTCGCGGCTTTCCAACTGGGCCAGTTGTTCTTTGTTCTCGGCGATCAGGTCACCGAGGCGACGCAGCAACTTGCCGCGTGCGGTGGCGGTCAGACCGCGCCAGGCCGGGCTGTCGAAAGCGCTCTGTGCCGCCTGGACGGCACGCTCGACGTCGGCCTCGTCGGCATCGGGCAACTCGGCCCAGGGTTGGGCGAGGGCCGGGTTCAGGCTTTCGAAGGTCTTGCCGGAGAGGGCATCGACCCATTCACCGCCGATGCACATCGAAAAACGTGCGAGTGTCATGCAACGATCCCCTTTATTTGGTTTTGTCGGGCGTTTGCTGTGTCGAGAAATTCCAGCAACAACTGGTTGACCAGGCGCGGCGACTCTACCGGCATCATATGCCGCTGCTCGGCGAGTACGGCAACCGTGGCGCCGGGAATTCGCTCAGCCAGTTGCCGGGCCATTTCCGGTGTCGAGCCGGGGTCCAGTTCGCCAGTGGCGATCAGTGTCGGCACCTGGATGTTGCCCAGGTCATCGGCGCGGTACATGTCCTGGGTGGCGAACAGTTCATAGGTGGTCAGGTAACCCTGGGGATCATTCTGCGCCAGGGTCTGGCGCAGTGCGGCAATCTGCGCCGGGTTGGCTGCCTGGTATTCACGGCTGAACCAGCGCGACAACGCGGCCTCGGCATTGGCGTCCGGCCCATGCTCGGCGGCCTGGGCCGTGCGGGCGATGACCCCGGCGCGCTGTTCGGCGCTGCGGTTGAACACACTGTTGAGCACCACCAGGCCTTGCAGGCGTTGTGGGTAATGCAAGGCAAACGCACGGGCTACCAGCCCGCCCATGGAAAAACCGATCACCGTCGCCTGGGGCAGTTGCAAATGGTCGAGCAACTCCAGCAACTGGTCGGCGTAGCCCAGCAGCGCGGTGCCGCTTTGCGGGCGCGGGCTGGCACCATGGCCGAGCATGTCGTAGGCAATCACACGGTATTGCGTGGCCAGGCCAACGACCTGGCCGCCCCACATTTCTTTGTTCAGGCCCACGCCATGGATCAAGACCACGGGTTGGCCTTGGCCGGTTGCCAGGTAGCTGGTGCCGGCCGGGGTGAGTTCAGCGGTGAGCCGAATCATGGAGCGCTCCTGCATGCCTTTTTTATTGTGGTTACCGAGGCTGGATTACTGTGCATTCTCGGCGGCCAGTTCTTCCAGATCGATGTAGCGGTTGCCGATGCGCGGGTGCAGGCGGCCGCCATCGGCGCAGCCCAGCACCACGACGATTTCGTCGGCGCGCGGGGCGTCTTCAATTTGCATTTCCAAGGTGATGTAGTGCGAACGCAGGCCTTCGTCGTCCTTGTGCATCATCGGGATCTGAATCGAGGTGCCAGGGCCGCCGCGCTTGTTGGTGAAGCTCAGGTAGCTCTTGGCCTTGACCGCTTCGCGATAATGGTTGCCGAAGCGCAGGGTGTGGATCACGGCGGAGGCGTGCTCGATTTCACCGTCGGCACCGACTACCGCGGCCTTGCCGTAGGCTTCAATCTTCTCGGCACCGCCGATGATGCCCACCAGACGCTCGACCATCAGCGCGCCGAGGTCGGAGCAGTTGGCACGAATTTCCGGCTTCAGGTCTTCGACGAAACCGTGACCCAGCCAAGGGTTTTTCATCACCACCGCCAACCCGACCATGGTCACCGGTTTGTCGGTGGCCTTGCCGCCTTCGATAAAGGTTTCTTCGACATAGCTGACGATCTTGCGAATTTCGAAACTCATGAGCTGCTCCCTGGATGGGTGAATAGATCTTTGCGTATGATGGTATACCATAATACTGTCGGTGCAAGTGCTGCTGTTGGATTTGTTCGAAGGGAGGCGACGGAAGGCTGGGCTACCCATGTCAGGTAGATAGAGGGCTTGAAGCTGAACAGGACTTTGTGGCGAGGGAGCTTGCTCCCGCTCGGCGACGCAGTCGCCGCAATGGGTTTACGCGGCTTTTCGGGTGAGGTGGCGCGTGTTGAAAGGGGCCGCTTCGCAGCCCAGCGGGAGCAAGCTCCCTCGCCACGGAGTATTCATTGCTTCGAAGTTCGGCGCGTCAGCTATCGTTGGGTCAAGGCCTGCGTTTTAGCGGTGGGTATAAATTTCCCCTTTTCAGGGCATTCGACGCTGGCTTCCCGCCTGGCTGCACCGATTCGACCCGTTTGTGGCATCGACGCCGGAAATGGCAATAAACGTTTCAGCCTCCAAACAGGTTTACGTCGCAAAATCGAAAAGAAATTTCGCTTTTTTGTCGTTATGCGACAGTTTTTCCAGCATTGTCTCGATGCACCGCACTTAGGCACAGCCCTTGCTACGACTCCAGGACGAAAGAACCAGCGAGGGGTATTCGATACGTAGATAAACAGGGGGGCGCACGTCATCCGGACGCAAAGGCCTGATCAGAGACCCATTGCCTAACGAGGTACTCAGAGAACCAGGGCTCATAAAAAAGGCAAGGCCGTACTGAGTGGAATGACGACGTAATAAGAAATGCCGTGTGCGACACGGCTGGGAGTTGGCTATGCCCCACGCTTTTTTTAATGAAATGTATGACGCCAAGGGTGACTGCCGCCCGCATTACCAAGCCTTCTCGCGCTGGCTGGCGGACACACCGCTTGAGCTGCTGGAGCAACGCCGCCGCGAAGCCGACCTGCTGTTCCATCGAGCCGGTATCACCTTCACCCTCTACGGGGACGAGCAGG
This sequence comes from Pseudomonas sp. Lb2C2, assembly GCF_052112205.1. Taxonomy (NCBI): domain Bacteria; kingdom Pseudomonadati; phylum Pseudomonadota; class Gammaproteobacteria; order Pseudomonadales; family Pseudomonadaceae; genus Pseudomonas; species Pseudomonas sp. Lb2C2. Next base: position 990,281 of record NZ_JAUTYW010000001.1, on the reverse strand, counting down.
GCACCGAGCGATTGATTCCGTTCGACATCATCCCGCGCAGCATCAAGGCCAGCGAATGGCAGATGGTCGAGCGTGGCTGCATTCAGCGGGTCCAGGCCCTGAACATGTTCCTGGCCGACATCTACCATGGGCAACACATCCTCAAGGAAGGGATCATTCCTGCCGAACAGGTGCTGGCCAACGAGGGTTATCAGATTGCGATGCAGGGCCTGGACCTGCACCGGGGTATTTACGCCCATATCGCCGGTGTCGACCTGGTTCGCGACGGTGACGGCAGCTACTACGTGCTGGAGGACAACCTGCGCACGCCCAGCGGCGTGAGCTACATGCTCGAAGACCGCAAGATGATGATGCGCCTGTTCCCCGAGCTCTTCGCCGCCCAGCGCGTGGCCCCCATCGATCATTACCCGAACCTGCTGCTCGACACCCTCAAGAGCTCAAGCCCCCTCGAGAACCCCACCGCCGTGGTGCTGACCCCGGGGCGCTTCAACAGTGCCTATTTCGAGCACGCGTTCCTGGCCCGTGAAATGGGCGTGGAGCTGGTGGAGGGCGCTGACCTGTTCGTGCGTGACGACCACGTGTACATGCGCACCACCGCCGGCCCACGGCAGGTGGACGTGATTTATCGTCGCCTTGACGATGCCTACCTCGACCCGCTGTCGTTCAACCCCGATTCGATGTTGGGCGTGCCCGGGCTGATCGCCGTGTACCGCGCGGGCAATGTGGTGCTGGCGAACGCGGTCGGCACGGGCGTGGCCGATGACAAGTCGATCTACCCTTACGTCGACGAGATGATCCGCTTCTACCTCACCGAAGAACCGATCCTGAAGAACGTGCCCACCTGGCAGTGTCGCAAGCCTCAGGACCTGTCCCATGTGCTGGCCAACCTGCCGGATCTGGTGGTCAAGGAAACCCAGGGCTCCGGCGGCTACGGCATGCTGGTCGGGCCAGCGGCCACTGCCGCGGAAATCGAGGATTTCCGCGCACGTCTCAAGGCCCGTCCCGAAGCCTATATCGCCCAGCCGACCTTGAGCCTGTCCACGTGCCCGACCTTTGTCGAGAGCGGCATTGCGCCGCGCCACATCGACCTGCGTCCGTTCGTGCTGTCGGGCAAGGAAACGCGCCTGGTGCCCGGCGGGCTGACCCGCGTGGCGCTGCGCGAAGGCTCGCTGGTGGTGAACTCGTCCCAGGGCGGCGGCACCAAAGACACTTGGGTAGTGGAGGACTAAGACATGCTTTCAAGAACTGCTTCGGACCTCTATTGGATGTCCCGCTACCTGGAGCGCGCCGAGAACCTGGCGCGCATGCTCGAAGTCAGCTATTCGCTGTCGCTGATGCCCCAGGCAGGGCGCAGCGATGGCCATGCCGAACTGGCGATGTCGCTGTTGGCCGCCGGTACGCTGGACGACTACAACGCCCGTTATGACGCGCTCAACACCGAGCGCATGCTGCATTTCTTCGCGCTGGATGAAACCAACCCCGGCAGTATCTACAGCTGCCTGCGGGCCGCGCGAACCAATGCCCATGCCGTGCGCGGGCGCATCACCGCCGACATGTGGGAGAACATCAACGCCACCTGGCTGGAAATGCGCAACATCGCCAGCAACGGCCTGGGACGCTACGGCATCAGCCATTTCTGCGAATGGGTCAAGGAGCGCTCGCACCTGTTCCGTGGCGCGACGTCGGGCACCATCATGCGCAACGATGCCTACTGCTTCATTCGCCTGGGCACCTTTATCGAACGGGCCGACAACACGCTGCGCCTGCTGGACGCCCGCTATGAAATGTTCGGCGAGGAATCGGAGGAGGTCAGCGACAACTCGGCCCGTGGTTATTACCAGTGGAGTGCCTTGTTGCGCGCGTTGTCTTCGTTCGAGGCGTTCAACGAGATCTACCGCAATGCGCCCAATGCCGAGCAGGTTTCCGAGATGTTGCTGCTGCGGGCCGACGTCCCGCGCTCGCTGCATGCCTGCATCGAGGAGCTGGACCACATTCTCGCCAGCTTGCCGGGCAACAATGGCCGGCCAGCGCAGCGCCTGGCCGCCGAGCTGAATGCGCGCCTGCGTTATTCGGGGATCGATGAGATCCTGGCGTCGGGCCTGCATCAATGGTTGACCGACTTGATTGGGCAGATCCGCCACTTGGGCCAGACCGTCCATGAGTCTTACCTGGAGGTCGTATGAAACTGTCCATACGCCACGACACCACCTACAGCTACGCCGATGAAGTCTGCACCAGCATCCAGTTCCTGCGCCTGACGCCCCGGGACACTCAGCGCCAGCGCATCCTGGAATGGCACCTGGAACTGCCGCGACTGGTGCGCAGCCAGCTTGATCCCTATGGCAACATCTTGCATGTGATGACCATGGACGAGCCCCACGGTGCCTTGGTACTGACGGCTTATGGCGAGGTGGAGATCCATCAGTCCATCGCGATGGAACCGGACAACCAGTCGCCGCTGCCTTTTTTGCGCACCAGTCGCCTGACCCAGGCGGATGAAACCCTCAGCGCCTTCGCCGTCGAGCAATGTGCTGGCCGGCGCGATCGTTCGGCCTTGACCGACCTGATGAATGGTTTGGCGGCGCGGATGCCCTACAGCCCCGGCACGACGGCGGTCAACAGCACGGCCGCCGAGGCGTTTGCCGGTGGGACGGGGGTGTGCCAGGACCATACCCACGCATTCCTGGCCTGCGCCCGTAGCCTGGGCATTCCTGCGCGCTATGTTTCCGGCTATTTGTGCACCGAAGATGAAAGCCACCTGGCGAGCCACGCCTGGGCGGAAGCCTGGCTGGATGATGGCTGGTACAGCTTCGACGTGACCAACCGCCTGACCCTTCCAGACCGCCACTTGAAACTGGCGGTCGGCCTGGATTACCTCGACGCCTGCCCGGTACGCGGCATGCGCCGCGGTGGCGGGGCGGAACAGATGCAGGCGAGGGTGCAGGTGAGCTCGATGGTGCAGGTACAACACCAATAGAGGCATGCCGAAGCTGAAGGCCCCATCGCGAGCAAGCTCGCTCCCACAGGGTATTTGTGGTGAACATCGAGTCGGTGAACACCCGAGAACCCCTGTGGGAGTCGAGCTTGCTCGCGATGGCGGCAGCCCGTCCAACATCACCGCCAACTGACCCACCGCCATCGCGAACAAACCCGCCCCCACAAAAAATCCACCAGTCGCCCCAAGTCTGGGCATCTCGCTGGTCCCTCCAAATGAAGCTTTCATGACAAAAGTTCGGTAGCACATCGCCATTCCCGTCATGCCTGTGTGACGTGTTCGAGGGGGCCTGCAAGGTCGTTTTGGAACCGGGGCGCGAAGCCGGGAGTGAGGCGATGGGGACTATGGAACGTTATTCGAAAGTGGGCATGCAGGAGCTTGACCAGCGGCTGTCGAAGATCGTCGAGGCGGCGCGCAAGCAGCCGGTCTCGGTGTATCGCTACGGCGCGCCGTGGGTCTGGATCGTTTCCCAGGATGACTGGCAGGGCGCGCTCAAGGAAGTGTCCAGCTACATTCCGCAAGGCCATTCACTGGTCTTGCTGCGTCCGCAGATCGACGACCTGCTGGATGACCATCGCGATGTGCTGCAGGGTCTCAATGCCGGTGCCCAGATGCTGATCGCACCGCAAACCGCCATGCATATCCTCCTGCTGCAACTGCTCTATTCGGTGCCCAGCGAGCAGCAACTCTACGAACAACTCAATTACAACCTGCTGTTCCGCTGGTTCGTCGGCCTGGACCTGAACCAGAAGGTCTGGAGCTTCAACGTCCTGAGCAAAGACCTCGCCACGCTGCTGGGCGACGCGCGGGCGGTGCGGCTCATCCAGAAAATCATCGGTGAAGTGTTCTGTGGCGCCTTGCTGCAAATGCCGGAGTTCTCCTTGAACTTCGCGCTGCTGCACACCTGGCTGGCCCGGCACGCCACGACATCGACCGCAAGCAATTGAGCCGTACTTTGAATTCAGGGGGTGGTGTGGAGCATTTCTTCAAATCGCGGCCGGCGCTGTGGGGCTGGTTGCTGCTGGCGGTCGGGGGGCCGTCGGCATTCGCCGCAGAAGGAGGGCAGGAGGTCGAAGCGGCGCCGGCGCGCCTGGTGGACGTGAACGAGTATTTCGTGCGTGGCAACACCGTGCTCGATGCCCGGGCCATCGAGGAAGCGGTGTACCCGTTTCTCGGCCCGCAAAAGGCCTTGAGCGACATCGAAGGCGCCCGGGAGGCCTTGCAAAAGGCCTATCAGGCCCGCGGTTATCAATCGGTGTTCGTCGAGTTGCCAGAGCAGAAAGTCGAAGACGGTATCGTCTACCTGCAAGTCAGCGAGACCAAGATCGGCCGGGTTCGGGTGGTGGGGGCCAAGCATTATTCCCCCGTCGAAATCCGTGATGACGTGCCGGCGCTGAAGGAAGGCGAGGTGCCCGATTTCGCCCAGGTCCAGGCAGAGCTGGCGCTGTTGAACAAAACCCCGGGGCGCCAGGTCATGCCGCTGGTGCGTGAAGGCCAGCGCCCCGGGACGATGGACGTGGATTTGCAGGTCGAAGACCAGGACCCCTGGCAAGCCAGCCTGGGGTTGAACAACGACTACAGTGCCGACACCGAAAAGCTGCGCACGGTCGCCAGCCTGGGCTACAACAACCTCTGGCAACTGGGCCACAGCGTTTCGTTGACCTTCTTCACCGCGCCCCAGGACACCGAAAACGCCAAGGTCTGGTCGGGCTCCTATACCGCGCCGCTGAGCGAACGCTGGAGTGTGCAGTTCTCGGGTTATCAATCCGACAGCAACGTGGCCACCGTCGGCGGCAGCAACGTGTTGGGTAAAGGTCATTCCTACGGGGTGTCGGCAATCTACAGCCTGCCGTCCAGTGGGGCATGGGCCAACAGTTTTTCGGTCGGGGTGGATTTCAAGGATTTCGAGGAGGAGCTCAACCTCGGCGGCGCCAGCGACAAGGCACCGCTCAAGTACGCGCCGTTCACCTTCGCCTACAACGGCTTTCGCTACACCGACACCAGCCAGTTGGGCCTCGGCCTGAGCCTGGTGGCGGGTACCCGCAGCCTGCTGGGCTATGGCAGCTCCGACGAAGAATTCGACTACAAGCGCTATCGCGCCAGCCCCAGCTTCGCCGTGCTCAAGGGCGACGGCAATTACACCTTCACCTTCGCCAATGATTGGCAGACCGCCTCCAAGGCCGCCTTCCAACTCGCCTCTGGGCCGCTGGTTTCCAACGAACAATTCTCTGCCGGTGGCGCCACCTCGGTGCGTGGCTACCTGGCCGCCGAGCGCACCGGTGATGACGGCTACCTGCTGTCCGAGGAGCTGCGCACCCCGTCCCTGGCCAAGTTTCTCGGCAGTTATGTCCAGGAGTGGCGCTTCTATGCCTTCGCCGAAGGTGCGCAGTTGTACCTGCGCGACGAACTGCCCGACCAGGAGGCCGACTACAGCCTCGCCAGCGTCGGCCTCGGCACCCGCGCCAGCCTGAGCAAATGGTTATCCGGCAGCCTCGACTGGGGCTATCCGCTGCTCGAAGGGCCGAACACCTCGAAACAGGAATCGCGCCTGCACTTCAACCTGCAAGCGACGTTTTGAACCCAGGAGTCATGTCCATGCAACGCTTATTGTTATCCCTGTTTATCTGCCTGGGGCTGGTGCTTCCGGCGACCGCAAACGCCTGGTGGCAGGACGACTGGCACTACCGCAAACAGATTTCGGTGGACACCACGCCCCAGGGCGCCGCCATCGCCCAGGCCTTGGGCCGCACCGCGCTGCTGGTGCGCCTGCACACCGGCAACTTCACCTTCGACGGCGTCAAGGACGACGGCTCGGACCTGCGTTTCGTCAGTGCCGACGACAAGACCGTGCTCAATCACCAGATCGAAAGCTTCGACCCGCTGATGGGCATGGCGCTGATCTGGGTCGACGTGCCGAGCGTGGAGGGCGGCCAGCGTCAGGACGTGTGGATGTATTACGGCAACCAGAAGGCGCCGGCCACGGGCAGCGGCCAGTTGACCTTCGACCCGGACTACACCGCGCTGTACCACTTCGACGGCGCCACCGGCGTACCGCCCCGGGACACCACGGCCTACGGCAACAATGCCCAGGGCGCGACCGGTGTCAGCATCGACGGCGTGATCGGGCGGGCCTTGCAGTTCAACGGCCAGCCGCTGTTGTTGCCGGCCAGCCCTTCGTTGCAACACAGTGCCGGTGCGGCGTTCACCTTCAGTACCTGGCTGCGCCAGGACCAGGCCAGTGGCGAGCAAGTCATACTGGCCCGTCGCGAAGCTGCTACCAGCCTGTTGGTTGGTGTGAACCAGGGGGTGCCGTTCGTCGCGATCGATGACCAGCGTGCGGTCTCGACCCAGCCGCTGAACCCCGGCCAATGGCAGCACCTGGCGTTGACCGCCTCGGGCGACCGGGTCGTGCTGTACGTCAACGGGCGTGAAACCGCGAGTCTCGCCGTGGCGATGCCGGCGTTCAATTCGCCGATGGCCTTGGGGGCTGACGTTTCTGCGGGGGCCTTTGCGCCATTCAGCGGGGCCATGGACGAAGCGCGGCTGTCCAAGGTCGCCCGTCCGGCGCCGCAGTTGTTGGCCGACGCCAATGCCCAGGGCGCCGAGTCGAAACTGGTGGCCTACGGTGTCGACGAGGAACAATCCGGCTTTGGTTTCGGCAGCCTGGGCTTCTTGCTCAACGCCGTGCCGATGGACGCCTGGGTGATCATCGGGGTGCTGGTGCTGATGATGTTCCAGTCGTGGATCATCATGATCCGCAAGAACCGCATGGTCAGCCGTCTCAGCGCGGCCAACGAGGCCTTCCGCGAACAGTTCGCCCAGATCGGCACACGCCTGGAAATGTTCGCCGACGACCAGAGCCTCGCCCAGCGCCTGCAACATTCGTCGCTGTGGCGCCTGTACCTGGTGGCCGTCAAGGAAATCCGCACCCGTCGCGAGCAGGGCGCCGACACTTCGTCGGTGTCGGCGGCAACCATCGAAGCGATCCGCTGTTCCATGGACGGCGTACGTACCCGGGAAAACCAGCAGCTCAGCTCGAAGCTCTCGACCCTGTCCAACGCCATCGCCGGCGGCCCTTACATCGGCCTGCTCGGCACCGTGCTGGGGATCATGGTGGTGTTCCTCGGCACGGCCATGGCCGGTGACGTGAACATCAACGCCATTGCCCCGGGCATGGCCGCGGCATTGCTCGCCACTGCCATGGGCCTGTTCGTCGCGATCCCTGCGCTGTTTGGCTACAACCGCCTGATCACCCGCAACAAGGAAGTCAGCGCCGACATGCGGGTCTTCGTCGACGAGTTCATCACCCGCCTGGCGGAGATGCACGGCGAAGGCCAGTCCGGTGAAGCGGCGCATCGGCGCAATCATCACGCTCAATCGTCCGTACCGGCCTGAGGAAATCGCCATGGCTAGCGTAAACGCTTCACACGATGACGACGATGACGCGGCGGTCGACAGCATCAACATCACGCCGCTGGTGGACGTGCTCATGGTGGTGCTGGTGATGTTCATCCTCACCGCCACGGCCCAGGTGTCGGGTATCCAGATCAACCTGCCCAAGGCCAGTGCCTCGGTGTCGTTGTCCGAAGCCAAGACCAAGGCGATTTCGGTGAATGACGGCGGGCAGGTGTTCCTCGACGCCTACCCGGTGACCCTGGCCGAGCTGGAAGAGCGCCTGCGTATCGAAAAGGCCCAGAGCCCGGACTTCCCGGTGATCGTGCGCGGCGACGCGACGGTGCAGTACCAGAAAGTCATTGAAGTGCTGGACCTGTTGCGGCGCCTGGAACTGTCCCAGGTCGGTCTCGTGACCGGCAAACCGAGCCAGGGCTGATCATGACCGCCAGACTTCCCATCGATCCGCCCCCGGTGAAGACCTCGCCGTTGCGCCTGCTCAAGTGGGCTGTCGGCCTGCTGCTGGGCGCCGTGGCGGCCTGGCTGCTGTGGCAGTGGGCCAACGACATGAGTGGCGTGCGGCGCGAAGCACCGAAGGTGCCGACCATCATCCCGCTGCCGCCTCCGCCCCCACCACCGCCGGAGAAACCCAAGGAGCCGGAACCCCAGGTCGAGGAGAAGGTGGTCGAGCCAGAACCGACCCCGGAGCCCGAAGAGGTCAAGCCCGAGGAAGAGGCGCCGCCGTCGCCAGTCGATGACCTGGCGAACCCGATGCAGATGGACGGCGATGCCCAGTCCGGCAATGACGCCTTCAACATCGGCGCCGGCAAGGGCGGCGGTATGGCCGGGGCAGGGGGCGGACGCCTCGGCAATGGTACTTACAGCCAGTTCCTGGCGTTCACCTTCCAGCGCTTGCTGCGGGAAAACCCCGACCTGCGCAGCCTGGCGTTCTCGCTGCAGGCCGATGTCTGGCTCAGTGCCGTGGGCGAAATCACTCGGGTCGAGCTGGTCAAGTCCAGCGGCAACCCGCAAGTGGACGAACAAGTGATTTCCGCCCTGCGTTCCGCGCCCCATTTGAGTGAACGGCCACCGGCCTCCCTGACTTTACCCGTGCGTTTGTCCTTGCAGGGACGGCGGCCGGGTTAACCGATTATTTGAAAGTTTGCCAACAGGAGTTGTGTGCAGATGATTTCCAATGTGAATCGATTATCGTGGGCGATCGGCCTGGTGGTCCTGAGCCTGGCCGGGCACGCGGCCGCCGCCTCGGCGCCTTCGGAAAACGCCACGATCAATCTGATCCGCCTGCTGGTGCAGCAGGGCGTGTTGAAACAGGACCAGGCCGATGGCTTGATCGCCCAGGCTGAACGGGAAGCCGTGCAAGCCCGCCAGGCGGCCACGGCAGTTGCCGCAGCGCCGGCCGGTGCGCCGGGGGACGTGCGGGTGCAATACGTGCCGAACATCGTGCGTGAGCAGATCCGTGACCAGGTCAAGGCTGAAGTCATGGCCACCGCAAAACAGGAAAACTGGGCCCAGCCCAACACCTTCCCGGACTGGGTCTCGCGTATCAGTTTCGATGGCGACATTCGCCTGCGGGATGAGTCGCGCTATTACTCGGGCACCAACAGCAACGAAATCGTCGACTTCGCCCGGCTCAATGACAAGGGGCCCTACGACGTCAACCCCAACAGCAGCTCCAGCCTGCCGCCGCTGCTCAACACCCGTGAAGACCGCGAGAACCTGTTCCGCCTGCGCGCACGCCTGGGCATGAAGGCCGTGATTGCCCCGCAATGGACTGCCGGCATTCGCATCGGCACCGGCTCGGACAACAACCCGGTGTCGACCACCCAGACCCTCGGTGGTGGTTTTGGCAAGAAAGACATCTGGCTCGACCAGGGCTACCTGACCTGGAAACCCTCGGACGAATTGACCCTGACCGGCGGGCGTTTCGCCAACCCGTTTTTCTCCACCGACCTGTTGTATTCCGGTGACCTGAACTTCGACGGTGTGGCGGCGAACTTCAACCACAAGCTCAATCAGGATTGGGGCCTGTTCGGTACTGTTGGCGCGTTCCCGGTGGAGTACACCAACGACACCAGCACCAGCAATGGCAGCGACAAGGAGGAGAGCGACAACAAGTGGCTGTACGGTGCGCAACTGGGGGCCAACTGGGCCATCAACGACAGCAACCGGATCAAGGGGGCCATGGCCTATTACCGCTTCGACGATATCGAAGGCCAGCGCTCTTCGCCGTGCCAGCCTTGGGCCGGTGATCCAGGCTGCGACAGCGACGGTTCACGCGTGGCGTTCATGCAAAAGGGCAACACCGTGTTCCTGCTGCGCGACATCACGCCCAACCCCCTCAATCCGTCGACCACGCCACAGCCGCAATACGTCGGCCTGGCCTCGGAATTCAACCTGCTGGACCTGAATTTTGCGTGGGACACCGATCTGCCCGAAGACCTGAAACTGCGCAGCCAGGCCCACTACGTCCACAACCTGGGCTACGACGAAGGCGAGATGCGCAAGCGCTCCGCGGGGCAGTTCGCCAACAACCTGGACGAAAACGGCGAGGTGGAAAGCGGCGCCAACGCCTGGATGCTCCAGTTCACCCTTGGCAACTCGCTGGAACTCAAGCGCGGGGGCGACTGGAACCTGTTCGCCGGCTACAAGTACATCCAGCCGGACGCCTTGCCGGACGGCTTCAACGATTCGTCATTCCATCTGGGTGGCACCAACGCCAAGGGCTATTTCCTGGGCGGCAACTATGGCCTGGCGAGCAACGTCTTCGCCACCGGTCGCTGGTTGAGTTCCGAAGCGGTGTACGGCGCGCCGTACGACATCGATGTCTTGCAGCTTGAAATCAACACGCGCTTCTAAGCGCAGGGAGGCTTCATGAAAAGGCGAGCCAAATACCCATGCCCGGCTGCATTGCTGATGCTGGGCCTGCTGCTCAGTGGCGTGGCGCACGGCGAAGGCCTGGAAGAGCGGCTGCGGGCACAACTGCGCAGCACCACCGCCCAGTTGCAAGCCCTGCAAAGTGAGCAGGCCCAGGCCAGCGCCGCTCGTCAGGCCGCCGAGAGCCAGGTCAAGGAAGCCCAGGCGCAGATCAAGCAATTGACCGCGCAACTGAGCAAGGCCCAGACCCTGAACGAGCAACTGGCTGGACATCAGCAAAACCTGCAAAGCCAGGCCCAGGCCCAGGTGGCGGCCAGCAACGAGCAGGTCGGCAAATTCAAGAAAGCCTATGAAGAACTGTTGGCCCTGGCCCGTGGTAAAGAGACCGAGCGCGCCCGCCTGGAGGCGCAATTGACCGAGCGTGACACACAAGTGCAGCAATGTTCGGTCAAGAATCAGCAAATGTACGAAGTCGCCAAGACGTTGCTGCATGCCTACGAAACCATTGATGTGACCGACATCATGAAGATCCGCCAGCCGTTCGCGGCCAAGGCCCGGGTGCGTTTCGAAGAGCTGGCCCAGGGGTTTGGCGATGATCTCTACAAGAACCGTTTCGATGCCCCCCAGGCCTCGATCGCTCACTGAACAGAACAAGGAAGAAGCGAGCATGACCTCAATGATTGAATACGTCGGTGCAAAATCCCTGACCGAGTTGTTGCAAACCTCGGGTTATCGGGTCAACGAAACCGAGCAGAACGGCATCGTGCAACTGCTCAGCGCCAGCCAGGGCATCGGCTTTGCCGTGCGTTTGGGTAATCCTGCGCCGACAGCGGGCCAATACCTGGACTTCACCTTCAGCTGTGCCTTGCGGGTGCAGGGCGAGTTGCCAGTTGGGTTGGTGGAGTTGTGGAACGCCTCGCGGCGCTTTGCCCGGTTGTCGCTGCAGGGCGAATTCCTGGTGATGGAAATGGACGTGGTGGTCGCGGCAGGCGTGAGCGCCGATCATTTGCGCAGCCACCTGGAACTGTGGGATCGCCTGTTGCAGGAGTTCATTGTCTACCTGCGTGAGTACAGCCAGAACGCGGCGCGCCTGCAAACCCCGGCCGAGCCCGTCGAGGCGCCATCGGAGGAGGCCGTCGCATCGTGAAAAGGCCGACCTTCGTCATCAGCGCCGCAGCGCTGGGCCTGCTCGCCATGGCGCTGGTGCTGGGGCTGCGGCCGGGAAGCGATCCGGTCGCCGCGGTACAGACCGTCAGTGTTGCTAACGCCGACTCGCCGAGCCTGGCGCGCTTGGGCAACCAGCACGTCAGCCCCGATGAACTCAAGGCGTTGCTGGCTGCACTGGCCCCCGAGGTTCGCCAGCAGATGCGTGGCAATCGAGCTGCGCTGGAAGGCTGGATCCGGGCCCGCCTGGCGGAAAAAGCCGTGTTGGAGCAGGCCGACGCCCAGGGCTGGCGCGAGCGGCCCGAGGTGGAACGGCAGACGCGGGCGGCGGCTGAGCAGATTGTGTTTCGCGACTACTTGCAGTCGGTCAGTCAGGTGCCGGCGGGGTATCCCAGTGAAGACGAGTTGAAGCAGGCTTACGACGCCGGGAAAGCCAACTGGACCGCGCCAGCGTTGTACCGCGTCAGCCAGATTTTCCTGGCCGCCACCGAACCGCAAACGGTGGAAGCGGTGCGCCGGCAAGCGTTGGAACTGAGTAAAAAGGCCCAGGCGTCGCCCGCCGAATTTGCCGCACTGGCCAGCCGCTTTTCCCAGGACCGTGTCAGCGCCGAACGCGGTGGCGACAGTGGTTTCCAGCCGTTGCAGCAACTGGTTGCGCCGGTGCGAGAGGCTGTGGCGCGCTTGAAGGTCGGCGCGGTGTCGGATCCGGTGCAGAGCCCGGCGGGATTCCATGTCATCAAGCTCACCGAACAACAGCCGGCCCGGGAAGCGACCTTGGACGACGTGCGCGAACGCCTGACCCAGGCCCTGCGCGCCCAGCGCCAGGAACAGATCGCCAAGGCCTACCTGGACGGCATGCTCGACACGGCCACGTTGAGCATCGATGGCGCGCAGTTGAGCAAGGTGTTGGAGGAGGGGCTTTAGGCCGGCCCACATATTCGTACAACCGACAGGGAGTCACCCATGACCTTCACCGAGCCCGCAGGACGCCAGGCTGTCACCGCATACCGCACGCCGTTGCGTGTCCCCGATCCTTGGCTGGCATTGGCCGGCGGTATTGAACCGCAGGTGGCGCAGTGTTTCCTGGTCAGTGCCCGTTGCGGCTGCTTCATGCAAGCGGCCCGTAGTCTCAACGTCAAGGCAACCTGGTTGCGCAAGCAGTTGGCGCAGTTGGAGACGCGGCTGCAACGCTCGCTGTTCAGCTTCCAGGGCAGCGCCTTGACCCTCAGTCGTGAAGGCCGGCAACTGCAGTCGCGATTGATCGCCCTGACCCACGAAATCGCGCCGCCGCTGAACGATCAACCCTTGATTCGCCTCGCCGTGGCCGAGTCGATTCTGCATGACATCCTGGGACGCGACCTGATCGCGTTGCTGCGGCGCAATGCCAGCATACGACTGCAGATCATCACCCTGGACAGTGAACTGGCGCTGCAAGCGGTCAGCGCCGACCTGGTGCTGTGGTTGAGTGATGCCCACGCGTCAGTGCCAGGGCCGAGCTTCGCCACGTTGCCAGCGGATCGGCTGGCGCGGCTGGACTATGTGCCGCACATCGCCAAGCGCTACTCCCGACCGGCCACGCGCCCGGATTGCCTGGACGACCTGAACGACTACATGCTGGTGCAATGGCAAGCGGACCGACACGTGGATGGCTTCGCCCCGTGGAACGCCCTGATAGAACAGCGCCGGGCCGGTGTGGTGCAGGTGCAATCCTACGAGTTGATGCTGGAAATGATTCGCTGCAGCGCCTGCATCGGCCTGTTGCCGCAGTACATGAGCCGTTTCGACCGAGGCCTGGTGGCATTGCCGCAAATGTTCGGCCTGTCGATGCAGCGGCACTTGTGGATGGCCATCAATGCCCAGGCCGAAGGCTCGCCAGAGGTGCAGATGCTGTGTGAACTGATCCACCACACGCTGGATGAACGCCGGGATTGGTTCCAGGCATAACCCAAAATAGGAAGTAGGCCCTCTGTGGGAGCGAGCTTGCTCGCGATAGCGGTCGTCCATTCAACATCGATGCCGGTTGAAAGGGCCTCATCGCCAGCAAGCTCGCTCCCACAGGTTCCCCACACAGCCTGGCGCGGCTTATAGTGATCGGCCTTGTCACGTCTCCAGGGAGGAGCTGCATGCCCGAGTCTTCGATCACCCTCGTACGTTTTACTGAAGCCCACATCGCCGGTGTCACCGCGCTCTACAACGACCCGGCGGTGTCCCGCCAGGTGTTGCAAATGCCTTTCCAGTCCACCGAAATCTGGCGCAAGCGCCTGGCGATGGATGACGAGCGTTCATTGAAACTGGTGGCGCTGCACGAGGGGGCAGTCATCGGCAACCTGGGGCTGGAGCAATTTTCGCGCGTGCGTCGTGCCCATTGCGGCAGCCTCGGCATGGGTGTGGCTGTCGCCTGGCAGGGCAAGGGTGTGGGTTCGATGCTGCTGGCCGCCGCGCTGGACGTCGCGGACAACTGGATGAACCTGCGGCGGGTCGAGTTGACGGTGTACGCCGACAACGAAGCGGCCATCGGGCTGTACCGCAAGTTCGGCTTCGAAACCGAAGGCCTGATGCGCGACTATGCCGTGCGTGATGGGCGCTGGGTGGATACGCTGGCGATGGCGCGGTTGCGCTGAACAGCTATCGGGCAAAGTGGCTTTTGCGTACGTTGATGGCTTGAACCTGTCATCATCCAGCTTTGCAGCACGCCTTAATAGAGGAACAGCCCATGGACGATATACGGCAATTGGGCGAGATGCTTCGTCACTACGCAGACAGTGAAGCGCACAAAAAACAACAGCACCAGGCCCAGTCGTTGGTCTGGTCAGAACAGATCAAGGCGTTGTACGGACAAATCGAGCAATGGCTGGCGCCAGTCGTGGCGCCCGGTCTTTTGACGTTGAGCCGTGAGGCGTATGTGGCTCACGGGCCGAGCGTTCCCGTAGAGACATCCAGTTTCAACACGGAAAAACTGACCTTGTCCATTACCGGGAAACCGGTGGAGTTCGTGCCGGAGGTGATGGGCGCGGGCGGGCTGATTTCTTTGTCGATCATGGGCCTTGCCGCGACCCGTCACGGCAGCATTTCCCTGGTTTGCCAACCGCCATCGGCGCAATGGCAATGGCGCCGGACCAACGGGTTGAAGGACCCCGACACGTTTGTTTTCGATGCCAACTTCCTCGCGCAACAGTTGCAGAGCCTGATACCGCGCGAGCGCGGCTGACTCGCGCACTCTTTTCAAAGCAGGCAAAAACCTGTCCATTGGCTATACCTGTAGTTCCGGCCCCGCCTCGTGTGGCTTACAGGAGTGACAGCATGAAGTTTTCGTCGATGATCGGCACTGTTTGCATTGCCTCGCTCGCCTTGGCGGGTTGCTCCAGCAAAGTCACCCAGCCGGATGAGTACTCCGGGTTCCTGGGTGATTACAGCCGGCTCAAGGAAGAGAAGTCGCCGTCGGGGGCAGAGGTCATGCGTTGGGTCGATCCGAAGATCGACCCGGGCAAGTACACCAGTATTTATATCGAGCCGACGCAGCTTTATCCCAAGCCACAGCCGACCGTGAAGATCCCCCAGGGCACACTGTCGGGCATCACCGCTTATTACGATCAGGCCCTCAAGCGGGAAGCGGGAAAATCCTTGCCCCTGGCGACAGCTCCTGGGCCGGGTGTCTTGGTGATGCGGGCGGCCATCACGGCGGTCAGCAGCAAGACCGAAGGCTTGAAACCGTATGAGGTGATCCCGATTGCACTGGTGGCGGCCGCTGTCAGCACGGCGAGCGGCATTCGCGACCAGGAAACCACCCTGGGCACCGAAGCGGTTTTTCTCGACGGGGGCAACAACGCAGTGGTCGCCCAAGTGGTGCGCAAAGGCACGGGCAAGCCGTTGTCCAACGAGTCCCAGGTCATGAAACCCGATGATGTCAAAGGGGTCATCGATGGCTGGGCGTCGGACTTGCATCAGTCGTTTCTGAAATTCAAGGCCCAATAGCCACCGCCGTCGCTTAGGAGGTGAGGTCGACGCCATGTCTTTTTATGTCCGGCCATAGGTCGCGCAAGCATTTCGTGGTTAACTCCGGCCTCACCATTTTCAAACCTGTCAGAAGGAATCCGTTCATGGCTCAAGTCACCCTCAAAGGCAACCCGGTCCAAGTCAACGGCCAGTTGCCACAAGCCGGTTCCAAGGCGCCAGCCTTTTCCCTGGTTGCCGGCAATCTGTCGGACGTTTCCCTGAAGGACTTCGCCGGCAAGCGCAAAGTGCTGAACATTTTCCCAAGTGTCGACACGCCGACCTGCGCCACCTCCGTGCGCAAGTTCAATGCCCAGGCCAACGACCTGACCAACACCGTGGTGCTGTGCATTTCCGCCGACCTGCCGTTTGCCCAGGCGCGTTTCTGCGGTGCCGAAGGCCTGGAAAACGTCCAGAACCTGTCCACACTGCGCGGTGCCGAATTCATCCAGGACTACGGCGTGGCAATTGCTGATGGCCCGCTCAAAGGCCTCACCGCCCGTGCCGTGGTGGTGCTGGACGAAAACGACACTGTGCTGCACAGCGAACTGGTCAAGGAAATCGGTGAAGAGCCGAACTATGACGCTGCCCTGGCCGTTCTGAAATAAGTGGAATGAAATAAGGTATTTATTACAATTGTTAACGGCCTGGCTTATCCAGGCCGTTTTCTTTTGTACTTCAAGGCTTTAGCCGACTATGTGCCAGGTAAGCCCAACGTAAATTGCCGGTAAAGGCGCTTTGCTAAACACCCGCCAGTGCTTATCGTTCAGCCTCCCGTAAAAGAAGTCCACGCGCCCAATGGTTGATCACTCCATGCAATCCTCTGTTTCCCGCAATTCCCGTCGCTGGCTGTTCGGCCTGTTCATCGTATTGGTTGTCGCGGTGCTGGCCTGGAAGTTCTGGCCCAGTGGCTCGGCCCAGAAGCCTGGGGAAGGGGATAAAGCCGCGGCGGGGCACATGGGGCGTTCGGGTGGTATGCGGCCAGGGTTCGGTGGGGCGACGGGGCCGATCCCGGTTCGGGTGGCGCCGGTGGTGACCGGGGATTTTCCGCTGTACTTCAAGGCGCTGGGCACGGTCACGGCCCTCAATACCATCAACGTGCGCAGCCGCGTGGGCGGCGAACTGGTCAGGATCGCCTTCGAAGAAGGGCAAATGGTCAAGGCTGGAGACTTGCTGGCCGAGATCGACCCGCGTCCGTACCAGAACGCCTTGCTCCAGGCCGAAGGCACGCTGTTGCAGAACCAGGCCCAGTTGAAAAATGCCCAGGTAGACTTCGAGCGGTATCGCGGCCTGTACGCCGAAGACAGTATTGCCAAGCAGACCCTCGACACCGCCGCGGCGCTGGTAGGCCAATACCAGGGCACGGTCAAGACCAACCAGGCGGCAGTCAACGACGCCAAGCTCAACCTCGAATTCACCAGGATCCGCGCGCCCATCTCCGGGCGGGTCGGCCTGCGGCAGCTGGACACCGGCAACCTGGTGGCGGCCAACGACACCACCGCCCTGGCGGTCATCACCCAGACCCAACCCATCAGCGTCGTGTTCACCTTGCCGGAGAACAACCTCGACACGGTGCTCGCCCGTTACCGCAGCGGGGCGAAACTGCCGGTCGAAGCCTGGGACCGGGGCGACGTGAAGCTCCAGGCCAGCGGTGTGTTGCAAAGCCTGGACAACCAGATCGATATCACCACCGGCACCCTGAAGTTCAAGGCCCGCTACGAGAACCGTGACCAGTCGCTGTTCCCCAACCAGTTCGTCAATGTCCACCTGCTGGCCGACACCCTCAAAGGCGTGACCCTGGCGCCGACGGCGGCCATCCAGTTCGGCACCAATGGCACCTTCGTCTATGCCCTGGAGGGCGACAAGAAGGTCACCATCAAAAAGCTGAAGATCGGCGCCAGCGACGGTGCGAACACGGTCGTCACCGAAGGCTTGGCCGCCGGTGACCGGGTGGTGCTCGAAGGCACCGATCGCTTGAAGGAAGGCAGCGAAGTGGAAGTGGTCAGCGACAGCCAGGAAGTGCCCACCACGCCGACCGAGCACCTGCAGGGCAAGTCCGCAGCGGCGCCCACTGAGCCGGCCGCGGCCGACCAGGCGAAAAAGGGCGGCGCATGAATTTCTCGCGACTGTTCATCCTTCGCCCGGTCGCCACGACACTGAGCATGCTGGCGATCATCCTGGCCGGCCTGATCGCCTATCGGCTGCTGCCGGTGTCGGCACTGCCCCAAGTCGATTACCCGACCATCCGCGTGATGACCCTGTACCCGGGCGCCAGTCCCGATGTGATGACCAGTGCGGTGACCGCGCCCCTGGAGCGGCAGTTCGGACAGATGCCGGGCCTGACGCAAATGGCCTCCACCAGTTCCGGCGGTGCGTCGGTGATTACCCTGCGCTTCAACCTCGACATCAACATGGATGTCGCCGAGCAGCAGGTGCAGGCTGCGATCAACGCCGCCACCAACCTGCTGCCCGACGACCTGCCGGCGCCGCCGGTGTACAACAAGGTCAACCCGGCCGACACCCCGGTGCTGACCCTGGCAATCACCTCCAAGACCATGCTGCTGCCCAAGCTCAATGACTTGGTGGACACGCGCATGGCGCAGAAGATCGCCCAGATCAGCGGTGTGGGCATGGTCACCATCGCCGGTGGCCAACGCCAGGCCGTGCGAATCAAGGTCAATCCCGAGGCCCTGGCGGCCAACGGCCTGAACCTGGCCGATGTACGCACGCTGATCGGCGCTTCCAACGTCAACCAGCCCAAGGGCAACTTCGACGGCCCGACCCGGGTCTCGATGCTAGATGCCAACGACCAACTGACCTCGCCCAAGGACTACGGCGAGCTGATCCTGGCCTACGCCAATGGCGCGCCGTTGCGGCTCAAGGACGTGGCACAGATCGTCGACGGCGCCGAAAACGAACGCCTGGCTGCATGGGCCAACGAAAACCAGGCCGTGCTGCTGAACATCCAGCGCCAGCCGGGGGCCAATGTCATCGAGGTGGTGGACCGGATCAAGGCCCTGCTGCCGAGCATCACCGACAACCTGCCGGCCGGCCTGGATGTCACCGTGCTGACCGACCGCACCCAGACCATCCGCGCTTCGGTTACCGATGTGCAGCATGAATTGCTGATCGCCATTGCGCTGGTGGTCATGGTGACCTTCCTGTTCCTGCGTCGGGTCAGCGCCACGATCATCCCGTCGGTGGCCGTGCCGTTGTCGCTGATCGGCACCTTCGGCGTGATGTACCTGGCCGGTTTTTCCATCAATAACCTGACCCTGATGGCCTTGACGATTGCCACCGGTTTTGTGGTGGACGATGCCATTGTCATGCTGGAGAACATCGCCCGTTACATCGAGGAGGGCGACAGCCCGTTGCAGGCCGCGCTCAAGGGCGCGAAGCAGATCGGCTTTACGCTGATTTCCCTGACGCTGTCGCTGATTGCCGTGCTGATTCCGCTGCTGTTCATGGCCGACGTCGTGGGGCGGTTGTTTCGTGAGTTCGCCATCACCCTGGCGGTGGCGATCCTGATTTCCCTGGTGGTGTCCCTGACCCTGACGCCGATGATGTGCGCCCGCTTGCTCAAGCGCGAGCCCAAGGAAGCAGAGCAGGGCCGTTTCTATCGCGCCAGCGGCGCCTGGATCGACTGGTTGATCGCCGCCTACGGACGCAAGTTGCAGTGGGTGCTCAAGCATCAGCCACTGACCCTGTTGGTGGCGGTGGGCAGCCTGGTACTGACGGTGGTGCTGTACCTGGCCGTGCCCAAGGGGTTCTTTCCGGTGCAGGACACCGGCGTGATCCAGGGCATTTCCGAGGCGCCGCAATCGATCTCCTTTGCCGCCATGAGCGAGCGCCAGCAGCAACTGGCGAAAGTGATTCTCGCCGACCCGGCGGTGCAGAGCCTGTCGTCCTACATCGGCGTGGACGGCGATAACGCCACGCTCAACAGCGGGCGCCTGCTGATCAACCTCAAGCCCCACAGTGAACGGGATGACAGCGCCACCGAGATCATTGCCCGCTTGCAGCCGCAATTGGATCGGCTGGTGGGCATTCGCCTGTTCATGCAGCCGGTGCAGGACCTGACCATTGAAGACCGGGTCAGCCGCACCCAATACCAGTTCAGCCTGTCATCGCCGGATGCCGAGTTGCTCAGCCTGTGGAGCGGGCGCCTGGTCGAGGCCCTGGCCCAACAGGCGGAGCTGACCGATGTGGCCAGCGACCTGCAGGACAAGGGCCTGCAGGTCTACCTGGTGATCGACCGCGACGCGGCCTCACGCCTGGGCGTCTCGGTGTCGAACATCACCGATGCACTCTATGACGCCTTCGGCCAGCGGCAGATTTCCACCATCTACACCCAGGCCAGCCAGTACCGCGTGGTGTTGCAGGCCCAGGCCGGGGAACGGATCGGGCCCCAGGCGCTGGACCAGATTCACGTCAAGACCACCGACGGTGGGCAGGTGCGGCTGTCGAGCCTGGCCCGGGTCGAAGAACGCCAGGCGCAACTGGCGATTGCCCACATTGGCCAGTTTCCGGCGGTGATGATGTCGTTCAACCTCGCGCCGGGCGTGGCCCTGGGGCATGCGGTGGACGTGATCGAAAAGGTCCAGCAGGACATTGGCATGCCGGTGGGTGTGCAGACCGAGTTCCAGGGCGCGGCCCAGGCATTCCAGGCGTCGCTGTCGAGTACCTTGCTGCTGATCCTGGCAGCGGTGGTGACCATGTACATCGTGCTGGGCGTGCTGTACGAAAGCTACATCCACCCGATCACCATTCTTTCCACCTTGCCCTCGGCGGCCATCGGTGCCTTGCTGGCCTTGATCCTCAGCGGCAATGACCTGGGCATGATCGCGATCATCGGCATCATTCTGCTGATCGGCATCGTCAAGAAGAACGCGATCATGATGATCGACTTCGCCCTCGACGCCGAGCGCAACCAGGGCATGGACCCGCAGACAGCGATCTACCAGGCTGCATTGCTGCGCTTCCGCCCGATCCTGATGACCACCCTGGCGGCCTTGTTCGGCGCAATACCGCTGATGTTCGCCACCGGCTCCGGCGCCGAACTGCGTCAGCCCCTGGGCTTGGTGATGGTAGGTGGGTTGTTGGTGAGCCAGGTGTTGACGCTGTTCACGACGCCGGTGATCTACCTGTATTTCGATCGACTGGGGCGTCGGTTTGCCAGGCCTGAAGCGGATGAGGTGGAGGTATGACGGCATTCTTGGCGTGCAAGGGCTTTTCGTGGCGAGGGAGCTTGCTCCCGCTGGGCTGCGCAGCGGCCCTTTTTGTGAGCGCTGCGCACTCAAGCGGGAGCAAGCTCCCTCGCCACGAAAGCCTGTCCATTGAAGCAAGGGGCTGTGGTCGATGAACCTCTCCGGCCCCTTCATCCGCCGCCCGGTCGCAACCATGCTCCTGAGCTTCGCCATCATGCTGCTCGGTGGCGTGAGCTTCGGCCTGCTGCCGGTTGCGCCGCTGCCGCAAATGGATTTCCCGGTGATCGTGGTCCAGGCCAACCTGCCCGGGGCCAGCCCCGAGGTGATGGCTTCAACGGTGGCTACGCCCCTGGAGCGTTCCTTCGGCGCCATCGCCGGGGTCAACACCATGAGCAGCCGTTCCAGCCAGGGTTCTACCCGCGTCATTCTGCAATTCGACCTGGACCGTGACATCAACGGCGCTGCCCGGGAAGTGCAGGCGGCCATCAATGCGTCGCGCAACCTGTTGCCCAGCGGCATGCGCAGCATGCCCACCTACAAGAAGGTCAACCCGTCCCAGGCGCCGATCATGGTGCTGTCGCTGACCTCGGATGTATTGGAAAAAGGCCAGCTCTACGACTTGGCATCGACCATTCTCTCCCAGAGCCTGTCCCAGGTGGCGGGTGTCGGCGAGGTGCAGATCGGCGGCAGTTCGTTGCCGGCGGTGCGCATCGAACTGGAGCCGCAGTTGCTCAATCAGTACGGCGTGGCCCTGGACGATGTGCGCACGGCCATTGCCGATAGCAACGTGCGCCGGCCCAAGGGGTCGGTGGAGGACGACCGGCGCATGTGGCAGGTCCAGGCCAATGACCAGTTGGAAAAGGCCAAGGACTACGAAACGCTGATCATCCGTTACCAGGACGGCTCGGTATTGCGGCTCAAGGACGTGGCGAAAGTCACTGACAGCGTCGAGGATCGCTACAACAGCGGTTTCTTCAACAACGATGCCGCCGTGTTGCTGGTGATCAACCGCCAGGCCGGGGCCAACATCATCGAGACGGTCAACGAGATCAAGGCGCAACTGCCAGCGCTGCAGGCCGTGCTACCGGCCAGCGTCAAGCTGAACCTGGCGATGGACCGCTCGCCGGTGATCAAGGCCACCCTGCATGAAGCGGAAATGACCTTGCTGATCGCCGTGGCCCTGGTGGTGCTGGTGGTGTTCCTGTTCCTCGGCAATTTCCGCGCCTCGCTGATCCCGACCCTGGCGGTGCCGGTGTCGCTGGTGGGCACGTTTGCGGTGATGTACCTGTACGGTTTTTCCCTGAACAACCTGTCGCTGATGGCGTTGATCCTGGCGACCGGGCTGGTGGTGGACGACGCCATCGTGGTGCTGGAGAACATCTCCCGGCATATCGACGAAGGCGTGCCACCGATGAAGGCCGCGTACCGGGGAGCCGAGGAGGTGGGCTTTACCCTATTGTCGATGAACGTCTCGCTGGTGGCGGTGTTCCTGTCGATCCTGTTCATGGGCGGGATCATCGAGAGCCTGTTCCGCGAATTTTCCATCACCCTGGCGGCGTCCATCGTGGTCTCGCTGGTGGTCTCGCTGACCCTCACACCGATGCTCTGCGCCCGTTGGCTCAAGCCCCACGTGCCGGGGCAGGAGAACCGCCTGCAGCGCTGGAGCCAGCGGCTCAATGAGCGCATGGTCCGTGGTTACGCGATCAGCCTGGACTGGGTGCTGCGCCATCGACGCCTGACTTTGTTGAGCCTGCTGGTGACCATCGGCGTGAACGTCGCGTTGTATGTGGTGGTGCCGAAAACCTTCATGCCGCAGCAGGACACCGGCCAGTTGATCGGTTTCGTGCGTGGCGACGACGGGCTGTCGTTCAACGTGATGCAGCCGAAGATGGAAATTTTCCGCCGCGCCGTGCTCAAGGACGAGGCGGTGCAAAGCGTCGCCGGTTTCATCGGTGGCAACAACGGCACCAACAACGCCTTCATGCTGGTGCGCCTCAAGCCGATCAAGGAGCGTAATATTTCTGCACAAAAGGTCATCGAGCGCCTTCGTAAAGAAATGCCCAAGGTCCCCGGCGCTCAATTGATGTTGATGGCCGACCAGGACCTGCAGTTCGGTGGCGGTCGCGAGCAGACCACCTCGCAGTATTCCTACATCCTGCAAAGCGCCGACCTGGCGTCGCTGCGCGCGTGGTACCCCAAGGTCGTGGCGGCCTTCCGGGCCTTGCCGGAGCTGACTGCCATCGATGCTCGTGACGGTGGCGGGGCGCAACAGGTGACGCTGGTGGTGGATCGCGACCAGGCCAAGCGCCTGGGCATCGACATGGACATGGTCACCGCGGTGCTCAACAATGCCTACAGCCAGCGGCAGATATCCACCATCTACGACAGCCTCAACCAGTACCAGGTGGTGATGGAGGTCAATCCCAAGTATGCCCAGGACCCGAGTACTCTCGAGCAGGTCCAGGTGATCACCGCCGATGGCGCGCGCGTGCCGCTGTCGGCCATTGCCCACTACGAGAACAGCCTGGAGGACGACCGGGTCAGCCATGAAGGCCAATTCGCGTCCGAGGGCATTTCCTTTGACATGGCCGAAGGTGTCACGGTGGAGCAGGGCACCGCGGCCATCGAGCGGGCACTTGCCAAGCTTGGGATGCCTGAGGACGTCATCGCGAAAATGGCCGGCACCGCCGATGCGTTCGCCGCCACCCAGAAAAGCCAACCGTTCATGATCCTCGGGGCGTTACTGGCAGTGTACCTGGTGTTGGGTGTGCTCTATGAAAGCTACATCCATCCGCTGACCATCCTGTCTACGTTGCCATCGGCCGGGGTCGGCGCGTTGCTGTCGATCTACGCGCTGGGTGGCGAGTTCAGCCTGATCTCGCTGTTGGGACTGTTCCTGCTGATCGGCGTGGTGAAGAAAAACGCCATCCTGATGATCGATCTGGCGCTGCAACTGGAACGTGCCGGACAGACGCCACTGGAGTCGATCCGCAGCGCTTGCCTGCTGCGGTTGCGGCCGATCCTGATGACCACGCTGGCGGCGATCCTCGGCGCCTTGCCGCTGCTGCTCGGCGCCGCCGAAGGCTCGGAAATGCGCCAGCCGCTGGGCCTGACCATCATCGGTGGGTTGGTGTTCAGCCAGGTACTGACGCTCTACACCACCCCGGTGGTTTACCTTTATCTCGACAAGCTGCGCCATCGCTTCAATCGCTGGCGCGGTGTGCGCACTGATGCTGCCCTGGAAACTCCGCTATGACCGACCGTTCGCCTTTCAATCTTGCCGCAACGCTGGCGACCGCCCGTGGCTCGCGGGTGCTGAGCCTGGTGCTGTGCGTGGCGATGCTCAGTGCCTGTGCCGTCGGCCCGGATTATCAACGTCCCCAGGCTGCCGCCCCGGTGCAATACAAGGAGGCCCAGGGCTGGCGTCAGGCCAACCCTAGCGATGCGATGGCCAGGGGCGCCTGGTGGGAGCTGTACGGCGATGCGCAACTCAATGGCCTGGTGGACCAGCTCAATGCGTCCAACCAGACCGTGGCCCAGGCCGACGCCCAGTACCGGCAGGCCCGGGCGCTGGTGCGCAATGCCCGTGGCGCATTTTTCCCCACCGTGGACCTGACCGTTGGCAAGACCCGCTCCAGCCAGGGCACCGGCAGCAGCAGTTCGAGCCTGAGCAGTTCGTCCAGCGGCATTCGCGACACCTACAGCGCCCAGGCCGGCGTCAGTTGGGAGGCGGACGTGTGGGGCAAGCTGCGTCGCACCCTGGAAGCCGACGAGGCGAGCGCCCAAGCCAGTTTTGCCGACCTGGCGGCGATGCGCCTGAGCCAGCAATCGGAACTGGTGCAGAACTACTTGCAGTTGCGGGTGATCGATGAACAGAAGCGCCTGTTGCAGACCACCGTCGACAATTATCAGCGCTCCCTGAAAATGACCGAAAACCAGTACCGCGCCGGAGTGTCCGGCAGGGACGCGGTGGCCCAGGCGCAAAACCAGCTCAAGACTACCCAGGGCGACCTGATCGACCTGATCTGGCAGCGGGCCCAGTTTGAAAACGCCATCGCCGTGCTGATCGGCCTGCCGCCGGCCGAGTTCAACCTGGCCGAGACCCAGGACATCCCGTCGCTGCCGCAGATCCCGGTGGCATTGCCGTCGCAACTGCTCGAACGCCGGCCGGATATCGCCTCGGCAGAGCGTTCGGTAATGGCCGCCAACGCCAACATCGGGGTCGCCAAGGCTGCGTATTACCCAGACCTGACCCTGAGCCTCAGTGGCGGCTACAGCAGCAGTACCTACGACAACTGGGTGAGCGTCCCGAACCGCTTCTGGTCGGTAGGGCCACAACTGGCGATGACGCTGTTCGATGGCGGCCAGCGTTCGGCGGAAGTCGACCGTACCGTCGCGGCGTATGACCAGACCGTTGCCACCTATCGCCAGACGGTGCTCGACGGCTTGCGCGAGGTGGAAAACTACATGATCCAGCTCAAGGTGCTGGAAGACGAAGCCCGCGTGCGCCAGGAGGCCCTGGACGCCGCCCGGGAATCCTTGCGTCTGACGCAGAACCAGTACAAGGCCGGCTTGATTGCCTACCTCGACGTGATCACCGTCCAGGCCACGGCCTTGAGCAATGAGCGCAGTGTGCTGAGCCTGCAACAGAGCCGCTTGATCGCCAGCGTGCAGTTGATTGCCGCATTGGGTGGGGGGTGGGATGGGCAGTTGGAGGCGGACGAGAAACCCTGATCACTGTTGATGGGTAAGTGGGAGCATGGCTTGCCCGCGATGAAGGCAATGCGGTCTTTCAGGGATCGAGTTGCCTTCATCGCGGGCAAGCCTTGCTCCCACGGAGCTCCCCCTTTTCCATAAGAATTTCCTTGGTCACGTCGGCAGTCAGTCCCGCTTTTGGCCGATGCACTGCCTACGTCCTGTCGCGATGGCTTGTTATAGTTCAAGCCTCTTTTCAGCCGGTAAAGGATCACTGCCATGTCGCAATACCAAGCGTTCAACGTCGAACTTGCAGACAACATTGCCCATGTGCAGATCAATCGCCCGGAAAAGATCAATTCGATGAACGCCGCGTTCTGGAGCGAGATCATCGAGATATTCCAATGGATCGACGATACCGATGCCGCACGGGTGGTGGTGCTCAGCGGTGCCGGCAAGCATTTTTCCTCGGGGATAGACCTGATGATGCTGGCGGGCGTGGCCAACGAGCTGGGCAAGGACGTAGGGCGCAATGCACGCCTGCTGCGGCGCAAGATCCTGCAACTGCAAGCCTCGTTCAACGCCGTGGACAATTGCCGCAAACCCGTGCTCGCCGCGATCCAAGGCTACTGCCTGGGCGGGGCCATCGACCTGATTGCCGCCTGCGACATGCGTTACGCGGCCGAGGACGCGCAATTCTCCATCAAGGAGATCGATATCGGCATGGCCGCCGATGTTGGCACATTGCAACGCTTGCCCCGGATCATCGGGGACGGCATGCTGCGTGAACTCGCTTATACGGGGCGCACTTTTGGTGCCGACGAAGCGCGCAGCATCGGCCTGGTCAATCGTGTCTACAGCGACACTGCCAGTCTGCTCGACGGCGTGATGGGCATCGCCCGGGAAATCGCCGCCAAGTCGCCGATTGCCGTGACCGGCACCAAGGAAATGATCAGCTACATGCGCGACCACCGCATTGACGACGGCCTGGAGTACGTCGCCACCTGGAACGCCGCCATGTTGCAATCGACCGACCTGCGCGTGGCCATGGCCGCCCATATGAGCAAACAGAAACCTGAATTTCAGGATTGATTGACCATGATTTCACGCTGGACCACCGCAGTACTCGATACCGCTCTTCCAGGCGGCTGGGCCGTGGCTCGCAGCCCCGAAGGCTTTCTGTTCGATGACAACGGCGCACTGTTCCCCCGCGAATGGCTCAAGCGCCAAGACTTGTCGATCCTCGCCGAGCACGGCATCGGTCACCTGGATGGCGAGCCGGTCTACCTGTTGGAACTGCACAGCCCGCTGGACATTCCTGGCTGTAACTGGAAAGGCCTGCGGGCGTTCATGCTTGAGGATGACCACACACTGTACAAAGTGTTGGGCTATGCCGCGCAGATCGGCACCTGGGCCCGGGAGCATCGTTTCTGTGGCAGTTGCGGCAAGCGTATGGGCCAGATTCCGTTGGAGCGGGCCATGTATTGCGATGCCTGTGAACTGCGGCACTATCCGCGGATTTCACCGAGCATGATCGTGTTGATTACCCGCGGCGATGAAGTCCTGCTGGCCCGTTCACCGCGCTTCGTCACGGGCGTCTACAGCACCCTGGCGGGGTTTGCCGAGCCTGGCGAGTCGGCCGAGGATTGCCTGGTTCGCGAGGTGCGCGAAGAAGTCAGTATCGAGGTGAAGAACATCCAGTACATGGGCAGCCAGTGCTGGCCGTTCCCTCATTCGATGATGCTCGGTTTCCACGCTGAATATGCCGGCGGCGACATCGTGCCCCAGGAAGATGAAATCGAGGACGCCCAATGGTTCAACGTCCACGACCTGCCACCGTTGCCGGCCTCGCGCTCCATCGCCCGCTACCTGATCGACCTTTATGTGGCGCGGCGCTTAGGCCACGCTGAACCAGTGCTGCCAGGCTAGGCGCACGGTCAGGCCCAGCACCACGGTAATGAACACCGGTCGGATGAACTTCGCGCCGCCGCTGATGGCGGTGCGAGCGCCGAAGAACGCACCGATCATCACCGACACGCCCATGCTCAGGCCGATGACCCAGTCCACTTGCCCGGAAAAGATGAACACCGACAGCGCCGCGATGTTGCTGACGAAGTTCATGCTGCGGGCCACGCCACTGGCCTTGACCAGGTCGATGGGGTAGAGCAGCAGGCTGCTCACCGTCCAGAATGCCCCTGTACCCGGCCCGGCCACGCCGTCATAGAAACCCAGGCTGAAGCCTTGGGGCGACTGCCATGTCTTCTTGATCGGTGCGTCGCTGTCCAGCGGCGCCTTGGGCGTGCCGCCGAACAACAGGTACAGGCCACAGGCGAAGACGATCACCGGCAGCATCTTGTTCAGCCATTCGGCGGGCAGGTAATGGGCGACGATGGCACCGGTCAGGGCCCCGATCAGAGTGCCGACGAGGGCATGGGTCCACTGCCTCGGGTGGAACAGCTTGCGCTTGTAGAAGGTGAAGCTGGCCGTCGCCGAGCCGAAAGTCGAACTGAGTTTGTTGGTGCCCAGGACCAGGTGAGGTGGCAGGCCTGCGGTCAGCAGCGCTGGCGTGGTCAGCAACCCACCGCCACCGGCAATGGCATCGATGAAACCGGCAATGAAGGCGACAACAGCAAGGATAGCGAGTGTAGTGAGGTCAACACTGAGTTCAAAAGGCATGGAATGGGCTTATTCGGCAGGTCGCAGAAGGGCTGCGGGAAAGGCCGGTATGTTACCCATAATGGTGCGCGGCTGCGACAGCCTCCAAGATCTGCGGCATTCCCCGTGGCGAGAGAGCTTGCTCCTGCTGGGCTGTGCAGCAGCCCAAAAGTCTTCCACCCTCCACCTGACACCCGAAGGTGTTTGTGTGGCGGAAGCTGGCCGTTGGACGAATTTTTTTTGAAATCAAGGGGTTGCCAGCCTAGGCAAATGAGTACATAATTGCGCCCATCGAACGCACTGGGACGTAAAAAATCTCAATGTTTTCAAGGAGATAGCGACGCATAGGTGTCCTGTATCCTGATCAGGTTTGTACGCGGTTGATGTGGCAGCATTGCATCAAGCGTTCTGAGGCCGAATAGCAAAATGGTTATGCAGTGGATTGCAAATCCACCTACGCCGGTTCGATTCCGACTTCGGCCTCCACTTTTAAAAAGCTCTGTAGATCTATGATTTACGGAGCTTTTTTATTTTCGAAGCATTGAAAGCTTTTGTCTTGAAAAGGACATGAGCTACCTTGCTTCACAGGGGCGGGATGTATATATTCCCCCTCTTGCTGCACCAGCCAGAACATCGGCCACTGGATTTTGCCGACGTTCCCATGGCTAACCGCGCTACCGCCCGAATGGCGAAACTGGTAGACGCATGGGACTTAAAATCCCCCGCTCGTAAGGGCGTGCCGGTTCGATTCCGGCTTCGGGCACCATCTAAAATCAAGGGTTTGCGAGCGAAAGCTAATGCAAACCCTTGTTCGTTTCCGCTTCTGAAAAACTGTCATGGAACGGAGCCCAAGCCTCTGGGCATTTTCAGGCGCGAACCTCTACACTCGGCGCTGAGATTAGGGTGAAGTGGTCAGGCGGATATCTCCCGTCCAGGCCCTGTCGAGCACGCTAATCCTTAACCATGGAGAGGTATCTAGTGAAAACAATTGCAACGATGAGTCTGTTGGCCTTGATGAGCAGCGGTGCCGCATACGCGGGGGAGACAACCTCCGCTGATGGTAAAACCCTGGCCGTAAATTTTGGCGAGCCGACGGTCAAGCAAGTTCTGCACTATCGGAAAATGTACGACAAGAAGCCCTTTCCCGATGCGGAAATTTATTACTACAGCAACGGCTTGTACAAGATCATCTCTCAGGGAGAAAACCATTACGGTGTCTATGTCTTGCAGGGGCAACACACCGACGAGACATACACCGTGAAGTTCATCTCCCTGCCTTCCCCGGACTGGGGAAATAAAACCGCGTATCACCAGCTCACCTTTATTCGAGGTGATGCACAAAACGTGTTTATCCAGAATGCAATTGTCGACACCGGCGAGGCCATTGCCCAGCAGAACGGGACCTATACGCAGGAAAAGAATACCGTGGTCAATCCGATCAGTACCGCCTGGAACAAAAAGTGAGTAGTCGCGCCAAAACTATTTGATTATTACCTTTAAAAACAATTGGTTGCATAACATTTCTCATGCAACCAATTCGGTTTTGATCCTCCTGCCGGCTCGTCACAACCGCCGCCGAAACGCCTCGAGAATGTCCCGCATCCCCTTTTTCATTTGCAATTGGGCAATGGCATCCAGCGGGTGCCAGAGGCAATCGCTGATCTCATTCTGTGGTTTGGCCGCCGTCGAGTCGCTGACCGATGCTTCGAACACATGATGTTCGGTCTGCCCGTCATTGATTCGCATCAAGTAGAGCAGGTTCTCGACGTCCAGCCCGGTTTCCTCTGCCAATTCCCGGATGGCTGCCCCGGCATGGGTTTCGCCGCGCTCGACGGTACCACCCGGCAGCACCCAGCGGCTATTGGCTTTGCGAACCAGGAGGATGTGGCGATTTTCCTCGCAGATGACGGTCGCTCGAATTTTCATGGCCGTGCTCAATCAGTGACTGTCATTAAACTGAAATATAACTGCAATATTCGGGCCTGGCATTATCTGCTTCGTTCAAATGTCGACTTCTTCAAGGTCTTACCCCGTACGACCGCGACGAAGCGGGAATGGTTGAGCTTATTTGAGGCGGTCGTCGCTCCAGCCCCTCTGTCCGACCGCCAGCACTAGGTTTTCGACCGGTTATCGCCTCAAATGAATCAGCTTCAAAAAAATGAATCCATGTTGGGTGCATTGGCCGGCCCCGATAGGGGAAGGAAGCGAGAAATGACCACCGTTGAAGACTTCAAGATCAAATCCCATGAGCTCCTGGTGGAGCTGGATACGGCAACATCGGAAATGATGAAGCT
This sequence comes from Pseudomonas sp. Lb2C2, assembly GCF_052112205.1. NCBI lineage: Bacteria > Pseudomonadati > Pseudomonadota > Gammaproteobacteria > Pseudomonadales > Pseudomonadaceae > Pseudomonas > Pseudomonas sp. Lb2C2. The sequence continues at coordinate 959,994 of NZ_JAUTYW010000001.1, read as the reverse complement.
CATATGTGTTCATCAAATGAGCGGATCGATTTGGGATGAGGCGGTCCAGCGTCAACATGAAGCCTATGAGCAGTGGGTTGCTTATCTGAACGAGCGGGGATAGGCGCCAACGCTTTGATCGGCGCCTGCAAGGCTGTGTCTAATTTCGTGCTGGCGTTGCGCTTCCCTTTTTTGTTTCTGCACCGGTGCCTATCAATTTCGAGGTGCAAAAAAATCCCGCGCTCCATCAGTTTTCCAACCGGTAGAACTCAGGGGGAAACAGGTCTGGCGCAGTGCCTCAGCGGAACTTGGGCAGAGGCGGTTCAGCAGGCTTGAGCGACGTTAGCGCGCTTTGGATCGACGGGGCGTCTTTATCGATGTCGTTGAGCCGGTCCCGGATGCGCACCGCGGTGGGATGCCCGCCTTGGTGGTCGACCCAGTCGGCGATTTCCTTGCAGGCTGCCGTGAGCCTGGCCTGACGCGATTCCAGCAAGGTGAGCAGGGTGGTGATGGACTCTTTTTCGGACATGTCACACCTCCATTCAGGGGTTGATGAGGCAGCACAAAACCCGCCAGGGGCGGGCTGTGCCGTGGTTTAAGCGTAGTTGAGTTATTTGAGGTCTGTCGAAGAATCCGGCGTCCGGCTAGACAGCCGGTGTACCGGAAACAATGTAAGTGGCGTTAGCCGGACTCCTTGACCCAAGACGGCGCGACGCTCGCCCGCCAGCGCACGTCGGTAATACCGTATTTTTCAGCAAGGGGCTTGGAGACCCGCTTGACCTTTTCTCTGCCGAATTTCGGTATGCGCCCGACCCCCGCATCGCAACTGGCCCAATGCCAAGCCTCGGAATTATTCATCGCTTCTGCGCGAATAATGAATGACTTGGGTTCGCCATGGAGCATGTAGTCGATGATGTAAAGCGATGGCCCGCCCATAAATCCTCCCTAAGTAGTCCTATACGGATGGATGCAAAGGCATGCGGAAAATTCCATCGGATTTCCGGACGGTCAAATTAATACCGCCCAGCGTAGAGCACGGAGCAACAGCAAATTTTGCAAACAAGGAACCAAACCCGGTTACCCTTCTCCAAGGTGAGCTTCAGCACCAAGGCCAGGGATCAAAGGCGAGGCAGTGCGGCATCAACAAAAGGCAAAACATGAAAAACATCGCCAGGGTGCTGTTCATCGCAGCCCTTGCTATTGGTTTGTCGGGCTGCATTGGCGCCCCCATCGTACTGACGCCGCAAACCGAACAACGCTTGCGCGAACAACCCCCGATCCGTTTCCTGCTGACATTCGATGATGGGCCCAGCGCCTCGTCTATCTGGAACCCTAGCCTGGAGGTGCTGGACGCACTCGCAGACAACCCGGTACAGCCCGGCATCAAGGCGGTGTTTTTCCTGCAGACCCGTGCGCCGCGTGCCGGGGGCAGTGATATTGGCCGCTCGGTGATGCGCCGTCAGCAGCAGGAAGGCCATGTGCTGGGCTTTCATACGGCGACCCACTGGCACACCAATCACCGGTCCTTGAATCCTGACGAGCTGGAACAATCACTCACCCACGGCAGTAGTGATATTGCCGCTATGACCGGTGCGGCACCCACCTTGGTCAGGCCACCCTTCTGGAGCTTCGACAGGCGCACCGCTGCCGCGTACCGACAACATGGCCTGCACATTCTGTTGACCGACCTGAGCGCAAATGACGGCAAAGTCTGGGGCATCACGATGAGTCCGCGGCGGCGGATCAACCTGACCCGGCAACTCTCCGAAGTGCGCGAGCGCATCGCCGCCGGGCAATTGCCAGTGGTGGATGGGGTCATTCCGGTGGTGGTGACGTTTCACGACATCAATCGTTATACCGCCCGGCATGCTCGCGAATACCTGCAAATCCTGCTCGACAGTGCCAAGGCGACTGGCGTGAGGACCGCCGCCGAGCCGTTCTATGATGACCACCAGGCGCTGGCGCGAGCGGCCTTGGCTCGGACGGTCGATCGCAGCACTGAGCCCGTGCATTTGCCGGGGCTGTGGGACTGGTTGTGGGATTCGGATTCCCACTGAGGGCGCTACGGGTGCAGTGGGTGTCGCGACGTTCGGTTGGCCACCCTGGGCAATCAGCGTGTATGGTAAGCCGTGCACCCTTGGTTAAAGTCGGAGGTGACTGATGAGTACTGCGATGCTGACGAAAATGCACATCAACGGTTATGACGTCCTCAGCGTAAACAGCGGCCCATGGAGGGTCTGTACCCAGGCTGACCGGCTGGGCTCCTTTGCTTCCCGTGAGGAAGCGCTGGCCTACGCCGCCGCGTTGCCGACCCGTAGAAGCCGTAGCGGCCGGCCTGTGAACACGAAATAGGTGGATGTTCACCGATACTGTTTAGTCGACAAACCCGTGGCGAGGGAGCTTGCTCCCGCTTGAGTGCGAAGCGCTCACAAAAAAGGGCTGCTGCGCAGCCCAGCGGGAGCAAGCTCCCTCGCCACAGGGTCTCCGACAGAGTCAGACGCGCGCCAACTCCAGCGGTATCTCCAGGGTAAACAGGGCGCCTTGCCCCGGTCCGTCGCTATGGACATGGAGGCGGCCATTCATTTCAACTGCCGCCAGGGCGCAGCTGTGCAAGCCAAACCCATGGCCGTCCTTGCGGGTCGTGAAGCCGTGGTTGAAGATGCGGGCCAGGTTTTCCGGGGAAATGCCTTCGCCGCGGTCCTTGACGCTGACGCATAGCGTCGTTTCGTCGAGGATGCGAATCCCCAGGGTCATTTCCCGTGGGTGCTCACTGATGTGCGACATAGCGAACTTGGCGTTGCTGATCAGGTTGATCAGGATCAACAGCAACCTGTGCTTGTCCCCCATGATCGCCGGAACGTCCTGATATTCCTTGATGACGGTGACGTGATGCCGACTGAGCGCGCCCGAGTTCATGCGTAGCGCATCTTCGAACAGATCGCTGACATTGAGCGGTTCGATCAGCCTGGCGGCCCCCGCATAGGTTTGTTGGGTGGTGACGATTTCCTTGATGTGATCGATGCTCTTGGTCAACTGCGCCAATTCATCGATAAGCAGTTTCTGTTCGGCGGCGATGGAGTCGACCAGCTCGTTGAAATAACGCGGCAGCAACCGGCCTTTTTCATCATGGGTGATGAACTGACCAAGATCCTCGGCATGTTCATTCATCATATTGACCGCCTTGGTGAGCCCGAGCGTCTTGCTGGTCCTTAACTTGCGGGTCACAAGCTCGGCTGAAATGTTCACGCTGTTGAGCACATTCCCGACGTTGTGCAACACATTCGTGGCGATCTCTGCCATGCCTGCCATTCGGGCCGCATCCACCAGTTCGCGTTCGGCCTCCATCAACTCACGGGTGCGTTCCTGCACGCGCTCTTCGAGGCGTTCATTGGACGTTTGCAGTGCCTGGTTGATCTGATTGATCATGGCGTAACTGCGAACCAGGCGCACCGCCAGGTAGATCATCAACAGCGCCATCAAGCTGGCACACACGGCCAGGTAGATATGGTATTGACGGTCGGTTGCGGCGGTCCTGCGTTGTGTCTCGTTCAGCAGTTCGTTGATGCTGTCCAGCTCCTGGGCAACCGGAATGACGCTGATGCGATCAAGCAGGTCATTGACGACAGGTTGTTCCTGGACGATGGTCTTGACGTGCTGGATCAGGGTAATGAAGTGCGCCTGATAGGTCGCGGGCAACTGGTCGATGTAGGGTTCCAGCTCGGTTAATCTGCCTTGCACTTCCAGGGCTTTGTCCGAGGTGACATCAAGTGCGAACTCCAGTGTCGTCAGGGTCAATTCAAGTACATTGGACGCCGCGGTCAGGCGCTCCATGGGGCTTTCGATGCTCATCTCCTTGAGCAGTGTCTGAATCTGGTCTTCGACCTGCGGCAGCGCGTCCAGGGACGTGCGCAGATTGGCGTTGTGCTGTTCGAATTGCTCTACCAGCGAGGTCTTGTTCTTGACGGCGTCCACATAGCCCTTGCGCCTGGAGGCCCAAAGCGCCGCCAAGGGGCCGGAGCTGTTGAGTCGCTCCAACTGCTGCCAGCGGCTGTCCGCCTCCGCTGGCGGCGCCAGTGACAGATTGTGGTTGACGCCGATCTTTTTCCTGAGGATTTTGCCGTTCCAGTTCGCGTCGGCCTGCTTGAGTTGGCGGATGAAGTCGCGAGATTCGAAGTAGGTCGATGAGTCGTACGTGTATGACTTGATCAAAAAGAATATCAGTGCGGAAAAGACAACAAGCGCGACGGCCAACAGGGCGGGCCATTTATATTTTCTGATAATCGTGGTCACGCTATTCTCCTATTAGGGCGCTTATCGAAGGAGTCGGTGAGTTCCCGAGGGGGGAGAGACGCTCAAGGCGTGAGCCGAAGGGGGAAAAAGGTAATCGTCGTACGGATGGTCGTGTCGGTTTGCTTTTGCCTGGGTACACGTTGAGCTCCCTGCTAACGATGAACGTCGGGTTCATGGTTGAGTGTAGCGCTAACGAGAGGGGCCTTGCTGCGGGAGCGCTCCGGGACGGAGCAGGCGCGGCCTGGCAGGCCGCGCCTGTGGTGTTACTTGATGTCGATGAAGGGCAGGGCGCCGTTCGGCAGTACGGTGGTTGGCAATACACCATTCCAGCGCTCAGCCTTGGTCAGTTCCACCAGGTTCTGGTTGCTGGCCAGGGCCTGGGCCCGCGCCTTGATGGCTTCGGCTTCGGCTTTGCCGCGCAACTCGGTCGCCAGTGCGTCTGCCTTGGCCTGCGCCACTTGCGAATCGGCCTCTGCCTGGGCCTGGGTTACCCGAATCTGCGCTTGCACCTGTTCGGTGGCGAGCTGCTGTTCACGGGTCTTGACCTGGACTTCCGCGGCCATGCGCGCTTCGATGGCCTTCTCGTAGGCGTCACTGAAGTCGATGTTCTCGACCTGGACGCTGTCGATGATCACGGGACCGGTGATGGTGGCCTTGATGGCCGTGGAAATGTCGTTGACCAGCTGGACGCGGTTCTGCACGGCGGCCACGGCGTTGAACTTGCCAAAGACGTTTTCCACCTGGGTAGGCACCTGGCGGCTGATCATCCGGTCGCGGATGCCTTCAAGGTCCTTGAACTGGGTATAGACCTTCGCGACATCGGAAGGCGCGATGTGCCAGGACACGGACACCTTGAGCTCGGCGGACTGTTGGTCCTTGCTGTAGGCCTGGAGGTCTTCATAAGCCGTCACTTGGCTCTGGACGCTGATCAGGCGTACCGACTCGATGAACGGCATCTTGAAGGACAGTCCCGGTTCAACCACCCCGACCAGTGCCCCGTTGCGCAGCAGCACGCCGCGCTCGGTTTCGTCGACCGTGTACCAACTGCCAAAGAAGACGCATAACAAGAGGATGCCCGCGATTGCAGCAACGATGGAACCGATGGTTTTACTGGTCACTTTTCTTTCCTTGAGTGGCTGGGGAGGGTTTGCCATAGCTGTGTCCAATGCTGAAGCTGCAATCGGCATTCTGAATGCCAGACACGAAAAAGCCCTGAATAATCAGGGCTTTTTCGTTAGAAGATGGCGGAGGCGATGGGATTCGAACTCATGGACCTGTTACAGTCGACGGTTTTCAAGACCGTTGCCTTAAACCACTCGGCCACACCTCCGTATTGCGTTGCGGGCGCCATAATACCCGAATGAAACACACTGTCAAACTCTCTACGTAGCTTGTTACAGAGCGTCTGTTATGATCCTTGCCACTGAATGTTTCAAAACCGGAGGAGTGTCGCCATGCGCGAACAGGATTACGCAGTGAACAACAGCGTGCAGGCTGAGCAGCTAGAGGTTAGCCGCGTCCTGCGCAACACTTATGGCCTGCTGGCACTTACACTCGCTTTCAGCGGTGTGATGGCCTACGTCGCACAACAGATGCGGGTGGGTTACCCGAACATCTTCGTCGTGCTGATCGGTTTCTACGGCCTGTTCTTCCTCACCAACAAACTCCGTGATTCGGCCTGGGGCCTGGTGTCGGCGTTCGCCCTGACCGGCTTCATGGGCTTTTTGCTCGGCCCGATCCTCAATCGCTACCTGCAGATGCAGGGCGGCGCCGAAGTGGTCAGCTCGGCCTTTGCAATGACGGCGCTGGTCTTTGGTGGCCTGTCGGCCTACGTGCTGATTTCCCGCAAGGACATGAGTTTCCTGGGTGGCTTCATCACCGCAGGTTTCTTCGTCCTGCTGGGGGCAGTGCTGGCCAGCTTCTTCTTCCAGATCAGCGGTCTGCAACTGGCGATCAGCGCTGGCTTCGTGCTGTTCTCGTCGGTCTGCATCCTGTACCAGACCAGCGCCATCATCCACGGCGGCGAGCGTAACTACATCATGGCCACTGTCAGCCTGTATGTATCGATCTACAACCTGTTCGTCAGCTTGCTGCAGTTGTTTGGCCTGATGGGCCGCGACGACTGATTGCATTTTGATGAGTGACAAGCCCGCTTCGGCGTGATGCTGTTCATATAGAAAAACGGCGCTTCCTTCAGCAATGGGAAGCGCCTTTTTTTTGGGTTCTTTTATCTGAGGGGTGAATATCCGTTGCTGCGGTCACGACGGCTGTCGGTTTCGCCCTTATGTATGGACTCGCTTCCAGTGTCTACCCGCTTTTCAACGTCAGGAGTTCTCCCCAACCGGGTTCGTCGCACTCAACCGCGGCTCTGCCGAATGACGAATCACACTAAGAATAGCCAGCGTCGCAACCACCAACCCAGGAGAAGTCGCCAGCAATACGGCAGTGGTTCCGCCCCCGGCCGCCAGGATCTGCCCGGCGGCCAGAGGCCCGGCCACCGACCCCAGGCGTCCGATGGCCACTGCAGCACCAACCCCCGTCGCACGGATGGCCGTAGGGTAGGAGGGCGGTGCCAGGGCATAGAGGACCAATTGCGCGGCCATGACGAACAACCCGGCGGCGAACCCGGCAATGGCCATCGGCACGATGCCGACGGACAACCCGACCCCGGCCAGGGCGCTCAGCAGACCGGCATAGACGAACAGCACCACCTTGATGCCGTTGCAGCGGTCCAGCAACAGGCCACCGAGCAACGAGCCAAGCGCTCCGCCGATGTTGAACAGCATCTGCACCAGGCCGGCCTGAGGTTTGCTGAAGCCTTGTTCCAGCAGCAACGACGGTAGCCAGTTGAGCAACATGTACATCACCGTCAGGGTGAAGAAATAGCTCAGCCACAGCGCCAAGGTGGTACGGCCGCGACCTTCACCGAACAGCGCCTGGGCGGTGGTGCCGCGCGATGAGCTGCCATCCTGCGCCTGGCGAAAGGCGCTGGACTCGGGGAGCCACAGGAGCATCAGCGGGACCACCAGCAGGGGCGCCAACCCACCGATGAAAAACGTCATCTGCCAGTGCTCGCCAAACAGCATGGCGACCACTGCCGCCAACGCACCGCCCAACGGCACGCCCGCATACATCACGCTGATGGCCGTGCCCCGGCGCTGCTCGCCCACGGCTTCGGCACACAGGGCGATGAGGTTGGGCAGGGCGGCGCCCAGGCCCAGGCCGGTCATGAAACGCACCAGCAAGAGGCTTGAAAAGTGTTCGACATAAGCGGTGCTGAGGGAAAATACGCCGAACAGCAAGACCGCGGCGACGAGGATTTTCTTACGACCGATGCGATCCGCGATCCAGCCACCGAAGAACGCACCCGGCAACAGCCCGATGATCCCGGCGCTGAATACCCAACCCATCATTTTCGGGTCGAGGGCAAACGTCTGTCGCAGCCCTGCGGCTGCGGTACCGGCTGACTGCAGGTCGAAACCCTCGATCAACGCAACGATGAAACACAAGGCGATGGTCAGCGTCGCACGACGCGCCGGCTGGTTCATGGCAAATCCTCTTATTGTTTTTGTGAGGGGGCACCGACTCGGAGGAAAACCGACGGGTGTATTTAAGATTAACAAAGCTAACTAAAAAATGAAGGCGGCCAAAGGGAAGTCAATAACGGAGCAGATCATCAAGAAAATCAGCGGTTTGGTGAAAAAATGCAGGCCAATTGATAAATTAGTTAATGATATTAATGTTCGATTATCGGTCATTCTGGATTGACGAAGCCCCCGTGCCGTTTCCATTCTTGGTTCGCACGGCCCCTATCACCAAGGCTGGGCCGATCAAAACAACAACAATAAGTGGATATCGAACATGCCAAACCTTGCCCGGGACGCCTCGATGGCGCACCCTGTTTTATCGCTTGTCCATTTGCTGGCCTGCCTCGGGCTGAGTCTGGGGGCTCCTGCCTTGCGGGCGGAGGGCTTCATCGACGACAGCCACGGCACCCTGACCCTGCGCAATTACTACATGGACCGCGACTACAAGGACGACGGCGCCAAGACCGCGACCAGGGAGTGGGCTCAAGGCGTGTTCATGAACGTCGAGTCGGGATTTACCCCAGGTCTGGTCGGGTTCGGCCTCGACGTGAGGGGATTGCTGGGCATCAAACTCGACTCGTCGCCGGACCGAAGCGGCACCGAACTGCTGCCGGTGTCGAGCAGCGACAAGCGCGCGGCGGATGAGTATTCGCGCCTGGGCGTGACCGGCAAGCTGCGTTTTGCGCAAACCACGGTGAAGACCGGCGATGTGTCGATCTTCCTGCCGTTCGCCTTTGCCAGCCCGTCGCGGCTGCTGCCGCAGACCTTTCGCGGGACGACCCTCAGTTCCAAGGACATCGACGGCTTGACGTTGAACACCGGTTATATCGATCGCATCGCCCGGCGTGATTCCACCGACTACCAACCGATGAGCATCGCCTCGCCCAACCGTCGTTTCAACGGTGCGGCGACTTCTTCCCATATGGCGTATGTGGGCGGCGACTACCAGGTCAACAAAGACCTCAGCCTGCGGGCTTACCACGCCGAAGTGGCGGACCTGTACCAACAGGACACCCTGGCGTTGTTGCATAACCTGCCCTTGGGCGATGGCGTCCTGACCACCGACCTGCGCAGTTTTTTCAGTGATGAAGATGGTGCGGCCAAGGCGGGGAAGGTGGATAACCGCAATGTCTCGGCGCTGGTCGGCTATCGCCTGGGCGGGCATCGGGTGAGCCTGGGCTACATGCATTCCAGTGGCGATACGGCCACACCTTACGTGTCTGGCACCGAGTTGATGGGCTTGAGTGAAATGACCATGAGCTCGGATTTCCTCAATGCCAAGGAACGCACCTGGCAGGCGATCCATGACTACGACTTTGCGGCCGTGGGCGTGCCGGGCCTGCGGAGCCGGCTGCGTTATGTGCGTGGCGATCACATCGAACTGGCGGCCCTCAATGCCGAGGATCGCAAGGAGCGCGAGTTCCAGATGGAGCTGGGGTACGTGATCCAGGGCGGCCCGCTGAAAAACGTCGGGCTGCTGGCACGCAAATCGATCTATCGCAACAACTTCCCAGGTACGGCGGCATTTCGCGACGAGAACCAGACCCGGTTCCTGGTGACGTACAGCGTGCCGATCTGGTGAGTTTCCAGGTGCCTGGCTTGCTCTTGTGGGAGCAAGGCTTGCCCGCGATGAAAGCGCTGCGGTTTCTCAGGAATCGAGGTGCCTTCGTCGCGAGCAAGCTTTGCTCCCACATAGCCGGAGCTTGCGTCCTCGCCACAGGGAACACCGCCAGGTTTGCTACTGGTAAACCTTCTTCAACAACCGCAGCAACTCCTCACGCTCAGTCCCTGAAAGGGTCGCCGTGGAGTCAAGGTCGCTCTGTGCGGCGATTTGCTTGAGTTCCTTGAGCAGGGTCTCGCCCGTCTTGCTCAGGAAAATCCCATAGGAGCGCTTGTCCGGCTTGCACCGCACGCGCACGGCCAGGGCCCGGCTTTCCAGCTTGTTGAGCAGCGGCACCACTTGCGGTGGTTCGATCGTCAGGGCCTTGGCCAGGTCGGCCTGCATCAGGCCGGGATTCTGGTCGATGATCGCCAGGGCCGAAAACTGGGCAGGGCGCAGATCGTGGACGGCAAGCCGGCCAATCAGGTTCTGGAACAGTTTCAACTGGGCGCGACGCAGGGCGTAACCGATCAGGTCGTCCAGCGCGGAGTCCAGCGGCGCTTGCGCGTCGGTACCGGCGGCCAGGGGCTCGGCGGGTTCGGCAAGCTTGGAAGACTTGGCCATCGAAGTGAGCTTCCTCAAGGTAAGTGATTAACAAGGCTATCCAGTTTGCCGGGGTTGCGGCGCCTTGGCTACGGGCTCGCGCATATTCAAGATTTGTAATTTTCGATCCAGGCCCGGGAAAATACAGATAAATCGATTAATAGTTAATTGACATAACTAATTTTCCGGTTTAGTTTTTGATCATCTTCAGCCAAGAACAAGAGAGCACGCATCATGAGCAATTACGAAGGTCGCTGGAAAACGGTCAAGGTCGATATCGAGGAGGGCATCGCCTGGGTCACCCTCAATCGCCCGGAAAAACGCAACGCCATGAGCCCGACCCTCAACCGCGAGATGATCGACGTGCTCGAGACGCTGGAGCAGGATCCGGCCGCTGGCGTATTGGTGCTGACCGGGGCCGGTGATGCCTGGACCGCCGGCATGGACCTCAAGGAATATTTCCGCGAAGTGGATGCCGGGCCGGAAATCCTCCAGGAAAAAATCCGTCGTGAAGCCTCGCAATGGCAATGGAAGCTGCTGCGCATGTACGCCAAGCCAACCATCGCCATGGTTAACGGCTGGTGCTTTGGTGGCGGTTTCAGCCCGCTAGTGGCGTGCGACCTGGCGATCTGCGCCGACGAAGCGACCTTCGGGCTCTCGGAAATCAACTGGGGCATCCCGCCGGGTAACCTGGTCAGCAAGGCCATGGCCGATACCGTGGGCCATCGCCAATCGCTGTACTACATCATGACCGGCAAGACCTTCGGCGGGCAGAAAGCCGCCGAGATGGGCCTGGTCAACGAAAGCGTGCCCCTGGCGCAACTGCGTGAAGTCACTGTGGAGCTGGCGCGCAACCTGCTGGAGAAGAATCCGGTGGTGCTGCGAGCCGCCAAGCATGGTTTCAAGCGCTGCCGCGAGCTGACCTGGGAGCAGAACGAGGATTACCTGTACGCCAAGCTCGACCAGTCGCGCCTGCTCGACACCGAAGGCGGGCGCGAGCAGGGCATGAAGCAGTTCCTGGACGACAAGAGCATCAAGCCTGGCTTGCAAACCTATAAGCGCTGAAACGACAGGCGAATGGCAGGCCGCATCCCGCTGTTCGCTGCGTCGCCCTGGCGCTACTGTTACACCGCTGCGATGTATTCCCGATAAAGACAATAAAGAGGAATCACCATGCTGGACGTGCCCCTGTTGATTGGCGGCCAGTCGTGCCCGGCCCGTGACGGCCGGACCTTCGAACGCTGCAACCCGGTGACGGGTGAGGTGGTGTCTCGCGTGGCCGCCGCCACCCTGGAAGATGCCGATGCCGCCGTGGCCGCAGCCCAAGCGGCGTTTCCCGCCTGGGCCGCACTGGCGCCCAACGAGCGCCGCACACGTCTGTTGCGTGCGGCCGAGCAGTTGCAGGCCCGCAGCAGTGAATTTGTCGCCGCCGCCGGCGAGACCGGCGCCATGGCCAACTGGTACGGTTTCAACGTGCACCTGGCGGCGAACATGCTGCGCGAAGCGGCGTCCATGACCACCCAGATCAACGGCGAAATCATTCCTTCCGACGTGCCTGGCAGTTTCGCCATGGCCCTGCGTCAGCCTTGCGGCGTGGTGCTGGGCATCGCCCCCTGGAACGCTCCGGTGATTCTCGCCACCCGCGCCATCGCCATGCCCCTGGCCTGTGGTAACACCGTGGTGCTCAAGGCTTCCGAGATAAGCCCGGCGGTGCACCGGCTGATCGGCCAGGTGTTGCAAGACGCCGGGCTGGGTGACGGTGTGGTCAACGTGATCTGTAACGCACCTGCCGATGCGCCGGCTATTGTCGAGCGGTTGATCGCCAACCCGGCGGTGCGCCGGGTCAATTTCACCGGTTCGACCCACGTCGGGCGCATCGTCGGCGAACTGTCGGCGCGCCACCTCAAACCCGCGTTGCTGGAGCTCGGTGGCAAGGCGCCGCTGCTGGTGCTGGACGATGCTGATCTGGACGCCGCGGTGCAAGCGGCGGCCTTCGGGGCGTACTTCAACCAAGGCCAGATCTGCATGTCCACCGAGCGACTGATTGTCGATGCCCGCGTGGCGGATGAGTTCATCACCCGCTTGACTGCCAAGATCGCCACCCTGCGCGCCGGTGATCCGGCGGCCGGCGATTCGGTGCTGGGTTCGTTGGTTGACGTCAGTGCCGGCCAGCGTATCAAGGGGCTGATCGACGATGCCCTGGCCAAAGGTGCAACGCTGGTCACGGGTGGACAGTTGGAAGGCAGCATCCTGCAACCAACCTTGCTCGACGGCGTCACTGCGCAGATGCGCCTGTACCGCGAAGAGTCCTTCGGGCCGGTGGCCGTGTTGCTGCGCGGTGACGGCGATGAAGAGCTGCTGCGCCTGGCCAACGATTCCGAGTTCGGCCTGTCGGCCGCTATCTTCAGTCGCGACACGAGCCGTGCGCTGGCCTTGGCCCAGCGGGTCGAGTCGGGCATTTGCCACATCAACGGGCCGACCGTGCACGACGAGGCGCAGATGCCCTTCGGTGGGGTCAAGTCCAGCGGTTACGGCAGCTTTGGCGGCAAGGCGTCCATCGAGCATTTCACCCAGCTGCGTTGGGTGACCTTGCAGAACGGTCCCCGGCATTACCCGATCTGAAACCCGTCGCATCGCGGGCGGTCGAGCCTTGAACGCCGTCGCCCCGATGCAGGCCAGAATAATAATGACAAGGCCGCAGCCTAGTGCTGCCACGCTCCGCTCGCATCGCGACCCGAGTGTGCCTTGGTGGAGGAAATGTACGTGAGTTCCGAGTCCAGATCGTCCTCCCGACCCGAGGCCGGGCGGTATCGCCAGGTGTCGATTGGTCATCCTGCCGTCGAAGTCCGGGAAGAGCGTGGCATCTTGCACATGCGCTCCCTGGAACCCCTGGCCCCGCTGCCGGCGCGATTGCTCGAGCGCCTGGTGCACTGGGCCGAGGTGCGCCCAGAGCAGACGTTTATCGCGGCCCGTGAAGCCGGTGGTGACTGGCGTCGAGTCAGTTATGCGCAGATGCTCGACAGTGTCCGGGCCATCGCCCAAAGCCTGCTCGGTTACGGTTTATCGGCCGAGAAACCCTTGGCGCTGCTCTCCGGCAACGACATCGAGCACCTGCAAATGGCCCTCGGCGCGATGTACGCCGGTATTCCCTATTGCCCGGTATCGCCGGCCTATTCATTGCTGTCCCAGGATTTCGCCAAGCTGCGCCACGTCTGCGATCTGTTGCAACCGGGGCTGGTATTTGTCAGCGAAGCCGCACCGTTCGAGCGGGCGATCACCGCCGTATTGCCAGCGGACGTGCCCTTGATCACGGTGCATGGCGAGATGGCAGGCCGGTCCAGGACAAGCTTCGCCAGCCTGCTGGCCCAACCTGGCGGCGTCGAGGCCGAGCAGGCGTTCGCCGCCACCGGCCCGGACAGCATCGCCAAGTTCCTGTTTACCTCAGGCTCCACCAAGCTGCCCAAGGCGGTGATCACCACCCAGCGTATGCTTTGCGCCAATCAGCAGATGCTGCTGCAGACCTTTCCGGTGTTCGGCGAGGCGCCGCCGGTGCTGGTGGACTGGCTGCCGTGGAACCACACGTTCGGCGGTAGCCACAACGTCGGCATCGTGCTGTACAACGGCGGCACGTTCTACCTGGACGACGGCAAACCTACTGCCCAGGGCTTCGCCGAAACCTTGCGCAACCTCAAGGAAATTTCGCCGACCGCCTACCTGACCGTGCCCAAGGGCTGGGAGGAGCTGGTCAACGCCCTGGAGCGTGATGGGGAGTTGCGCGAGCGCTTTTTCAAGCGCATCAGCCTGTTCTTCTTCGCCGCGGCGGGCCTTTCCCAAAGCACTTGGGACCGACTCGACAAGGTCGCCGAACAGCATTGCGGCGAACGTATCCGCATGATGGCGGGCCTGGGCATGACCGAGGCGGCGCCGTCCTGCACCTTTACCACCGGGCCGTTGTCCATGGCCGGCTACATCGGCCTTCCGGCCCCCGGCTGCGAAGTGCGCCTGGTGCCGGTGGACGGCAAGTTCGAAGGGCGTTTTCGCGGGCCGCACATCATGCCCGGCTACTGGCGCTCGCCGCAGCAGACTGCCGAAGTGTTCGACGAGGACGGCTTCTATTGTTCGGGGGATGCGATCAAGCTGGCCGATGCCAGCCATCCGCAACTGGGGCTGATGTTCGATGGGCGGATTGCCGAGGATTTCAAATTGTCTTCCGGTGTCTTCGTCAGCGTCGGGCCGTTGCGCAACCGGGCGGTGCTGGAGGGCACGCCTTACGTGCAGGATCTGGTGATCACCGCACCGGATCGCGAGTGCCTGGGGGCGCTGGTGTTCCCACGGCTTGCTGAATGCCGGCGCCTGTCAGGTCTGGGCGCGGACGCCAGTGACGCCCTGGTCCTCGCCAGCCCGCCGGTACGCCAATGGTTCGCCGACTGGCTGCAACGCCTGAACCGCGAAGCCAGCGGCAACGCCAGTCGCGTGGAGTGGATCGCCTTGCTCGATGAGCCAGCCTCCATCGACCGCGGTGAAATAACCGACAAGGGCTCGATCAACCAACGGGCGGTGTTGCAGTGGCGGGCGGGGAAGGTCGAGGCGCTGTATCGCGGGGAGGATACGTCGATCCTGCGGGCGGGAGCAGTGGCTTAAAGCAAGACCTTGTGGGTATTTCACGCATTACATGCCCACTCAGCAAATCCCTGTGGGAGCGAGCTTGCTCGCGATAGCGGTGGTTCAGCAGCAGAGATGTTGCCTGATACACCGTCATCGCGAGCAAGCTCGCTCCCACAGTTTTAACCATTCATAAAACCTCTGTGGGGAGGCTGGTGTTTAACGCCGCCCCAGCAACAAGCCCACCACCAGCCCGAAACCGGCGGAAATCGCCACGGTCTGCCAAGGGTGGCCGCCAATATAGACCTCAGTGGCATCGACCATCGGACGGGTACGCTCCCGTGCGCTGGCGACCGAATCAAGCGCTTGCTGCAGTTTCTGGGAGATCTGGCCGCGCAGGTCGTCAGCTTCTTCACCCACCAGTGAGGCACTGCTTTTGAGCAGTTTCTCCGATTCCTCGATCAACGCCTTCAGTTCGCTGAAGGCTTGATCCTTGATTTGCTCTCCATTCGCTTGCACGGTGCTTTTACGGGCCATTGAAGTACTCCTTGCTGATGATGGCATTGAACAATGGAGTGCTGCGCTTGAGCAAAAGTTGCAACCTCCGACCTTGGCAGCGCAGCCCCATCACAAATCGTGGTTAAGACGTTTCCCTGCAAGGTGTAAGATGGCGCCTATTTACGCAACAGGTAATTCCCATGAGCTTCAATCTGGCTGACAAGCCCCTGGCCGAGCGTGCCGCGCTGGAAGACGAAAAATCCCGACTTTTTGAACTGTGGCAAAACAACCTGGGCAAAGCCAAGGGCGATGCTGCCCGCTTGTTTGGCGAGCGCTCCAAGCGCAAGGGCAAGTGGGCCGAGTGGGTGCGTGCCGAACTGGACGGCATGTCGCCGCCGGAGTACGCCAACATGGTGCGCAGTGAGGTCAATCGACTGATGGCTGCCAACAAGTAAGCCTTAGGCGAATGTTGCCGTAATGGCCTCGCGAACCTTGAGCATCGTCGGTTCCATTTGCGTGTGGGTTCGCCATCCCAGTTCGATGGGGTAACGGGGCAAGGCCAGGGGGCAAGGTAGCAAGGCCAGGCCGCTGAGGTCGGCGATGGCCCGGGCGGCATGGGTCGGGATGGTCGCCACAGCCTGGCTGCCCTTGAGCAGGAACGGCAACGCGGCAAAGTGGGTGGTCGAGGCACAGACTCGCCGACTCAGGCCAAGCCCGGCCAGCCCTTCATCGGTGATGCCGATGAAGCCCCCCGAAGACACCAGCAGATGCTCGCGGGCCACGAACGCCTCCAGGCTGAGGGATTGTTGGCCCTGCGCAAGGCTCGCCGGGTCCAGGAGGCAGGCGTAATCGCCTTCGCCCAACACCTGGCGGCTGAGCAACCGCTGGGCGAAACCGCCCGCCGTGATCGCCAGGTCAAGGTCGCGCTCCATCAGGGCCCGGCCGACGATCTGACTGTGGGTCTGGCGGAAAATCAAGCGCAGGCCCGGCGCGCGGTGGGCCACTTCTTCGATCAAGCGTCGCCCATGGGCAATCTCGAAATCGTCCGACAGGCCGACGATGATCGAGCGGCCTTCGTAATGGCTGGCATCCGGGTCGACCATCGCCAGGCTCTGGCGGCATTTATCCAGTGCTTCGCTGATCACCGGCTTCAGCTGGTTGGCCCGCAGCGTCGGCGCCAGGCCCCGGCCCGTTCGCACGAATAATTGATCGTCATACAAACCGCGAAGCCTGCGCAGCGCAGCGCTGATGGCCGACTGGGTCACGCCCAGGCGCACGGCGGCGCGGCTGGCGCTGGATTCGTCATGCAGGGCTTCGAAGGTCTTGAGCAAATTGAGGTCGATGTCGGCGATATTCATAAGGCTCATATCATTTAGCAGCATTCGGGGCTTTATTCATGATCGGCGGCTGCTTGAGAATCAGCAACACCTGATGATCAAGGAGTTGAAAAACCATGCCCAAATCCATTGTGGCTGCCCTGCAGATCGGCTCGTTGCCCGGCGGCAAGGGCGAGACCCTGGCACAGATCCTTTCCTACGAAGAGGCCATTCGCGAGGCTGGCGCGCGCTTGGTGGTGATGCCTGAGGCGCTGTTGGGTGGCTATCCCAAGGGCGAGGGGTTCGGGACTCAACTGGGTTACCGGCTGCCGGAAGGGCGCGAGGCGTTTGCCCGCTATTTTGCCAATGCCATTGACGTGCCCGGCGTTGAAACCGAAGCGCTGGCCGGGCTGTCGGCCCGTACGGGGGCGAGCCTGGTGCTGGGCGTCATCGAGCGTGTCGGCAGCACCCTGTACTGCACCGCGCTGTATTTCGAACCCGATGCGGGCCTGGTGGCCCGGCACCGCAAGTTGATGCCCACCGGTACCGAGCGGCTGATCTGGGGCAAGGGCGATGGTTCGACCTTGCCCGTGATCGACAGCCAGGTCGGTCGGGTCGGCGCGGCGGTGTGCTGGGAAAACATGATGCCGCTGCTGCGCACCGCGATGTACGCCAAAGGCGTGGAAGTCTGGTGTGCGCCGACGGTGGATGAGCGGGAGATGTGGCAAGTGACCATGCGCCATATCGCCCACGAAGGTCGTTGTTTTGTGGTCAGTGCCTGCCAGGTCCAGGCCTCGCCGCAGGCCCTGGGTATCGAGGTCGCGCACTGGCCGGCCGAGCGGCCATTGATTGCTGGTGGCAGCGTGATTGTCGGGCCCATGGGCGATGTGCTGGCCGGGCCGCTGAAAGACACGGCGGGGTTACTCACCGCCGAAATCGACACCGATGAACTGGTGCGGGCGCGCTACGACTATGACGTGGTCGGGCATTACGCCAGGCCGGATGTGTTCGAGTTGGTGGTGGATGAGCGCGCCAAGCCCGGCGTGCGTTTCACCGCCTGATCACCAGTTGGCGGCGGAGCCCGGCAGGTCGAGGGTTCCGCGGTCGACGAAGCGCAGGGTGCCGAATACGCCGCCGGCGAGCTTGCCCTTGAGCACATAGGGCAGGTTGTCCAGGCTTTGGGTCTGGCTCAGGCCCAAGGTCTGGCGCAACACCGAAAACGCCGAAATGCTCACCGGGACACTGAGAATCGCCTCGGAAAAGCGCGGGATCGAACCGCTCTGGTCACTGACTCCCGTCGCAAGCGTACGGCCGTTGACCTCCAGGTCCAGCGCCACGCCGTTGTAGTCGATGGCGGTTTCGTTGGGGTTCTGCACGCGCAGTTTCACAGCGAAACGCACCTCCAGGCCCTGGTTGGGCAATGGCTCGATGCCGACCACGTTGATGTTCAGCGGGTCACGGTGCGGGAAGAGGGCGCAGGCGCTCAGGCTGAGCAGTATCAGGAAAACGGAAAGGCCGAGGATTCTGCGCATGGATAGACTCTCAACGAATGAAAAAGCGGAAGCGATCAAGCACGATACCCCACAGTTGCCTTACGGCAACCGACGAACCCTTGGATAGGGTGCTTTTGTGGCGAGGGAGCTTGCTCCCGCTGGGCTGCGTAGCGGCCCCAAGCTTTTGCGGTTGCTGCGCAACCGAGCGGGAGCAAGCTCCCTCGCCACAAAAACCCATGCCACACCGATGTATGCGAGACATAGTAGGAGGGCTCCTGACAGTTTCTGACACCAGCCTCTGCTAATCTGCGTCATCTTTTTCTTTGCGGACTGTCCATCGTGTCGCGTACCACTCGTCTGCTCACTTTGCTGCAAGTCCTGCGCGGCAAGCGTTGCCCGGTCACCGCTGCGACGTTGGCGGGCGAACTGAACGTCTCCGAGCGCACCTTGTACCGCGACATTGCCGAACTCACGGCCCTCGGTGCACCGATCCAGGGCGAGGCGGGCATTGGTTATGTCTTGCGCAGTGGCCTGTTCCTGCCGCCACTGATGTTCACCGCCGATGAAATCGAGGCCATTGTGCTGGGCTTGCGCTACGTGGATCAGCGCGCCGACGAGGTGCTGGGCAAGGCGGCGGCTGACGCGCTGGCGAAGGTCGCTGCGGTGCTGGCGCCCGATGTGCGAGACGCGTTGCGCAACCCTACGGTGTTGCCTGGCCCGCCGGGTTATGGCTATCCGCAGAACACCGTGGAACTGAATGTCTACCGCCAGGCCATTCGCGCTCAGGCCAAGCTGCACATCGATTACGCCGATGTGAACAAGACCCCGAGCCAGCGCTTGATCTGGCCGCTGGCCCTGGGCTTTTTCAATGAGGCGCGGGTGGTGGTGGCCTGGTGCGAATTGCGCAGCGCCTATCGGACTTTTCGCACCGACCGGATTGCCGCTGCCACCGAGCAAGGCGAGCGTTATCCGGGGCGGCGCAGCGACTTGCTGCGCGACTGGTTTGCGCTGATGAAACTGGACGAAACCGGGCGTTTCACTCCTGACAAAAACTGACACAGCGCTGGTCTAGCATGGTGCCAGATCGATAAAACAAGGAGCCGTATCATGTCCAATCCCGTCTCTTCCCTGGCCCCGGCCATCGCCGGCTACATTGCGGCCGCCAATGCCCGTGACAGTTCGGCGGTGACGCGTTTCTTCGCCGAGGATGCCAACGTGTTCGATGAAGGCCAGCACCGTGTTGGCACCCAGGCCATCGCCCAATGGATGGAAGACACTGCCCGACGCTTCCAGCCACGTGTGGAAGTCCTCAATGTGCAGCAACGCACTGGCAAGGTGCTGGTGCAAAACCTGATCTCCGGGACATTCCCCGGCAGCCCGTTGGAGTTGCGCTATACCTTTCGGCTCGATGAGCAGGGCAAGATCAGTCGGTTGGATATCTCGATTTAAAGTTCTGCACCCAGGTCTGTGGGAGCAAGGCCTGTGGGAGCAAGGCTTGCCCGCGATGAACGATAACGCGGTTTGGCTGTTAGAGCGCAGCGCGACTATCGCGGGCAAGCCTTGCTCCCACGGGCCATGCTCCCCTGCAATCGCCCGCCATGGCATACTCCCCACCTTCGTTTTCCGGACCCGGGCCGTATGACTTTCGACTCCCCCTTGAGTGCCTGGCAGCATGCCATCGAACACCACGGCTTCGTTCAGGATGAGGCCCAGGAATTGGCCATCATGGCGCTGGAGCAATGCCACAAGGCGTTGCATGAAGGTCACAAGTCGATCAAGGGCGTTTATCTCTGGGGGCCGGTGGGGCGTGGCAAGACCTGGCTGATGGACCGTTTTTACGAAAGCCTCAAGGTGCCGGCCCGTCGTCAACACTTCCATCATTTCATGGCGTGGGTGCATCAGCGTTCGTTCCAGCTCACCGGCACGCCGGATCCTTTGCAAGCCCTGGCCCGGGAGCTGAGCGCTGAAGTGCGGGTACTGTGTTTCGACGAACTGTTCGTCAACGACATTGGCGACGCGATCATCCTCGGGCGCCTGTTCCAAGTGATGTTCGAACTGGGCATGGTGATGGTCAGCACCTCCAACCTGCCGCCGGAAGAACTCTATGCCAACGGCCACAATCGTGAGCGTTTCCTACCGACTATCACCGCGATCAATCGATATATGCAGGTCGTGCCGGTGAACGGCTGGCAAGACCATCGCCAGCACCCAGGCCAGTTACAGCAGCGTTATTGGCTGCGCGATCCCGGGCAACCTGATCCGCTGGCCAATGTTTTCATCCAGTTGACCGCCGGGCAAGCGTCGAACAGCGCACCAATTGAAGTCGGTCATCGTCTGCTTGAACCGGTCCAGGCCAGCGATACCGTGCTCTGGAGCCGTTACCCCGACCTTTGCGAACAGCCGTTCTCGGCGTTGGATTTCATGGCGTTGTGCGACCGCTTCAGCGTCATCTTGCTCAGTGACGTGCCGTGCCTGAGCGCCGAACAGCGCGAAGGGCGCATTGCCCGTGGCACCGAGGACGGCGTCGAACGGGTCGCGGCGGGTGATCGCGAACTGCCGCAGTTGTCGATCCATGACGATGGCGTACGGCGCTTCATCGCCCTGGTCGACGAATGTTATGACCGCAAGGTGCCGCTGTGCCTTTCGGCCCAGGTGCCGATGGATGAGTTGTACACCGAGGGCTATCTGCAATTCCCGTTTCGCCGTACGCTCAGTCGCCTCCAGGAAATGCAAATGCAACGTTTTGGTCAGCAGGTCTGACCTGTATCCCGCCGACGGCGTCGAGTCGCCGGTACTACTGAAGTGAGATGGAAGGTCATGGAAGAAGCCAAGGACATTCTTGTTCTGCAAGCCAGCTACAGCAACCCGGTCCACGCCGAAGCGATCTGTCATGTGCTCAATGGCTATGCGCAGGACCCGATGGGAGGGGGGCATTCGTTGCCGGCCGAGGTGCTGTTGCACCTGCCCGGGGAACTGGCCAAGCGCCCCCATGCTTTCAGCGTGCTGGCCTTCGTCAACGGCGAACCGGCGGGGCTGGTCAATTGCTTCGAAGGTTTTTCAACCTTTGCCTGCCGGCCCTTGGTGAACATCCACGACGTGGCGGTCATGCCGGATTTTCGCGGCCTAGGGTTGAGCCAGAAGATGCTGCAGAAGGTCGAGGACATCGCCCGCCAGCGTGGTTGCTGCAAGATTACCCTGGAAGTGCTCGAGGGCAATGCCGTGGCCCAGGGCAGCTACGCCAAGTTCGGCTTTGCCGCTGGCATGTTCGACCCGGCCCACGGGCATATGCAGTTCTGGATCAAGCCCCTGTAAAAGCGGGCATCCGGTCGGCTTCGGTTACTTCTGCACGACTTCAGTCAATGGTGCCTTGCGCTGCATCAGGCTGAAGTCGATCAGGGCCTTGCGCGGGGCTTGATACGGGTTGCCGATCAGCAGCGGACGGGCCTTGAAGTCATCGCTGACCAGGCTCTTGCTGTGGTCCAGCTCATCAAAGCTCAAGCCAGCCATGTCTGCCCAGGTGTGGATCAGGTGCGAGCTGCTGTAGGGCCTTGACAGGTCGCCGGCGAAGTTCCAGTCATGGCTTTCGCGCCATTTGGGTGAAGCCCAGGCCATGAAGGGAATGGTGTACATCGGTGCGGTCGGCTTGCCTTCGTTACGGCCCAGCGTGCCGTGGCCCTGCGAGTCGAACACGTCTTCACCATGGTCCGACAGGTACAACAGGAAACCGTTGGGGTCGGTCTTGGCGTAGCCCTTGATCAGGCTGGACACGACGAAGTCGTTGTACAGCACCGCGTTATCGTAACTGTTGTAGGTCGGAACCTGATCATCACGCAGGCTCGCTGGTACGCCTTGGCGGTCGGTGAACTTGTTGAAGGTCGGCGGGTACCGATACTGGTAACTCATGTGGGTGCCGAGCAGGTGCACCACGATCAGCTTGCGCGGGGCGCTGTCGGCCAGGGCTTTGTTGAACGGTTCGATCACGTCGCCATCGTACTGCGCGGCATTCTGGTTGCGGTTGTTGTTCAGGTACACCTGTTCGTCGGCCTGCTGGGAAAAGGTCGTGAGCATGGTGTTGCGTTTGGTCATGGTCTGCTGGTTGGTTATCCAGAAGGTTTTGTAGCCGGCCTGTTTCATCATGCTCACCAGCGATGGCGTGCTCAGGTACAGGTCCGGGTTCTGTTCGTCGGCGAACGTCAGCACTTGCTGCAACGCTTCGATGGTGTAGGGGCGCGGGGTGATGACGTTATCGAACACCGACAGCTGGTCCTTGAGCTTGTCCAGTTCAGGCGTGGTTTCCCGCGGGTAACCGTAGAGGCTCATGCGCTGGCGGTTGGTGGACTCACCGATCACCAGCACCAGGGTTGCCGGCTCGTTTGCCATGGCATCCTTGAGGTTGCGCAGTGGTGCGATCTTGCTGGCGCTGTGGAGCATGCCTTGCATGTTCTCCAGCTGTTCACCGTAGCGACGATAGGCCACGAGCATCTGCCAGGGCACTGCTGGCTCGATGCGATCTTCGAATTTTTCCAGGCCACCGGCAAAGCTGCCGGTACGCTGGGTCTGCTTGATCAGCGGATAGCCGACCACGGCCAGGACAATGGCAAATGCTGCGACCATGGCCTGGCCCCGGGGCAGGTAAACCGGGCGCAGGCGGGTCCAGAGCCAGTAGCCGACGACGGTGTGGGCCAAAAATGCTGCCACCATCCACCAGGCAAAATATTGTGTCAGGTACTCGCCGGCTTCAGACACGTTCGATTCGAACATGATGAAGATGACGCTCTGGGAAAATTCCTGTTGGTAAATGAAGAAGTAGCCCAGGCTGGCCATGGAACAGGCCCAAAGCACCACGCCGATCAAGGCTGCGAGCAAACGCGTGCGGGCAGGGAAGAGCAGCAGGGGGGCCAGCCACACCGCGCTCATCACGAACGCTTGGCGAAAGCCGGTGAAACCGGAGGTGTCGCTCAACAGAATGAGCAGTTGGGTGATGCCCGAGAAATACCAGAAGAACAGAAACAGCCAGCCGAATCCGGCCCAGTCGAAACCTTTCGCAGTCGTTTTGCTGCGTTTGAACAAGCTCATCAAGCGCTCCAGCTTTTATCGACGAAGCTGTCGGCACCGAATTGGTGACCGCAGGCGTACGCCGAGCAACCCTAAAGGCCGGGAGTATTGCGAGCCGGTTGTGAAAAGTTTGTGAGTTTTTCGAATACAAATCGATGACGGGGTGCGAGCGCACCTTGGTGGGGGATTTATTTGTGGCAGGGGATGTATCTGTGGGAGCAAGGCTTGCCCGCGATGAAAGCGATGCGGTCCTTCAGGAACCGAGGTGCCTGTTTCGCGAGCAAGCTTTGCTCCCACAGCCCTGCGGGGACAAATATCCTCGCCACAGGCGCACATGGCGGACTCGCATGGAAGTGGCACCAGTTTGGCCAGTGTCACTTCCTGGTGCTGTGCCTCAGCGGCGGTTACCGAGCCAGGGACTGGCTCTGGTGGGGCAGCTGTACGTGTTGCAACTGCATGCGCAGCTGCGTCACTTCATCAAGCAGTAGATCGCGTTCTTCCTTGAGTAGGCGCAATTCATCGCGACGAATGGTCACATAAAGGGTTTGGGGAGGACGTGCGGTAACGACAGGGCCCATTGCTCACCTCGCAAATGGCGTACATCAACTATAGAGATGTCGCCATGATTTGGTCGACACCTCTACTATCGGCGCCGATTCTGATTTCTTTTGCTTGTGATTGGAACTTTTTTATTTTTCATGGTCGCTGTGTCTTTGGCCGGATCTTGTGCGTTATCCCTTGTGATCGCTGGAATTACCCGGAAACTATGCAGCAATGCTCTGGACTAACCTCCATTAGTCGATAGTGTTAAATCTTTGACACACCTTTATTTGTAGTAGGGAGCATCAGCACATGCAACTCGGGATCATTGGACTGGGCCGTATGGGCGGCAATATTGCGCGGCGCCTGATGCTCAATGGGCACACCACCGTCGTCTATGACCGCAATGCCGCTTTTGTCGAAAACCTGCACCAGGAAGGCGCGATGGGCGTCGCGGACCTCTCGGCACTGGTCGCCGGCCTGGAAAAGCCACGGGCGGTCTGGGTCATGCTGCCGGCCGGCGCACCCACCGAAGACACCATCAACGCCCTCAGCGAACTGCTTGAGCCGGGTGATGTGATCATTGACGGCGGTAACACGTATTACAAGGACGACATCCGTCGCGCCCAGGCCCTGTCGGAAAAAGGCCTGAGCTACATCGACGTCGGCACCTCTGGTGGCGTTTGGGGCCTGGAGCGCGGCTACTGCATGATGATTGGCGGTGAGGCCGACGTGGTGAAGCGCCTGGACCCGCTGTTCGACAGCCTGGCCCCGGGCATGGGCGACATCCCGCGCACCCGTGACCGCAAGTCCGACGATGACCGCGCCGAACGCGGCTACATCCACGCGGGCCCGGCCGGTTCCGGGCATTTCGTGAAGATGATCCACAACGGCATCGAATACGGAATGATGCAGGCCTTCGCCGAGGGTTTTGACATCCTCAAGACCAAATCCAGCGAAAGCCTGCCGGCTGAGCAGCGTTTTGACCTGAACGTCGCCGATATCGCCGAAGTCTGGCGTCGCGGCAGCGTGGTGTCGTCCTGGCTGCTGGACTTGACCGCCGACGCGCTGGCCAGCGATCCGAAACTGGACGGTTATTCCGGCGAAGTCGCCGACAGCGGAGAAGGCCGCTGGACCATCGAGGCCGCCATTGAGCAAGCGGTGCCGGTTCCGGTCCTGTCCAGTTCGCTGTTCGCCCGTTTCCGCTCGCGCCAGCAAAGCACGTACGGTGACAAAATGCTTTCGGCCATGCGCTTCGGCTTTGGCGGCCACGTGGAGACGCCGAAAAAATGACCTCGATCGGCAGCAAATCCAAGGCAGAACCTGCGCCGCCGACCACGTTGTTTCTGTTCGGCGCCCATGGCGATCTGGTCAAGCGTCTGCTGATGCCGGCGCTTTACCACCTCAGTCGCGACGGTCTGCTGGGCGATGGGCTGCGCATCATCGGGGTTGACCACAACGCCATCAGCGATGTGGATTTTGCCAAGAAACTCGAGGATTTCATCCGTAACGAAGCGGCGAGCAAGGGCGGTGATGCCAACCGCGCGCTCGACCCAGTGCTGTGGGCCAAGCTGGCCCAGGGCATCAGCTACGTCCAGGGTGATTTCCTCGATGAGAGCACCTACCAGGCGCTGGCGGCGAAAATCGCTGCCAGCGGCACTGGCAATGCGGTTTTCTACCTGGCGACCGCGCCGCGCTTTTTCAGTGAAGTGGTCAGCCGCCTCGGTGCGGCCGGGCTGCTTCAGGAGCAGGAGGGGGCCTTCCGGCGGGTGGTGATCGAAAAGCCGTTCGGCTCCGACCTGCATACCGCCGAAGCGCTGAACGCCTGTCTGCTCAAGGTCATGAGTGAGAAACAGATCTATCGCATCGACCATTACCTGGGCAAGGAAACGGTGCAGAACATTCTGGTCAGCCGTTTCTCCAACAGCCTGTTCGAGGCATTTTGGAACAACCACTACATCGACCACGTACAAATCACCGCTGCCGAAACCGTCGGCGTGGAAACCCGTGGCAGTTTCTATGAGCACACCGGCGCCCTGCGGGATATGGTGCCCAATCATCTTTTCCAACTGCTGGCGATGGTGGCCATGGAGCCGCCAGCGGCGTTTGGTGCCGACGCCGTGCGTGGGGAAAAGGCCAAGGTTGTCGGGGCGATCCGGCCCTGGTCGGTGGAGCAGGCCCGGGCCAACTCGGTCCGCGGCCAATACACTGCCGGTGAAGTCGGTGGCAAGGCGGTAAACGGTTATCGCCAGGAGGCCAACGTGGTGCCTGACAGCAGCACCGAGACTTATGTCGCCCTCAAGGTCATGATCGACAACTGGCGCTGGGTCGGCGTGCCGTTTTACCTGCGCACCGGCAAGCGCATGAGCGTGCGGGACACGGAGATCGTCATCTGCTTCAAGCCCGCGCCTTACGCGCAGTTTCGCGACACCGACGTCGACGAACTGCAACCTACGCACTTGAGAATCCAGATTCAGCCCAATGAAGGCATGTGGTTCGACCTGCTGGCCAAGCGGCCGGGGCCGGCACTCGACATGGCCAATATCGAGTTGGGCTTCGCCTACAAGGATTTCTTCGTAATGCAGCCGTCCACAGGTTACGAAACCCTGATCTACGATTGCCTGACCGGCGACCAGACGCTGTTCCAACGTGCCGACAACATCGAAAACGGCTGGCGCGCCGTGCAGCCGTTCCTCGATGCCTGGCAGCAGGATGCAGCGGTCCAGCCCTACAAGGCTGGCGAAGATGGCCCGGCCGCCGCCGATGACTTGCTTGCTCGCGACAGTCGCGTCTGGCACGACCTCGGATGAGTGATCTGATGAAGCATCCCATCCGTTTCCTGCTCAGCGACATGGACGGCACATTGCTGTTGCCCGACCACAGCCTGAACCAGCGCACCATTGAGGCGGTTCGCTCATTGCGCCAGGCCGGTGTGCTGTTCAGCCTCGCCACCGGGCGACCGCCGCGGGCCATGTTGCAGCAGATCGAGGCCCTGGGCGTCGACCTGCCCACGGCGGCGTTCAATGGCGGCACACTGGTTCATCCCGACGGTAGCTTTCTTGCCGTCCATTACCTGCCCCCTGAGGCCGCTCTGACCACGCTGGCCCTGTATGCCGATCAACCCGGCATCGAAGTCTGGGTATTTGCCGATGGCGAATGGCTGGTGCGCGATGCCAACGGTCCGATGGTACCGGTGGAGACGCGTGGTCTGGGCTATCCACCAGTAGAGGTCGAAAGCTTCGAACCATACCTGGAACGGATCGACAAGATCGTCGCCACCAGCGCCAACACCGACCTGCTGGTGGAACTGGAGGCGCGGCTGCACCCGCTGCTCAAGGGCCAGGCCCAGGTGTCGCGTTCGCAACCGATTTACTTGGATGTGACCGCGATGAAGGCCAACAAAGGGGAAGCACTGTCGACCCTGGCAGCCTTCCTTGATGTGCCACTGGAACAGACGGCGGCCATGGGCGACGGTGGCAACGACCCGGCGATGTTCCACCGCGCGGGGTTGTCGATTGCCATGGGGCAGGCGGAGGAGGCGATCAGGCGTCAAGCGGATGTCGTGACCGCTACTGTGATCGACGACGGTGCGGCGCTGGCGATCGAACGCTACATCTTGCCGCGATAGGATGCCCCGGCTTTTGTGGCAGGGGAATTTATTCCCACTGTGGGAGCAAAGCTTGCTCGCGAAACAGGCGCCTCGGTTCCTGATAGACCGCATCGCCTTCATCGCGGGCAAGCCTTGCTCCCACAGAGGGATCCCCTTGCCATCGATGTTCCAATTTTCTACAACCAGTAAGTCACCGCATACCAGCCCAAGCCACCCATTACCACGGTGTAGGGCACGGCCATCCAGACCATCCGGCCATAGGACAGGCGAATCAGCGGGGCGATCGCCGAGGTCAGCAGGAACAGGAAGGCGGCCTGGCCGTTGGGTGTGGCGACGCTCGGCAGGTTGGTGCCGGTGTTGATGGCCACCGCCAGGGTCTCGAACTGTTCGCGGCTCATGTGGCCGTTGACGAAGGCCTGTTTGACCTCGGTAATGTAGATGGTCGCCACGAACACGTTGTCGCTGATGGCCGACAGCAGGCCATTGGCAATGAACAGCATGCCCGGCTGCTGGTCGGCGGGCAGGGCCAGGACCCATTGGATCAGCGGCGTGAACAACTGCTGGTCGTGGATGACCGCCACTACCGCAAAGAACACCACCAACAGCGCCGTGAACGGCATGGCGTCCTTGAACGCATTGCCCAGCCGGTGCTCGTCGGTGATGCCGGTGAAGGCGGTAATCAACACGATGACCATCAGGCCAATCAGGCCGACTTCGGCAATGTGTAACGCCAAGCTCACGATCAGAATCAGCGCGGCGATACCCTGAACGATCAGCGCCGCTCGTTGCCGTGCGGTGCGTTCGCGATTGTCCTGATCGGCGTAGTCGGCCAGCACGGAACGCACGTTGTCTGGCAACAACGTGCCGTAACCGAACCAACGCAGCTTTTCCAGCGCCACGCAGGTCGCTAGCCCGGCTACCAGCACCGGCAGCGATACCGGCGCGACTTTCAGGAAGAATTCGGCGAAATGCCAGCCCATCTCATGGCCGATCAGCAGGTTCTGCGGTTCACCCACCAAGGTGCAGACGCCGCCCAGCGCCGTGCCCACGGCGCCATGCATCAACAGGCTGCGCAGGAACGCCCGGAACTGGTCCAGGTCGGCATGATGCAGCGATGGCAGGTCGTGGTCTTCATCGACGCTACTGTCCTGGCGCGGGTCGTTGCCCGACGCCACACGGTGGTACACCGCATAGAACCCCACGGCGGCGCTGATGATCACCGCGGTAACGGTCAGTGCGTCAAGGAACGCAGACAGGAACGCCGAGAGAAAGCAGAACATCAAGGACAGCATCGCCTTGGAACGCACACCCAAAAGCAGGCGCGAGAACAGGAACAACAGCAGATCCTTCATGAAGTAGATCCCGGCCACCATGAACATCAGCAGCAGGATGACCGGGAAGTTATGCAGCAGTTCGTCGTACAGTGCCTTGGGGGTGGTCATGCCCAGCACCAGGGCCTCGACCAGCAGCAGCCCACCAGGCATCAATGGGTAGCATTTAAGGGCCATGGCGAGGGTAAAAATGAACTCCAGCACCAGCATCCAGCCTGCGACGACCGGGCCCAGGGTCCACAGCACCACGGCATTGAGGATGAGGAAGGTGATGATGCACGCCTTGTACCAGCGCGGTGAGTGGCCAAGAAAGTTGTGCGCGAACGCTTGAGCCATTGGACCGGACATCGGCTGCTCCTTTTAGTTAGAAGCGCGCAAGTTGCCGTAAGAAATGAGGAATATCAAGCGTAAGAATAAATACCGTTCACCCGCGACAATTCGACTCAGGCCCAATACCGCGCAATCACCGCTCGATAAAGCCCCAGGAGCGAGTAACCGCCCACCAGAATCCTCCCATTCGCCTGCACAGCCAGGGTGGTGGCGGTATCGAGGCTGTAGCCGAGTCGAGTGCGAACCCAGCCTTTGCCCTGGACGAAATCCGGGTCGAGGCTGGCATCTGGCAGATGTCGGGCAAGTACGAAATCGGCCTCGATACCGCCGATGGTGGCGCCGGCGGTCAGCAGTTTTCCGTCTGATTGAAGCCGGGCGGCAGTCCACTGACTGGCATTGCTCCCGATCGCCATCAGTTGGCACTGACCCTGGTTGCAATGACGGTCCGGCTTGCCGTCGGGGCGCACTTTCAGGGACAGGCTATGCATCGGATCACGGCTGCTGCCGAACACCTGCAGATCACCGTTCGTGTCCGGGACGATCTGGCTGACCATCACGCTGTGGCCCTGCGCCAGGATCGACAGAAAGCCGTTCTCGCCGAAGCTGTCATCGAGCTTGCCGCTGCTGTCATAGCGGGCAATCAAGCCATGCTGGGGCAAGTCGATGGCGCCGCCGACGACAATGTGGCCGTCAGCCTGGAGCGCCAGGCAGCGGCCTTGCTGATCGAACAGCGCCAGGGCGGGAAAGGTATGGTCGTTGTTTTCGTAGTGCAGGCCGGACAACAGGATATTCCCGTCGGGTAACTCGATCACCTTGCCTGCCGTCGCGTCGAAACCGTTTTCAAACGCGCCGATCACGCAGCCGCGAGTGCCGAAGTCCGGATCGGTTAATCCGTCATGGTTGAGTCTTGCCAGCCCGAACCGGCTGCCGTGGGCCGTCTCGATCCTGGCCGCCACCAGGATTCTTCCTGCGTGGTCGAGGGTCAATCCAGTGGTCAGGCTCGAGGTGCTGTCTTCGAAATGAACCCAGGCTTTGCCGTTGGCGGCAAAGCCTGAGTCAAGCTGTCCGGCGTGGGCCATGGTCCGGGGGAGCACAAACGCGAACTGAGCGAGCATGCCTGCCTCTCCTTGCGTGTCGAAAGGCCCGGAAGGGCGACGACTGCATGAGGGCAACATTCAATCCCTGAATGTGACAATGCACAACTGTCATGTTCTGCGGATACAGCAGCGATTCATGCCATAACAATGGCTTTACAATCCAGAGCCAAGCCTGCAATCGATAACAGGCTTTACCGGTGGTTATTCAGGCATCGACCACGATTGCAATGTGTAACCTTCCTGGCTCAGTTCGGCACGGGCCTGTTTCAACAGGTCGGCCAGTTGGACCGGGTCGGTATAGGCGCTGCTTGGAATCTGGGTGCGGCCAATATGAGTATTGGTGCGGTCGACGACGGTCAGGCTAAGTTCACCGTTACCGTCTTGTGGAGCCCAGGCCACGCAGTGGAAAGGACGGAATGCGCGGTCGGCAATCAAAAGAGCTTCGTTGATACGGAGCGGGGCGTTCATGGCGTTTTCTCTTAAGTGTGCCCAAACAAATGATGTGCCGTCGGTTGGGCGTACCGTGCGGCTGGTTACTTGTACTGATGTCCCGAACCCGCAGGCGGGTCACACATTATTTAAATAAATTTCGATTTTCTTTCAGACCAGGCTTTTTGGCTTTTGTTTGAAAGCGCCATGAAAGAAATACGCCAGCGACAACTAACGAAACGCTCGCTTATAACCAGTTTGACGCGATCTCGATAATCAATCGATACAAGGGGGCGTCAACTTCTTGCTACTGTTACATGCAGGTTTGCCAAACGACTGTTTCTAATCATATTTCCTTATTTTGGCGCCAAGGATCAGTCATGATCGAAGCCAGTACGTCACGTCGTCTGCTCGTGGTTGATCCCTGCGACGATTGTCATCGCCTGTTGCCAGGTCTGCGCACCATTGGCTGGGATGTGGACAGTTGCGCCCTTGAACACGCCGGCGATCGGACGTGTGACGTCGGCCTTTTGCGGTTACAACCTTTTCACCTGGAGCGCCCGGAAGCGGTCAAGGAGTTGATCAGCCGTAGCGGCACCGAATGGATCGCCGTGCTTAACCAGGAAGTGTTGCGCCTGCAAAACGTCGGTGATTTTGTCTGCGAATGGTTTTTCGACTTCCATACCTTGCCGTTCGACGTGTCCAGGGTCCAGGTGACACTGGGCCGGGCGTTTGGCATGGCGCGCCTGCGGGGGCAGGGCTCGGTCCACATTGATCAGCCCGAACATGAGCTGCTGGGCGACAGCAAGCCGATACGCGAATTGCGCAAATTGTTGAGCAAGCTGGCGCCTGCCGAGTCGCCGGTATTGATTCGGGGTGAGAGCGGCACCGGCAAGGAACTGGTGGCGCGCACCCTGCATTGTCAGTCTCACCGGCGCAACAAGCCGTTTATCGCCATTAACTGCGGTGCGATTCCGGAGCACCTGATCCAGTCCGAATTGTTCGGGCATGAGAAGGGCGCGTTCACCGGGGCTCACCAACGCAAGATCGGACGGATCGAGGCGGCTCACGGAGGTACGTTGTTTCTCGATGAAATTGGCGACCTGCCGTTGGAGCTGCAGGCCAACCTGCTGCGTTTTCTGCAGGAAAAGCACATTGAGCGGGTCGGTGGCAGTCAGCCGATTGCGGTCGATGTGCGGGTCTTGGCCGCCACCCATGTGGACCTTGAGGCTGCTATCGAGCACAAACGATTTCGCGAGGATCTGTATTACCGCTTGAACGTGTTGCAAGTGTCGATGGCGCCGTTGCGCGAACGTCATGGTGACCTGGCGATGCTGGCCAGCCACTTTTCCCATTTCTACAGCCAGGAAACCGGCCGCCGTCCCCGCAGCTTCAGCGAGGATGCGTTGGTGGCGATGGGCATGCATGACTGGCCCGGCAATGTGCGGGAGCTGGCCAACCGCGTCCGTCGCGGTTTGGTACTTGCCGAAGGCCGACAAATCGAGGCCCGGGACCTCGGCCTGGCCAGCCACCAGGGTGTCGCGGCACCGATGGGCACGCTGGAGGACTACAAGACCCGCGCCGAGCGCCAGGCCCTGAGCGATGTGCTCAACCGTCACAGTGACAACCTGAGCGTGGCCGCCCGGGTACTGGGCGTGTCCCGGCCGACTTTCTATCGTCTGCTGCACAAGCACCAGATCCGCTAGAACGGTCTACACACACACCTGTGGGAGCGAGCTTGCTCGCGATGAGGCCCTTTCAGTCAGCATGGATGTTGAATGGAAGACCGCTATCGCGAGCAAGCTCGCTCCCACAGGTTTTTTGTTTTGCAGTGCCTTCAGGGATAGGTGCTTATCACATATCCCTGAGAACATCAGAAGTAGTACGGGAATTTGAGACTAAAGGTGAAATCCGGTGCATCGTCGGTCAGCCCGATGGACAGGTTGGGCACGATGGTCAGGTTGTCGGAGGCGGCGACGGTCATGCCGATATTGAAGTAGCCGGCGTTGGCGTCGCTGGAGGTCACCGACTCCCAGTCGCCACCGTCCTGTTTGAGCTTGCTTTTCTTTTGGATCAGGTCAGAGACCGAGAATGACATGCTCATCTTCTCGTTCAAGGCAAAGGCAATGCCCGCGCCGATCTGGAAGCTGTCGCCGATTCGAACCTTGCCCGGCACCTTCTGGTTGACCGTGGAGCTGATGTCGTCGAACGATTCTTCGAAGTTATGGGTGTAGGAAAGGGTGCCGAACAAGACGGCCGGGTCGAAGGTCTTGACCAGCGAAAGCCCGGGCGTGATCGACCATACGCCGTTGCCGGTGGGCAAGTCGTCAGGCACGAACAGGTTGGTGTTGGCCTGGGATTGGCGCAGTTTGATGCCGAACGGGTCCTTGCCGGTGGGGGCCTTGACTCGCAAGGTGACCACTGCGTCCGGGGAGTTGATCGACTCATCCATGAACTTGTAGGCGATGCCGAAGTTGACGTCGCCGATGGTGGGGTCGCGGGTCACGGTTTCTTCGCTGGTGACGCCGGCAGCGCCGTTGTTCGCGCCGCCTGACTGGTACGTGGATTCGCGGTAGATCACCGGGACGTTGAGGTCGAACTGCCAGCGGTTGTCGAAGTTATAGCGACCGGTGAGGTCCAGCGTCCAAGTGTCGGCCTTGATCCGGTCGAGGTTGATGTTGCCCAGGAAAATCGAATCCAGGGCCAGGAAACCGTTGAGGATCAGTTGCCGCGTGTCGTAGCGCGAATAGGTCACGCCAGTCTCGAAACTGAATTTGCCCCCGCCGAAGAAGCCGCTGGCCTCGTCATAGAGGTTGGAGACGCTCTGGGCCGGTTGGGAATCATCGGCCAGGGACTGCCCGTAGCCGCTGCCGCCAGCCGTTGCCGCGCCACCGCCGGCCACGGTCTGGTTGCCTTTCATGTCGGCCGGGGATTTGGCCAGGCGCTTGGGCGGTGGAGAGGCGGGTTGATCCTCCACCTGGCGCACCCGCTGTTCGAGCACCGCCAGGGCCTTTTGCTGGACCTCGTATCGTTGCTTGAGCTCAAGAAGTTCCTGTTTCAGGGCCTCGATGTCCGCATCCGGGGCCGCGTGCAACACGGCCGCCGGGAACAACGTGCTTAAACACATCACAGCGCGCAACGATACGGATCGATACATGAAATATGCCGTCCCTATTTGCCCAATGATCGGAGATCAGCGTAGTTCAGTAACCGAGGTTACGCAGGCCACGCAGTTGGGTCAGATTGCAGTCCAAGGCGCCGGCACTGGGGCCGTTATTGTTGAGCACCACATTGAGTTGCGTCATGTTGTTGACCAGGTTGCTGTTGCCCAGCAGGCGGGTGTTTTGCAGCAAACCGCCTTGGGCCACTTGTTGCAGGCTGCTGCCCTGGTTGTGGCTGGCCTGGATCGCCATTTGCACGCCGCTGCCGGTGGCGGTGACCGCGACGCTGCCGGCGGCGTTGCTGCCGCTGATGGTCTGGCCCTTGGTCAGCAGTTGGCCCTGGGAAGGCACAAGCGCTGGCGCCTGGTTGCTCTCCTTCACATTGATGTTGACGTTGTTGTAGGCCGTATTGCCGTCGCCGGCGGCGCGTACGCTCTGGGTCACGCCCTGGCTCGTGCCAAGACCGGCGCCACCGGTAATGTTGCCGCTGCCCTGTTCCGGGACGCTGCCGTTGCCAGTCTGCTTGACGGTGGAGACATAAAACTCGGGTTTGACAGTGGCAGCCTGGATCTGCATGGTGCTGGTGGCACCGATCAAGTCGCCGCTGGCGTTGCGCCAAGTACTGCTCATGACGATGCCAAAGCTGATGACTCGGCCGGGCATGACATAACGACCGCGCAGCTCGGCAAGCTCCTGGTCCTTGACTTCAATGGGTTTGAAGCCGGCATGGGCATAGCCCGAGGCAGTCGCGAGCAGGCAGGCCAGCGACAGCCAGTGTGAAGTTTTCATGTGCTGCTCCCGGAGCTTCCTGCTCCTTTTTGTACTTATTGTTGGCAGTAGGTCGGCGATTAAAAAAAGTCGCTCTGAATGAAGCCGAAATCCATCAGTTCCGCATCCCTGACCGGGTTGAAACCGTCCAGCTTGTTACGGGCTGTCAGGGGTTGAGGAGGGCTGCGTAGCGCATTGGTCTTGTCATAGCCCGGGCCGACGATCGCGAAGACGATGCCATTCCAGCCTTTGACGAACTCATCATGGGCGTAGCGCTTGTGGCCCAGCACCGGGTCGCCGATGTAGACCCATTGCTTATCGGCCCGCTGCAACACCACGAAATGCTTGTAGCCGCGTATTTCCATCAGAACCACCACCGGGATCGTCACCGCTTCGAGTTTCTCTGGCGGTATCCGGTAGCCTCGGGCACGCATGCCGATGCTTTCCACGTAGCGCTTCATGTCCAGCATGGAAAAACCCTGGGTGCGAACCAGGTCCTGGTCGGCATTGACCAGCATGCCTTTGATGACGTGCTCTTCATCGACGTCAAGCCAATAGGCCTGGCGCAATACCGTGGCCAGTGCGGCGGCGCCGCAACTGAAATCGGTTTTCTGCTCGACGATGTCGCTGAACTTGCGCTCGCGTACGCTTTGCACCGGTTTGTAGACCAGCATGCCGCCAGGCAGGGCGGCGACCGGTATCTGCGCGGCTTCAGCCACGCACGCCAGGCAGAGCAGCAGGGAAACGGCAGTGACACGCATGATCAATACGCCTAGTGGACATCCGGGAAAAAAGCCCCTGTGGGAGCAAATCCGTGGGAGCAAAGCTTGCTCGCGATAGCGGTTTTAAAGCCAACAGAGGTGTCGTATGTGACGACCTCATCGCGAGCAAGCTGTGCTCCCACAGCGTTACTACTCCCACAGCGGTACTTTTTTACATGCAAGCCCTGCAGCCGGCCGCGATGGACAGCGAGTTGCTTTGCTGGTTGCCCACGCCTGCCGACACGTTGGCGCCGCCGTTACCGGAGAAGCCGTTCATGGAGTTGGTCATGGTGGCGTTGTTGATCACAGGGTTTTTCCAACCGTCGCGGGTCAGCACCTGCTGGGTGTTGCTGCCGGCCAGTTCGAAAGTCCCCACGGCGGAGAACTTGAACTTGTCGTCATCGTGACCGCCGTTACCGCCTCTGTTGCCCCAGCCACCATGATCGTCTTCTTCAACGGTGCCGGTGCCTTTGGCCTTGAAGGTGCCAGAAGCGGCGTAGGTGCTGGTGAGCGTGTCGGTTTTGTAGGTCCGTACACCCTTATTG
The DNA here is from genome assembly GCF_052112205.1 of Pseudomonas sp. Lb2C2. NCBI lineage: Bacteria > Pseudomonadati > Pseudomonadota > Gammaproteobacteria > Pseudomonadales > Pseudomonadaceae > Pseudomonas > Pseudomonas sp. Lb2C2. The sequence goes on along the minus strand of NZ_JAUTYW010000001.1, from coordinate 924,399 downwards.
TCGACCACAAGGCCAGTGGAGGACTGATTGGCCTCGGCAGAGGCCTGTGCGACACGGCCACCCGACACTGCGATGGCCAGGTTGTTTTTCTGTTGGTTGAAGTTGCCGGCGGTCACGTTGATGCCGATGTTGCCGGAGCCGTTGTTGCCTGCATTGGTGAGCGAGGCGTTGTTGTGGGTCGAGTTGTTTTTTACATAGTTGTTGGTATTGGTTTGCGTGGCACTTGAGGCGGCGACAGCCGAGCCGAAGATGAAGCTTTCGTCAGCGGTAGCCAGCGCTGCGGCGTTGTCTTGTTGGTTACCGTCGCCAGCGGCGATGTTCGCCCCCATGTTCCCGTTGCTGCCATTGAGGGAATCGGTAGCTTCGGCGGTGTTTTTAGTGCCCTGGTTGAGCACCTCGTTGCCGTCGCTGTTCTGCTCATCAATCACGGTAGCCATCGCGCTGGCGTTGATGGACAGCTGTTCTTCCCACGTTGGGCCTTTGGGACCATGGTGGCCGTGACCATCGCCGTTCCCTCCAGCCTGTGCAGCCATTGCCATGACAGCGGCGAGAGCGAAAACCAATGGTTTGAGTGCCATTGTAGGTTTCATGGTGTTTCTCCTTGCATGTCGTTGGTTAAGTGTTGGTACTTTCTTATGCCCACTGCGCCGGATCAGTCAGCGACCCGGATGCTCAGGGTGTTAGCCATGCGGTTCCCCACCCCGGCACTCTGGTTCACCTGAATCACCCCTCGGCTGCCGGTGAAGGCCTGGTCGCTGGTAACGACCTGGCGACTGCCGGTTGGGGCGCCAGTTGCTCCTGAGTTCGGTAGCAACGCCACGTTCTGTTGAGACAGGGCGCTGTCGTCAATGCTCTGCGGCTGCGCACTGATGCCCACGCGCATGACATTGGCCATCTGGTTGTTGGCTCCGGCGGACTGGTTGACGCCCAGCACACCGTTGCCATTGGTAAAGGATTGGCCGCCGATGCGGGCGGTGGCGTTCATGGAGGGGTTGGCCTGTGTGTCGACCCGTTGCTGCACGCTCGTGCTGGCCTGGGCGTGGCTGCCAATGGCGATGGCCCGAGTATTGGTCTGTTGGATCTGATCGCCGGCCGCCTGGTTGACGTTGAAGTTGCCGGTGTAGTGGCTGCCAGAGTCCTGCAGGTTGGCGTTACTGATCACCGCAACACCCGAATCGGCAAATACGGTGAAAGAGCTGAGCAGGGAAAGCATGAACAGAGTGAGCAGAAACAGCGCGGGCTTCATATCACTGACCTCCCGCCAGCCGACCCAGCGGGGCCAGGCCGGAACTCAACGAGCGGTTGATGGTGCCGGAGATCGCGCCGCCGCTACCGCCACCGTGTCCGGCATTCATGCCCGGCATGCCGTTGGGGTTGGTCACGACGTTCAGGCCCTGCACGCCGGTATTCGGGTTGACGGTGTTGCGGATCGACGAGCCACTGGCCACGCTGGCGAACTCGCCATCGCTCAGTTCGGTACTGGCGGTCGCCTGGTTGATTCGTTCGGAGGGGTTGGCATTGACGGTGGTCGGGTAGGGGTCTTTGCCACCGTTGCGACCAATTGCGATGGGCTGCACGTCACGGTTGAGCACAATGACGCCGTTGCCCTCGGCCTGTGCTGGCAGACTGAGCGTTGCGCTGGCGGCGCAACCGATCAACAGCAGACAGGTCAAACTTCTCTCGAAAGTTCCCACGGCATCGATTCCTTCTCGGTGGGCTGGCCCTGGTCCAGCGTTGCGAAATGGGGCAGAGCAGGTGTCGTGCCGAGTTTTTGAATGCCTTTGGATTCAATAAGTTGAAGTTATGGGGGGGATGCCGGGGAAGGGACCTGTTTCAGCGCTGAGACAAGGTGCATGGTGACCAGGCGGTCACACACTGTCCCAGGGCTCTGGATCCAGGCTTTTGGGGGGGTGTTTCAGAAGCTTGACAGTCTTGATGGCAATTTGGTGAAGCGACGTTGGATCCGGGTTTGCAGCGACCGTGGTGTTTCAGCAATGGAACAGATCACTCTTGTGGTCAGGCTTCAAGCAGGCGGGCAACGGCGGCGAACACTTGCTGCTGGCGTTGCGCCCAATCACCTTCAATGACCTGGAACGGTTGCCGATGTCCGCTCAGCCAAGCTTCGATCGCCTGAAAAAACGCCAGCCGTTCTGCCAGCTCGGGCTGGCAACGCAAACCGTCGCCGGTCCATTCGACCTGCTCGGGGCTCAGCAGCAGGTGCAGGTCATAATGACGGGTCAGCAGAGCCGGCTCGAGCCAGTCCGGGCAGTCGTCGAACAGGGTCTGGCTCCAGAGGATGTTGCTCAACAGGTGCGTGTCGAGGATCAACAGCGCCGGACGGCGGGCACGGGCCTGATCTTCCCAGGCCAGTTGGCCGGAGGCGATGTCGGTGATGTCGGCCAGGCAGGTATCGCGCCGGGTCTGTTCCATGAAGTGGCGCACGTACTCATCCACCCGTACGCCACCAAAGTGTTCCTGCAATTGCGCCGCCAGCCAACTCTTGCCGCTGGATTCCGGGCCAGTCAGGACCACCACCTTCATGCGCGCAGGGCCGGGTCGGCGCGCCATTCTCGCCAGCCTTGCACGGCCAGGAGGGTGAACAGGGCGTAGAGCGCGGCGGTCAGGTGCAGGCCCTTGTAGATGAACAGGCCGACGAAGATCACGTCCAGGACGATCCACAGCGGCCAGCATTGCACGCGTTTTTGCGCCATCCACCACTGGGCGACGAGGCTGAAACCGGTGAGCGCGGCATCGAGCCAGGGCTGGGCGGCATCGGTCCAGTGAGCCATGGCGGCGCCCAACAGCAGGCTGCCTGCCGCGCCGATGGCCAGGCCGAGCAACACCGACGGCCCGCCGAGGCGGCTGACCTGGCGTCCATCATGATTGTTCCCGGCTCGGGTCCATTGCCACCAACCGTAGAGTTGCAGCACCGCGTAGACAACCTGCAGCAGCATGTCCGAGTACAACTTCACCTCGAAAAAAATCCAGCTGTACAGCAACACCATGACCAGGCCGATCGGCCAGCACCAGGGGTTCTGCTTGACGGTCAACCAGACAGCGATCACGCCGAGGGCTGCGGCAAACAGTTCAAGCCCGGACATGGCGGTTCCTTGGGGGAGTAGAAGAGGGCGGCGATTGTAAACGCTATGGCGTGGGCAGCTCCAATACCAATGTTGAATGTACCGTCGCTATCGCGAGCAAGCTCGCTCCCACAAGGGGATTGCGGTGAACACCAATTCGGAGACCAACACAGACCAATGTGGGAGCGAGCTTGCTCGCGATGGCGGAGGGTCAGCTTGCATCAGTGCTGAATGTGCTACCGCTATCGCGAGCAAGCTCGCTCCCACAGGGTGGTCTACCGATCTTTAGACCCGGAACTGCTTGAGCAACCCGTTCAACTCTTCACTCAATGCCTTGAGGCGGGTGCTTGCCTGGCTGGATTGTTCGGCGGCCATGGCGGTGCTGTGGGACAGTCCGGCGGCCTGGGTGACGTTCTGGTTGATGTCTTCCACCACATGGGCCTGTTGCAACGTGGCACTGGCGATGGAGGCGTTCAGGCTGTTGAGGTTGCGCAGGGCCTGGCCGATGGCGTTGAGGCTGGCACCGGCCAGGCCGGCCTGTTCGATGGTCAGTTGCGAGGCGCGGCTGCTGTCGCTGATGACTTTCACGGCGGCTTCGGAATGGGTTTGCAGGCGCTCGATCATCGCCTGGATCTCTGCGGTGGACTTCTGTGTACGCTGGGCCAGCAGCCGCACTTCATCGGCGACCACCGCAAAGCCCCGGCCTTGTTCGCCGGCGCGGGCGGCTTCGATCGCGGCGTTGAGGGCCAGCAGGTTGGTCTGCTCGGCAATGGAGCGAATCACCTCCAGCACGCTGCCAATCTGGGTGCTTTCACTGGCCAGGGTGCGGATCACTTCCACCGCCTGGTCGATGGTCTGGGACAGGCGGTCGATCTGCTGCAAGCTGCCATCGATGTTGACCTGGCCTTGCTGGGCCTGGGATTCGGCGTCGCGCATCTCGCTGGCCGCGTGCTCGGCGTTCTTGGCCACGTCCTGCACGCCATAGGTCACTTCATTGATCGCGGTCGCCACCAGTTCCATTTGTTGCGACTGCTGCTGGCTGCGTTCCTGGGCCTGGGCGGCGTCGTTGCCCAATTCACTGGAGGACTGCCCCAGCGCGCTGGCCGAAGCTTGCAGTTGGGTCACCACTTGCCGCAGCTTGGCGGTAAAGGCGTTGAAATGCCGCGCCAGTTGGGTGACTTCGTCCTGGCCGTGGGTGTCGAGGGTGCGGGTCAGGTCACTTTCGCCGCTGGCGATATTGGCCATGGCGTTGACCGTTTCCTGCAGCGGGCCGACGATGCTGCGCACAATCAGGGTCAACAGCAGGCCCATGAGCAGGGTGATAATCAGGCCGACCACCGAGGCCTTGATCACTTGGGACTGGAACTCGGCCTGGACGTCATCGATGTAAACGCCCGAACCGATGATCCAACCCCAGGGTTCGAACAATTGGACGTAGGAGGTCTTGCCCACCGGCGCCTCGGCGCCTGGCTTCGGCCAGAGGTAGTTGATCATGCCGGCGCCCTTGGACTTGGCGATGGCAACCATCTCGTTGAACAACGCATAACCGTTCGGGTCACGGATCGCCGAGAGGTTCTGGCCTTCAAGCTTCGGGTTGGTCGGGTGCATGACCATGACCGGCGTCAGGTCGTTGATCCAGAAATAGTCACTCTGGTTATAGCGCAGGCCACGCACGGCGCTGAGGGCCTGCTTTTGCGCGGCGTCGCGGGTCAAGGTGCCAGCGGTTTCCAGGCCATGGTAGTAGGTCAGCACACCGCTGGCGGTCTGCACCACATGCTGGGTTTTCTGCACCTTGGCTTGGTAGAGGTCGGTGTGGATCTGTTTAAGCATCAACGCGCCGAGCGTGAACAACATCACGACGGCCACGACCAGGATGAGCCACAAGCGTCGGCTGATCGACACACTGCGCAAGCTATTCATACGCTGTCACTCCGGTTTTTTATTCTTGTCATATCGACGGCCGGCACTGTAGCGCCCGGCCGCTATCGGTCATTGACCTGAGTCACAACGCGGCAGCGTTATCAGGGCTTGTCTGATAGGATTTCGGCCCCGCAGCGCAAAACCTGAGCCTGTTCTGATTTTTCATTGGTTTTTTTTGACAGGTCACGGTTATCGTGCACCCGCCGCGGGGTACCTGCATGACACTTGAATATTGATAAGACCTGCATGAACAGCGTCTTTTTTGGGGGATGAATGGATTTGTGGACCGCCTTTTCGGCACTGATTCTTGGCGTAGTAGAAGGCTTGACGGAGTTTCTGCCGATTTCCAGCACGGGGCACCAGATCATTGTCGCCGACTTGCTTGAGTTCGGTGGCGAACGTGCGATGGCGTTCAACATTATCATCCAGCTCGGCGCGATCCTGGCGGTGGTCTGGGAGTTCCGGCGCAAGATCTTCGACGTGGTGCTGGGGCTGCCGACGCAACCTAGCGCCCGACGGTTTACCGCCAACCTGCTGATCGCCTTCCTGCCTGCCGTGGTCTTGGGTGTGCTGTTCGCCGACTGGATCCACCACTACCTGTTCAACCCGATCACGGTGGCCGCCGCGCTGGTGGTGGGCGGCCTGGTGATGCTCTGGGCCGAAAAACGCCAGCACCAGGTGCACGCCGAAACGGTGGACGAGATCTCCTGGAAGGATGCACTGAAGGTCGGCCTGGCCCAATGCATTGCGATGATCCCAGGTACCTCCCGTTCCGGTGCGACCATCATCGGTGGCCTGCTGTTCGGGCTGTCGCGTAAAACCGCTACCGAGTTTTCGTTCTTCCTGGCGATGCCGACCATGGTCGGTGCGGCGGTCTACTCGGGCTACAAATACCGTGAGTTGTTCGTCCCGGCGGATTTCCCGGTGTTCGCCATTGGCTTCGTCACGGCGTTCATTTTCGCCATGATTGCGGTCAAGGGCCTGCTGCGATTCATCGCCAGTCACAGCTACGCTGTGTTCGCCTGGTATCGAATCGCCTTCGGCCTGTTGATCCTGGCAACCTGGCAATTCGGCTGGGTGGACTGGACCGCTGCCCAGTCATGAACGAGTCAGGCAAGCGCAAACGCGCCGGACGTAATGTCGACGGCGCCGTGCAGCACCTGCGGTTCAAACTGATGGTGTTTGCACTGCTCTGTGCCTTGCCGTTGTTCGGTGCGCTGCTGTTCGGACTACGGGCGGTGTCGTGGGTGCCGATGGTGGCCTATGGCGTCGTCAGCGTGGTGGCATTCCTGCTGTACTGGGGCGACAAGCGCAAGGCTCGCGCCGACGCCTGGCGCACCCCGGAGAATGTGTTGCATGCGGTGGAACTGGCCGGCGGTTGGCCCGGAGCCTTGCTGGCCCAGCAGCTGTTTCGCCATAAGACCCGCAAAGTGTCGTTTCAGGTGGTGTTCTGGTTCATCGTGCTGCTGCACCAGGTGTTCTGGATCGACCAGTTGTTCCTGGGCAGCTATCTGTTCTGAATGGCTAGAGCAACAAGCCTACCTGCGTGCGCTTGGGCAATTTGCTGACCACCAATTGGTGTGAGCGTTGCAGCAGGCCACGCAGCTCTTCGGCGCCCAGCGGGTAGGGCACTTGCATGATGACCCACTGGGCCCGCGCCAGGTAAGGCGCCGGGTGAATGCCCGGCCGGTCGCAGTGCCCCAGGAACAGGTCCTTGTCGACCTTGAACGCCAACGAGTCACCTCGCAGGCCCTGCAGGGCGAACATCTTGTTCCCGGCAATGGAAAACACCCGCACGCCGCCCCATTTGTAGTCCTCCCTGGCGCCGGGCAGGCCCAGGCAAAACTGCGCGACATCCTCTTCGCTCAACCTCATAGCGTTCTATCTCCACAGCCCTCGAAGGCTTCCACCAAATGATCGATCCATGCGCGCACCGCTGGCAGCATACCGCGCCGATGCGGGTAGACCGCCTGGAGCCAGCCATCGGGCGACGACCATCCAGGCAACAGTTCCACCAGTGTGCCGTCCTGCAATTCCTGCTCGCAATACATGCTCGGCAATAAAGTGAAGCCCAGGCCGGCGAGGGTGCAGGCCCGGCGCACGATGAAGTCGTCAATGCCCAGGCGGGCTTCCAGGCTCAGTTCCACACGCTGCCCATCGGCGTTGACCAAGCGCAGGTGCACTTGGCGATCAGCTTCCAATGCCCCGAGCACCGGCAACTGTTTGAGATCGTCCGGGGTTTCGATCCGCCGCCCTTCGACAAAGGCCGGGCTGGCGACCATCATCAGCCGCGCCTGGCGCAGACGTCGGGTCATCAGCAAGGGGTCCTCGTCCCCCAGGTCACGCACGCGCAACGCCACGTCGATGCCTTCGCCGATCAGGTCCACCCGCCGGTTGAGCAGGGTCATGTCCAGTTGCACCAAGGGGTATTTCACCAGGAAGGTTTCGATCACCACCGGCAGGAACTGGTGGGCCAGCCCTACCGGACTCGATACCCGCAATCGGCCACGGGGTTCGCTGGACATGCTCGCCACCGCTTCGTCGGCCATCTCGGCCTCCAGCAACATGGCCTGGCAGTGGCGCAGATAACGTTCGCCGACCGCCGTCAATTTCAACTGGCGGGTGGTGCGCTGGAGTAATCGGGCGCCGAGGCGTTCTTCCAGCTCGGCGATACGCCGCGACAAGCGCGACTTGGGAATGCCCAGCAACCGTCCGGCCGCCGCGAAACCGCCGGCTTCGACGACTTTGGCGAAGTAGTACAAGTCATTGAGGTCTTGCATGTCGAGCTCGATTGTCCTGTCAGTGGGACAAACTATCGCATTTATGCCGACTTATCGATCATTGGCTTCATCGATAGGATTGTCGCCAATTGATCGCCCGGTTGCGGTCCTCACTTGGAGAGCACTGACATGAAACTGCTGCACATCGATTCGAGCATCCTCGGCGACCACTCTGCTTCCCGCCAATTGAGCCGTGAAGTGGTTGAAGCCTGGAAAGCTGCCGAGCCAGGCATCACGGTGACCTACCGTGATCTGGCCGCTGATGCCATCAGCCATTTTTCCGCCCAGACCCTGGTTGCCGCCGGTACCAGCGCCGAATTGCGCGACGCCGCGCTCAAGTACGAAGCTGACCTGAGCGCCGAGACGATGGCAGAATTCCAAGCGGCGGACGCGCTGGTCATCGCAGCCCCCATGTACAACTTCAGCATTCCGACCCAGCTCAAGGCCTGGATCGACCGCATTGCCGTGGCTGGCCAGACGTTCCGCTACACCGAAGCCGGGTTCGAAGGGCTGTGCGGCGGCAAGAAACTGGTGATCGTTTCCACCGCGGGCGGCTTGCATGCCGGCCAGCCGAGTGGCGCAGGCCATGAGGAATACCTGAAAGTGATGTTCGGTTTCCTGGGCATCACCGATATCGAATTCGTCCGTGCAGAAGGGCTTGCCAAGGGCGACGACATGCGTTCCAAAGGCATGAACGAAGCCCAGGCGCAGATCGGCGAACAGTTCGCCGCTGCGTAAGGCTTGCGTAAAGGCACCGAGTGATTCGGGCAACCTTCGTAAAACCCTGTATTCTCGTCGTTATTGGATGGCCGGGATGCAGGGTTTTGCTGCATTCGGCGCCGGGCTTTATGGCGCAGCTTATGCACGGCCAAGATGGCGAGCGACGGGGCCTTCCCGTGCGCTGGTGAAGGTGGACGATTCGATGATACGTTTTGGTGCAGCGTTGTTGCTTTGCTTGTTTGCCAGCGTTGGTTCAGTGCAGGCCGCACCGGGGCCGCATCCGCATTGGAGCGCCGGTTTCCATGAGCTGAGTTTTCTCGATCCGCTGGATCAGCAGCCGATGCGCGCCATCGCCTTTTATCCGTCCACCGACCGGGAACAGTCCAGCCTGCTGGCTGGCTACCAGATCGATGCCGCACCAGACGCCCAGATCGCCATCGGCCGCTTTCCGCTGCTGATGTTGTCCCATGGCAATACCGGTACGCCGCTGGCCCTGCATGACCTGGCCACCGCCCTGGCGCGCAAGGGGTTTGTCGTCGTGGCGGTGATTCATCCCGGCGACAACAGCCAGGATCACAGTCGGCTTGGCACCCTGAGCAACCTGTACGGGCGGCCGATCCAGATTTCCGAAGCCATCACCGCCACGCTCAATGACCCGATGCTCTCGCCGTTCGTCAACGCCGGGCAGGTTGGGGTGATCGGCTATTCGGCTGGCGGCGAAACCGCGCTGATCCTGTCGGGTGCGACGCCGGACCTCAATCGCCTGCGCCGTTACTGCGTGGAGCGACCGGATGACCGAGACGCCTGCAATACCCAAGGCGAACTGATCGCCGACCGCGATGACCTGCAACCGGTGGCCGACCCCAGGGTCCGGGCATTGCTGTTGATGGCGCCATTGAGCCTGAAGTTCGGTCGACATACCCTGGCTGATGTTCATGTGCCGGTGCTGCTGTACAGCGGCGATGGCGACAAACTGGTGGCCTTCGACAAGAACGCCGCCGCTCTGGCCCGCAAGCTGCCCACCGCACCGGATTTCAAGACCCTGGCCGGCGCGGGGCACTTTGTCTTCATGGCGCCGTGTACCGACGAGCAGGTCGCTGCGATGCCGGCGCTTTGCACGGATGCTGACGGGGTCGACCGCAAGGATATCCACCGCACCATGATCTCCGAGGCCAGTCGCTTCTTTGGCGAGGCCTTGGGCAAGCCGACCCGGGCGGGGATGAGGACGGCTGATCAATAGAGAGGCATGGTTTTACGTAAGGATGGTGTGTATATCCATTGCTGCGGTAACGGCTGCTTAGGGTTCCGCCCTGACGGCGGGTCACTTTCGAAAAGCCCGGAAGCCGGCCCAGTCGAAAGTAACCAAAGCGCTTCTGCCCCACCACTCGGTGCCTCGCTTAGGCTCGGCATGCCTTCACTCCGGCATTGGTTCGTGGGCCGCCGCGAAGGGCCATCCATGGCCCCGCGCGGCTAACCCGGCATCCATGCCGGGTTGCCCACGAACCAATGCCTGCGTTCAGCCATCGTGGTTAACGGGGCGCCCGAGATCAACGTCCACCGCGAGGCGGCCTAACAGCCGACCTGGTTCTTGATGGGACCGCGTTTCTCCTGTGGGAGCGAGCTTGCTCGCGATGGCGATGTGTCCGGTTGCGGCGATGTTGGATGTGCCGGCCTCATCGCGAGCAAGCTCGCTCCCACAGGTTTTGCGGTGTACATGGATTTTGTGTCTGCTGAAGATCCAATGTGGGAGCGAGCTTGCTCGCGATAGCGGTGGCTCAGCCACATAGAATACCGGCATGTACCTCGCTCTTGCTCTCGCTTTGGATCTTGCTCTTGCTTTGGATCTTGATCTGAACGCCCCGTTAAACCACGCTGGCCGAACGCAGGCCTTGCGCAGTGGGCACCTCGGCATGGATGCCGAGGTAGCCGCGCTGGGCCATGGATGGCCCTTCGCGGCGGCCCACGGAGCAACGCCTTCGTTCGGGCACACCGAGCCTAGGCGAGGTGCCAAGTGGTGGGGCATGAGCGTTTTGCTTACTTTTGACTGGGCCGGCTCCCGGGCTTTTCAAAAGTGAGCCGCCGTCAGGGCGGAACCCTAAGCGGCCGTTACCGCAGAAACGGATATACACACCAGAGCAGGTAAATACCGGACCTTCTCAAAACAAAAAACAGCAGTGAACAGTATGACGATCAATAAGGTGCGCTTACGGCTCGGCGACGCAGTAGCAAAGTCAGGCCCAGTCCAGTGACGGACAACAAGGCAGCACAGAAGAAAATCGACGAATAACCCATGTTCAGCGCCACCGCCCCCATCAGCGGACCGGCAATCGCCAGCGCCAGGTCAAAGAACACCGCATAAGCGCTCAAACCGGCACCCCGACTGGTGTTCGGCACCTGCTTGATGGCCTCCACCCCCAGCGCCGGGTATACCAGCGACAGCCCGAAGCCGGCCAGCCCGGCACCGACCAGGGCGAACGGGGTGGACGGTGCCAGCCACAGCAATACCAGACCGAGGGTTTCGATGCTCATGCAGGCAATGGCCGAGTTGAAGCCACCGAAGCGGGCGATGCTGGAAATGAACAACAACCGCGCCAGGATGAAGCAAATACCGAACACCGTCAGGCACCAGGCTGCGCCGGTCCAGCCGCGACTGACATAAAACAAGGTGATGAACGTGGTGAGCGTGCCGTAGCCGATCGACGCCAGGCTCAGGCCCGCCCCGTACGGCGCAATGCGCCCAAACACTGCCCAGAAAGGCAAGCGCTCGCCGCGAATGACCGGTACCGACGGCTTGTTGCGAATCATCAACAGCGCAGCGCCCGCCAGCAACGACAAGGCAACGCCCAGGCTGGCGAAACCCAGTTCACCGACCATCACCACCCCCAATGGGGCGCCGATGGCAATGGCTCCGTACGAGGCGATGCCATTCCAGGAAATCGAGCGGGCCGTGTGCTCCACACCCACCTGGCCCATGCACCAACTGATGGTACCCACGCCAATCAGCCCTTGGGCCACGCCGAGCAGCAGACGGCCGGCAATCAGGATCAGCAGGCTGGGCAGGGGAAAGCTTTGCAGCAAGGTCGAGAGCAGCGTCAGCACGCCGCTGAGCACAATCCCCGACAGCCCGTAGACGATGGCCCGCTTGGTGCCGACGCTGTCCGACAACCGCCCAGCCATGGGGCGGCTGAGCAGGGTCGCCAGGTACTGTGAACCGATGGTCAACCCGGCCACCACCGCGCTGAAGCCCAGTTGTTCGTGGACATAACCCGGCAGCACGGCAATGGGCAGGCCGATGCAGAGAAAGGCGATGAAGGTGTAGAAAACGATGGAGACGATCTGCAGGGTGATCGACAGGGAGCTGGAGGCAGGTGAGGGCGTGGGCATAGGGCTCGTTCGCGGGCAGCGGTAAGAGAGCCTCATCATGGCGCGAGGAGGGGATAAAAGAAAGCAGGCTAACTAAATGTGCTTGGGGGCTGGGTGTTCAGTTTGGATTGAGGGTAAATGTACCGGCCTCATCGCGAGCAAGCTTTGCTCCCACAGGGGATTGACCTTTGGGATACAAAAAAGCCCTGTCACAGTGGACAGGGCTTTGCTTTTGCAGCGAACAGCCAAGGGCCGTCCTTAGAACACCACACCCTGGCTGCGCAGGTAATCGTCATAGGTGCCGCTGAAGTCGACCACGCCATCGGCGCTCAGCTCGATGATGCGGGTGGCCAGGGACGAGACGAACTCACGGTCATGGCTGACGAAGATCAGCGTGCCCGGGTAGTTTTCCAGTGCCAGGTTCAGCGCTTCGATCGATTCCATGTCCAAGTGGTTGGTCGGTTCGTCCATCACCAGCACGTTCGGCTTTTGCAGGATCAGCTTGCCGAACAGCATGCGGCCTTGCTCACCACCGGAAATGACCTTGACCGACTTGAGGATCTCGTCGTTGGAAAACAGCATGCGGCCCAAGGTGCCACGAACCAGTTGTTCGCCGCCCTGGGTCCATTGGCCCATCCAGTCGAACAGGTTGACGTCGTCTTCGAAGTCATGGGCATGGTCCTGGGCGTAGTAGCCCAATTCCGCGGCGTCGGTCCATTTCACGGTACCGGCATCGGGTTCCAGTTCATTGACCAGGGTGCGCAGCAAGGTGGTCTTGCCGATACCGTTCGGGCCAATGATCGCCACGCGCTCACCGGCTTCGACGGTGAAACTGAAGTCCTTGAACAGCGGCTTGCCGTCAAACCCTTTGGCCATGCGCTCGACAATGACCGCCTGGCGGTGCAGTTTCTTGGTCTGTTCGAAGCGAATGAACGGGCTGACGCGGCTCGATGGCTTGACCTCGGCCAGTTGGATCTTGTCGATCTGCTTGGCGCGGGAGGTGGCCTGCTTGGCTTTCGAGGCGTTGGCCGAGAAACGGCTGACGAACGATTGCAGCTCGGAAATCTGCGCTTTCTTCTTGGCGTTGTCCGACAGCAATTGCTCGCGGGACTGGGTCGCCACGGTCATGTACTCGTCGTAGTTGCCCGGGAACAGGCGCAGCTCGCCGTAGTCCAGGTCCGCCATGTGGGTGCAGACGCTGTTCAGGAAGTGACGGTCGTGGGAGATGATGATCATCAGGCTCGAGCGCTGGGTCAGCACGTTTTCCAGCCAGCGGATGGTGTTGATATCCAGGTGGTTGGTCGGTTCGTCGAGCAGCAGCACTTCCGGGTCGGAGAACAGCGCCTGGGCCAGCAGCACACGCAGCTTCCAGCCTGGCGACACTTCGCTCATCGGGCCGAAATGCTGTTCGATGCCAATCCCCAGGCCCAACAGCAGTTCACCGGCACGGGATTCGGCGGTGTAGCCGTCCATCTCGGCAAATTCGGTTTCCAGCTCGGCCACGGCCATGCCGTCTTCTTCGGTCATTTCCGGCAGCGAATAGATGCGATCGCGCTCGGCCTTGACCTTCCACAGCTCTTCGTGACCCATGATCACGGTGTCGATCACGGTGAATTCTTCGTAGGCGAACTGGTCCTGGCGCAGTTTACCCAGGCGCACGTTCGGCTCGAGCATGACCTGGCCGCCAGACGGCTCAAGGTCGCCGCCGAGGATTTTCATGAAGGTCGACTTGCCGCAACCGTTGGCGCCGATCAGACCGTAGCGGTTACCCGCGCCGAATTTGACAGAGACGTTTTCGAACAGTGGCTTGGCGCCGAACTGCATCGTGATGTTAGCTGTAGAGATCAAAGGTTTATCCTGCGGAACATTCAGAGTAGCTAAGGGTGCGGCAGTACCTGTTCAGTACCTGTTTGCGCACGTCCCGACTGCCCAAAGGCGTCGCGGTCGCAAGCGCAAGGGTCCATCCGGCATAAGAGGACAGCAGCATACGGAGCGCCTGGCCCGGTAGACGTGCGCCGAAGCCGTGGTTTGCGGTATCGGCCAAAGGGGGCGCGTAATAGTTGGCGGCGATTGTACTGATCTGGCCGCATAAACGATAGGGGATTGCCTGGGCAAGACAGTTTTTCACAATTGAAGGATAACTTTCGGTTACAAACTGTGGCTAGAATGCCATCTCACCCGATGCCATCTCCCTTGCCGCTTGGCTGGCCCGGGAAAGCAACCTGTTCACTCCTGCATTGTGACGGTTTCCGTGAAGCTCATCATTGTTGCGATCTACATGTTCTCCATTGGCTATGTTCATCTGCGCGGGCGGGTGCGGCATAAGATCGGACGCCAGTTGAGCGATCATTCGTCGTTTCTCGCACCGATCAATTGCCTGCTTTACCTGTGCTCGAAACTGCCCAACAGGCCGTTCCTGAGCCCGGCGCAGTTCCCGGACCTGAGCCCGTTGCAGGCCCACTGGGAAGAGATCCGGGCCGAAGGCCAGAACCTGCTGCACGCAGGGGAGATCAAGCGTTCCAATCAATACGACGACGTGGGCTTCAACTCGTTCTTCAAGACCGGTTGGAAGCGTTTCTACCTGAAGTGGTACGGCGACAGCCATCCTTCGGCCATGAAACTGTGCCCACGCACCACCGAACTGGTGCAGAGCATCGGTTCGATCAAGGCGGCGATGTTTGCCGAGTTGCCGCCGGGCTCGAAGCTGGTCCGGCACCGCGACCCATATGCCGGGTCCTATCGGTATCACCTGGGCCTGGAAACGCCCAACGATGCCGGTTGCTACATCAATGTCGATGGCGAGCCTTATCATTGGCGCGATGGCGAGGCGGTGATCTTCGACGAAACGTTTATTCATTACGCCCAGAACACCACCGACCATAACCGCATCATCCTGTTCTGCGACGTGGAGCGGCCCATGAAGTTTCGCTGGGCTAGCGCGTTCAACCGCTGGTTCAGCCGCACCGTGATGGCGGCGGCGGGTGCGCCCAACGACGCGGGTGACAGGACGGGCGGCCTGAACCGGGCGTTCTCCAGGCTCTACAAGATCCGCTTGCAAGGCAAGGCCCTGAAGAAACGCAACCGCACGCTGTATTACCTGCAGAAGTGGGCTTTTTTCGGTGGTTTGCTGGCGATCTTTGTCTGGATTTGAACACCGGATTTACCCCTCATGCCTCGGGTTTTTGCGCATCCAGCTGCGCCCACATCCTGGCCGTGATCCGCTGGCGGTGGTTGTAGCCTTCCCAGGGATCGGCACCCAAGCCCTTGGCCCGTTCCAGGGCGGTATAGATGTCCCATTGCTGGGCGTTGCGCAGGGTCTGCAGTTCGGCCCGGGCAATCGGCACCGAGACCGGTAGGCCTGGCCTGGCGCGTACTGAGTAGGCGGCCACCGTGCTGGCCCCGCGGGCGTTGCGCAGGTAGTCGACGAATATTTTCCCGACGCGGTTCTTCGGTCCCATGGTGGCGGTGATGCGCTCTGGCATTTGCCGGGTCAGGAACTGCGAGATGGCCTTGGCGAACGCCTTGGTGGTGTCCCAACCCTCACTTCTCGCCAAGGGCACGATCACGTGCATGCCTTTGCCACCGCTGGTCTTGAGAAAAGCCTGCAAACCCAACTCGTCGAGCACCGTCAAGGTCATGTGGGTCGCCTCGATCATGGCGCGCCAGGGCAGCGAAGGGTCCGGGTCCAGGTCCAGGACAAACATATCGGGCGTCTCGATTCGGTCGTGGGTCGCGGTCCAGGTGTGCAGTTCCACCGTGCCCATCTGCGCCGCGCTGACCAGGGCGTGGATGTCATCGATTTCCATCAGCGCCGCATGGCCTGGGTCCAGGCGAGGATCCAGCTGCTTGATGTGGGGAATGTCCAGGCGATCGGCGTGTTTTTGGAAGAACTGCTCTTCGCCGATACCGTCCGGTGCCCGCAGCAGCGCGACCGGCCGCTGCTTGAGGTGCGGCAGGATCCACGGGGCGATGTCCAGGTAATACTGCGCCAGTTCAGCCTTTTGCACGCCGCTGACACTGTCGATGACCCGATCGGGGTGGGTAATCGTCACGCCGTCGACCTTGGCCGCGCGGGCTTTGCTGCCACGCTTGGGGTCTGGCGTCGTGGGCTTTATCGGCAGGGGCTGCTCGCGAACAACTTTGTTGGCCGGCATATTGGTCGGCGAGCCCAGGAAAATAGCCTGCCGCACCTGGTTATCGCGGGTCCATTCAGTGAACTCGACCTCGCAGGTCTGGTCAGGTTCGACCCATTGCACGCCGCGCTCCTGCACACCGTTGAGTGGCAAAGCCAGTGGCGACGTCTCGCGCTGCTGCGCGCACAATTGCGCATGTAATTGTTTGATTTGCGCCTGGCTGAACCCTGTGCCGACCCGACCGGCGTACACCAGCCCCGACGGCCCGTTGACCGCCAGCAACAGCGCGCCGAAACCGCTGCGCTTGCCTTGGGGGCGGGTGAACCCGACGATGACGAGGGCTTGGCGTAACCGGCACTTGAGCTTTACCCAATCGGCGCTTCGCCGGGACATATAAGGGCTGCCCAGGCGCTTGCCGACCACGCTGTCCAGGGAGAGCGCGATAGCGCTTTCGAACATGTCGTGCTGGCTTGCGGAAAACGACTCGGAAAAGCGCAGACGCTTGCTGGCGTTGTTGCCAAGGGCTTTTTTCAGGGCTGCACGGCGTTCTTCCACCGGTGCCTGACGCAGGTCGACACCATTGAGGAAGGGCGCATCGAACAGGAAATACACCATGTCGACGGTGCGGCTGATGTCGAAGGCCTGGCGCAGGGCCGCGAAATCGGACTGGCCGGCATCATCGAGTAGAACCAGTTCACCGTCGAGCCAACTGTCCCCCAGGTTCAACCCGGCCAGGGCGTCGGCATGCAGCTTCAACCGCTCGGTCCAATCCTGGTGATTGCGATTGAACAAGCGGACTTCGCCACGCTCGATGCGGGTCAGCAGCCGATATCCGTGGAATTGGACTTCATAGCGCCATTCGCCGGTAGGCGGTTCTTCCACGGGCGTGGCCAATTGCGGCGACAGGCGCTCAGGCAGGCGGTTTTGAGGCGCCTTGCGGGCCGTCGTAGCGTCCGACTTGGCGTTGGACAAGCGAGCAGATTCACTCTCGGCGTTGGCCATGACAGATTCCCTTGTATTGCACACGCCAGGGTTTACCCCCGGGAGGCCTTGGTGGCTTTTTTGGCAGGAGCGGATTTGCGGCTTTTCGCAGGTTTTGCAGGGGCTTTCCCGGCGGATTTGTCGGTGACCTTGCCCTTGCTGCCCAGGCTGCGCTTGAGCAACTCGGTAAGGTCGATGACATCGGCGGTCTTGCGTTGTTCTTCGCCCGGGTCGGTCTCCACCGCTTCGAGACGGCCTTCATTGGCCTTTTTCTCCACCAGTTCCATGATTTTGTCTTCGAAACTGTCCCGGTATTCTTGCGGCTCCCAGTCGGCGCTCATGTCTTCCACCAGACGCTTGGCCATTTCCAGCTCGCCCTTGGCCAGGGTCGGGTTCGTCACCTCGTCGCCTAACTCGAGGACATCAAGGTCGCGCACCTCCGCGGGCCAGCGCAGCATCACCAGTACCAGCGCCGATTCAAGGGGCATGAGCGCCGCCAGGTGCTGGCGGGTATGCAGCACGACGTGGGCCAGGGCGACCTTGTGGGTCTTGACCAGGGTTTCGCGCAGCAGGGCATAGACTTTGCCCCCGCGTTTGTCGGGGGCGAGAAAGTAAGGCGTGTCGATGTTTTGCAACGGGATCTTCTCGCTATCGACAAAGGCAAAGATATCGATGGTCTGGGTGGACTTGGGGTGGGCGGAGCGAATTTCCTCTTCGCTGAGCAGCACGTATTGACCCTTCTGGTACTGGACGCCCTTGACGATGTCTTCCTTGGTCACTTCCTTGCCCGTGGCCTTGTTGACCCGCTTGTAGCCCACCGGGTCCATGCTGCGCTTGTCCAGCCAGTCAAAATCCACGCCCTGGGAAGAGGTGGCCGACACCAGCGCGACAGGAATGTGGACCAGTCCGAAACTGATTGCGCCTTTCCAGATTGCCCGTGCCATGGTGGTGTTTTCCTTGCCGGTGAATGTCTTTCTGGTGACCTTCGCGCCTTGGGAAAAGTTTCCATTGTGGGAGCGAGCTTGGAGATTCTTGGTTACATCTTCACCGGGACATTTCGCTTAACAATGGCGAACCTGCGGCGTAGCGTGCTTTCGATATGCTTGAACTCAAGAGGTGTCCGAATGAACAGGCTGGTACTCGCCATCATGACGCTATTACTGACCGCCGCTGCCCAAGCCACCCCTCCGGGCGAAGGCCCTATGGTTCTGGCCCAGAATCTGCCGGGCAACAACAATCCCTATAACAGCCCGACGCGACGGGCCAATCCCAATAGCATGCAGGGCACGCGGTCCAATGTGCCGACGATTCATGACAACCCGACGGTGCCGGTACCGCGCCCACCGACCCTGGAAAACGGCGGCATCGGCAATGGTTATCCCCGGTCCGGCCAGCCATCGGGTTCGCCGCGTCCCACCATCGAGTCTCCCACGCCCCCCAGGAACAGCCAGAATGGCAACCGCTAGGCGCTGGAGCCCGTTGTTCTCTTTCAACACCGCAGAAGGAAATGTGCATGTTGCGTAAAACACTCCTGGCCGCCTGTTGCGCCAGCGCTGTCCTGACCTTTGCCACGTCGGCTGCCGCCGCGCCCACCCAATCATTCAAGAGCGAGGAGGGCACCCTGGAAGTGACCACCGTGGTCAAGGGGCTGGAACACCCTTGGTCCGTCGCGTTCTTGCCTGGACAGCAGGGCATGCTGGTGACGGAGCGACCGGGCAACCTGCGCGTGGTCAGCCCCGATGGTCAATTGTCCACACCCTTGAGTGGTGTGCCACAAGTGTGGGCCAAGGGCCAGGGCGGTCTGCTGGACGTGGTGCTGTCGCCTGACTTCAAGCAGGACCGTACCGTCTACCTGTCTTATGCCGAGGCGGGCGCAGACGGCAAGGCCGGCACCGCCGTGGGACGCGGGCAACTGTCCGAAGACCTCAAGAGCCTGAAGAATTTCGACGTGATCTTCCGCCAGCAGCCCAAGCTGTCCACGGGCAACCACTTTGGCTCGCGACTGGTCTTCGATCGCGACGGCTATCTGTTCATTACCTTGGGGGAAAACAACGAGCGGGCCACCGCCCAGGACCTCGACAAGCTGCAAGGCAAGGTCGTGCGTATCTACCCCGACGGCAAGGTGCCCGACGACAACCCCTTCGTCGGCCAGAAAGACGTCCGTCCCGAGATCTGGTCCTACGGCATGCGCAACCCCCAGGGCGCGGCCCTCAACCCTTGGAATGGCACGCTGTGGGAAAACGAGCACGGGCCCAGGGGCGGTGATGAATTGAACATCATCGAGCGCGGCAAGAACTACGGCTGGCCACTGGCGACCCATGGTATCAACTACTCCGGCGCCCCGATTCCCGAAGCCCAGGGCAAGACCGTCGAGGGTGGCCTTGACCCTCACCACGTCTGGCAGGTGTCACCGGGGCTCAGCGGCATGGCGTTCTACGACCATGATCGTTTCAAGGCCTGGCAGCGCAACGTGTTCATCGGGGCGCTGGTGCCCGGAGAACTGATTCGCCTGCAATTGCAGGGCGACAAGGTCGTCCATGAAGAGCGTTTGCTGGGCGAGCTCAAGGCACGCGTCCGGGATGTTCGCCAGGGCCCGGATGGTTACCTGTATGTGCTGACGGATGACGACGACGGGGCGTTGTACAAAGTCGGACTCAAGTAATTGTAGAAAATGTGGGAGCGAGCTTGCTCGCGATGGCTTTGGGTCAGCTGATATTAATGCTGACTGACACACCGTTATCGCGAGCAAGCTCGCTCCCACAGGTAATGCTGTCCATTTATGGCTGTCGCCACAGCTAATCAATATTTGCCATTGACTTGCCACCAACTCACCGCTAATTTCCAACCATGACTTCAACCGTACTGCGCAGCCAGCCAAGCATTATTACCGCCATTCCTTATTTGGCGGGTTAGCTGTCGGCTGCACCCAACCCGCCCTGGAGGCGGGTTTTTTCTTTCTGTCTCCTGGGCTCCGCCCGAACCAGGAGATCGCCATGACCGTTACCCGCACCGAGCAAGCCCTGCTTGAGCACTATGTTAAGAAGATTCTCGCCGCGCCGGTCTATGAGCTGGCCGTGCGTACGCCGCTGCAAGCGGCTCCTGCACTGTCCGAGGCCTTGGGTAACCGGATCCTGCTCAAGCGTGAAGACCTGCAACCGACCTTTTCCTTCAAGATCCGCGGTGCCTACAACAAACTCGTGCAACTGACCCCGGAGCAGCGCGCCCGTGGCGTCATCACCGCGTCTGCCGGCAATCATGCCCAGGGTGTCGCGCTGGCGGCACGGGAGTTGGGGATTTCGGCCAGCATCGTCATGCCTGTGACCACTGTGCAATTGAAGGTGCTGGGCGTGCGCAACCGAGGCGCCGAAGCGATTCTGCACGGGGAAAGCTTTCCGTTTGCCCTGGCGCACGCGCTGGACCTGGC
This sequence comes from Pseudomonas sp. Lb2C2, assembly GCF_052112205.1. NCBI lineage: Bacteria > Pseudomonadati > Pseudomonadota > Gammaproteobacteria > Pseudomonadales > Pseudomonadaceae > Pseudomonas > Pseudomonas sp. Lb2C2. The sequence continues at coordinate 903,998 of NZ_JAUTYW010000001.1, read as the reverse complement.
CGAGCAGACCGGACGGGAGTTCGTCTCGCCTTTCGATGACCCGGACGTGATCGCCGGGCAGGGCACTGTCGCCATGGAAATCCTGCGCCAGCACCCCGGCCAGTTGGATGCGATTTTCGTCCCGGTCGGCGGCGGTGGGCTGATCGCCGGGATCGCGGCCTACGTCAAGTACCTGCGCCCGGAGGTACGCATCATCGGCGTCGAGTCGCAGCATTCTGCTTGCCTCCAGGCGGCACTGGCAGCCGGTGAGCGGGTGACCTTGCCAGAAGTGGGAACCTTCGCCGATGGCGTGGCCGTCGCGCAGATCGGCGCCCATGGCCTCGATATCTGTCGTTTCTGTGTCGATGAAGTGATGACCGTGAGCAACGATCAACTGTGCGCCGCGATCAAGGACATCTATGACGATACCCGTTCCATCACCGAGCCGTCGGGCGCGCTGGCGGTGGCAGGCATCAAGCAGTACGTGGCGCACACGGGGGCGCGAGGCCAGACGCTGGTGGCGATCGACTCCGGTGCCAACATCAATTTCGACAGTTTGCGCCACGTGGCCGAGCGTGCGGCGGTGGGCGCGATTTGAGTTTTTTACGCTACGTCACACTTTTTTTGAAGCAGGCGACGGATGCCCGCTTGCGTCTTCACATTAGGGGCTACTCTAGTTTGCGAACAGGATAAAAGCGATTGCAGTTTGCATGGAAGAAGTAGCGTTTCCTTGCATTTTGCACGAGCTCTCTGGCGCGGGACGAAGCTAAGCGTTTGATTCAGATCAATCCGCAAGGTCTTCAATACAGGCACACTTCTTGCGGGATGATTCAAGAGTTCGCCTGGCGAACTCGTTGACTGAAAACGCTAAAAAGAACGAACGAACGGCACGGTATTCGTAGTCCCAGTCCGCAGGGAAGAAAACGGACGAAAATACCGCCGGCGTGAACATAAGTTGGCCGCCTCAACAGGAGAGAGTCGCCATGTTTCTATCTGCCCTCGAAATGCGAAACATCATTGAAAGCAGCTTGTTGCCCAAGCGCTCGCAATGCACCTTGTCACCTGAGCTTAAGATGACGGTCAAGATTTACGACGATCACGAAACCGATCGCGTGGCTTTGGTCAAAACCGACATCGATGCCAATAAACTCACCGGTTGCCGGGCCATCAACGACTTGATCGCCGAGCTGCGTACCGAGCTCGACCACAACCCGGCCGTTGGCAATCACTTTCATCAGCAACACCATCGGATGACCGGGCGCTAATAGCAGCCTTGTTCTTGTTAGCCTGACGCTCGGGTCCGGTCATGTCCGAACCCGGCGTCCAGTTTTTTAGCCGCGATTTTTTAGCCGTGATGCGCCATTCAGTTCAATTGTTGCCTATAGGGCAGGTCCGGCCCGGTTTTGCCACACGTCAAGGCGGCGGCGCGAATGGCGAACTCAAGCATGGCGCTGATCTGCTCCCGGGTCAGGGTTTGCAAGCCCTCGACCGAATCCAATTGTTGTTCAGTCAACCACGCAATCAGCGCGGCCTGGAAGGTGTCGCCTGCACCCACGGTGTCGGCGATCTTCACCGGACAGGACGGCAGCGACCATGAGCCGTATTGGCGACTGAAGACCGTAGCGCCCTGGCCGCCACGGGTCAGGAAGACCAATTGGCAGCGGTTCCCCAGCCAACCTTCGATGATGGCCTTGGGCTCCACCCCTGGGTAGAGCAGCTCCAGATCCTCGTCACTGACCTTGATCAGGTCGGCATACTGCACCAGTGTCGCAATCCGTGAGCGCCACAGCGCGATATCCGGCTGCGGGTTGAGCCGCACGTTCGGGTCGAGGCTGATCAGGCGCTGGCCGCTTTCGCGTTGCATCAGGGCCAGGAGCGTGTCGGCGATGGGCTGGACCACCAGCGAGAACGAGCCGAAATGCAAGCCGCGCACATCGGGGCCCAGGTCCGGTAGATGCGCCAGGCTCAGTTGTCGGTCCGCACAGCCTTCGCCGCGAAAACTGTAGTGGGGCGAACCATTGGCGCCTACGGCAACCATCGCCAGGGTGGTCGGTGCGTCGAACTCCACCAGATATTGGGCGCTGACACCTTCATTGAGCAGCACCTGCTGCAAGCGTCGGCCCAGGTAGTCGGTGGATAGCCCGGTAAACAGCGCCGAATCAACACCCAGGCGGCGCAGCCCCACGGCCACGTTGAACGGTGAACCGCCGGCAATGGCCTTGTAGTTCACTTGCGAGGCAGGCCCATCCGCCTCGGTTTCACTGAAAAAATCAAACAGCGCTTCACCACACACCAAATACATAGTTTCCCGCTCTCAAAGGGTTGCGACGTGTTGTCGATAACGTTCATAAGCCTGTTGCGACGCCGCGACATGGGCGGCGATTGGCCGGGTTTCGCTGGTCGGGTCGAGCTTGACGCAGCGCTCGCACAGCTCGGCCAAATCCGTCTGTGAACCCGAGTGACACCATGCTGCCTGGATCGCCGCCCCCAAGGCAGCGGCTTCGCTCTGTTCGGTGCAAATGACCGTGGTGTCCATGGTATCGGCGACAATCTGCCGCCACTGCGCGCTCTTCGATCCACCGCCGATCAGGCGAATGCTCTGGGCCTGGAGTCCGTTGGCTCGCAGCAAGTCCAAGCCATAGCGCAAACCGAAGGTCGTGCCTTCGACCACGGCGCGACACAGGTTGGCCCGGGTCAGGTTGGTGGTGGTCAGGCCCAGCAGGCTGCCGGTGGCATGGGGCAGGGCGGGAACACGCTCGCCGTTGAGGAACGGCAGCATGCACACGCCCCCGGCGCCAATCGGGGCCTGGACTACCAAGGCGTTGAAGGCGTCGATGTCCAGGTCCAGCAGCTCGCGAATCGCCCCGGTGGCGTTGGTCAGGTTCATGGTGCAGATCAGCGGCAGCCAGCCACCGCTGGAGGAGCAGAACGTCGCCACCGACGGCTGTGGACTGACCGCAGGTTCGGCGGCATAGGCGTAAACCGTACCCGAGGATCCCAGGCTCATGGTGATCACACCGGGCTGAATATTCCCGGTGCCGATGGCACCCATCATATTGTCGCCGCCACCACTTGCCACCACCGCCTCGGGGTTGATGCCCAGGTGTGCAGCAATGGCCGGCAGGATACGTCCGACCGGCTGATGGGCCTCGATCAGTTCCGGCAGCGCGGCTTGCAAGCGACCGCTGGGGTCGATGTGTTGTAGCAGTTGCAGGTCCCATTGGCGGGTGCGTACGTTGAAATAGCCGGTTCCCGAGGCGTCGCCGTATTCGCTGCAATGGCGGCCGGTGAGCCAGTAGTTGAGGAAGTCGTGGGGCAGCAGGACGCTGGCGATGCGTTCGAAAACCTGGGGATGTTGCTCCCGTGTCCAGAGCAGCTTGGAAACCGTGTAGCCCGGCGCGATCACCACGCCGAGGCGTTCGAGGCTACCGTCTTCACCGCCCAGGTGCGCCAGGAGCCGATCGTTTTCCGGCGTTGTCTCGGTGTCGCACCACAGTTTGGCCGGACGCAAGACCTGGCCCTGGTCGTCAAGCAGCACCAAGCCGTGTTGCTGACCGGAGACGCCGATGCCGAGGATCGCCTGGCCATCGACCCCAGCGTCCGCCAAGGCTTGCTGAGTCGCCTGGGTGAATGCATCGAGCCATTGCTGGGTGTCTTGTTCGCGGCGACCGTTGAGGCCGCTGATCATGGCGTGCGCCGCGGCACCCTGGCCCAGGACCTGGCCACTGGTCGCGTCCAGGATCAGCGCCTTGGTGCCTTGGGTGCCGCAGTCGATGCCCAGGAACAGTTGTTGGTTTGCCATGGAAAAACCCCTGAGTGGTCAGATCGTTCCCACGCTCTGCGTGGGAATGCAGCACGGGACGCTCCGCGTCCCCAAGAAGCCGAACGCGGAGCGTCCGCTGAGGCGTTCCCACGCAGAGCGTGGGAACGATTAAACCTCAGTTCACGTCAGCCAGTATCCGCTCAAGCGTTCGCGTTACCCCGTGCTCGCGCAAGCTGTTGCAGCACCATTCGAATGCTGCCACGAACTCCGGCGAGCGGGGAATGGCGGTGCCAAAGATTTCTTCCACCCCCAGCACCCGCTGGGTCACCAGTGCATCGTCAGCCACCAGTGCCTGGCAGAACGCTGCCCGTGGGTCCGGGATTGAATACGTCACGCCGTTCTCGTCCACGCCCTTCAGGTACACGGCCCAGGCCGCCACCACCAGCGCCGCGCGACGGGTTTCGCCACCGTCGGCGATCAAGCGGTTGATGGTCGGCACCGTGAATTTTGGAAACTTCGACGAGCCGTCCGAACAGACCCGTTCCAACTGGTCGGCAATCGCCTGGTTGGAAAAACGCTCCACCAGGGTGTTCTTGTAGTCGGTCAGGTCGATGCCCGGCACTGGCGCCAGTTGCGGCGTCACGTCCAGGTCCATGTAGGCGCGCATGTAACGCACGAACAGCGGGTCGTTCATGGTCTCGTGGACGAAGCGATAACCCTTGAGAAAGCCCAGGTAGGTCAACGCCAGGTGGCTGCCGTTGAGCAGCTTGATCTTCATCTCTTCATAGGGGGTGACGTCATCGGTGAACTGCACGCCGACCTTTTCCCAGGCCGGGCGACCGTTGACGAACTTGTCTTCCAGGACCCATTGCACGAACGGTTCGCAGACCACCGGCCAGGCGTCGTCGATGCCATGCTCATCATGCAGCTGCAGGCGATGGGCCACGCTGGTCATGGGCGTGATGCGATCGACCATGGCGTTGGGGAAACTGACGTTGAGGTCGATCCATTGCCCCAGCTCCGCGTCGCGCAACGCGGCGAAGGCCAACAACGCCTTGCGGGTCACGGCGCCGTTGTGGGGCAGGTTATCGCAAGACATCAGGGTGAACGCCGGGGTACCGGCCGCGCGGCGCTTGGCCAGGGCGGCGCAGAGGAAACCGAAGACGGTTTTCGGAGCGTCAGGATGGACCAGGTCATGCTGGATCTGCGGCAGGTGGGCCATGAACTCGCCGTTGCTGTCGTCGATGCAATAGCCGCCCTCGGTGATGGTCAGCGAGACGATACGGATCTGCGGGTCGGCCAGTTTGTCGATCAGCGCCTGGGCGCCATCTTCAGCCAGCAACATGTCATTGATCGCGCCGATCACCCGGACTTCGGTGTCATCGGTGTCGCCCAATTCGTACAGGGTGAACAGGTAATCCTGGCCAGCCAGGTCGTCCCGGGCGCGGCGATCCTCGGCCCGCAGGCCCACGCCGCAGATGGCCCAGTCCAGGTCGGTGCCGGTATTCATCAGCGCATCGGTGTAGTAGGCCTGGTGAGCCCGGTGGAAACCGCCAACGCCGATGTGGGCGATGCCCTGGCGGATGTCGCCCAAAGGGTAGGCGGGCAGGGCGACGTCAGGCTTGAGGTTGTGCAGGTTTTGTCGGTTGAGTTTCATCGCAGGTCTCGGCAATCAGGCGGCAGCGCGCAGCGCGCGGGTCACCGCAACGCCCTCGGCATCGAATAAGTGGCAGTGTTCAGCGTCCAGGTGCAGGTTCAGTTGCTCGCCGAAACGGCTCGCCAGGTCGCCGCGAACGCGCATGGTCAAGGCTTCGCCGGAGGCCGTGACGACGTGACAGAAGGTGTCGCTGCCCAGTCGCTCGCTGACATCGGCGGTGACTTGCAGGGTGCAATCCCCCGGTTGCGCCAGGTTCAGGTGTTCCGGGCGAATCCCCAGGGTCACCGCGCCACCGACGCTCAGGCTGCCGCCGCTCAAGGGCAGGCTGATACGCGTGCCGGCGTCCAGCAGCACTTCACAGCCCTGACTGTCCAGGCCGGTAACCTTGCCTTTGAGAAAGCCCATTTTCGGCGTGCCGAGGAACCCGGCGACAAACAGGTTGGCCGGCTGGTGGTACAGCTCCAGCGGTGAGCCGACCTGTTCGATGCGCCCGCCATTGAGCACCACCACCTTGTCGGCCAGGGTCATGGCTTCGACCTGGTCGTGAGTCACGTAGATCATGGTTGCCTGCAACTCTTTGTGCAGGCGTGCCAGCTCCAGGCGCATCTGCACCCGCAGGGCGGCGTCGAGGTTGGACAGCGGCTCGTCGAACAGGAAGATTTTCGGGTTGCGCACGATGGCCCGGCCAATCGCTACACGCTGGCGCTGGCCGCCAGACAGTTGCTTGGGCTTGCGCTCGAGCATCGGCCCCAGTTCGAGGATGCGCGCCGCCTCGTTGACCTTCTTCTCGACCTCGGCCTTGGGCACGCCGGCCAGGTCCAGGGCGAAGGACATGTTCTTGCGCACGCTCATGTGCGGGTACAAGGCGTAGGTCTGGAACACCATTGCCAGGTCACGCTTGGCCGGGCTGACTTCGGTAATGTCCCGGCCATCCAGTTCGATGGTGCCGTCGCTGACCTCTTCAAGGCCGGCGATCAGCCGCAGCAGCGTGGACTTGCCACAGCCCGACGGGCCGACGAAGACCACGAACTCGCGGTCGTTCACCTCAAGGTCGATGCCCTTGATGATGGAGAAGCCTTCGAAACCCTTTTGCAGATTCTTGATTTTCAGGTTGGCCATGATGATGGGCCTCCACTTCTGATTATTGTGTAGGGCGCGTTATTTCACCGCGCCGAAGGACAAACCGCGCACCAGCTGTTTCTGGCTGATCCAGCCAAAGATCAGGATCGGCGCGCAGGCCAGGGTCGAGACGGCTGACAACTTGGCCCAGAACAAACCTTCCGGGCTGGAATAGGAGGCGATCAACGCCGTCAGTGGCGCGGCTTTGGAGGAGGTGAGGTTCAGCGACCAGAAGGCCTCGTTCCAGCACAGGATCAGCGACAGCAGCACGGTCGAGGCCAGGCCGCCCTTGGCAATCGGCAGCAGCACGCGGACCATTTCCTGCCACAGGGTGGCGCCATCCAGGCGTGCGGCCTCAAGGATGTCGCGAGGGATGTCCTTGAAGTAGGTGTAAATCATCCAGACCACGATGGGCAGGTTGATCAAGGTGTAGATGATGATCAACGCGACACGCGTGTCCAGCAGGCCAAACTGCTTGGCCAGAAGGTAGATCGGCATCAGCACGCCCACTGGCGGCAGCATCTTGGTGGAGAGCATCCACAGCAGCGTGCCTTTGGTGCGCTGGGTTTCATAGAACGCCATGGAGTAGGCCGCCGGCACCGCAATCAGCAGGCACAGGGCGGTGGCGCTGAAGGAAATCACCACCGAGTTCCAGGCGAAGCTGAAGTAGTTGCTGCGCTCGTTGATGTGCAGGTAGTTCTCCAGGGTCGGCGCGAAGATGAACTGCGGCGGCGTGGCGAACGCGTCGATTTCAGTCTTGAAGCTGGTCAGCACCATCCAGAAGATCGGGAAGAAGATCAGGATCGCGATGGCCCAGGCCAGCGTGCCCAGCAGCAGGCTTTGCAGGCGACGGGATTGTTGAAGAGTCATGGCGACGGCCTCAATGCTTGTCGGTGAGGTTTTTGCCGATCATCCGGACCAGGATGATGGCGGCGATGTTGGCAATGACCACGGCAATCAGGCCACCGGCCGAAGCCATGCCGACGTCGAACTGCACCAGCGCCTGGTTGTAGATCAGGTAGGCAAGGTTGGTCGAGGCGTAGCCAGGGCCACCGTTGGTGGTGGTGAAGATCTCGGCGAACACCGACAGCAGGAAGATCGTTTCGATCATCAGTACCACGGCAATCGGGCGGGCCAGGTGCGGCAAGGTCAGGTGCCAGAAGATCGCGATCGGGCCGGCACCGTCCAGGCGCGCGGCTTCCTTCTGTTCCTGGTCCAGCGACTGCATGGCGGTCATCAGGATCAGGATCGCGAAGGGCAGCCATTGCCAACTCACGATGATGATGATCGACAGCAGCGGGTAATGGGCCAGCCAGTCCACCGGTTGGGCGCCGAACAGTTTCCACACCGAAGCGAGGATGCCCGAGACCGGGTGGAAGATCAGGTTCTTCCAGATCAGCGCGCCGACGGTGGGCATGATGAAGAACGGAGAGATCAGCAGGACTCGGACGATGCCGCGACCAAAAAACTCGCTGGCCTCCAGCAGCGCGCTGATCAACACCCCCAGCACGATACTGATCAGCAGCACGCTGCCCACCAGCAACAGGGTATTGGTGGCGCCGGGCATGAAGCCTGAGTCGGTCAGGAAATAAGTGAAGTTCTCCAGCCCGACGAATTCGTTTTCGCCGGGGTAGAGCAGGTTGTAGCGGATCAGCGAGAAGTAGACGGTCATGCCCAGCGGCACGATCATCCACAGCAGCAACAAGGCCACCGAAGGGCTGACCAGGAACCAACCGGGATTGGCCAGGCGGACCTTGCGTGCCGGCGGGGCAATCTCGATGGGGGCTTTGGCAGTTGTTGTTGAGCTATTCATGGCATTGAACCGATTTTTGCGGGCCTATGAAGATCCACTGTGGGAGCGAGCTTGCTCGCGATAGCGTCGTGTCAGTCGCTCGGAATATTGGCTGGGGGGCCCTCATCGCGAGCAAGCTCGCTCCCACAGGAATCGGGAGCGGGCCTCAATGAACTGACTACTTGGGATACCCAGCGCGTTTCATCTCGCGTTCGGTGGTGGACTGCGCGGCGGTCAACGCCTGGTCCACGGTCTGCTGGCCGGTCAGCGCGCCCGAAAAGAACTTGCCCACCTGCGTGCCGATGGCCTGGAACTCGGGAATGGTCACCAACTGGATGCCGATGTAGGGCACAGGCTTGAGGGTTGGCGCTTTCGGGTCGGCGACTTTCAACGACTCCAGGGTCACCTTGGCAAACGGCGCGGCCTTCATGTACTCGTCGCTGTAGGTCGAGGTGCGGGTGCCAGGCGGTACGTTGGCAATACCGTCGGTCTTGGCGACCAATTGGCTGTATTCCTTGGACGTCGCCCAGGTGGTAAAGACCGTGGCCGCTTCCTTGGCTTTGGAGCTGGCCGGGATGGCCAGCGACCAGGAGTACATCCACGAAGTGCCCTTGTCGGTTTTTTCGTGGGGGGCGAAGGTGAATCCAACGTGATCGGCCACCTTGCTCTGGGTCTTGTCGGTGACGAACGAGCCGGCGACGCTGGCATCCACCCAGATCGCGCATTTGCCGCTGTTGAACAGCGCCAGGTTTTCGTTGAAACCGTTGCTGGAAGCACCCGGCGGGCCGGATTTTTTCATGTTGTCGACATAGAAATTGAGTGCTTCCTTCCACTCGGGCCCATTGAATTGCGGCTGCCATTTCTCATCGAACCAGCGCGCGCCATAACCGTTGGCCAGGGTGGTGATGAGCGCCATGTTTTCGCCCCACCCGGCCTTGCCCCGCAGGCACAGGCCATATTGTTCCTTGGATTTGTCGGTGAGTTTTTCGGCGAACTCACCGATCTGGGTCCAGGTCGGGTGTTCGGGCATGGTCAGCCCGGCGTTCTTGAACAGGTCCGTGCGGTAATAGGTGATCGAGCTTTCGGCATAGAACGGCAGGGCGTACAGCGAGCCTTTGACCGACAAGCCATCGCGCACGGAAGGGAATACGTCGTTCAGGTCGTAGGCGGCCGGCAGGTCTTTCATCGGTTCCAGCCAGCCCTTGGCGCCCCAGAGTGCAGCTTCGTACATGCCAATGGTCAGTACGTCGAACTGTCCGCCCTGGGTGGCGATGTCGGTGGTCAGGCGCTGGCGCAGGACGTTTTCTTCGAGCACCACCCAATTCAGCTTGATGTCCGGGTGTTCGGCCTCGAAGGTTTTCGAGAGCTTTTGCATGCGGATCATGTCGCTGTTGTTGACCGTGGCAATGGTGAGGGTCTGGGCGCCAAAGCTGACGCTGCTGAGGGTCATGCAGGTGGAGACAAGCAGAGCTTTTACCGAAGGTTTCATCGCGCACTCCTTTTCCGCGCCCGAAGGCTGCAGAAGGACAGTTATTGTTTTTGTGTCTTCCGGATGAAGGGAAGAATGTGCGCTGATTACAGCCCTCATTGGACGGCGTGACAAATCATCCGTCGCACTTGTGCTGATACTTTTTTGCACTGGATGGGGTGTGGTGATGGAAATTATCTGTGGGAGCAAGGCTTGCCCGCGATGCAGTTGACGCGGTCTTCCGGGGAACCGAGGCGCCTGCATCGCGGGCAAGCCTTGCTCCCACATTAAATCCCGTCACAGAAATGATTCGAGATTCTCAGCCCTGGTTCTGCTCGGTCAACCGCTGTACCGCCAGCCGCCGATAATGGGACGGGGTCATGCCCTTGAGTTGCTGGAAACGCCGGTTGAAATTGGAGATGTTGTTGAAACCGGATTCAAAACACACGTCTGTCACCGGTTTGTCGCCGTCGGCCAGCAATTCGCAGGATTTGCTGATGCGCAGGCGATTGACGAATTCAATGAAGCAGCGGCCAGTGGCCTGTTTGAACACCCGGCTGAAATAGGTGGGTTTCATGCCCAGGTGCTCGGCCACTTCTTCCAGGGACAGTTCCCGGGCGTAGTGGGCAAAGATGTAGTCCACCGCGCGGTTGGTGCGGTCGATGCTGTGTTCGTCCGCCGCTTGCGCAGAGGTCGCGCCGGAAAGCAGTTGGTAGTCATCCGTGGCGGCCAGCAACTCCATCAGGATGAAAAAATGCCCGAGGCGGCTCATGCCTTGGGAATCGGCGATGCGCTGCATCAGGGTCATGGCCTGGCGGATGGTGCGCTTGCAGCGGAACTCGATGCCGTATTGGGCACGTTCGAGCAGCGGTGCGACCGTCTTGAGTTCGGCGAACACCTGGTGGCCGCTTTCGAACAACTCGTCGGTGAAGTTCACCAGCATGTCGCGCTTGTGCACCACTTCGTCCTCGGCCACCTGGCTGATCCAGTTATGGGGCAGGTTGGGCCCGGTGAGGAACAGCGACTGGGGATAGAAGTTGCCAATGTAGTCGCCAATGAACACTTTGCCGGAACTGGCGACGATCAAGTGCAGCTCGTATTCCTTGTGGAAATGCCAGCGCACCAGGGGGCAGGGGAAACCGTGCTGACGGTAGATGATGGACAGCCCGTTATGGTCGTCCATCAACTCGTAGGAGGGGTCGGTGATTCTGGCTGTTCGGGTCATGGGCCTGGCGCTTTTATTGTTATCGCCGTTGGATAATGCCCCCTTCGCCACGTGGTTGCCACTCTGACTGCTAGGCGTTGCGGTTTTTTTCTTCGATCCACTGGGACATGTATTGGGTGCTTTTGTGCTGGTGGTGACGCAGCATGCTGCCGGTGAAATTGTCCCTGCGTCGTTGTGCCAGGTCCGCCCGGCAAGCGTTGATGCTGTCGATCAACGCCGGGCCGTGCACCTGTTGCCGGTAGCGGTTCTCCAGCAGGGCGAGGCCCGCATCCTGGGCTTGGGCCCAGCGCGCCGGGTCGCGATACAACTGCACCGCCGCATCGGCGATGCCTTCGGCGCTCTGGGCAATCGCGCCGGGCCAGGGCATGCCGCCGTGCATGGCTTCGGCCCCCATGGGCGTGGTGACGTTGGGTGTGCCGCAGAGCATGGCATCGATCAGCTTGCCCTTGATGCCGGCGCCGAAACGCAGCGGCGCCAGGCAGATACGTGCCGCTGACATCACCTGCAAGGCGTCCTCAGCCCAGTTCATGATGTGAAAGCCCTGGGCCGGGTTGTGCAATGCGGCGGCCTTGGGTGGGGTGTAGGCGCCGTACAGGTGCAGTTGCGCACCGGGCAATTGTTGGCGGATCAGTGGCCAGATGGCGTTCTTCATCCAGAGCACGGCGTCCCAGTTCGGCGCGTGGCGGAAGTTGCCGATGCTGAGGAAATGCGCCCGCTCCTCGAACGGCACGGGCTGTTCGCTGGGCAGGTCCAGCATCAACGGGCACCAGAGCAGCAGGCTGCGGGGCAACTTGAAGTGTTCCACCAACAGTTCGATTTCAACCTCGGACACCATCAGATTGAGGTCGCAGCGGTACAGGGCGGCGATTTCCCGCTTGGCCAGGTCGGTGTCGGCCATCCGCTGGAACTCCTCGTCCAATGCCGGAGCGAAGAGATCGCCGAAATCCTCGCTGGCCTCATCGCGCTTCAGGCGTTCCTTCAGGCGCTGATGCCGGGCGTGGCGCAGGCTTTGCAGATCGGAAGTCTCCAACACCCGCAGGGCGCCGGGGCAGTGCTTCTCGACCCGCCAGCCGAACTGTTCTTCCATCATGAATTGGTCGAACAGCACGATGTCCGGCGCAAGCTCGCTGATGAAGGCGTCGAAGCTGCTGCTATTGAGTTCGATCGGCACTTCGCGGATGCCCAGCGCGACCAGGTCGGCGCGCTGTTCGCCCGGGCCTGCCGGGCTGCTGAAGGTGATGTCCCAGCCTTGCCCGAGGAACGTGTCGAGGATCTGCATGATATGCCCGCTGGCAGCCGATGAGCGCGGCTCGGGCCAGACATAGCCGATAACCAGGACCTTGGTGGCGGTGGGGTGATGCATGAGCAGGGGGTTCCTCGGAGCGATTCAGGCGCCGTCGGCGCGCGGGGCGCCGATAGTGACCAAGAATGCGATCCGGCTCAAGCAAGAATGCGTTTGACCTTGTCGCGCAACTGATCGATGGAAAAGGGTTTGCCGATCACCGACATGCCTTCAGGCACATCGATGCTTTCGGCATAACCGCTGGCAAACAGCACCGGCAGCGCCGGCCGCATGGACCGAGCCTGCTTGGCCAGTTCCCGCCCGTCCATTACCGGCAGGCCGACGTCGGTCATCATCAGGGCAATGGCTTGCTCGTCGTTGCGCAAAAACGCCAGCGCCTGCTCACAACCGTCCGCCTCCAGCACCTGGTACTCCAGTTCCTCAAGCACGTCGACGATCAGCATCCGCACAATGTCGTCGTCTTCGACTACCAGGATGGTGGGCTGGGGGGGAGGAGGAGGGGTGGACATAGTCGGCATTCTCGAAGATGGGGGCGGGAGGGGGCTCGAAAAAAAACGGCCTCTTTCATGAGCTTCTTTTATAAGCCTCTTTTATGAGTAAGCTGCGAGGCGGCACAAGTTCCCAGGGTTGTACAAGAAAGGATCTATAGTACAAGAGCTGACAAGGATAGTCGCTTCCTTGCTACAAGGTAGATCCTCGCGGGACTTGCGCCTTTGACTCGTCAGAAAATGTGGATCCAACTGCCATTTTTCGGGCAGACTCCATGGTTTTCAACTGTCCACCAAGGCCCTTTCCATGATTCCTTCGTCTTCGGTTGACGAGCAAAGTTTTCGCAAGCTCCTGAGCCGCAATATCAGCCTGCCGCTGGGCATGGGCGCCCTCAGCTCGGTGTTTTTCATCATCCTTGTCACGTACCTGCTGTCGGTGATCCAGTGGGTCGGGCATACCGACCGGGTGATCAATAATGCCAATGAGGCGCTCAAGCTGAGCGTGGACCTGGAAACTGGCATGCGTGGCTACCTGTTGAACGGTGACGAGCACTTTCTCGAGCCCTATGAAGTGGCCAAGCCGCGGATCGCCGTCGCGTTGGATACACTGTTGGAATTGACAGCCGACAACCCCGTCCAGACCGACCGGCTGCACAAGATACAAGCGATCCAGACGGAATGGTCCAAGTACGCCCAGGGCTTGATCGACCTGCAACGCAGCAGCGGGGATTACCGGAGCGCGGTGAGGTCCGGGCGCGGCAAGCGCTTGACGGACGAAATCCGCCAAACCTTCGAGGAAATCGTCGATACCGAGCAGCAACTGCGCGCGGCGCGTAACCAGGATGTGCGCACCACCACGATCTGGAGTATCGCCCTGTACCTGCTGTTCGTCGCCGCTGTCAGTGGGTTGCTGGCCTACGTTGGCCGCCGGGATCTGTTGAGCTTGTCCGAGAGCTACAGCGCCAGCCTGAAAGTCCAGCAACGCAGCGCCTTGCACCTGGAGAAGCAGGCCTGGTTGCGCAATGGCCAGACGCAGTTGGCCGAGCAGGTCCTGGGGCAGTTGTCCCTGAACCTGTTGGGCCGCAATATCCTGCAGTTCTGTGCGAAGTACCTGGATGTGGCGGTCGCCGCGCTTTATACGCGAGAAGAAAATGGCGTCCTCAAGCGCGTCGCCACCTATGGCCTGTCCCGGGAGGATGATGAGCAGCAGCAGGTGATCATCGACGGTGAAGGCATTGCTGGCCAGGCCGTGCAACAGGGGCGTCTTATCCGCCTGGACGACGTACCGAACGATTATCTGAAAGTCAGCTCGGGATTGGGGCAAGGCTTGCCCAACAGCGTGCTGGTGGTGCCCACCAGTGACGATGACCGGATCAACGGGGTCATCGAACTGGGCTTCCTGCGGCCATTGACCGAGCGCGATATCGAGCTGTTGGAGTTGATCGCCGGCAATATCGGCACCTCCATCGAGGCCGCCCGTTATCGCCAGCGCCTGCAGGAAGTACTGGCCGAAACCCAGCAGTTGAACGAAGAGCTGCAAGTGCAGCAGGAAGAGCTCAAGACCGCCAACGAGGAGCTGGAAGAGCAGTCGCGCATCCTCAAGGAATCCCAGGCCCATCTGGAAGCCCAGCAGCAGGAACTGGAGCAGACCAACGAGCAATTGGCCGAGCAGCGCGACGCCATGGACCAGAAGAACAGCGAACTGAACCTGGCCCAGATCCAGTTGCAGGAGCGCGCCGAAGAGCTGCAGCGTTCGAGCAAGTACAAATCCGAGTTCCTCGCCAATATGTCCCATGAGCTGCGCACGCCGCTCAACAGCTCGCTGATTCTGTCCAAGCTGCTGGCGGAAAACCCGCAGCAGAACCTCAGCGAGGAACAGGTCAAGTTCGCCGAGTCGATCTACTCCGCCGGCAACGACCTGTTGAACCTGATCAACGATATTCTCGACATCTCCAAGGTCGAGGCCGGAAAGCTGGAAGTGCGCCCGGAAAACACCAGCGTGCAGCGTCTGGTGGAAGGCCTGCGGGACATGTTCGAGCCCTTGGCAGCCGACAAAGGTCTGGATTTCGAGGTCCAGCTGCTGCCCGATGCGCCGGCGATGCTCTACACCGACCGCCAGCGTCTGGAGCAGGTGATCAAGAACCTGCTGTCCAATGCCGTGAAGTTCACCGAGCAAGGCTCCGTCTGCCTGTCCGTGGCCGGGCAGCCGGGCTCGGGCATCGCGTTCATGGTGCGCGACTCCGGGATCGGCATCGCCGCCGATCAGCAGCAGAGCATCTTCGAAGCGTTCCGCCAGGCCGATGGCACGACCAACCGTCGTTACGGCGGCACGGGCCTGGGGTTGTCGATTTCCCGGGACCTGGCCATGTTGCTGGGCGGCTCTATCTCGGTTTCCAGCGAGCCGGGGCAGGGCAGCGTGTTTACGCTGGTATTGCCTGAACGTTATATCGAGCCCGGGGACACGCCGACAGAGCCGATGACCTTCACCCCGACGGCCACCGCGCCAGCGCCTGTTGCGCCAAGAGCCGCGCTGGCGCCACTGATCGCTGAAGTGGATACGCCGATTGCCCGCTTCGCCGACGACCGCGACAAGGCGCCGTTCGACACCCGGTGCATCCTGGTGATCGAGGACGAGCCCAAGTTTGCCCGGATCCTGTTCGACCTGGCCCATGAGCTCGGTTACCAGTGCCTGGTGGCCCACGGTGCCGATGAAGGCTTCGACCTGGCTTTGCACCTGGCCCCCGACGCCATCCTGCTGGACATGCGTCTGCCGGACCATTCCGGGCTGACCGTGTTGCAGCGGCTCAAGGAGCGAGCCGAAACCCGGCACATCCCGGTGCACGTGATTTCCGTCGAAGACCGCGTCGAAGCCGCCATGCACATGGGCGCCATCGGCTATGCCGTCAAGCCGACCACCCGTGAAGAACTCAAGGATGTATTCGCCCGCCTGGAAGCCAAGCTGACCCAGAAGGTCAAACGAGTGCTGCTGGTGGAGGACGATGACCTGCAGCGCGACAGCATTACTCGCCTGATCGGCGACGATGACATCGAGATCACCGCCGTTGGTTTCGCCCAACAGGCCCTGGACCTGCTGCGGGCCAATGTCTACGACTGCATGATCATCGACCTCAAGTTGCCGGATATGCTCGGCAATGACCTGCTCAAGCGCATGTCCAGTGAAGACATCTGTTCCTTCCCGCCAGTGATCGTCTACACCGGGCGCAACCTGACCCGTGACGAAGAGGCCGAACTGCGCAAGTATTCGCGCTCGATCATCATCAAGGGGGCCCGTTCGCCAGAGCGCTTGCTGGACGAGGTGACACTCTTTCTGCACAAAGTCGAATCCCGGTTGTCCCATGAACGGCAGCGGATGCTCAAGACCGCCCGCAGCCGGGACAAAGTGTTTGAAGGCCGCAAGGTGCTGCTGGTGGATGACGATGTGCGCAACATCTTTGCCCTGACCAGCGCCCTGGAGGCGAAGGGGGCGATCGTTGTCATCGGCCGTAACGGCCTGGAGGCGATCGATCGCCTGAACGAATTCGACGACATCGACCTGGTGCTGATGGATGTAATGATGCCGGAGATGGACGGTTTCGAAGCCACCGCGCTGATCCGCAAGGACCCGCGCTGGCGCAAGTTGCCCATCATTGCGGTGACGGCCAAGGCCATGAAGGATGATCAGGAGCGCTGCCTGGCGGCGGGTTCCAACGACTACCTGGCCAAACCGATTGATCTGGATCGTCTGTTCTCGCTGATTCGCGTGTGGTTGCCGAATATGGAAAGAATTTAGTGGAACGTGACACTGACATTGAACTTCGTTTGTTGATCGAAGCCATCTACCTCAAGTACAGCTACGATTTTCGCGATTATTCCGGTGCGTCCATCAAGCGCCGGGTCCACCATGCGCTGAGCCAGTTTGAATGCAGGACCATTTCGGCCCTGCAGGAGCGTGTGCTGCACGATCCGGGGGCGTTCATGCAGTTGCTGCAACTGCTGACGATCCCCGTCAGCGAGATGTTTCGCGACCCCACGCATTTCCTGGCCATCCGCGAGGAAGTTGTGCCGCTGCTCAGGACGTACCCCTCGATCAAGATCTGGATCGCTGGTTGCAGCACGGGGGAGGAGGTCTACTCCATGGCGATCCTGCTGCGCGAAGAAGGCCTGCTGGACCGCACGCTCATCTATGCCACCGATATCAACCCGCGCTCGTTGGAAAAAGCCAAGCAGGGGATTTTTTCCCTGGAAAACGTGCGCACCTATACCCAGAACTATCAGAATGCCGGAGGCCGGCGCTCGTTTGCCGATTACTATACCGCCGCCTACGATTATGCGATGTTCGACAAAACCCTGTGCGAGAACGTGACCTTTGCCGATCACAGTCTGGCGACCGACAATGTCTTTTCAGAAACCCAGTTAATTTCCTGTCGTAACGTATTGATATATTTCAATAAGAAACTACAAGATCGTGCGTTTGGACTGTTTCATGAGTCCCTTTGTCACCGTGGTTTCCTGGTGTTGGGCAGTAAGGAAACGTTGGATTTCTCGGCTTACGGCCATCGATTCGAGCCGTTGGTCAAACAGGAACGGATCTATCGCAAGTTATGAACCAGACGAAGGACAGATCCAACCCGCCCATCGAGGCCATTGTCGTCGGTGCATCGGCCGGTGGCGTCGATGCGTTGCTGAGGGTGTTCGGTCACCTGCGCAACGGCTTTGGCGTGCCCATCCTGGTGGTATTGCATTTGCCGGATGAGCGCGACAGTCAACTGGCCCATGTATTCGGTCATCGTCTGGCGGTGCCGGTGGAGGAAGCCCGGGACAAGCAAGACATCGTGCCGGGAACCTTGTACGTCGCCACGCCCGGCTATCACTTGTCGGTCGAGGCCGACCGTAGCCTGTCGTTGAGCCTGGAAGAGCCGGTACACCATTCGCGGCCATCCATCGATGTGCTGTTTGAGTCGGCCGCCGATGTCTACGGCCAGAAACTGCTGGCCGTGGTGCTGACCGGTGCCAACAACGATGGCGCCCGGGGCTTGGCGAAGGTCAGGGCGCTGGGCGGGATCACGGTGGTCCAGGACCCCGGTGAAGCCCAGGTCTCGACCATGCCCGAAGCGGCGCTGGCCCTGCACGAGCCCGACCATATCCTTACTTTGCAAGGCATCGGCCAATTGCTGGCCGGGCTGGAATGAACCACATGCCAAGAGATATTCAAGCCAAACTGCTGATCGTCGATGATCTGCCTGAGAATCTGTTGGCCCTGGAAGCGTTGATCAGGGGGCACGACCGCGAGGTCTTCACGGCCCTGTCGGCGGACGAAGCGTTATCGCTGCTGCTGCAACACGACTTTGCCCTGGCCATCATCGATGTGCAGATGCCGGAGATGAACGGTTTCCAGCTGGCCGAGCTGATGCGCGGCACGGAGAAGACCCGCAGCATTCCGATCATCTTCGTCAGTGCCGCCGGTCGTGAACGCAACTATGCCTTTACCGGTTATGAAAACGGTGCGGTGGACTTCCTGCACAAGCCGCTGGACACCCAGGCGGTCAAAAGCAAGGTCAATGTGTTCGTCGAGTTGTATCGCCAACGAAAGGCCATGAAGGAGCAGGTCGTAGCCCTTGAGGAGAGTCGCCGCGAGCAGGAGGTGCTGTTGCAGCAACTGGAGACCACCCGCGGCGAACTGGAGCAGGCGGTGCGCATGCGTGACGACTTCATGTCCATCGTCGCCCACGAGGTGCGTACGCCCCTCAATGGTCTCATTCTTGAGACACAACTGCGCAAGATGCACCTGGCCCGGGACAACGCCGCAGCCTTCAGCCTGGACAAGGTGCGGGCGATGGTCGAGCGCGACGAGCGGCAGATCAAGAGCCTGATCCGGCTGATCGAGGACATGCTGGATGTGTCGCGGATTCGCACCGGCAAGCTGTCGATCCGCCCGACCCGCTTCAACCTGACGGCACTGGTGGAGAACCTGCTGCGCAATTTCCAGCCGCAGATCGCCGTCGCCGAGTGCTCGTTGACCTGCATGGCTGAACCTGCGGTGGAGGGGCTTTGGGATGAGTTTCGTATCGAGCAGGTGGTCTCGAACCTGTTGACCAACGCGTTGCGCTACGGCGGCAAGAGCCCGATCGAAGTGCGTGTCTTCAAGACGCCCGAGCATGCCTGTATCGAGGTTCAGGATCACGGGATCGGCATCAGCGAGGAGAACCAGAAACGTATCTTCCAGCAATTCGAGCGCGTATCGTCCAAGGCGGCCGCCTCAGGCCTTGGGCTGGGGCTGTTCATTTCCGAGCAGATTGTCACGGCCCATGGCGGGACGATCACGGTCGACAGTCGCCTCAATGAAGGGGCGTTGTTTCGTGTTTGCCTGCCCTTGCAGAAAACTGTCTTGGACAAAACCGCCGAACAGACGCAACCTCTGCGAGACCCCAAGGTCGTATCAGCAGCTATTGATCGAACAAAGGCTTCTCATGAGTGAAGATGCGCAAGATGTTGTATTGATCGTCGAGGATGACCCGTCGATCCTGATGGTGCTGTCGGCTTATCTGTCGGGCGAGGGCTACCGGGTGCTACAGGCCGAAAACGGTGCCCAGGCATTCGAGATCCTGGCGAGCAAGCCTCATCTGGACATGATGATTACCGATTTCCGCCTGCCGGGAGGTATCTCCGGGGTGCAGATCGCCGAGCCTGCGGTCAAGTTGCGCCCCGAGCTGAAGGTCATTTTCATCAGTGGCTACGCGCAGGAAGTGCGCGACACCGATAGCCCCATTACCCGCAAGGCGCCGATCCTGGACAAGCCGTTCGACCTGGATGAGTTGCAGAGCATCATGCAGTCGATGTTGTCGTAGGTCCCGGCAGATTAGGCAAACCCCGGTGGCGAGGGAGCTTGCTCCCGCTGGGGTGCGGAGCGCCCCCAAAACCCGGCACCTCGATGTGTCAGGTTCATTGAGGTGACCTTATTGGGGCTGCTTCGCAGCCCAGCGGGAGCAAGCTCCCTCGCCACAATGTATGCAATGCCCCTGCTCAAACAGAGCCCAGCACCTCAAACCGTGATCATCTCCCGCACCTTGGCCGTCAACAAATCAAACGTGAACGGCTTGGTGATCATCTGCATTCCCGGGTCCAGGAAGCCGCCGCGTACCGCTGCGTGTTCCGCGTAACCGGTGATGAACAGCACCCGCAGGTCCGGGCGGATCTGCCGGCCGATTTCCGCCAGTTGCCGGCCATTCATGCCGGGCAGGCCCACGTCGCTGATCAGCAGGTCGATGCGTTGGTCTGACTGGAGGATCGGTACCGCGCCGTTGGCGTCGGCCGCCTCCACAAAGGCATAGCCCAGTTCGCTCAGCACCGCGCTCACCAGCACCCGTACGGCTGGATCGTCTTCGACGATCAGCACGGTCTCGCCGTCCTGTGCATAGGGTGCGTGTGGGGTGGTGGCCTGGGGCTCATGTATTTCTTCACCGATGAAGCGCGGCAGGTAAAGGTTCACGGTGGTGCCTTTGTCGACTTCGCTGTCGATGGTCACGTGCCCGCGCGATTGCTTGCTGAACCCATAGATCATCGACAGGCCCAGCCCGGTGCCCTGGCCGATTGGCTTGGTGGTGAAGAACGGATCGAACGCGCGACCGATGATCGCTTCGGGCATGCCGCAACCGCTGTCCTGCACGCTCAGCACCACATAGTCGCCGGGTTCCAGGTTGGTGTAGGCGTCGGTGAAATCGGCCTCCAGGTGCTGGTTGCAGGTCTGTACCACCAGGTTCCCGCCGTTGGGCATGGCATCCCGGGCGTTGAGGACCAGGTTGAGCAGGGCGCTTTCCAGTTGGTTGGGGTCGGCTTCGGCGACCCAGAGCTGTTCGTCCAACCGCATGTCCAGGCGGATACTTTCGTTGAGGCTGCGTTGCAGCAACTCGCCCATGGACAGCACCAGCGTATTCATCTGGACGGCCTTGGAGTCCAGTGATTGCCGACGGGAAAACGCCAGCAGGCGATGGGTCAGGCCGGCGGCGCGGTTGGCCGAGGTCACGCCCAGGTCGATCAGGCTGTCCAGGTCTTCGGTGCGGCCCCGGGCCAGGCGTCGGCGCAGCAGTTCGAGGCTGCCGATGATCCCGGTGAGCATGTTGTTGAAGTCATGGGCAATACCGCCGGTGAGTTGGCCGACCGCTTCCATTTTCTGCGACTGGCGCAGGGCTTCTTCGTTATGGCGCAACTGGGCGGTACGTTCTTCTACCTGCTGCTCGAGGGTTTCAAGAGTGGTTTGCAAGCGCAGTTCGCTGTTGCTGAGGTCGATCAGGCGGTCGCGGGCTTCGTACTGCCTTCGACGGCCGCGCAGGGCGGTGGTCACCAGGCTGATCAAGGTCACTGGGTGGAAAGGGCGCTCGAGGAAGGTCACGTTGCCCAGTTGCGTACCGATACGCGCCGCCGGGTTCTGTTCCGGGCCGCCGTGATGGGTCAGCAAGACAATGGGCAGGTCAGACCAGGCCGGCTGCTGCTCGATGTGCAGTAACAGCGCTTCCAGATCGGGCCCCGCCAGGGCTTCCGAGGAAATCACCAGCAGGCCGGCACCTTTTTCCAATTCTTCGCACAAATGGCCCAGATGACGGCAGATGAGGCCGGCAAAACCGGCTTCATTGAGGATCATCAAGGCGATCTGGCTGTCCCGTCCCAGCGGCGCGAGGATCAGCGCCCGTTCGGACAGGGGCTCGGCCAGCGTCACCGGTGTTCATCCTTGAGCAGCGGGTTGCTCTCGCCCATGTAGGTGGGAACTCCCCGCAGGACGCCTTGGAACGCCTCCAGCGGCTCGCCGATGGTCATGCCCTGGGCGCTGATGCGGTATTCGCGGATGGTCGACTCGTGGCTGCCGGTGCGTTTCTTGATGATGGAAATCGCCCGGCGCACCTTGCCCAGTGCTTCGAAATAACGCAACAGAATCACCGTGTCGGCCAGGTAAGTAATGTCCACGGGTGCCTGCATGTCACCGACCAGGCCGTGCTGGGCGACGGTCATGAAGGTCGCCGCGCCCTTGCGGTTGAGATAGAGCAACAATTCATGCATGTGCAGCACCAGGGCATTCTCTTCCGGCATGGCCGCCTGGTAACCGTTGATGCTGTCGATGACCACGGTCTTGATGTCGCCCTCATCGACGCAACGGCGCACGCGGTGGGAGAACTCGCCGGGGGACAGTTCGGCGGCGTCCACCTGTTCGATCAGCAGGTTGCCGGTCTCTTGCAGGGCCTGCAGATCGATGCCGATGTTTTTCATGCGCTCGAACAGCAAGCCCAGTTCTTCGTCGAAGATGAATAGCGCGGCCTTCTCGCCGCGATGTACCGCGGCTGCGGCAAAAATCAGCGAGATCAGCGACTTGCCGGTTCCCGCCGGGCCCAGGATCAACGTGCTGGATCCGGTCTCGATACCGCCGCCCAGCAGCGAGTCCATTTCGCCGATGCCGCTGGAGAGTTGTTGGCGCAGGTACCGGCCACGGTGTTCGGCGGCCACCAGGCGTGGGAAGACGTGCACGCCGTCACCCATGATGGTGAAGTCATGGTAACCGCCGCGGTATTTCTGCCCGCGATACTTGACCACTCGGATCCGCCGCCGTTCGGCGCCATAGTTGGGCGTCAGTTCTTCCAGGCGAATCACCCCGTGGGCGACGCTGTGTACGGTCTTGTCCAGGGACTCGGTGGTCAGGTCGTCGAGCAACAGGACCGTGGCGTCGTAGCGCACGAAGTAGTGCTTGATCGCGAGGATCTGGCGACGATAGCGCAGGGAGCTTTGCGCTAGCAGGCGAATCTCCGACAGGCTGTCGAGCACCACCCGGGTCGGTTTTACCCGTTCGACCACTTCGAAGATCTGCCGGGTTGCCTCGCCCAGCTCAAGGTCCGATGAGTACAGCAAGCTCTGCTGGTGTTCGGCATTGAGCAGGCTTTCGGGTGGGGTCAGCTCGAAAATATGAATGTTGTCGTCCAGCGTCCACCCGTGGGAGGTTGCGCCCTGACGCAGTTCACGCTCGGTTTCCGATAGCGTGATGTACAACGAGCGCTCGCCAGCCTTGGCGCCGGCCAACAGAAAATGCAGCGCGACCGTGGTCTTACCAGTCCCCGGTTCCCCCTCAAGCAGGAACACATGGCCGCGGGACAAACCACCGGAAAGGACGTCGTCCAGTCCTTCGATGCCGGTGGCGGCTTTTGCACTGATCAACTCGTTAGATGTAGACAAAAATAGCCCTCTCATGACTAGGGAAGTGGGCAGCAGGCGGGGTAACGCCTGAATTCAACTGCCTGAACACTTGACCCTTGGCGGTGATGGCGGTTCCGCTTAAATCGATAAAACGCGGTGTGCTGCACAACCTTGGGTGTGCAACGAGGGGCCTACAGACCTTGTTGCAGCGCCGGGTCGTCAGGGTTCAACTGTTCAAGTTGCGCCAGCAGGACTTGAACATTCTGCAACTGGCCGGTCTCCTTCCAATAGTTGATCAGCAGCACCCGTGCCTTGCGGTCGGCGGGGTAGCGCTGGACGATTTCCTGCAACTGTTTCTGCGCCGCTTCCACCTCCTGCTCGGCATGCAGGGTGGTCGCCAGGTCATAGCGGTAATGGCGGTTCTCGGGCTCCAGTTCCACGGCTTTTGCCAAGCCGAGCACCGCATACTCGTTCTGGCCGTGCTGCAGCAGCCACATGCCCAGCGCATGTTGCAGATATGCCGACGCTGGCTGGGTCTGCAACTGTCGGGCGAGCAATTGTCGTGCGGCTTCGCCCTGGCCTTGTTTGTCCAGCACTTCGATCTGCATGACCAGCGCCGGCAGGTTGTCCGGTTGCAGGCGCAAGGTCTGCTCAAGCGCCAGTTGGGCTTTCTTCAATTCGGCGTTGTGCAGGTGCAGCCGAGCTAGCTGGTAGTGGGTCTCAGCGGTTTTCGGACCGTCCTCGAGCACCTGTTCCCAGGTGTCGATGGCTAACTGCATCGCCCCGAAATACAAGCCGAGGTCATCCGGCGACAAGCCCAGCAGCGCGTTCACGGCGGCGAACCGGACGTTCTGGTCATCATCATCCAGGAGCGGGCCGAGCAACAGGCTGCGCTGGCCGGTCGGCACCAGGCCGACGATGCTACCGATGGCGGCTCGACGCACGTCCGGCGATTCGCTGTGCAGGTCCGCGTCCGCCAGTTTCAGCGCTTGAGGGCTGGGGTAGTTGGGCAGTTCGGCGTGCAGCCATACGCGGCGCTTGGGCGAGAGGTCTGGACGCCCCAATTGCTGGTAAAGCATCCGTGCCGCCCCTGGCTGCCCATTACGGGCGTTTTCCAAGGCTTCGCTGTAGCCACGCTTGATCGCTTCGGGGATTTGCGGCGTGGTGCTGCGTAGCCACACCGCGACAAGACCGATCACCAACAGGACACAGAGGCTGAGGAGCAGATAGCGGCGGCGAGGCGAGAGCATGCAGGGAATCCATTACCAGAAGCGTGAAATGTCGCAAGCTTCGGTCAGGTGGGGGCTTGAGTCAAACCCTGTGAAGCATCTCATGGGCCCAGGGTAAGCTTGCCCGAATCAATGTGGGAGCAAGGCTTGCCCGCGATGAGGGCGACACATTTAGCAGCAATGCAACTGACACACTGCTATCGCGAGCAAGCTTTGCTCCCACAGGGTGCTCCTACAGGGTGCTTCTACAGGGTGCTTCTACAGGAGGAGGTGGAGGTTCGCGCCAGCCGAAAAAAAGCCCCGCGCCCAAATGAGAGGCGGGGCAAAAATTTGGCTGGTTGCGGCCAACCAAAGGAGCTCGGTTGAGCAGGTGGATCAGTTGCTGGCAACGGTCTCCGGTTTCCAGCCGCCGCCCAGGGCCTTGTAGATCGCGACGATGCCGCGGTACAGGTCCACTTCGGCCTGGGCCTGAGTGTCTTCGGCGGCCAGGCGTTCGCGCTGGGCATCGAGCAGCACGAGGAAGTCCTCGGTGCCTTCGCGGTAGCGAATCTCGGCCAGGTCGGCGGCGGCGCGGCTCGATTCACTCTGGCGGATCAGCGAGATCAGCCGTTGTTGGCGCTTGCCGTAGTCGCTGAAGGCGTTTTCCGATTCTTCCAGAGCCAGCAGCACTTGCTGTTCATAGGTCGCCAAGGCGCCGTCCGCCTCGGCGTCGGCACCGCGCAAGCGAGCCCGCACGCTGCCCAGGTCGAAAGCCGCCCAGGTAATGCTCGGGCCCAGCGCCCAGGCGTTGGCCGCCGAGGAGCCGATCTGCGAACCGCGTCCAGCCGTGAAGCCAAGGAAACCGCTCAGGCTTACCCGTGGGAACAGATCGGCCTTGGCCACGCCGATGCGCGCCGTGGCAGCGGCCAGTTGGCGTTCGGCGCTGAGAATGTCCGGGCGCCGTTGCAGCAGTTCACCCGGATCGCCGATGGGCAGGGCCTTGGCGATGGCCGGCAACTGTTTCGGGCTCAGGTCCACGCTGAGTTTGTCCGGACGCTCGCCCAGCAACGTGGCGATGCGATTGCGTTGGCGCACCTGTTCGGCCTGCAACTGCGGCACGCTGGCTTCCACCGCGGCCAGGCGGGCATCGGCACGCACCACGTCGAGCTGATCGCCGACGCCGGCATCACGCAGGCTTTCGGTGATCTTGCGCGAATCCTGCTGGTTCTTGAGGTTCGCCAGGGCGATCTTTTCCCGCAGTTGGGCGCCGCGTAATTGACCGTAGGCATCCACCAGTTCGGCGATCATCGTCACCTGCAACTGATAGAGATCGGCCTCGATCGCTTGTTGATCGGCATCGGTGGCTTCCAGGTTGCGCTGGATGCGCCCGAACAAGTCCAGCTCCCAGGCCATGTCCAGGCCCAGGTCGTAACGCTCGGTATTGACCCGGTCGGTGGTCTGCCCCGGGATCTGGCCTTTGCCCAGGTTGCTGCTGGCACGGCTGGTGATGGTCGGCATTGCGTCATTGCTGGCGTCATCGCGAATCGCCCGGGCGGCCCGCAAGCGGGCGAAAGCCACGCGCAACTCGCGGTTGCCTTCCAGGGAACGGGTCACCAACGCGTTAAGGGTCGGGTCGTCGAACTGCTGCCACCAGATCCCTTCAAAGCGGGCGCGGTCGAAGTTCTTCTGGCCGGCGGCGCCGTCGGTGGCGGTGGTGATATTCGCCGCCTCCGTTTGCGGGGCCTTGTAGTCCGGGCCCACGGCACAGGCACTCAAGGCCAACACCAGCAAGCTCGGCACGAACGCTTTCAAACTCATTGTTGCGCCTCCAGTTTCAAAGCCCGGGCCGCTTTGCGGGCCTCGCTGTGCTCGACGAAGTTGCGGATCAGTACATAGAACACAGGGGTGAGCAGCAGGCCGAAAAAGGTCACGCCGAGCATCCCGGAGAACACCGCCACACCCATGGCGTGGCGCATTTCCGCACCCGCGCCGCTGGAGAACACCAGGGGCACCACGCCCATGATGAAGGCGAAGGAGGTCATCAGGATCGGCCGCAGACGCAGGCGGCACGCTTCGAGGACCGCCGCCAGCGGGTTCATGCCTTCGAGCTGTTTATCCTTGGCGAACTCGACGATCAGAATCGCGTTCTTGCAGGCAAGTCCCACCAGTACAATCAAGCCGATCTGGGTAAAGATGTTGTTGTCGCCACCGGAGAGAATCACCCCGGTAATCGCCGACAACAGGGTCATCGGTACGATCAGGATCACCGCCAATGGCAGGCTCCAGCTTTCGTACTGCGCCGCGAGCACCAGGAACGCCAGCAGTACGCAGAGTGGGAACACGAACAGCGCGGTGTTGCCCGAGAGGATCTGCTGGTAGGTCAGGTCGGTCCACTCATAGGTCATGCCGTTGGGCAATTCGTCCTTGAGCAGTTTCTCGATGGCCTTTTCAGCCTGGCCGGAGCTGTAGCCCGGGGCGGCGGCACCGTTGATTTCAGCCGTGATGAAACCGTTGTAATGCATCACGCGGTCTGGCCCCGAGGTGTCGCTGACCTTGATGAAGGTCGCCAGCGGGATCATCTCGCCACGGTTGTTGCGCACCTTGAGCTGGCCGATCTGGTCTGACTCGAGACGGAACTGCTGCTCAGCCTGGACGTTGACCTGGTAGGTACGGCCGAAGCGGTTGAAGTCGTTGGCATACAGCGAACCCAGGTAGATCTGCAGGGTGTCGAAGATGTCGCTGACGGCCACGCCGTGGGTTTTGGCTTTTTCACGGTCGATGGCGGCATCAACCTGGGGCACGTTCACGGTGTAGCTGGTGAACAACCCGGCCAGTTCCGGCACGTTGTGGCTCTTGGTAATGATGTTCATGGTTTCTTTGTACAGCTCGTCGTAGCCCAGGTTGCCCCGGTCTTCGATTTGCAGGCGGAAACCACCGATCGTGCCCAGGCCCTGTACCGGCGGCGGTGGGAAGATCGCCATGTAGGCCTCCTGGATCCCTGCGTACTGGCCGTTCAAGGCACCGGCGATGGCGCCGGCCGACATGCTCGGGTCCTTGCGCTCGTCGAAGGGCTTGAGGGTCACGAACACGATGCCGGCGTTCGGGCTGTTGGTGAAACCGTTGATCGACAGGCCCGGGAAGGCCACGGCGCTTTCAACGCCCGGTTGCTTGAGGGCCAGATCGGACATGCGCTTGATCACGTCTTCGGTGCGATCCAGGCTCGCGGCGTCCGGCAGTTGGGCGAAGGCCACCAGGTATTGCTTGTCCTGGCCGGGTACGAAGCCGGTCGGGGTGTTGGAGAAGCCGAAGAAGGTCAGCACCATCAGGCCCGCGTACAGCACCAGGGCGATGCCACTGCTGCGGATCACCCGAGCGACGGTGCCCACGTAACCGTGGCTGGCTCGTTCGAAAAAGCGGTTGAACGGACGGAACAGCCAGCCGCCGAAAACCTTGTCCAGGAACTTGGAAAAACGGTCCTTGGGCGCATCATGGCCCTTGAGCAACACGGCAGCCAGGGCCGGCGACAGGGTCAGAGAGTTGATCGCCGAGATCACCGTGGAGATGGCAATGGTCAAGGCGAACTGCTTATAGAACTGCCCGGTCAAGCCACTGATGAACGCCGCCGGAACGAAGACCGCGCACAGCACCAGGGCGGTGGCGATGATCGGGCCGGTTACTTCGCCCATGGCGCGCTTTGTCGCCTCCACAGGGGTGAGCCCCAGTTCGATGTTTCGCTCGACGTTCTCCACCACCACGATCGCGTCGTCCACCACGATACCGATCGCCAGTACCAGGCCGAACAGCGAGAGGGCGTTCAACGAGAAGCCAAACAGGTGCATCACCGCGAACGTACCGATCAGCGAAACCGGCACGGCCACCAATGGAATGATCGAGGCGCGCCAGGTCTGCAGGAACAGGATCACCACCAGCACCACGAGAATCAGTGCTTCGAACAGGGTATGCACCACAGCCTCGATGGAGCCCCGGACGAAGATCGTCGGGTCATAGACGATGCTGTAGTCCATCCCGGCCGGGAAGCCCTTCTTCAACTCATCCATCTTCTCGCGGACGTCGTTGGAGATCTGGATGGCGTTGGAGCCTGGACGCTGGAAGATCGGGATCGCCACCGCCGGCTGGTTGTCCAGCAGCGAACGCAGGGCGTATTGGCTGGAACCCAGTTCGACCCGGGCGATGTCCTTCAGGCGAGTGATCTCACCGTTGGCGCCGGAACGAATGATGATGTTCTCGAATTCTTCCTCATTTACCAGGCGACCCTGGGTGTTGATCGACAGCTGGAAAGCCTGGGCATTGGGCGCTGGCGGCGCACCCAGGGCACCGGCAGCCACCTGGCGGTTCTGTTCACGGATCGCCGTGACCACATCGGTGGCGGTCAGGTTGCGCGAAGCGGTCTTGTTCGGGTCCAGCCAGACCCGCAGGGAGTAGTCGCCCATGCCGAACAGTTGCACGTCACCCACGCCGCCCAGGCGCGCCAGCTCATCCTTGATGTTGAGCAGGGCGTAGTTGGACAGGTAGAGCATGTCGTAGCGTTTGTCCGGCGAGGTCAAGTGCACGACCATGGTCAGGTCGGGCGATGCCTTGTCCACCGTGATGCCGATCCGGGTCACTTCTTCCGGCAGCTTGGGCTCGGTTCGGGTGACGCGGTTCTGCACCTGCACCTGGGCATTGTCCAGGTCGGTGCCCAGGGCGAAGGTGATGGTCAGGGTGATCTTGCCGTCAGCGGTGGACTGCGAAGACATGTACAACATGTTCTCGACGCCAGTGATGGCTTGCTCCAGGGGCGCGGCCACGGTCTCGCCGATGACCTTGGGGTTGGCGCCCGGGAAGTTGGCGCGCACGACCACGGTCGGCGGCACGACTTCCGGGTATTCGCTGATCGGCAATTGGAACAGCGAGATGGCGCCGGCGATCAGGATCAGCAGCGAAAGCACCGCTGCGAAGATCGGTCGCGAAATGAAGAACTGGGAAAATTTCATCTTGGATTCAGTCCCTTAACCGCGTGGGGTCGCAGCGGCCAGTTTGCCTGCCGATCCTGACGCGGCCTTGGACGGCGCGACTTGGGGCAGGTTGCTGGCTTCGAGCGCTTTACGTTGTTGTGCCAGGGCGGCAATGGTTTCGTCGCTGGCCATCGGCACGGTTTCAGGCGTGACCGGTGCGCCCGGACGAGCTCGTTGCAGCCCCTTGACGATAATGGTGTCGTCCTTGTTCAGGCCGCTGCGCACGATGCGCAGGCCTTCGATCTTCGGCCCCAGCTCGACGGCGCGGTAGGCCGGCTTGTTCTCGGCATCCATTACCAGCACGAATTTCTTGCCCAGGTCGGTGCCCACGGCTTCGTCGTTGATCAACACGGCGGAGTAGGTGCCGCTGCCCACCAGTTTCAGGCGGGCATACAGGCCTGGGGTGTAGGCGCCGTCCTTGTTGTCGAACACGGCGCGACCGCGAATGGTGCCGGTCTGCGGGTTGACCTGGTTGTCGACGAAGTTCATCTGGCCCAGGTGCGGGTTGCCGTCTTCGTTGGACAGGCCCATGTACACCGGGGTGGCCTGGCCGCGCTGGCCCTGGCGGGCAAGTTGGGTATATTTGAGGAAGACACGTTCGTCGGCATCGAAGTAGGCGTAGACCTTGTCCGTGGAGACCACGCTGGTGAGCGGCGTGACGTCGGCGGTCACCAGGTTGCCGGCGGTGATGTCCGCCCGGCTGACGCGACCACTGATAGGTGAGGTCACCCGGGTGAAGCTCAGGTTCAGCTTGGCCAGGTCCAGTTGTGCCTGGATGGCCGCAGCGGCGGCGCGGGCTTCCTGGGCGGCGCTGGTGCGCGAGTCGGCCAGCTCGGCGGAAATGGCATTGCTCAAGCGCAGGCGTTCGCCACGCTGGGCTTCGTTCTCGCTGCGGGTGGCGGTGGCGCGGGCTTGGGCCAACTGGGCTTCGAGACGACGTACTTCAGCCTGGAAGGGGCGTGGGTCGATCTGGAATAACAGGTCGCCTTTCTTGACCAGCGCACCTTCGGTGAAGGCCACTTCGTCGATCTGCCCGGAAACCCGTGGGCGGATCTCGACGGTTTCCGGTGCTTCAAGGCGGCCGGTGAACTCATCCCATTCGTTGACAGGCTGCTCCAGCACCTTGGCCACACTGACTTTGGCCGGCGGCATGGACGCTGCCGTGTCGGGAGTCTTGCCGCAAGCGCTCATCACCAGCACCGCCAGCAGCGCGAGGGGAAAACGCAGTTTTGAAAGTGAATGTTCCATGGATAGCATCCGCCAATGTATTGAGAATGGGCGGATGATGCGTGGCGCATGGCACAGGAACGAATCGAATGAAGCAAAGGTAACTATCATTCAGAATGATATAAGCCATCGATAAGGCCTCTAGTCCGGCAGTGCGGGGCACTTCGGACAAACAAGGAGCCCGTGGCGAGGGAGCTTGCTCCCGCTTGAGCGCGAAGCGCTCACAAAGAGGGGCCGCTACGCGCAGCCCAGCGGGAGCAAGCTCCCTCGCCACAGGGGTGGTGCGTTGGCTGGAATGATCAGTGGGTGAGCAGCAGAAAACCTGTGGGAGCGAGCTTGCTCGCGATGGCAGGCTCACATTCAACATCTCATTGGCGGGCACACCGCTATCGCGAGCAAGCTCGCTCCCACATTGGCTCCGGCAAGTCTTGAGGGAGTGCATTGCTCAAGTGTGGGATTTGCTTTCTTGTTATCAAACTTATTGATGGTTGCCGGGTGGACTTGGGTCAAGCCTACTGCGGCAAATAAACGTCATGGACCCGCTTGACGGTCCCATCCGCGCGAAGCGCTTCAACCGCTTCGCGCAAATCCTCGACCATTTTTGGCGAGCATTGCTTCGAGCAGGCCAGGTAAAGGTCAGCGCTGCTGCCGACCTTGCTCATGAGCAGTTTGCGCTTGGACACCTTCGGCCAGATGTACAGACTCTCCGGCACGCCGTTGAACCAGGCATCGATACGCCCCATCAACAGCATCTGGGCGGGGTTGTCGCCGATGACCAGCGGATAGATCTGCTCATCGCTGAACCCTTCGGTGCGCAGGATATCTGCTTGGGCGCTGCCCAGGCCGACGCCGATCTTGCGGTAGGTTTCTTTCGCTTGGGCGAAGCTGCTCACTCGCCGCTCAAGGCTGAAAAAAGCGCGCTCCATGGGCATGATCGAGGCAATCCAGGTGAAACGGTCCTCACGGGTGGGGATGCGTGAGAGGGGCGTGATCAAGTGGTCATGTTCTTCACTGACGTGTTTCTGTGCCCTGGCCCAGGGGAGTACATGGATTTTCACGGTGTACCCAGCCTTGGTCATGGCCGCCACGGCGACATCGCCAACGATTCCGTGGCCCCTGGGGTCGTTGACGAACGTCAGCGGTGGCGCGTCGAGGATATGCAGTTCTATCTCCAAGGGTTCGCCGCGTGCATTGTTTACAACTAGCAGCGGTAGCAACAGACAAAACCTGGATAGCGCTCTGGTGGGGGCATTCAAGACGCGTTTGCTCGGGCTCATGATCAATACTTCAGGCATTGGAAAGTGGTGCGCCATTCAAAGGGGGGGCGCGGAAACAGCGTCTTGCAGGCCGACGTTTTATGTCATGCAGCGCACCTGAAGCAGGTTCGCCACAGTCGTCTTATCAAGACACGCCAGTCTGTTGCCCTGGCCTGACTGCGTGTACCTGAAGGTATAGATCATCCGCTCGACAAAAACCTTGAGCCTGCGCATTGGTTTTTGTTTGGGCGCAAACAAAAAGGTGTGATTCATACGGGATTGGCTCGGGCCTGCTCGGCAAGCAATTGCACCAGTATCCCCGCGGGTTCGGTGAGGCTATGTTGAGGTCTATGGACCAGCCCGACATCACGGTGGAAGGTGTGCTCAGCGAGGTCGAGGGCACGTACACCCTCAGGCCATTTGCGGTGGGTCGCGGTTTGCGGCACCAAGGCCACTCCGACGCCGTTTCCAACCAGCTTGATGATGGCCTCCAGTTCATCGAGCTCGCTGACTTCATGCAAGGCGAAGTGCATCTTGCGCAGGAAACGGTCCACCTGCCGGCCGCCGAACGACGCCCGGTCATAACGAATGAAGGGTTGGCTGCCAAGCAGTTCGGCCCAGTCTTCTCCGGGGAGCGTGCTCGGAACTATCAGCCGATACGGCTCCAGCGCCAGGGTCATCCAGCGCAGATCGCTCTGCAGCGAGAACGGTGGGCGGATAATGGCGGCCATGTCGATTTCGCCGACATCCACCAGGTTGATCAACTCCATCGATACGCCAGGAAGGACCCGCGTTCGGCATTGCGGACATTGCTCGTGAAACCTGGCGAGCGTGTCTGGCAGGAAGG
This sequence comes from Pseudomonas sp. Lb2C2, assembly GCF_052112205.1. NCBI lineage: Bacteria > Pseudomonadati > Pseudomonadota > Gammaproteobacteria > Pseudomonadales > Pseudomonadaceae > Pseudomonas > Pseudomonas sp. Lb2C2. Next base: position 871,481 of record NZ_JAUTYW010000001.1, on the reverse strand, counting down.
AGCGCTGCACCGAAGCGATAGCGCCAATGTTCACCAGGACGCTGGGGGCAAGCCCGGCAGGACTCGCGCCAAGATTGTCGTAAAGGCGCAACAATTCTTGGGCTTGCAAGAGTATTTGATGACCCATCCGATTGAGGTGAGCCGAGCGTCCCTTGCGGTCGAAAATCTCGAAGCCAAGCTCGGCTTCCAGACGCTGGATCTGCGCGCTGACCGCCGCCTGGGTGAGGCCGATTTTATTGCCTGCGGCAGCGAAAGTACCTTCCCGTGCTATGGCGATAAGGGTCTTGAGTTCTTTGATCATTCACAAATATTAATTGTGTTACTGAGAGAAATATATTGTTTTTCTTGTTTTGAGCGCGGCCTTACGATGGCCCGGTCCTTACAAAAGCAACAGGAGCCATGATGAGCCTTTCTCCCTTCCACCTCGCAATCCCTGTTTATGACCTTCCAGGCGCTCGGGCCTTTTATGGCGAGGTGTTTGGGTTGCAAGAGGGCCGCTCCAGCGCCCACTGGGTCGACTTCAATTTCTACGGCCATCAGTTGGTGATCCATGAACAGCCGAAGACCGCTTCCCAAGAGAACGTCCACAGCAACCCGGTAGATGGGCACGACGTGCCGGTGCCTCACTTCGGCATCATTCTGGGTTGGCAGGAGTGGGAAGCGCTGGCCGAGCGGCTGAAATCCTTTGGCACCGAGTTTGTGATCGAGCCTTACATACGTTTCAAAGGGCAGGTGGGGGAGCAGGCCACGATGTTTCTGTTCGATCCTTGCGGTAATGCGCTGGAATTCAAGGCGTTCAAGGATATGAGCCAGATTTTCGCGAAATAAAAGGAAGGGGCTGCTGGTTAATGCCTATCAGTCAGGAGCAAACGGCATAAATCTGTGGGAGCAAAGCTTGCTCGCGATAGCGGCAGAGTTGTCAATATCGTTGTCGGCTGGCTTACCGCAATCGCGAGCAAGCTTTGCTCCCACAGGTTTGCAGCTCAACTGACATTAGGGGCTGCCGGTGGCTTGATAATGGTCAGTTTGTGACGAGTTTTAAAAATGGTCACAAGTTGTCAACTATCTTCAGGATGCGTAAGCTGCTCCCATGAACCAGCCCTCAATACTTTCGCCCAGCACTCGCGGCCCCGCCGATCACGACATTCGAAACCAGATTGTCGCGGCGGCCAACGAGCATTTCAGTCAATACGGCTATGGCAAGACCACGGTGTCCGACCTGGCCAAGGCCATCGGGTTCTCCAAGGCCTACATCTACAAGTTCTTCGACTCCAAGCAGGCGATTGGCGAGGCCATCTGTAGCCAGTGCCTGGCAGAAATCGTCGCGGCGGTGGAGCAGGCCATCAGCGAAGACGGGCTTTCAGCGACGGAGCGTTTTCGCCGCCTGGTCAAGGCCCTGATCACCACAGGCGTAAACCTGTTTTTCAATGATCGCAAGCTCTATGACATTGCGGCGTTTTCCGCGTCGGAGCAATGGCCCAGTTCGCAAGTCTATAACGCAAGAATCAAGAGCTTCGTGTTGCAAATCGTGCGCGAGGGGCGGGAACTGGGCGAGTTCGAACGCAAGACGCCATTGGACGAAACCGTAGACGCGATCCATCTGGCGCTGCGGCCTTTCGTCAATCCCTTGCTGCTGCAGTACAGCCTCGATTACGTCGAGGTTGCTCCCACGCTCACCTGCAACCTGATCTTGCGCAGCCTCATGCCTTGAGCCGTGGCTGAAGATTGCACCCAGACCATTGCAGGCACGCCTTTACCCATCCGATTCACCTCTCGCTCCAGCGGTTGATGGTCGTCTTTATTTATCCACTTCGTGACCATTGACACAAATGGTCACATGAATAAATATGGCGCATCTGCTCTTAGCCTGGGGCGTCGGTATGACGAGCTTTGCCAAACTGCTGCAGCAATTCGATCCGGACGCCCCCTTTGTTTCCCCGCCCAACTGGCAGCAAGGTCGTACCATCTTTGGCGGGCTTTCGGCAGCGCTGTCGCTGCAGGCGGTCTTGCGGGAACGTCCGGCGGATTTCCCTCCGTTCAAGTCCGCCCAGGTGTCGTTCATCGCACCGGTGACGCAGGCCCAGACGTTCGATGTAAGCGTGTTGCGCCAAGGACGCTCAGTCACCTCGGTATCCGTCGACTGCCTGTCGGGCGATGACCTTGCGCTGCGCTCGATCCTGCTGTTCGCCCAGCCGCGGGCGAGCAGGATTACGCATGATTCCTGGGGTCGGCCGTTTGTGGAGGGGCCGTCCCGCTATGCCACCCTGGCGCTGGACAGCAAGATTGCTCCGGCTTGCGCCTATAACTTCGAGATGCGTCCTGCAGGCGGTTCGCTGCCGGTGTCCGGCGCCGAAAGTCCTGAGTTACTGATGTGGGTCCGCCATCTGGATGCCCAGGGCGTAGACCCGGCAGTTGCCTTGATTGCACTGGCTGACAGTTTGCCGCCGGCCGCCATGACCTGCTTTACCGAACCCGCCGCTATCAGCTCCGCGTCCTGGATGATTGACCTGCCGCAGCCAGCCGTTGCCGGCGAATGGTTTCTCGTCAGCTCTTTCAGCCAGCAGGCGCTGGAGGGGTACTCGCTACAGGACATGGAGATATGGGACGAAAGCGGCCGTCGCGTGCTTTGGGCACGCCAGACGGTGGCGATTTTTACCTGATACAAACAACCCTACCCAGACTACCGCTCCCAGAGTTCCAATAATGAAAAAAATAATGCTCAAGGCCCCTATGGGTCTTGCCGTTGCATTCGCCACTTCTCATGTGTTTGCAAGCGGCTTTGCCCTCAATGAACAGAGTATCAGCGGGATGGGGTCCGGGTTTGCCGGTCGCTCGTCCTCGGCCGAGGATGCAAGTACCGTCTTCGGCAACCCTGCGGGCATGTCTCGCCTCAAGTCAGAACAGGTCAGCCTGGGGGCGGCGACGCTCTTCGCGAAGAATGACATCAGCCAGACCCGCAGTACCTTTGGCGGCCAGGAAGACGGCGACGTCGTGCCTACGACCACCGTGCCCATGGGGTACTACGTCAAGCCCATCGATGAACATTGGGCGTTCGGCGTGGGCTTCTATGTGCCGTTCGGCCTGATTACCGATTACGGCAGTGGTTTTGCCGGGCGCTACTACGGCAACAAAAGCGAGGTCACGACCCTCACGTTTCAGCCCACCATCAGCTATGCCTTCAATGACAGGGTTTCGATCGGGTTCGGTCCGACGATCAACCGCATCAGTGGCGAGATAACGGGCATGGTGCCCAACCCACTGAGCCCGGGTCGCAACGATGGAAAACTCAAAAGCAACGGCGACGATACGGCGCTGGGTTTCAATGCCGGTGTCCTGGTCCAGGCGACAGATCGAACTCGTGTGGGGTTAACCTACCATTCCAAGGTCAGCTACCACCTGGATGCCAAGACCAAGGTCAGCAACGGCATCTTCAGCGCGATAGGGCTCAGCGGTCGCAGCTATGACGCTTCACTGGATGTGGATACCCCGGAGTCCGTGGACGTGTCGGTGACTCACCAGCTCGACAATGATTGGACCTTGTACGCGGGCAGTACCTGGACCCGCTGGAGTCGTTTCAAGGAGTTGACCATCGAGAACACCGGCTTGCCGCCGTTATTGAGCGGTTCGCTGGGTACTATTACCGAAGAACAGGACTGGCACGACACGTGGGCTCACGCCATTGGTACGTCGTATCAGTTGAACAGCCAGTGGGTGCTGCGCGCAGGCTTCTCCGTCGACCAGTCGCCCGCCAACAACACCAACCGTGGGCCACGTATTCCTACCGGCGACCGAAAAATCGTCAGCTTCGGCGCTGGCTGGACGCCAGTGGACAATGTCACGATCGATGTCGCTTATTCCTATCTGTGGGAAGAGAGCGTACGGGTCAACGAAACTTCGGCAACCCGGGGAGCCTACAGCTCCAAGTACAAAAACAGTGCGAGTGGTTTCGGTACTTCAGTCAGCTATCGCTTCTGATCGAGTGCCGCTTTGCCGGCCGGGAGTGTAGGCTGACTCCCGGCTTTCAGAGCACTTCGCCATCCTTTCAGGCGCCCATGATGCGTGCCATGAGACCTTGGTGAAACCGACGCGGCGTGGCCCAGGTCAGGACGGTCATCGCCTTGTTGCCAAAGCCCGGCACGACACTCAATCGTCCGGCTTGCAGTGCTCGAATGCCTGCGCGGACCACGGGTTGTGGCTGCATCATGACCATTTTCAAGGCTGGCGTAATCGTTTGCCTGGCGCTTTGCGCAAATCCGGTATCCGACATCCCTGGACAAAGTGCTGTCACGATGACGCCGTCGCTTTTGAGTTCACGATGCAACGCATCAGAGAAGCGCAGCACGTAAGCTTTAGCGGCAGAGTAAACGGCAAAATTCTTCACGCCTTGAAAAGACAGCAGGCTGGCGACCATCAGGATGTGTCCACGCTTGCGGGCTCGCATGTCTGCCGCGAAGACGTGAGTCAGGGCCGTCAGGCTGGCGATATCCAGATCAATCATGGCCAGGGAACGATCCAGAGGCTGATCCAGAAAAGGCCCTTGCAGTCCATGTCCCGCATTGTTGATGAGTACATCGACCACTATTTTTCGCTCGCTCAGACGCTTATGCAGTTCGATGACCGCGGGGATCGACGACAGGTCTACTTGCTCGACGATCACATCAATGGCGAAGCGTTCGCGCAACTGAGCGGATAACGCTTCGAGCTTATCCAACCTGCGCGCTACCAGGATGAGCGATTTTCCCTGTGCTGCGTATTGCCGGGCAAACTCTTCGCCAAATCCGCTTGAGGCGCCAGTGATGAGCACCCAGGAGCGTTCGTTCGGTTTCATATCGTTGTTCTCTGGTTGTGAGCGGAAGGAGAAGGAGCCGCAGGTGTTGTGTAACGGGGTCGGCTCAGCGAGTCGCCACCGGTTGGGTTTCAGAAGGCTGCCAGCCACCGCCGAGCGCCCTGAATGCTGCCACCGCCGCCCGTGCCGATTCCGTGCGTGCTTGCGCCCGTGCGTCGGAGACTTGCAGCAGCGTCGCGTCGGCATTCAGGACATCGATCAGGCTGGCCGTGCCTTTCTGATAAGCAATGAACGAGGACTGGCGAGCTTGCGTCAGCGAGGTTTCGCCCTGGGTGAGGGTGCTCGCCTGGGATTCTCGATTCACCAGCGCGGAGAAGGCGTTCTCGACGTCCTCGGTGGCGCGCAATACGGACTGGCGGTATGCCGCCAGCGCTTCGGCTTCCTGTCCCTTGGCCTGGTCGATTTGCGCGTTGATGCGGCCAAAATCGAAGAGTCTCCAGCGCAGGCCCAGCGCGCCAGCCGCCTGGCTGGCGTCGCCGGTGAACAGATTGCCGCCGGAAACCGCCGTGGCACTGCCCAGCAATGCACTGAGGGAGAATTTCGGATAGTACTCAGCAACGGCCTCGCCGATACGCGCATTGGAGGCGGCAAGACGGCGCTCGGCCACGATCAGATCTGGTCGGCGGCGCAGCAGATCGGCGGGGGTTCCCATGGTCGTTATCTGTGGCGCCAGAGGGATGCTTCGTGCATTCGCCAGTTGCGTGCGATGGGTGCCGGGCGGCGTGCCAAGCATGACGTCCAGCGCATTCATGGCTGCATCCAGGCCGGTCTGCAGTACGGGAACCGTCGCCCGGACCTGCGAGAGGGTGCCCTCGACCTGGTGAACCTGATAGCTGGCCGCAAGGCCCTTGCTGTAGAGCAGTTGGACTTTTTCCAGCAAACCCTGTTGCGTCTTGACTTGTTGGTTGGCGATGTCCAGCCGCGACTGCAACCCGCGGGCGGTGATGTAGAGGTCGGCGGTCTGTGCGGCAATGGCAAGTCGTGTGGCCGCGACGCCTGCCTCGGAAGCCTGGTATTGGGCCAATGCCGCCTCGCGTCCGCGGCGCAGGCCCCCAAACAGGTCTACCTCCCAGCTGGCACCCACGTTAAGTTCGTAGGCGTTCCCGTACCGATCGTATCCAGGTGTCGAGTTCAGCACTTGGCCCAGTGGCGTTTCGACGGATTGGTATGAGCGCGCGGCTTGGCCGCTGATGTTTCCAGAGGGCAATAACGCGGCATTGGCAGCACCCAGGCCCGCTCGCGCCTGCGTGACGCGGGCCGATGCCTGCGCCAGGTCCAGGTTCTGCTCAAGTGCCTTGGCAACGAGGTCGCTGAGCACTGGATCCGCAAAGCCTTCCCACCATGCGACGAGGCTGGCCGATGTCGCTGCGGACCTCTGCTCGACAGACGCCTGGCCCAGGTAGCGATGCGCCAGCGCAGCGTCTGGACGCTGGTAGTCCGGACCGACCGTGCAACCTGTCATCAAGCTGAAGCTCACCAGCAAAGCAGCGGGGTGGAGGGGCGACATTGAGACTCCTGGAGCCATGGATGGTTTGTGACCATATTATATTATGGTCACAAACTGTCAATGAACACTCGTAGGACACAGCAGCGAAATTATCTATTGTGTGGCAAATATTGCTGCAACCAATGCAATGTGATGGGTTGTGACGATTGACAGTAATGGTCACTAGATTGAGAATGAGGCTTCTGTCCTATCTGCCCAAAAGGGAACCTATGCTCCGGCTTCGACCTGTCACCTTTGCCGCTTGCTTGTTGCCTCTCGTCCTGACGGCGTGCGGCGACTCATCCACCGCTAAAGATCCACGCACGCTTGCGCCCTTGGTGCGGGTCTCTGAAGTCCAGGGTTCGTCTGATCTCTCACGATCTTTTACCGGTGTCGTGGCGGCTCGGGTCCAGAGCGACCTGGGCTTTCGGGTAGCGGGCAAGGTGCTTGAGCGCCTGGTCGATAGCGGGCAGGCCGTCAAACGGGGGCAGCCGTTGATGCGCCTTGACCCCATCGACCTGGGGCTGCAGGCGCGAGCCCAACAAGAGGCGGTCGCTGCCGCCCGGGCCCGGGCCAAGCAGACCGCGGATGACGAGGCACGCTATCGCGACCTGGTCGCCGCAGGTGCTATTTCTGCATCGGGCTACGATCAGATCAAAGCCGCTGCCGATACCGCCAAGGCACAACTGAGCGCCGCACAAGCGCAGGCTGATGTCGCCCAAAACGCGTCTGGTTATGCTGTGTTGCTTGCCGATGCCGACGGCGTGGTGATGGACACGCTCGCCGAGCCCGGACAAGTCGTCAGCCCCGGGCAAACCGTGGTTCGACTGGCGCGGGCAGGGCAGCGTGAAGCCGTTGTGCAATTGCCCGAGACCTTGCGGCCTGCCGCAGGCGCTACCGCACAAGCGACGCTTTATGGCGTCACCACGGGAGCGGTCACCGCGAAGCTGAGGCTGCTATCGGATTCGGCTGACCGCGTGACGCGCACCTTCGAGGCGCGGTATGTGTTGGAGGGGGCGCTGGCCAACGCGCCGCTGGGTTCGACCGTCACCCTTCGCATCGCCGAAGACAGTGCGCAACGGCAAGCGCTGCAAGTGCCGATCGCTGCCGTTTTTGACCCGGGCAATGGTACCGGCGTGTGGGTCATCAACGGGGAACCTGCGAAAGTGACCTGGCGACCCGTGCAAGTCCTGGGTTTGAGCGATGACGCTGCACGAGTCGCCGGCAAGCTCAATGTGGGTGAGCGTATTGTCGGGCTCGGCGCCCATCTGCTGCGTGAAGGGGAGCAAGTGCGGCTGGCTCAACCGGGTGACGTGAAGGTTGCCGGGGGCCGTCCATGAGCCTCAACCTGTCGGCACTCGCCGTTCGCGAGCGCTCCATTACCGTGTTCCTGATCTTCCTGATTGCCGTCGCGGGGACCTTGGCGTTCTTCCAGTTGGGGCGTGCCGAGGACCCGCCGTTCACGGTCAAGCAGTTGACCGTCATCACCGCATGGCCGGGCGCGACCGCCCAGGAGATGCAGGACCAGGTTGCCGAGCCGCTTGAAAAGCGTCTGCAAGAACTGAAGTGGTACGACCGCACGGAAACCTACACCCGTCCCGGTCTGGCTTTCACCATGGTGTCACTGGTCGATCGCACGCCACCTTCGCAAGTGCAGGAGGAGTTCTATCAGGCGCGCAAAAAGCTCCAGGACGAAGCACTCAAGTTGCCGGCGGGTGTGATCGGGCCGATGGTCAATGATGAGTTTGCCGATGTGACATTCGCGCTGTTCGCCCTGAAAGCCAAAGGCGAGCCACAGCGGTTACTGGTGCGCGATGCTGAAGCGTTGCGCCAGCGTCTGTTGCACGTGGCGGGAGTGAAAAAGGTCAACATCATCGGCGAGCAGGCTGAACGCATCTTTGTGTCCTTCTCCCATGACCGGCTGGCCACTTTGGGCGTTTCCCCCCAGGACATCTTCGCCGCGCTGAACAGCCAGAACCTGCTCACGCCCGCCGGCTCCATCGAAACCAACGGGCCGCAGGTCTTCCTCAGGGTAGACGGCGCCTTCGATAAACTGGCAAAAATTCGTGACACGCCCCTGGCGATTCAAGGTCGCACACTCAAGCTCTCGGACGTCGCGACCGTCGAGCGTGGTTATGAAGATCCGGCCACCTTCCTGGTGCGTAATGACGGCGAAGAAGCGCTGTTGCTGGGCGTCGTGATGCGCGAGGGCTGGAACGGCCTTGACCTGGGCAAGGCCCTGGACGCGGAGACGGCCAGGATCAATGAAGGCATGCCACTGGGCATGACGTTGACCAAGGTCACCGATCAAGCCGTGAACATTGACTCGGCCGTCGGCGAGTTCATGGTCAAGTTTTTTGTCGCGCTGCTGGTTGTAATGCTCGTTTGCTTTCTCAGCATGGGCTGGCGTGTAGGCGTTGTGGTCGCAGCCGCCGTACCGTTGACACTGGCGATAGTGTTTGTGGTGATGGCGGCCACTGGAAAGAACTTCGACCGGATCACCCTGGGTTCGCTGATCCTGGCGCTCGGGCTGTTGGTGGACGACGCCATCATCGCGATCGAGATGATGGTGGTGAAGATGGAGGAGGGCTACGACCGGATCAAGGCCTCCGCCTATGCTTGGAGCCACACGGCCGCACCGATGCTGTCCGGCACGCTGGTAACGGCGATCGGATTCATGCCCAACGGTTTCGCCCAGTCGACCGCTGGCGAGTACACCAGCAACATGTTCTGGATCGTCGGCATTGCCCTGATCGCTTCCTGGGTGGTGGCGGTGGCCTTCACCCCTTACCTGGGGGTGAAACTGTTGCCGGACATCAAGCAGGTCGAGGGCGGTCACGCGGCCATCTACAACACCCGTCATTACAATCGCTTTCGCCAGGTCCTGACCCGCGTCATCGCGCGCAAATGGTGGGTGGCGGGCACCGTGATCGCGACATTTGTCGTGGCGGTTCTCGGCATGGGGCTGGTCAAGAAACAGTTCTTCCCGACCTCCGACCGTCCCGAGGTGATGGTCGAGGTGCAGATGCCCTATGGCACCTCCATCGAGCAGACCAGCGCCGCCACGGCCAAGGTCGAGGCCTGGTTGCAAAAACAGGATGAGGCAAAAATCGTCACGGCCTATATCGGCCAAGGCGCGCCACGCTTCTACCTGGCAATGGCACCGGAACTGCCCGATCCTTCGTTCGCCAAGATCGTAGTATTGACCGACAGCCAGCAAGCGCGCGAGACCCTCAAGTTCCGTCTCCGTGAGGCGGCTGCCGAGGGGCTCGCCCCAGAAGCGCGGATCCGGGTGACGCAACTGGTGTTCGGTCCGTACTCGCCATTTCCGGTTGCCTACCGGGTGATGGGGCCGGATCCGTCGAAATTGCGCGAGATCGCGGGCCAGGTCCAGGATGTCATGCAGGCGAGCCCGCTGATGCGAACCGTCAATACCGACTGGGGACCGCTGGTGCCGACATTGCATTTCAGCCTGGACCAGGACCGTTTGCAGGCGGTCGGCCTGACGTCAAATGCCGTCGCGCAGCAGTTGCAGTTCCTGCTCACGGGGGTGCCGATCACGGCGGTTCGCGAGGACATCCGTTCGGTGCAGGTGGTCGGTCGTGCTGCCGGTGACATTCGCCTCGATCCGGCCAGGATCGAAGGGTTCACCCTGGTGGGCGCGGCAGGCCAGCGCATTCCGCTGTCCCAGGTGGGCGACGTCGATGTACGCATGGAAGATCCCATTCTTCGTCGTCGTGATCGCACCCCGACCATGACCGTACGTGGCGACATTGCCGAAGGCTTGCAGCCACCGGACGTCTCGGGCGCGATCATAAAGGCACTGCAGCCGGTCATCGAGACGCTGCCGAGCGGCTACCGGATCGAGCAGGCAGGCGCCATCGAGGAATCGGGCAAGGCCGGCAAGGCGATCGTGCCGTTGGTGCCGATCATGGTGGCCCTGACGCTGCTGATCATCATCGTGCAGGTGCGTTCGATCTCGGCCATGATCATGGTGTTCCTCACCGCACCGCTGGGCCTGATTGGTGTGGTGCCGACATTGCTGATCTTCCAGCAGCCGTTCGGGATCAACGCCCTGGTCGGCCTGATCGCACTGTCGGGCATCCTGATGCGCAACACACTGATCCTGATCGGGCAGATCCATCACAACAAACAAGAAGGGCTGGAGCCCTTCCATGCGGTCATTGAGGCCACGGTGCAACGGGCCCGTCCGGTCCTGCTGACGGCACTGGCGGCCATCCTGGCTTTCATTCCGCTGACGCATTCGGTGTTCTGGGGCACGTTGGCCTACACACTGATCGGTGGCACGTTCGTGGGCACCATCATGACGCTGGTGTTCCTGCCAGCGATGTATTCCATCTGGTTCAGGATCCGTCCTGACCATTCAGCACACGCTCAGACAGCACCGCAGGTTTAAGCCCGTGCACTTGTGCTTTTTAGTGAACATTGACTGATATGAAGAGGTTCCAATGATGACTTCCCAAGGGCAAAAACGCATCGTCGTCACCGGCGTGGGCATTGTCGGCCCATTGGGCTGTGGCGTTGAAGAAGTCTGGCAGCGGTTGTTGGCCGGGCGCTCCGGCATTCGCCTCCTGTCGGGCGATATCACCGAGGGGACGGGCGTAGCCGTGGGCGGCCAGGTGCCGTCGCTGGAAGAGGACCCCATCGCCGGTTACGACCCGGAGCGCATCATCCCGGCCAAGGATCGCAAGAAGATGGACCGCTTCATCGAGTTCGCGCTGGTGGCGGCAGAAGAAGCGTTGCAGCAGGCCGGCTGGCAACCGGCCGATGCCCACGACCAGGAGCGGACGGCGACCCTCATCGCCTCGGGCGTGGGTGGCTTTGGCGCGATTGCCGGCGCCGTACGCACCACCGATGAGCGTGGCCCGCGGCGATTGTCGCCGTTCACGGCGCCGGCTTTTCTCGCCAACATGGCGGCCGGGCACGTATCCATCCGGCACGGTTTCAAAGGCCCGCTCGGTGCGCCGGTCACCGCCTGCGCGGCGGGTGTGCAGGCCATTGGCGACGCGGCCAGGCTCATTCGCAGTGGCGAAGCGGATATCGCCATATGCGGTGGTACGGAAGCGGCGATAGACCGCGTGACCTTGGGTTGTTTTGCCGCCGCCCGTGCGCTCTCCACCGGTTTTGCCGAACGTCCGCAAGAGGCTTCGCGGCCCTTTGATCGTGATCGCGACGGTTTTGTCATGGCCGAGGGCGCCGGGTTGCTGGTGATCGAGTCGCTGGAGCACGCCCTCGCACGTGGCGCCAAGCCCTTGGCAGAGCTGGTGGGTTATGGCACCAGTGCCGACGCCTACCACCTGACGGCGGGCCCGGAAGACGGCAACGGCGCCCGGCGTGCGATGGAACAGGCGCTGCGCCAGGCCTCTGTCAGCCCCTCGGATGTGCAACATATCAATGCTCACGCGACGTCCACCCAGGTTGGTGATAACGGCGAGCTGACTGCGATTCGCTCGGTGTTCGGGCGCGATTCCGATGTGGCGATCACCTCCACCAAGTCGGCCACCGGGCATCTGCTGGGGGCGGCTGGCGGTATCGAGGCTATTTTTACGGTGTTGGCGCTTCGGGACCAGATCGTTCCGCCTACCCTGAACCTGGTTCATCCTGATGAGGCTGCATTGGGGCTTGATCTGGTTGGCTTGGAGGCCAGGCAGATGCCGATTACCTATGCGCTTTCCAATGGGTTTGGGTTTGGTGGGGTTAATGCCAGCGTGTTGTTTCGTCGTTGGGGGGCTGAGGTTTAGGGGGCGTGTGTATATCCGTTGCTGCGGTAACGGCCGCTTATGGTTCCGCCCTGACGGCGGGTCACTTTTGGAAAGCGCCAAAAGTAACCAAAAGCGCTTTGCCCCACCACTCGGCACCTCGCCTAGGCTCGGTGTGCCCTCACTCCGGCATTGCTCCGTGGGCCCGCCGCGAAGGGCCATCCATGGCCCAGCGCGGCTATCCCGGCATCCATGCCGGGATGCCCACTCCACAATGCCTGCGTTCGGCCATCGTGGTTAACTGGGCCTTCAGATCAAAAGCAAAGGCGAGGCGGCCTGAGAGCCGACCTGGTTCTTCGTGGACCGCGTTCCTCCTGTGGGAGCGAGCTTGCTCGCGATGACGTCGGTCCATCCAACATCACTGCAAACTGAACCACCGCTATCGCGAGCAAGCTCGCTCCTACAGTGGGCTTCGGGTGTTCACATTGTCTGAGTACGACACAAGAACCTGTGGGAGCGAGCTTGCTCGCGATGACGTCGGCACATCCAACATCACTGCAAACTGATCCACCGCCTTCGCGAGCAAGCCCGCTCCCACAGTGGGCTTCGGGTGTTCACATTGTCTGAGTACGACACAAGAACCTGTGGGAGCGAGCTTGCTCGCGATGACGTCGGTACATCCAGCATCGCTGCAAACTGATCCACCGCCTTCGCGAGCAAGCCTGCTCCGCATCTCAAAAGTGAGCAACTGCAGCCCACACCGCAGAAATGGATATACCCACCAGTCCGTCTGGAAAAGCCAAGTAGATACCAGGCTTCCCCAACCCAACCTCGACGTAATCGCATGACCCATACCCCGTTACGCCAATTTTCCTTAAGAACCGATCAAGCGTGCCGATACAGCACGGTAGATCCGATTGCGCGGGTGCTCCAGTGGTGTTCCGCCGAAAGATATTCCAGGCGCTCACGCACCTGTCCCTTGTGATTTTTCAGGTTTGATCAGCATCGGACCTCAGGTAATGAACCATGTCAGCCCACGTCAGGACCGAACTGGAAGGCGCCCTTGCCGTCTGCAAAGGTAGTTTTCTTTCCGTTGGTTTTTTCAGTTTTTTCGTCAACTTGTTGATGCTGGTTCCTTCGTTCTACATGCTGCAGGTGTATGACCGCGCGGTAGGCAGCGCCAGCCTGTCCACGCTGTTGATGCTGACGCTGATCATGTTGCTGTTGATGGTCACGATGGGTGGCTTGGAGTGGGTCCGTTCGCGAATCATGGTGCGAATCAGCACTCGCCTGGACACGCTGCTGAGCCAGCGTCTGTTCGACGCCAGTTTCAAGCAGGCGCTCAATACCAGTGGCATGCATGCCACCGCCCAGCCTTTGAACGACCTGAACGGTTTGCGCCAGTTCCTGACTGGCAACGGCCTGTTTGCGTTTTTCGACGCGCCGTGGATCCCGATCTACCTGGCCGTCATGTTCATGTTTCACCCCTGGTACGGCTGGATGGGGATCGTGAGTGCCACGTTGCTGGGGGCGCTGGCCTTCGCCAATGAAAAACTCACCCACGCGCCGCTGCAGGCGGCCAATCGTGAACAGATGGCGGCCTCTGCGTTCACCCACAAAAGCCTGCGCAATGCTGAAGTGGTGGAGTCCATGGGCATGCTGGCCAGCCTGCGCCAGCACTGGAGCGGGCGAACCCACAAGGTCCTCGCGCTGCAAAGCCTGGCCAGCGACCGCGCCGCGACCATGACGTCGTTATCCAGGACATTCCGCCAGATCGTTCAGTCGCTGGTGTTGGGCCTGGGCGCCTATTTGGTGATCAATCACGAGATTTCGTCCGGGCTGATGATTGCCGGCTCCATCTTGCTGGGGCGTGCGTTGGCGCCCATCGATCAGTTGATCGGCGTATGGAAAGGCTTTCTGGGCGCCCGCTCGCAATATGCCCGGCTGCACGAATTGCTGCTCAAGATTGCCGCCGAACCTGAACGCATGTCGTTACCGGCGCCTGAGGGGGAGATCCGCGTCGAGGGTCTTTCGGCGGGATCCCCGGACGCTCGTAAACCGATTATTCGCGGCGTGGACTTTCAGGTGGCCGCGGGCGAAGTCGTGGGCATCGTTGGTCCCAGCGGCGCTGGAAAGTCGACACTCGCCAGGGCGCTGCTGGGCGTCTGGCCAAGCCTGGCCGGGACCGTGCGCCTGGACGGCGCGGACATCAGCCAATGGCGTCGGGAGGAGTTGGGCCCTTACATCGGCTATCTGCCACAGGACATCGAGTTGTTCGAGGGCACCATCAGCCAGAACATTTCCCGCTTCGGCCCGGTGAACGCACCTGCCGTGGTCGCTGCCGCGCGCATGGCGGGTGTGCATGAGCTGGTGCTGCAACTGCCCGATGGCTACGACACTTTGATCGGCGCCAATGGCGGTGGATTGTCCGGCGGCCAGCGGCAACGTATCGGCCTGGCGCGCGCCTTGTACGGTGAGCCGCGCCTGGTGGTGCTCGATGAACCAAACTCCAACCTTGATGACGCCGGCGAAAAAATGCTCGCCGAGGCGCTGCAAAAGCTCAAGCAGAGCAGGGCCACGGTGTTTGTCATTACCCATCGACCCGGGGTGTTGGCGCAGGTGGATAAATTGCTGGTTCTCAATCATGGCGAACTGAGTCTGTACGGGCCGCGGGACCAGGTCCTGGCGCGCCTGCGAGACGTAACGCCCGCGGCCCGCCAGGCTGCCGCGATTCAACCGTAGGAAGTGGATGAGCGATTTCATGCAAAACAGTCAACACTCGTCCACTGCGTTGCTTGTCGATGACACGCCGGTAAGGCGCGTCGGCTACCTCATGCTGCTGGTCACCTTTGGCCTGTTCGGTGGTTGGGCTGCGTTGGCCCCGCTCGACAGCTCGGCACTTGCGCCGGGCGTGGTCACGGTCAAAAGCTACCGCAAGACGGTGCAGCACCTGGAAGGCGGCATCGTGCGCGAACTGCGCGTGCACGACGGGGACTTGGTAAAAACCGGTGATGTGCTGCTGGTGCTCGACAGCACCCAGGCGCGTTCGGACATGGAAATGACGCGCAGCCAGTTGATCGCCGCGCTCCAGTTGCAGGCCCGCTTGGAGGCTGAACGTGACGCACTGCCCGAGCCTGTGGCGGTGCCCGCCCTGGATCCTGCCGACCCGCGAGTACAGGAGGCCCGCGACAGCGAAGCCCGGATCTTCCAGACCCGACGGAC
Organism: Pseudomonas sp. Lb2C2; assembly: GCF_052112205.1. Taxonomy (NCBI): domain Bacteria; kingdom Pseudomonadati; phylum Pseudomonadota; class Gammaproteobacteria; order Pseudomonadales; family Pseudomonadaceae; genus Pseudomonas; species Pseudomonas sp. Lb2C2. Next base: position 856,207 of record NZ_JAUTYW010000001.1, on the reverse strand, counting down.
CTCGTTGATGGGCGAAATCGGCTTGCAGGAAAAGACCATCGGACAAATCGAAGAACAGATACGCGGCTTCAAGACCATTATTGGCAGCAAGCAGACGCTGGTGGCTTCCTATCAAGAAGAAATAGTCGATTTGCGGGCGCTGCTTGCCGAAGGCTACGTGGACAAACAGCGTCTGCGCGAGCAGGAGCGCAGCCTCTCTCGCCTGCAAACCGAAATAGCCGAAAGCCAGTCCGAGATCGCGCAAGCGCGGGTCCATATCGACGAGGCGAGATTGAAGATACTGCAGTTGAAAAAGGCCTTCGCCAGTGAAGTAGCCGGCCTGTTGGGCGATGCGCGGAGCAAGGTGTACGAACTGCGCGAGCGACTGGCCACCCTGCAGGACCGCGATCAGCGTACCGATATCCTCGCGCCCGAGTCAGGAATGGTCATGGGCATGACGGTCCACACCCTCGGCGCGGTGGTCAGCCCAGGCACTGCGCTGCTGGACATCGTCCCGGCCAACGAGGAGCTGATCGTCGAGGCGCAAGTGTCGCCGATGGACATCGACCGCATCGCCTTGGGCAAGTTGGCGGACATTCGCTTCAGCGCGTTCAAGAGCAGCACCACGCCCGTCATCGAGGGGCGGTTGGTGCAGATTTCCGCCGACCGCCTGATCAACAAGGACACCGGCACGGCTTATTACCTGGCCCGCGTGGCCCTGACGGACAAAGGGCGTCAGACGCTCGGCAACCTGACCCTGGTGCCGGGAATGCCTGTCGAAGTGCTGGTCAATACGGGTGCACGAACGCTGTTGCAGTACTTGATACAGCCTGCGAGCAATGTGTTCGCCCGTTCGTTGATCGAGGACTGAGATGAAGCTCCTGATCACGCTGTGCCTGGCCTTCATGCCACTGGGAGCGCTCGCTGACGAGACGTATGTCGACCTGTGGCAATTACATCAGGAGGCGCAGGGGGCTGATCCGCGCGTCCTGCGGGCACAAGCCCTGGTTCGAAGCGGCGAGGGCAAGGAGCGCGCGGCCTTTGGTCAATTGTTGCCACAGCTCAACGCCAGCGGCAGCGTCAACCGCAGTCGACGCGACGACGACCTGGACCGTATCCAGTACAACGGCAAACGCATGGCCGTGATGCTCAATCAGGTGATCTACGATCCGCAGGTCTGGCGCAGTTACCAGAAGTACATCGAGTTGGCCCGGCAGAGTGGCTACGAGTCGGCCGATACGCAGGTGCAGGCCAGTATTGATTTGTCCGAGCGTTACTTCGCCGTGCTTGCGGCGGAGGACGAGTTATCGCTGGTGCGCAGCGAGCTAGAGGCGACCGAACGTAACCTCAAGCGAGTCAAGGCCTTGTACGCGCGGCAGATGGCGATGGTGACCGATGCACTCGATCTTGAGGCGCGAGTGGATGCGCTCAAGGCTGACGAGATCGAAGCCAGCAACAAAGTCCTGGTCAGTCGTGAAGCCATTTCCGAACTGGTGGGGCGCGATGTCAGCGAGCGGTTCAAGCGCATCGGCGACAATCCAGCCTTCAACCTGCCGGCCCAGGCGCAAGATTACTGGGTGCAGTCAGCGCTCGACAGTAACCCGGCATTGCACGCCCGCGAGCACAGCGTGCGCGCCGCCGAAGCGGCTATCGATGAAAACAAGGCGGGTCACCTTCCTCGACTGGGCCTGAACTTGACGGCGCAACGCAGTGATATCGGCTATGAAGGCGCCGTGACGCCTCGCTCGGATAACCTCGTCGCGTCCCTGGACTTGCAGGTGCCGCTCTACAGCGGCGGCTCCACCCGGGCACGGGTATCGAGCTCCGAAAGTGACAAGGAAGCCGCCCAGCAAGAGCTGGAAGCCTTGCGTCGCCAGGTCATCAAGGAAACCCGCACCGCTTATCTCGGCATGACGGCCGAACTCAGTCGGATCAAGGCAACACGTCGCGCGCTGGAATCGGCTGAAAAGTCTCGGGTAGCCACGGAAAAAGCCTTCGGCTATGGCGTCAAGAATGCAGTCGATGTGCTGGACAGTATCAAGGACGAGTTTCGTGCTCGGCGTGATTTCTATCAGTCCCAATACCAGTTCGTGACCAGCTTGCTAGTGTTGCACCGCTGGAGCGGAAGATTGGGAGATGGGGATATTCGCCGGGCCAATGAATGGTTGGTTGCGCCATCGTCGCCGGATTCCGGATCAAAAAGCAGTGGCTAAGTGATATCAATGCTGCTGTTTCTCATGCAAAATAACCCCTATGTAGCGGCCGCATCCAGGAAGGTCCGCAGATAGCCCACAGGAAACATACATGCCCAGTCCATTAGGTTACTCATCCATTTCGTACGCAAAGCTGACCGGCAACGCACAGGTCAATAGCTTGCTTTACGGCACTTATTGGGCTGGCAACTTGAGCACCACGTCCCTGACGTACAGCTTCATGACCATGAGCTCGTATTTCGCCAGCGATTACAGCAGCGATAATGAATATGAGGCCGGCTACGTCCTCTCGTCGGCGCAGAAAAATGGCATTGTCAGTGCGCTAGGTACATGGAGTTCGGTTGCCAACATCAAATTCCAACAGGTCAGCGAGACGGCCAGTAACGTTGGCGACTTGCGATTCGGCGGTTACCTGTACATGGACGATGACACCGCTGCCTGGGGCTATTTCCCCGGTAGGACCCCCAGCGCGGGTGATGTCTGGCTGGGGCCGGTCACGAACAATCCCGCGCCTGCCAAGGGCACCTACGATTACCTGGTCTTCATGCATGAGATCGGCCACGCCCTGGGTCTCAAGCATCCGTTCTCGACAAGTGCGTCGAATTCCACGGTGCTTTCTGCTCAGTTCGATGATGTTCGTTACACGATCATGAGCTACAACACCGCGTACTCCTATGAGCCTACTACCCCCATGCTGCTGGATATTGCCGCCATCCAGAGTCTCTATGGCGCAAACACCCAGTGGCAGGCGGGTAATAACACCTACAGCTGGGCCGTCGGCCAATCGGTTTTCGAGACGATCTGGGACGCGGGCGGTATTGACACGATCAACGCGAGCAATCAGCTGGCAGCGGTGCGCATCAACCTGAATGAGGGCCAGTTCAGCAAGATCGGCCAAGCGTTTCTGAAAACCGACACCCAGACGGCCTTCAATGAAGGATTGGCAATTGCCTACGGTGCCAAAATTGAGAACGCAGTCGGCTCGGCCAATAACGACAGCCTCATCGGCAATGCGTTGGCCAACATTCTGGACGGTCGTGCCGGTAGGGACACGATGATCGGTGGCACCGGCAGTGACACCTACGTGGTCGACAATCTCAATGACGTTGTCAGCGAAACCAGCACCCTGGCCAGCGAAATCGATACCGTACGCTCTTCGGTGAGCTGGAGCCTGGGCGCTAACCTGGAAAACCTGTCCCTGACCGGCATTGCCCATCTCAATGCCACCGGCAACACCCTGGGCAACGTAATCGCCGGTAATGCCGGCAACAACGTGCTCAACGGTGGTGTCGGGCGGGATACGCTGATCGGCGGGGCGGGGAACGACACCTATATTCTCGACAATCTTGGCGACAAGGTCACCGAACTCACCAACGCGGGCGTCGACCTGATACGCACCTTGGTCAGCTACACCCTGTCGACCAATGTCGAGAATGGCCAACTTCTTGGTGCTGGCGCCCTCGATCTGGTCGGCAATACCTTGAACAACAGCCTGGTGGGCAACAGCGCTGCCAACGTGCTCAATGGCCTGGGCGGCGCGGATATCCTGGACGGTGGTGCCGGGATCGACACGCTCATCGGCGGCACCGGTAATGACACCTACGTGGTCGATAACCTCAGGGACGTCGTCAGCGAAACCAGCACCCTGGCCAGCGAAATCGACACCGTTCGCTCTTCGGTGAGCTGGAGCCTGGGCGCCAACCTGGAAAATCTCACATTGACCGGCACTGCCCACGTCAATGCCAGCGGCAACACCCTGGCCAACGTAATTGCCGGTAATGCCGGCAACAACGTGCTCAACGGTGGTGTCGGGCGGGATACGCTGATCGGCGGGGCGGGGAATGACACCTATATTCTCGACAACCTTGGCGACAAGGTTACCGAACTCGCTAATGCAGGCGTTGACCTGATACGCACCTCGGTCAGCTACACCTTGTCGACCAACGTCGAGAATGGCCAGTTGCTTGGCGTTACCGCCCTCAATCTGGTCGGCAATGCCCTGAACAACAGCCTGGTGGGCAACAGCGCTGCCAACGTGCTCAATGGCCTGGGCGGCGCGGATATCCTGGACGGTGGTGCCGGGATCGACACGCTCATCGGCGGCACCGGTAATGACACCTACGTGGTCGATAACCTCAGGGACGTCGTCAGCGAAACCAGCACCCTGGCCAGCGAAATCGACACCGTTCGCTCTTCGGTGAGCTGGAGCCTGGGCGCTAACCTGGAGAATCTCACGCTGACCGGCACGACCAATCTCAATGGTATCGGCAACACGCTGAACAACGTACTGATCGGCAATGCCGGCAACAACGTGCTCAACGGTGGTGTCGGGCGGGATACGTTGAGCGGCGGAGCGGGGAACGACACGCTGATTGGCGGGATTGGCACTGACGCTCTCACTGGCGGTGTCGGCGCCGACCGGTTTGTTTTCGGTGCGTTGAATGAGCTGGGCATAGGCAGTGGTCGTGACGTCATTTTCGACTTCAGTCGCCTTCAGGGCGACAAAATTGACCTCTCGAAATTCGATGCCAATGTCCTGACCGCTACGGTTAATAAGTTCAGTTTCATCGACTCGAATGAGTTCACGAGCGCAGGACAATTGCGCTTCGTCGACCAGATACTTTACGGTAACGTCAACGGCGACCTGGGGGCGGATTTTGAAATCCAACTGGTGGGTGTCAGTACCCTTAATGCCACCGATCTGATTGCCTGATAGAGCACTTCGGGGGCCTGAGGGAATGATCAGGGCCCTGAACCATTGAGCGCTCAGTGTCCCGGCGGGCGCTCATTCAAGAAAAACCATGAACCCCATGGCGAGGAAGCACGCTGACCATCCGTTTGAACGAACAGGATAAAAACCATGACATTCAAAGCGCTGCTCTCGAGCAAAACCGGCGATGCGATCTCGACCCATCTGGTCGACTTCAAGGAAGAGGACCTGATGCCCGGTGACGTCACCGTCGCGATCGAGTTCTCGACCGTGAACTACAAGGACGCCATGGCCCTGAGCGGACGCTCCCCCGTCATTCGTCAGTTTCCGCTGATTCCGGGCATCGACTTCGCCGGTATCGTCGAGACGTCAAGTCACCCGGGGTTCGGGGCCGGCGACCGGGTGCTGGTCAACGGCTGGGGGCTGAGTCAGACCCACCACGGTGGCTTTGCGCAGAAGGCGCGGGTGAGCGGTGACTGGCTGGTAAAAGTCCCGGAGGTATTCTCGACCCAGGCGGCCATGGCCATCGGCACCGCAGGCTACACGGCGATGCTCAGTGTCCTGGCATTGGAGCATGGCGGGCTGACCCCGGATCGAGGCGATATCCTGGTCACCGGTGCCAGCGGCGGCGCCGGCTCGGTGGCCATCGCACTGCTGTCGGGCCTGGGCTATCGAGTGATCGCCTCGACCGGACGGCAAGAGGAGGGCGACTACTTGCGCGACCTTGGGGCGACGCAGGTCATCGACCGCAACACCTTGTCGCAGCCGGGCGCGCCAATCGCCAAGGAGCGCTGGGCTGGCGTCATTGATTCAGTGGGCAGCCACACTTTGACCAATGCCTTGGCACAGACCCAATATCGCGGCGTTGTCGCTGCCTTCGGCCTGGCCCAGGGCGCGGATCTGCCCGGCTCGGTACTGCCTTTCATCCTGCGCAACGTGACCCTGGCCGGTATCGATTCGGTCAATGCTCCGCAAGCGGTGCGCCTGCAGGCATGGTCGCGACTCGCCCAGGACCTTGATTTGAGCAAGCTGGCCCGCACCACCCAGATGGTTGGCTTGGCAGAGGTGCCGGCCGTTGCCGCTCGGGTACTGGAAGGCAAGGTGCGCGGGCGCACTGTCGTGGACGTGAATGCATGAGCAACGCTTCTCGCGCTTTTCGCTACCTGGCGAGCTTTTCGGCGCTGTTGTTTTTTGCGTTGGCGGCCATCTGGTTGTTCGCGCCGGCCACGTTGCTGGCCAATTGGGGCGTGATCTTCGATGGCGGTACCACGGGGTTGGTAGGCCGGCGTGCGGCACCACTCTACGTGGGCATTGGTGTCGCGTTGCTGTTGGCATGCAATGCGCCGCCCTCGCCGGGACGAGCCGCCGTGGTGGCGGGGTTTGTCACCACGTGCCTGCTGCTTGCGCTGCTGGGGCTGGGCGAGTGGGCCGTGGGACATGTGGAGTCGGGCATCTTGCCAGCGGTGCTGGTGGAAGTTGCCCTGGGGCTGGCGTTCTTGTTTGTCGTAGGTGCCGAAGGTGGGGCAAAGGCTCAGCGCTGAACATCTGGGGACCGCGCCGATGCCTCGTCAAGTCAGCGTCACAGCATGCGGCGCAGGACGTCGTTTCGAGGGTCACGGTCATAAAACCGGTGCTTGAGGGCGCCGGCAATATGCACCAGGATCAGACCGAGCAGCGTATAGGCGAGCACTTTGTGCAGCCATTGAAAGACGACGAACCAGTCGTCATTCTTGGCCAGCAGCTCGGGAAGGTTCACCCCAAAAAAGAACACCCCGTCACTCATCGTGTAGGTACTCGACATCGAATAGCCCATCAACGGCACGATCACCAACAGCGCATACAAGGTACGGTGCGCGAGCCTTGACGAAACCCGCTCATATCGCGCAAGCGTCTCTGGCGGTTGTGGCAGCCTGGCCGTTTTCACCCGCAGGGCGATCTGGACCAGCACCACCAGGAATGCCAGCACCCCAAAGGATTTGTGCCACGGGTAATAGAGCTCATATTTGCTTGCCACTTCGTCGTCGAGCCCGGTCATGTGCCAGCCTGCCCAGAGGAGGCCGGCGATGAGCACGGCGCGCACCCAGTGCAAAATCCGCAGGGACGTCGGATACCGATCAATTATTGTTTGATTTGCCGGATTCATCGCGGTCTCTCCATCCATCATCAAGGCATCGGAAATGCACGTTTGAACGGCCACCCTCTACGACACAGGGGTGGTCCGGTCAGTGCGGTTTTTTGTTCTCAGCTGGGTAGCAATACGGTAATGACTTTCTCCTCGGTATAGGCCAACGCGCCGCTAAATCCGCCTTCACGGCCAACGCCGCTGGACTTGACGCCGCCCCAGGGCAGGTTGGCGTCCAGCGGGCTCCAGCAGTTGATGCCCACGGCACCGGCCTTGACCGCTGCGGCGACGCGGTGCGCTCGCACCAGGTCGCTCGTCCAGACCGTGGCCGCCAGGCCGTAGTTGGAATCGTTGGCCAGCGCGATCGCCTCGTCCTCGCTGTCGAACGTGATCACCGTGCCGACGGGGCCGAAGATCTCGTCCCGGGCGATCGCCATGTCATTGCTGGCATGGGCGAAGATCGTCGGGCGGACAAACCAGCCCCGCTCAGGGCTTGATACGCCGCCGGCCAACAGGGTGGCTCCTTGGTCGATGCCCAGTTGGATGTAGCGGTTGACGCGATCCAATTGCGCCTTCTTGGCCACCGGCCCCATCTGTATGTCGGGTTGGCGAGGGTCGCCGACCTTGACGGCCCGCGCGGCATCGGCAAGCGCTGCGGCGAAGCGATCAGCGATGTTGCGTTGGACCAGGATGCGCGAGCCAGCCGCGCAGGTCTGTCCCTGGTTGGCGAACAGGCCGAGCGAGCAGCCGAACAGCGCGTCCTCGAACGAGGCGTCGTCGAAGACAATCTGTGGGCTCTTGCCGCCCAGCTCCAGTGCCACGTGCTTGAAAAGTACACCAGCGGTGCGTTGGATTTCGCGTCCGGCCTCGGGGCTGCCGGTGAAGCTGATCTTGGCGACGTGTGGGTGCTCGCACAAGGCGCGCCCCACCTCGTTGCCGTAGCCGGTGACCACGTTGATCACGCCGTCGGGGAAGCCCGCTTCCTGAGCCAGCGCCGCCAGGTGCAGGGCCGACTGTGGCGTCTCTTCCGAAGGCTTGATGACCACGGTGCAGCCGGCCGCCAGCAAAGCGGCGAGCTTCCAGACTGTGATCATCAGCGGCGAGTTCCAGGGAACGATCGCGCCAACCACGCCCACCGGCTCGCGGATCGTGTACGAGAGGGCCTTGGTGCCGAAGTAGCCGCCGGTGGGAATGGTGCGGCCCTCCAGCTGGTTGGCCCAGCCGGCGGCGGCGCGCAGGTTGGCGATGGCATTGGGTACGTCCAGCCGGCGCGGCTCGATCGGTGAGCGCCCGATGGCATTGGCGTCCAAGTCAGCCAGCACGTCGGTGTCGCGCTCCACCAGGTCCGCCAGCTTCGACAACAGTCGTGCACGCTGGGCGCCGTCGAGCTGGCTCCAGGCGCCACCTTCAAGTTGGCTGAGTGCCGCCGCTACGGCACGGTCCACGTCCTCGGCGGTGCCGCGCGCGGAGCTGCCGTAGATCTGTTCTGTCACGGGGTCGACGAGTGTGATGCGACGCCCGTCGGAGGCCTCGAAGGACGCGCCTTCGATGAAGTGGTTCAAGTGTTGAGTCATTTTGCAGTCCCTGATTGATGTGGAGTAGTCGGGGTATACACACCTCATCCCTTGAGGGAGGCCAGGGCGTCGCCAAAGATGTCCAATGCCTTGAAGAACAGCGCGCGCGAGATCGTCAACGAAGGCATGACACGCATCACGTTGCTGTAGCGCCCGCAGGGAATCATCAGCACGCCGTGGCTCAGCAGGTAACCCATGAGTTGGCCGATCTTTTCCGGTGCCAGTGGCGCCTTGGTGACCGGGTCCTCGACCAGCTCGATCCCGATCATCAGGCCGCGACCGCGGACTTCACCGACCAACGGGCTGCCGAAGCCACGGATACGTTCCTGCGCTTCGAGCCCCAGCGTGTGAGCGCGGTTGAGCAGATCGAGCTCCGGGTCCTGGAGGATGCTGATGTTGGTCAGCGCCACGGCCGCGGACAACGAGTTGGCGGCGAAGGTGTTGGGCATCGATCCGTCAGGAATCGCGGCTGCCAGGTCCGAACGCATGATCAGGCCCGCCATCGGCAAGTCGCTGCCGATGCCCTTGCCGAAGGTGAGCATGTCGGGCTTCACGCCCGAGTGCTCGACCGCCCACATCTTGCCGGTACGTCCCGCGCCGGACTGCACTTCATCGACGATCAGCAGCGCGCCGCTGCGATCGCAGGCCTTGCGCAACAGTTGCAGGAACTCGGGTGAGGGTGGCACGTAACCGCCTTCGCCCTGCACCGGTTCCACGATCACGGCGGCCACGTCATCGGCGGCGGTGTAGGGGGTATTCAGCAGGTAATCCACGTAGTCGCCGGCAATCTGCTCGGCGCTTTTGTGCGTGGTGTCGAAGGGGAAACGATAGGCATAAGGGTAGGGCGCATGAATGACCCCGCCCATCTGGGCGCCGTAGCCCTTGCGGTAGGCCGTGCCTGTGGTCAGCGCACCGGAGGCGTTCCACACGCCGTGGTAGCCGCCGTGGAAGGCGATGATCTGGTGCCGCCCGGTGACGCGTTTGGCGAACTTGATCGCCGCTTCCAGCGCATCGCTGCCGCTTTGCGTGAAGAAGGTGATGCAGTCACCGCGCAAGCCGTCGGGCGCGATCTCGGAGAGCTTGGCGGCCAGTTCGGTGCGCCGGGTGCTGTTGACTTCCAAGGCATGCATCAGCACTTCGGACTGTTCGCGAATGGCCTGCACCACCTTCGGATGGCAACGGCCTACGCTGCTGACGCCCACGCCAGCGGACAGGTCGATGTAGGTGTTGCCATCGGCGTCCTTGAAGGTCGCGCCGAAGGCCCGGTCCATGGCCACAGGCATGCGTGCGCCGCCGCGAGCCATCGACTCGGTACGCGCCGACAGCGCCAGGGCCTCGGTGGTCCTTGGGCCGGGAATGGCGGTGGTAATTTGCGGGGCATCGGCGAAATGGAGGGATTCTAGTTTGGCTTCACTCATGACGGTCTCTCAGGATGTCGGTTTCAGTGTCCCGATCATCCTCGTGGCCCGTGCCTGGCCGGTAGCCCGAATCGGCACATTGGGCGGGCCGTCTAGAGCGTCAGCACCAGCGCACTGACATGATTTAAAGAGAATTTGCATAATTCTCTTATTGTGAGAATATCGCGCAACGAGGCATTCTAAGAACAAGAATATTGGCCGAGGCTTTCGTCATCATGAAAAATCAGAACATCAGCCATTTTCGTGACATCCATGTCCACGCCGCCACCGTCCAGGAGTGGAACCAGGACTACAACCAGTTAACCGCTGGTACGGCCGAGAGTTCGCTCATCCAGTTGTCGACAGGGCGTTGCCACGTATTCCGCGAGCAGATCAACCAACGCGTGGTGCAGCATGGCGTGGCCCCCCGAGGCAAGATGTGCTTTGCCGTGCCCATCACCGTCCCGGGTTCTATTCGGATGCAGGGTCGGGAGGTGGACGAGAGCAGCCTGTTCTTTCTTCATGGCGGCGAAGAGTTCATGTTCCACATGCCGATGGGCATGGAGCTGCTGGCGATCACCTTCGAACGTGAGTTGTTCGAGCAGGCGTTGGCGCAAACCGCATCGGCCAAGGAAATCAGCCAGTTACTCCGCCAACCCGTAATCAGGCTCCCCGCGCAACGCTACGCTGACGCTCGACGTCGGATGCTGGCGGCATTCTCCCAGGCGCTCTCGAACGAAGAACTCGACAATGCGCAAGATCGGGAGCTGGAACTGGAACAGGCCATGCTCGACGAGCTGCTGCAACTCATGACCGACCCGGCCTGTGACAAGCAGCAGCGTTCGCCAAGCTCCACGCGCAGCTTCATTGTCGAGAAATGCCATCGCCTGGCGACCGCAGAGCTGAACAACGTGCCCAGCGTCGACGAGTTGTGCCAGCGACTCCAGGTGAGTCGACGTACCGTGCAGAACAGCTTCCGCTCGGTTGCCGAGACGACCCCGCTCAATTACCTGCGCTCCGTGCGGCTCAACGGTGTACGCCGGACCTTGATGTCCACCCGGGCGTCGCATCTCTCGATCGGCGATGCCGCCGCCCAATGGGGTTTCTATCACCTCAGCCATTTTGCAGCGCAATACCAGGAACTGTTCGCCGAGTTGCCTTCCCATACGGCCCGTGCGGCCATCAACGACCGCGCGCCTGCCTGAATACTGGTGGATGGATAACGGTCATCTGTTTTTTTGAGAAGAGGCCTCTGGTTACCGATTTGGGATAGTGGGGTGTTCAGGGAGAGGCATAGGATCGAATCCAGCGTGCGACAAGAACAATAACGCTATTCGGTGACGGTGAGTGGTTGACTGCATCGATCCTACAGCGCCTGCCTCATACAATAAGGTCAAGAAAACATGAGTGTACCTCTCCCGGTCAACAGCTCCACGGAGCTCAAGCGTGGGGCCCTGGGTGTCGGCTTCATCATCTTCTTCGTGGTTTCGGCGGCGAGCCCCTTGAGTGTCATCGCCGGCGGCTTTCCCATTGGCATCATGCTGGGCAACGGTGCCGGCACGCCGGCGTTGCTGATCCTGGCTCTGCTGGTGTTACTGGCGTTCTCGGTGGGCTACACGACCATGTCCCGGCACGTCACCAACGCTGGCGGTTTCTATGCGTTCACCTCGCGCGGCCTGGGTGGCCTGGCCGGTGGGGCGGCGGGGGTGCTGGCGATGTTTGCCTACAACATCCTCCAGGTCGGCCTGTATGGCATGTTCGGTGGGGTGGTCAGCGGCACGATGGAAAGCGTGTTCGGCCTGGTGTTGCCTTGGTGGTCGTATTCGCTGATGGCGATGGCCAGCATTGCGATTCTCGGCTATCGCAAGATCGATCTGTCGGCGCGGGTGTTGTCGGTCATTGTGATCGCCGAATATCTGGCGATCCTGCTCCTGGACTTCGCCATTCTCAGGACCGGCGGCGACAGTGGCATCAATCTCGACGCGTTTGCGGGCCGCCACGTGTTCAGCGGCACTCCGTCGATCGGCCTGCTGTTCTGTTTCGCCGCGTTTATCGGCTTCGAGGCCACCACCATCTACGGCGAAGAGGCCAAGAACCCGCAACGTACGATCCCGATTGCCACCTACTGTTCGGTCTTGCTGATCGGTGGGTTCTACGCGCTGTCGGTCTGGTCGATGGTGATTGGCGTCGGGGCGGACAAAATCGTCTCCACGCTTCAGGCCTTGCAGGACCCGACGACGTTTATCTATGGCATGTCCGATCACTTTGTCGGCCCGCACCTGACTCAGGTCATCCGCGTGCTGTTCATGGTCAGCATCTACGCCGGGCTGCTGGCGTTCCACAATGCCGCGGCCCGTTACTTCTACGCCATCGGGCGTGACGGCTTGCTACCCAGCCGGTTGGGGACCACCCATCGCGTCCATCAGAGCCCGCACATGGGCTCGGCGTTGCAGAGCTTGATCTCCGCCGTGGTCGTGCTGATTTTCGCCGCGATGGATGCCGATCCGATCCTGCAGCTGTTCGCCTGGCTGTCCAACCTGGCGACGCTTTGCGTGATTTTGCTGATGGCGCTCACGTCCGCCGCGGTCTGGGTCTTTGCCCAGCGCCACCCCGAGCTCAAGCTGGGAATCTGGCGTGGACGGATTTTCCCGGGGTTCTCTTGCATTGCGCTACTGGCGGTCTTGTTTATCGCGGTGGTGCATTTCGATGTGCTGACGGGCGCGAGCAAGGCCTTGTCGTACGGCCTCTGCGCCATCATTCCCGCAGCCCTGCTGGCTGGCGTGTTCCTCGCGGCGCGACTGCGCAAAGTAGCGCCGCAACGGTATCGGGTGTTGGGCAGTCACAAGCTATAGGAGCGGCGCAGTATCGATGGCGCTTGAAAAGGATAAGGCTAAGCTCATTGGGTTCCCGCGTTCCAGAGCCTCGGCGGCCGGTGTGCCAGGCTGGACCTAAATAGCAGAGGAGTCTTGCGATGACGCTTCCACGAGCGTTGGCATTCGATGTGTTCGGTACCGTAGTTGACTGGCATTCAGGCATCGCACGTGAGGCGAGTCCATTCGTGTCGACCTACTTGCCCGCTGTCAGCCCCGCAGAATTTGCAATGCAATGGCGCCGATTGTATGCGCCAGCGCTGCGCGAGTGCATCAAGGGGCATGGAGGCTTCGTCGTGCTGGACACATTGCACTACGAGACGCTGGTTCAGTTGTTGACGAATTACGGCCTGGAAGTCGACCAGCTTGCCCCCGAGGCATTGCACACGCTTGCCCATGGCTGGCGTCGCCTGGACCCTTGGCCTGACGTGGCCGAGGGCCTGGCCTTGCTGCGCCGACGCTTTGCTGTGGTGACCTTGTCCAATGCCAATGTGGCCTTGATGATCGCCATGAACCGCTACAACGGTTTGCAGTGGGACGCGCTGCTGGGGGCGGAATTCGCGCAAACCTACAAACCGAATCCTGCCGCCTACCTGTCCACGGCCAGGGCACTGGACATCAAACCCGCTGAACTCTGCCTGGTGGCCTGTCATCACAGCGATCTTGCTGCCGCCAGGGATTGCGGCCTGATGACGGCCTATATCGACCGGCCCATGGAGTACGGTGGAGCACCTGCCCCCGATGCAGCCCAAGCCCAGGATTGGGATTGGCAGGCGGATAGTTTCATCGATCTTGCTCGTAGGCTCTGAAAAATGTTCGTTGGTTTGAGGGAGGCGTTCAACCGAAATCGCCAGCAGCACCACTTGTTCGCCTTCTCGTACAGAATGGAATCATTCCTGTTCTGCATGTTGTCATCGATGCAGCGACAGGCTGGGCATGCCGTTTCCTGCAAATGCACCATTTTCCGCCAGGAACGTAGCGATCAGACCGGTGCTGTCGAGCACCTGCAAGTGCTGTGCGACGCAGTCGGGCGACAGGCGAAACGGCGCAACGGTGTCTGTAATCGCGATGTGTTCGAAGATCGGTGGCTCGAACAGTTGAGGGCCAGTGGTAAACAAACCATGGGTGGCGGCGGCGAACAAACGTGTGGCACCGGCCTTCTGACAAGCCAGGCCAGCACGTTTGAGCGTGTCCCCCGTGCTGATCAGGTCATCGAAAACAATGGCGGTCTTGCCGGCAACATCGCCGATCAGCAGGGTGCCCGTGAGGGTGGTATGGGCACGGTGCTTTTCCATCAAGGCGCTGCCGACTGTACGTCCCAGTTGCTGCTCCAAGGCCTGGCGAAAGTGTTCGGCGCGCTTGGTACCCCCGGAGTCTGGAGACACCGTCACCACGGCGGCGTCGCCCACCCGCGTGGCGAAATGCTCGGCGAACAGTTCCGCACACTGCAGATTCCATGCAGGCAGGCGAAATGCGTTATCGAACGCAGCTGGATTGTGCACGTCCAGGGTCAGCAGGCGATCCACGCCACTGGCTTCGAAAAACGACGCCACGTAGCGCGTGATGGTCGGGTCTTGAGGCTGGCTGCGGCGGTCCTTGCGCCCGTAGCAGAGGTAAGGGCAAACCACCTGCACCTGGCGCGCGCCGGCATCCTTGAGGGCGCCGCAAAAAAACAGCAGGCGACACAGCTTATCGTTGGCGCTCTGCCGGCCATCGCCATACAAGGAATGGAAGACTACGACCTCGCGCCCGTTTACCGGATCCAACGGGCGGCATTTGTGTTCGCCGTCTTCATAGTCACGTTCCTCATGGCGTGCCAACGGGCAGCCAAGCCGTTGAGCCACGCGAGCGGCATAATGCTCGCTGCCTTGCAGGGCAAAAAGAAGCGGGGGCAGGGTGAGCATGCAAGACTCCTCTGAGGCTGCCGGCAAGGCGCCTCATTTCAGTGGCACGTATCCCTGTGCATTTTTGCCATTGCGAGCCTGCCTGGCCCGCCGGCCTTGATCGAGCGCATCCTCAACGGGCGGCGCCATGGCGCACCACCTCAATGCAATATTCCTCTTCGAAGGGCGGCACATGGCATTCGACGATGTCATCGGCAGCGACCTGCAAATGTATGCCAACAATGTCGGCCCGAATCGGTTGCTGGCAGACATGCCGGTCCACCAGCACGGCGGTATGGACACGACGAGCTCCCAGTTGCGCCAGGTACGCGCAAGTGCGCAAGAGCGAATGGCCTTCGAAGAGTACATCGTCGACCACCAGCAAAGTGGTATTGGCCAGGTCGAGACCGCCCAGGGCCGGGTTTTCGGTCAATTGGGTGTAGGTATGCAGCACTTGCAGGTCGTCGGCGTAGCGCTTGACCCGGAGAGGGTAAAGAGGCAATTGCGGCTGGCCGGTCAGATGGGCAATGTACTCGCGCAACCGTTGCGCCAGCGGTTCGCCCCGGCGCTGGATACCAATCAGTGCCGCGTGAGTCGGGGGCAGGAGGGTCGCGGCCTTGCGCGCCATTGCCTGCAGCACGTCATCCAGCTCGCTGCTGTCATACAGGCGCACCCGCTGACTTGCCAATAGGATCGTCATCGCCTTTCTCCTGTCCGTAAACCATGGGTTAGGTACCCAGGCTCTGCACAGTTGTGCGTGGGTTTCCAACCAAGGTAATCCGGTTGTCATTGACGAGATTGACATTGATCAATCTCGGTCCAAACAAAGGCCGGTCATTGGCGGGGGCGAACCACCAGCCCGTCCCGACGCGCATGCGTCGTTGAGGCCCTGCCGACAAAAGTACTTGATATATATCAACGCCACGGTTGCCCTGACGGAGGATGGTGAACCTACAACGAAGGTGCCCGTTGCAGCGGCAAACACGACAGTGGCCCGCCGTGGCAGGCAGTGACAAACGTGCAAGTTCCATGGAGTCCGATCATGAGCCAGTATCAACGGTTATTGCTGATCATCAACCCGGCCCTGCGCCAGTCCCAAGCCCTGGAACACGCTGCGGCCCTGGCCAAGGCCAGCGGTGCGAGCTTGCACATCGCGGCCTTGATCCCGTCCTGGAAACTGTTGTCACTGCTTGAAGAGGGTGACCGGGAACAGGCGCGCGAAGGCTACCTGCAAGACCATCGCGATTGGCTCAAAAGCCAGGCGAATCACCTGCGCGAAAGAGGCATCGAGGTGACCGCGGAGGTGACCTGGGCCGATGACATGCAACAAGACATCCTCGATCACGTCGCCGAAATGCAGCCTGACCTGCTGATCAAGCAGGTGCAGCACGAATCAGCGGTAAAGCGGGCTTTTCTCACCCCGCTGGACTGGCGCTTGCTGCGTCACTGCCCGGTACCGGTGTACCTGCTGAGTGAAAGTGAAGGTGACCTGCCCCTGCCGCGCAAGGTCGTGGCGGCGGTCGATGCGTCCAATACCCTGGCGCAGGACAACGAGCTCAATGAGCGGATCATCCAGCAGGCATGCGGGCTCGCCATCCAATGTGATGCCGAGTTGCACCTGCTGTACGCCTGCGACATCTCGATGGTGTACATGGGCGATATGGGCGGCGGCGGTCTAACGCTCTCGGACCTGGGCGCGCAGTTGCGCAAAGAACATGCAACATCCTTTTTCGACCTGGCTGACCGATATGGCGTGGCCGCTGACCGACGTCATTTCATTGAAGGGCACCCTGTGGCGGTGCTGAGTGCGTTCGCCGATGAGCAGCATATGGATGTGATTGTGATGGGCAGGGTCCAGTCCCATGGCCTGGAAAAGCTTTTGGGCAGCACGACCGAACATACCCTCTACCAGGTGCCTTGTAGCGTTCTAGCCATCTAGCGCGGCCAGGATCGTCCATAACGAAGCGACAGCATCATTGCCTCAGGAGGTTCCCATGATTCAGAGCCCCTCATTGCAAACCACTTTGCCGAACCGCACCGAGGCCGGGCGGCGACTGGTGGAACCCTTGCTCAAGTACGCCAACAGACCTGACGTCATCGTCCTCGCCTTGCCCCGTGGTGGCGTCCCGGTGGCTTATGAAGTCGCTACCGCCCTGAAGGTTCGCCTGGACCTGATGTTGGTACGCAAGCTCGGCATCCCGTCGCACCCGGAGTTTGCCATGGGCGCCATTGCCAGCGGTGGCATACAAATCCTCAATGACGACGCGTTGCGGGTGCATCCGATCGATCGCGCCAGTTTCGAGGCCGTGGTCGCCCGGGAAACGCAGGAATTATCCCGGCGTGAACAGGTGTATCGAGGAAACCGCCCGCCGTTGCAGCTCAAGGACCAGGTCGTGATCCTGGTCGACGACGGCCTGGCAACCGGTTCCTCCGTGATGGCTGCGGTCCATGCGGTACGCGCGCAGTCCCCGGCGCGCATCGTTGTCGCGGTGCCGGTTGCTCCGCTGGAAACGGTCGAGGCTTTGCGCTGCGAAGTGAATGAAGTGATTTGCCCGCTCATTCCCGAGTGGATGATGTCGATCGGTTACTGGTATTTGAGTTTTGCCCAGACTTCGGACGAAGAAGTCATCGATCTCATGCACCGGGCCTGGCAGCGGGAAGCGTCGAGCGGTTGTATGGCGGAGCGTCCCGACGCTTGAACCCAGTAGGCGCGGATGCGGCGGCGGTCGGTCGGGGCGGGCGCCTGATCAGGTTGTTCCGGCCTGTCGGCGAGCGGCACCAATACCCAGCGGGTGGCGAACATGGAACACCTCTACCTCGGTCAAATGGGATCAGCCTGCAAGAAGGGGCGTCGGGCGTGCCGACAAGGCCCTGTTGTCAAAGGCTGTCGCTCCCGGCAAGGCTTGCCAGGCCTGCGGGCCTGCGGCGATTTCCTGAGCACTTAGCAGGCAGTTGTCGAGCTCGCGCTGTAATGCGTGGGTATCGAGGTCCTGGCCGATGAAGACCAACTCCTGCCGACAGTCGCCGACAATGCTGTCCCACTTGGCCATGATGCTATGCAACCTGTATTCATCCTGCGGCCATTGCGACTGCTCGATGAAATTCCACCAGCGCCCGACATAGTCCCATTGGAACTGCTTGCCACTTTGTGCCAGCAGGCCGGTTTCCAGGTGTCGGCTGGCGAGCCAGAAGTAACCTTTGCTGCGCAACAGGCGCCCGTTGCTCCAGGGCCGCTGGAGAAAGTCGAATAGTCGCTGCGGGTGAAACGGCGCACGCTCGCGGTACACCCAGGACGTCACCCCATAGGTGTCCGACTCAGAGGCCGTCGCGTCGCTAGCCTCCATCTTCCTCATCCAACCCGGCGAGGCTGCAAGGCTGGGTAAATCAAACAGGTGGGTACCGAGGATGCCAGATAACTCAACGTTGCCGTGAGCAATCGGCACGATCCGTGCGGTGGGGTTAAGGCCTGCGAGGATCGCATGCACGTTCTGGTAACCAGGCTCATCGAGCAGGTCCAGTTTGTTGACGAGAATGACGTTGGCGTACTCCACCTGTTCGATCAGAAGGTCTGCCAGAGGGCGCTTGGGCGTGTCCGCCTGTGCGTCATCTCGGGCGACGGTGTCCGGCGATTCGAGCAACGCCTGAAAACGACTGCCATCGACCACCGTCACCAAGGTATCGAGCCGTGCCAGTTCGCTGAGGCTGAAGCCCTCGGCGTCAAGGAACGCGAATGTCTCCGCGACCGGCATCGGCTCAGAGATGCCCGTGGATTCTATGAGCAGGTAATCGAAACGCTGTTGGCGGGCCAGGATGCTGATCTGCTCCAGCAGGTCGGCGCGCAGTGTGCAGCAGATACAGCCATTGCTCATCTCGATCAACTCATCGCGACCACGGTGCAGCGATACGTCGCGCTGCACCTCTTCGGCATCGATGTTGACCTCGCTCATGTCATTGACGATGACCGCCACGCGCAGGCCTTCGCGATTGCGCAGGATATGGTTGAGCAGAGTGGTCTTGCCGGCGCCGAGGAAGCCGGAAAGCACCGTCACCGGCAGTCGGCCCGCCTGGGCGCCGTCAATCATGGGGTCACCCTATCCAGGTAGCTTTCGAACAGGTCGACCACCACGAAGCCATCATCTGCCGCGTCTCCCCACAGCTCTTTCACGGAAAACTCGACGTGGTAGGTCGGCTGATGCGCCGCGCTCGTATCGCCATGGCCAATCGCGTCCGGGAACGGCCACTTTTCCGATGTGCGATGCACGACCACGCCTTCCTTGCCGCGCACGTAGGCAGGCATGCGGATATGCCCGGCCACATACTCGTCTCGCACCACAACCCGGTCGCCCACTTCAAAGGGGGCGCGGCCGGTGATCGCCGAGCGTCCGTTGGAATGCGCGGGGTTCGCCAGCTTGAAGTGCGAACCCAAGGCCTGATCGAGCTCCGCCTGGGTAATCACACCTGTTTCGACCAACAGGGTGGCGGTCGCAATGACGTAACGCTCGTAGTACTGCGTGCCGACGTGTTGACGAACATCCAGGCGTTCGACAGCGTGGCGCACTTCGTCCACGCTGAACTTCTTCAAGTGATCGGCACCGATAAACATCAAGCTGTAGGCCAGGTGTTCCCAGTCCTGCTTGAACACCTGTTTGTAGCTCAGGCTATTGATGGTGTGAGGGACTTTGCCAAAGCCTTGGAAACCGCCGAGATCGTGAAAGCCATCCATAATAGATACTCCGGGAATTGATGATGGGTTGTGTTTCTCAGCCAACGCGGGGCAGGGCGACGCCAATCAGCACGTCTTTGGTCACCAGTTTCTGAAGCTGCTCTTCACTCATGTGCTCGGAGCCTTCAGGTCTTACCGGCAACACCAGGTAGCGGCTTTCGGCGCTGGTATCCCAGACCTTGACCACCACGTCGCTTGGCAACTCCGTCCCCAGTTCGCGTAGGACGGTTCGGCCCTCCCGGACCAGGCGCGCACGAAATTCAAAGCCCTTGTACCACTCAGGTGGCAGGCCGAGGACGGGCCAGTTGGTGCAGGAGCAAAGGCTGCAGACAATGACGTTCTTCACCTCTGGCGTATCTTCCAGCGCGACAATGTATTCACCCTGCGGGCCGGTATAGCCGAACTGGGCACACGCGGCTGTTCCATCCTTGAGTAACAGTGCCCGGAACTGCGGATCGACCCACGCCTTGGCGACCACGCGGGCACCGTTCTCCGGGCTCCAGCCGTGCTCCATCAATTGAGTCAACTGCTCGACGTAGCCCTCCGGGATGAGCTCCTTGCTCTTGAGAACTTGAAACAATGCCCATGCGCGCTCACCGGGGGTTGAAGTCGTCGCAGTGGTGGGAATAGATGTACTCATTGGGTATCTCCTATCAGTCACGCGGTTGTGGAGTTATTGAAACGTGCCAATCTTTCTTATTGTTCTTCAGGCGGTCGAAGCGCCTGTGAAGGCTCAGAGCGCGCGCCAGTCCACCGAGGCTTCAAACGCTGCTGCGGCCTGGTAGATCGTGCCTTCGGCATAGTGCTTGGCGACCAGCATTAGCCCAACAGGCAGGCCGTCCACCAAGCCGCACGGAATCGACATGGCGGGATGCCCGGTGATGTCCTGTGGTGCGGTGTTGCCGATCATTTCCAGCGCGCGCGCCACGTATTCAGTGATCGAGCAATCCGCTGCCGGATGGGGTTGGGCCGTGATGGGCGTGGTCGGCATCACCAGCAGGTCATAGGTCTGCAGCGCCTTGTCATAGCCTTGCCGGGCAAAACGGGCGAGGTTTTGTGCCTTGGCGTAATAACGCCCGTTGTAGTGCGTCAGGCCGTATTGGCCAACGAACATACAGAGCTTGAGCGACGCGGATAATTGGTCAGCCTGCTCGCGCCAGCCGGCTTGTTTGTCCAGCAGGCCGACGTCGTAAAGGCCTTTCCAGTTAAACCCCGCGCCATTGCCATGCATCATCTGCATGGTCAAACCTTCGCAACCGATGGGGTGCCACAATGACCCCGCCAGGTCATGTTCGGGAACTGACACCGGCTCCACATGCGCACCCAACGCCTCGAGACGGACGATGGCTTCGCGCACCTTGTCCGCCACGCGGAGATCCTGGTTGGCCAGCGCAAACCCTTCTTGCACTACGCCGATTCTGAGCCCGTTGACGCCCCGCGCCAGGTAGCTGCAATAGTCATCGACCTGGGGCGCTGCCTGGCGTGGGTCGAGTCCGTCAGATCCGGCCATGGCCTGCAGCATCAATGCGTTGTCGCGCACGTTGGCGGTGATGGGCCCGACATGATCGATCGTGGCTTCAATCGCCATGATGCCGGTATAGGGCACCAGACCATGAGTCGGCTTCATGCCGTAGGTCCCGCAGAAGGCCGACGGAATGCGTATGGACCCGCCTTGATCACCGCCGACGGCGATGTCCACCTCACCGGCGGCGACCAATGCCGCACTGCCCGATGAAGAGCCGCCAGCGGCATAACCATGACGATGAGGGTTGTGCACCGGCGCTGGATCAGACGTATGGCTGCCCCCCGACAGGCAGTAGTGCTCGCAGGTGGCTTTGCCGAGGATGGTCGCGCCGGCATCGAGCAAACGCGTGACCACGGTGGCATCGAACTCCGGTACAAAGCCTTCCAGCGGTGCGGCTCCGTTCATCATGGGCACGCCGGCCAAGGAGATGTTGTCTTTGAGCGCGACGGTTTTGCCGGCCAGCAGGCCCTCACGGGCACCATTCACTTCAGTCCGGTAGTACCAGGCGTTCAGCGGGTTTTCCTTGGCCGAGGGGCGATAGCCTGAACTGCGGTCGTAGCTAACGGGTGGGACGAAATCACACAACTCGTCGACCAAATCGTATGCATCGAAACTCGGTTGCATCAGATCCAGGTAGGACGCGGCCTGCTCGTGCGTCAGTTGCATGTTCAACTGACGCGCGATGGCTAAAAGCTGATCAAGCGTAGGACGAATAATGGCCATGATTTTCCTGTCTTTTATCAATTCAATCCGGTGGCAATGGGACCCAAATTAAGCATCTATCGCCGTCTGCGCATGGTTGAGCAGGACACTCACTTGGTTGAACAGGACATCGAGATTCAGAACACTTTCAAGACGCGCAGATTCAGTCGCGCGCCTTCCTTGAAGCCTTGTTCCACCTCTATGTCCCTGCCGAGCTGTGCCTGGATCTGCAGCGTTGGATCGACAAAGTGAGTGACAGTGAAACGTGCGTAGGACGTCGAGACGCCGTCGTGCTGGTCAACACCGTCCACGGTCGTCGCGGCCCCGGTGACGTACCCCCCGCCGAGCGCGAACGTAGTGCTTGGCGTCCAGTTGTAGCGCACGGCGGCCTGATACTCGTACCGCGTGTTTTCTTCGAGTTTCGCGCTGGTAGCGCCGTAGTCATTATTGGTCGACACCCAGGACACGTCCGCGACGGTGTCCAACGCCCATTGCGCTGAGAAGTGATGGATGTAGGCCGCTTGCAACGTCGCCCGCCAGCGGTTCTCGCCCAGGTTCAAGGCATCATTTTTGTTGTAGCTGCCGATGGGGATGTACAGATACGGGGCCAGGGAAAACACATCTTTGTTCGCAGTGGGTAGCGTCCACTTGAGAGGCGCGGTGAGAATCGGGTCTCCCACGCCATGGGTGTCGCCCAGCGCCCCGGCGTCGCCCGAGGCGTTCATGTAGCCGAACGGCAGCAGTATCTGCGGTTCCCATGAAAGGTTTTCCGAAAGGCCTATGGCATGGATATAACGCAGGATGCCCACGTCGGAGCGGAGCTTGGCGTTGTCGGAGGCTCGATGGCCGTTCTGATAAAGCTCAGACCGATCCGCGTGTTGGTAGTAAAACAGCACGGCATTGGCCCCGGCGGGCAGCGGCTCGAAATCCCCCGGCGCGACTTCAAGGGCCTGGCTTTTAACAAACGGCAACATACCCAGCACAAGAACAATTCGACTCAATTTCATGATCAAATTCCTGGCAAAAAGTGGCCCCTACCCCATGCGCTAGAGATGAGGGACCCAAAAAATGATGGCGTGAATTCACGTGCAGGCGGGGACAAGGAGCCTCCTCATCCAGGCTGCATTTGTCGGCGTTGAGTGTCAGGCTGGTGCGGCAACGGCATCGCGCAGCATTCCGGTGTGCGGATGGCAGTTGATGTATTCGAAGATCTGGCTCTTGGCGTCCGATACCGACACTTCGTGGTACAGCCGCAACTTTTTCAGACCCGCGGCCACGCGGAAGAACGTCACGAAAATGCGTAAGTGGGTAGGGTGGGATTCGGCCCAGCGTTCGAGTTTCTCCACCGAGCGCCAGTGACCGATGTTGTAGCTCACGTCGAGAAAGTTGCCGTCCAGGTCGATGTTGCGCACGAACCGGTTGCTGTAGCAGCCCAACGGTTGGCCGTTATCGCGCAGGAAGTCCATGCCGTCCTGCAAGGTCGGCAAAATTTCGTCGAGGTACAGCGAGCGTTCATCCGCCTCGGCATCCGCCCAGTCCTGGCCTGAACGGATCAGCGTGAGGTTGTCATGCCCCAGGACCACGACCCGTCCGCCCTGGGCAGGGTCACCCGCGATCACTTGCAGCTCGCTCGCAGGCTTCATCCAGTCGGTCTGGGAGATCGGAAAACGGTCGCGCATCGATCCCCAATAACCGTGCTCTTCGATCTCGTCACTGGTCGCATCCATGACCGCGCCGACACCGGGCAGGTTGTCCTGGAAGGCGTACAACGTCTCGAACTGCTCGGCGCGCGGTGCGGTGATTTCGCGGAAATAGCCAAGGCCTTCGCAGAGTCGATCCGGTGAACTCCACCAGTCATTCACCTGGGAGGAGCGCAACCAGCGACAGTGGGCAGCAGGGTCTTTCCAGTACCCGACCACAATCAAATTATCAAAGCCGCTGCTGTCGGTGTGATGGGTCAAATCATGGGTCTGCGGGCCATCGGCCAGGCTGAAACTGCCGACGATGTGACGCATGACCTGAAGCGCGGCGTCGCGCTGTGCCTCGCCACGGTATTGCACACCAAGGTAAGCCATCACCACTTGTTGCAACTGCTCGCTGGCGCGAGCAACCCACATCGGAAAGGGCGGTTGGTACTCTTCGGGCACGCGGCGAGACAGGGTGCGTGGGCATTTGAGATGTGTGTCGATTGCAGATTCCATCTTGGGCTCCTCGTTATTTTCGTTCAGGCCTGCGGGTGGGCGTCAGCGCGCTGGCGGTGGGTCGCGCTTGGCGATCTGTCGTCGGTGCTGCAGCCTCATGGCTCCCCATTCAATCAACCAATAAGCCGACTCTTCAGGCACAAGGTCGCGCCTCTGCAGAAGCCAGGAGCAATCAGCCAATCGTTGTGAACACTGTCGATGCATGACGTGCCTCATCAGCGGGGTATGAGCTGCTGTGAGGTGGAAATTAGGCTGGACGGCGAGGGGGCGCTTGGTTCGTCGAGACAACCGTTTGGTTGTAAAAGACATGCTGGAACTGCCGGCCCGCCGATGATCGGCGTTGGTGCACGGCTGCCTATAAATGGGCATGTCGAGGGCGCCAATTGCCACCCCGGCTCGCGAATAACCAGGCTGGGAGCCTGGGTCCGACGAGAATGCGCTTGGCCTATTAATTGCTGACAGTGACAGGCCAGTTACATCTTCTCGCGCTGTTACTACATCGCTGTACCGAGGTCAGTGTCATGAACCCAAGCACTCAGTATTCGACCCTTGCCGTTCCTGCACCACGTCGCTTTGATTACTGGAAAGAAGTGGTCTGTCGCCATTGCCTGGCGGCCGATAGCAAACCCTTGTCCCAGAGCAGTTTCGACGGCGCGCTCGCGGTTAATACCGTCGGCGATCTGGACCTCTGTTCGCTGTCCTCGCCACTGCATTATTGGGAGCGTTCCGAGCGGCACCTGCGCAGCGGTCCGGCCGAAGATTTGTGGTTGGGTTTCGCCCGAAATGGCCATGGACAAATTGAACAAGGCACAAGAAAAGCCAACCTGGCCGCGGGCAATTTGTTTCTTTATGACGCAACTCAGGCGTTTCGATTCAGCTTCGGTGGTACCGAAAACCACTTGGTGCGTATTCCGCGAGCCTTGCTCACCGAGCGGCTACCGCGTGTAGCGGAATACACCGCGATGGTCCTCGATGACCGGCGCCCTGGCGTCATTCCCTTGCGTGAAATGCTGCGTCAGGCCGCGTGCACGCCGGCGTCATTGCAGGATGAGCACATCGCCAAGCGTTACTCAGCGGCATTGCTCGACCTGCTGGTGATCAGCCTGGAGCTCCAGGACCTGAATACAACCCATCAGGAACTGGACCTGTACGGCCGCATCATGAAGTACATCCAACGGCATTTGACCGAGCCGGACCTGTCGATTGAGGTCATCGCCCAGGCGCACAATGTATCCACTCGAACCGTTACGCGGGCGTTCGCCCGCTACCAGAAGACCCCCGTTGCGGAGATTTGGAAAGAGCGCCTGAATGCCAGCCGTGAAGCGATTGAGCGCGGCCAGGTGCGCAGTGTGTCCCAGGCGGCGCTGGACTTCGGCTTTTCTGACTTTTCCCATTTCAGCCATGCGTTTCGAAAGGCGTTTGGTGTGGCACCGAATACGCTTTTGCGCCGGAATTGACTTGCGGCGACTGTTATTGCTCGACAGCAGCGGAAGTACCTGATTGAGGCCGCAGATGCGCAGTTCACTGCGGCCCAGGTGCGCTTTTGCGGTGGGGATGAATTTTTCGTATGCATCTTCTAAATTGCGCCGCGAGTCGTACGCCAGCAGCGTCATGGATACTCCGTGCAGGTGGCTGGACTCGCCTCAATTGCCCAGGCAGTTACAAGCAATATCCAAGATGACCTTTATTTTTAAGTCGGAGGACTGAACGAAGGACGTTTTCTTACTTTCGCTGCAGAGTTTAACCAGAGCAGAATGGCTGCGAGAGAGGCGGTTATTATCAGCGTAAGCCACATGATGACCAAGAGGGTGAAGGTGACACTATTGTTTAACTCGCGAAGAATGCCGAAGGCAAAAGCTGTGTACCAAGACACACCCGAAACTGCACCTGATGCGAGAAACAAGGTAGCTCTCCTGAGGGAGACTCCAAAGAGCAGGGGGCGACTCAAGTCGCGCAGTGCTTCTGGCAATACAAACGCGTGAATGATTATTCCATTGATGGTCAGTACGGCCACCACAATGACCTTCGCCCAGAGTTTAGGATTTTCAAACTTTTCCGGCGACTCCATCGCATAAAGAGCAAGGAAGCCAAGGCCTGAAAGCCACAGGAGGCATAGTCCAAGAGTGACCGCGTCGCTGATGAAGTGAAAGGTACGTCCGATTTCAACGGGGAGGCTACCCCTACGCATCCAACGCAAAATCCAGAGGTCCAGCATCGTCGCCCCGCCGAGACCGAAACACATACCGAGCAGGTGTAAACCTACAAGGAGTGTCAGAACCTTCAACTGTGGGAGTGGATCAGGCAACGGAACGCTAAGCGCAAGTGTGTCCGCGAGTATGTGACCACTGCTGGAGAGTGCAAGTAGGCCGCCGAAAATCATGAGAGACGTTCGTGTTTTCATTTATTACGACCTTAGGCTCGCGTTCTTATTTGAACGCGTGCACAGTTTATTTGCTGGAGAATAAAGTCCTTGAATTCTCAATGTTATGGATATAAGTG
This sequence comes from Pseudomonas sp. Lb2C2, assembly GCF_052112205.1. Taxonomy (NCBI): domain Bacteria; kingdom Pseudomonadati; phylum Pseudomonadota; class Gammaproteobacteria; order Pseudomonadales; family Pseudomonadaceae; genus Pseudomonas; species Pseudomonas sp. Lb2C2. The sequence continues at coordinate 829,809 of NZ_JAUTYW010000001.1, read as the reverse complement.
GTGGTCGTGAAAGGAAGTTAAAGCTTGCTCCGGTAAAACGCCAATAAAGCTCAGGAAGGAACCGGTGCTTGAGCATCAATCAAACTCTGGCTCTTCAGCTCCTCCCAAAAGGCTGCCGGAATACCGACCTTCATCGCCTGTACATTGGAAACTACCTGCCCCGGCGAACGCGCCCCCGGAATGATCGCGGACACTTGTGGATGTGCCGCTGCAAACTGCAAGGCGGCAGTATGAATGTCGATGCCATGTCGGCTGGCAACCGCCATGATTCGCGCGCGCTTTTCTACCGCACCGGCAGGTAGATCCTGGCTGAAGTTATATCGGTTGCGACCGCCCAGAAATCCATCATTCAAAGGGGTTCCAACGACGATGCTGGTGCCTTTTCGTTTCAACGCCGGAAAGGTGCTGCGCAACGCATCGCCGTGGTCTAGGAGGGAATACTGGCAGGCGAGCAACACGATGTCGGGCGTCGGGTCATTACTGGCCAGTGCCTGAACCACGGCGTTCGGCGTATTGACGCCGAAGCCCCATGCCTTGATGAGCCCTTCATCACGCATCTTCTCAAGCTCAACCATCGCCCCTGTGCGCGCAATTCGATACGCCGCTTCCCATCCGCCTTCCAGCTCAGTGTTATCGGGCGAGATGTCGTGGATAAAAACGATATCGATACGTGGTAGCCCCAGACGCTGCAGACTGTCTTCCACGGAACGTCGCGTGCCTGCTGCGGTGTAGTCATATCGGTAGTTGAAGGGGGCTGGCGACTTCCAGATGGCATGGTCCGCGCGCAGGCCACCCGCAGCCGTCAATACGCGACCGACCTTGGTGGAGATCACATAGTCGTCTGGATCTTTGTCATGAAGGAAGCGGCCCAGACGATATTCACTCAAGCCAAACCCATAGAACGGCGACGTGTCGTAAAGCCTTACACCCGCATCCCAAGCAGCCTGCAGAACCAAGTCCGCCTGTTCGTCGCTGATCGGCGCAAAAATATTGCCGATCTGCGTCCCACCCATACCAAATCGTTGAGGTGTCATGTATCTCATTGTGTGGGAGGGCAGATTGAGGGGCAGGTCTGCGCGCACGAGCCGCCCTTGCGTAGGCATCACGCTTCCGCGCTCTGTCAGCGAAGAGGGCGCTGGGGCTGTAGCCGCCGAACTTGCGACACTCAATGCTGGCAGCAAAGCGGCTGCAACAGCACCCGTCGCCGAATAGGTAAGAAAATCTCGTCTGTCCATCCAACTTTCCTTTCGCGACTGAGGTTTACGGGTTCATCGAAGCCGGTATTCGTACTAGAAGTTAGAACAACGAGGGTTGGCCGGGTGACCCTAATGCGCCATATCTTTTGCACAATCCTGCGGATGCACTTGTGCTGGTCACACACTCTCAGCAGACTCGAACATTCCGTAAATAGGGGGGCATGTAATGACGAGCGGTTCCTTCTCGCAATTCCGTTCCAGCCATGTGCATTCCCTGAGCGTGCACGAACCCGCTCAGCCCAACGAACGCCTCCAGGCACTCAGACGGCTTATCGAAAAAGTCACTTTGCAGATTGGCTTGGCCGAGGCTTGCACGACGTCGATTCCAGGTTTGGCCTTTTATCGAGTGGCCGAACTGGGTACGCCCAAGTACTGCATTTATGAGCCTTGCGTGGCCATCATTCTGCAGGGCGCGAAGGAGATCGCGTTCGGCGAGCAAGCCTGTGAGTTCGGGCAAGGGGCGTTTTTTGTCACTTCGGTCGATATACCCACACTGGCTCGCGTTAACGCGGCTAGTGAGCAAACCCCTTATTTATCAGTTGTGTTGAAGCTCGATTTTGCCATGCTCAACGAGGTGATCCTGACCCTGGAATCGCCAAAGCAGGAAATGGCTACTGAGGCGCGGGGCTTCGTATCCGGTGTGGCGACGAGTGAGATGCTCGATGCGTTCGCTCGACTCGCCACGCTGATCGAACGGCCGCTTGAAGCAGGCTTGATGTCGGGCCTTATCAAGCGGGAGATATACGGTAGGCTGCTGCTCAGTGAAGCGGGGCATTTGTTGCGCAGCGTCACTCGCGATGGTTACCGAGACAAGGGCATCGTGAGAGCCATTGAGTGGCTGAAATATCACTACGACAAGCCGCTGCACGTGGCCGAGCTCGCCGAACGATCAGGAATGGCCAGCTCTACCTTGCATCACCGGTTTCGCAAGCTGACAGGCACCAGCCCCATTCAGTATCAAAAGTCGTTGCGGCTGCAAGCCGCGCGCAGCCTGATGTTGACCGATAGGCTAGACGTGAACACCGCCGCGTTGCGCGTCGGCTATGAAAGCGTCGCCCAGTTCAGCCGCGAATATGCCCGACGTTTCGGAGCCCCACCCTCCAGAGATATCAAGCACGCACGGGAAAATGGTGGGCGGCTCGACTAACCGCGCCAGGCGTGATTCGAGTATATGTACTTGAAGTCCGCGGCCAAGCGCGTCGGTTCGGCGGAGCCAGATAATGATGTGACTAACACCTCCTTGCCAAGGGGCTGATTCAGCCCCCAGCAAGTTCTAAACCCTATAACCAACCCTTGATCTGCGCGCACACAGCCTGGGTGGAAATACCGTAGCGATCATGCAACGTCGGCAGCGCGCCAGCATCGAGAAACGCGTCCGGCAGCGCTATTTGCCTGAACGTCGGCGTGACCCCATTGCGCAACAGCACGGTTGCCACCGCTTCGCCCAATCCACCAATGATGGAGTGGTTTTCGGCAGTCACTACCAGTCGTCCCGGCTTTCTGGCCTCAGCCAGAATAGCCTGCTCATCCAAGGGCTTGATGGTGGGAACGTGAAGCACCGCGACATCCACGCCATCAGCCTGAAGTTCCTTGGCGGCTTCCAACGCGCGCATTGTCATCAAACCGGTGGAAATGATTAAAACCTCATTGCCCGTACGCAGGGTCTTGGCTTTGCCGATCTCGAATTCATAGCCATATTCATCGAGCACCAGCGGTACGTTGCCGCGCAGTAACCGCATGTAGACTGGCCCTTGATGCGCGGCAATGGCGGGCACTGCCTGTTCGATTTCCAGGGCATCGCAGGGATCGACGATCATCAGGTTCGGCATGGCCCGGAAGATTGCCAAATCATCCGTTGCCTGGTGGCTGGGGCCGTACCCGGTGGTCAGTCCAGGCAGGCCGCAGACGATTTTGACGTTGAGGTTTTCCTCGGCAATCGCCATGCAGATGAAGTCATAGGCCCGGCGCGAAGCAAACACCGCATAAGTGGTCGCGAAGGGCACGAACCCCTCCCGAGCCATGCCCGCCGCCGCGCTCATCAACAACTGCTCGGCCATGCCCATCTGGTAGAAACGCTCCGGGTGCGCCTTGGCAAAAATGTGCAGATCGGTGTATTTGGACAAGTCAGCCGATAAGCCCACGATATCCTGGCGCTGGTCTGCGAGGGCGGCCAATGCGTGGCCAAAGGGCGCCGATTTGGTGGCCTGACCTTCAGCCGCAATCGAGGCAATCATCGCGGAGGTTGTCAGTTTTTTCTTCACTGCCGCGGGCACCTGAACGTTAGTGTTGTGTGTGTTGTTCATACGGTCTTGCCTTCTTCGAGGTTGTTCAGCGCCACATCCCATTCATGCTCGTCAACGCGGATGAAGTGAGTCTTTTCACGGGTTTCCAGGAACGGCACGCCTTTGCCCATCTTGGTATCGCAGATGATGACGCGCGGTTGTGCGGCGGGATGGCTGCGGGCCGCGTCGAACGCTTTGACCAATGCGTCCAGGTCGTTGCCGTCTACGCGCTGGGTGAACCAGCCAAAGGCTTGCCATCGGTCAACGATGGGTTCAAATGCCAGCACCTCGCTGGAGTGTCCGTCGGCTTGCTGGTTATTCACGTCGACGATGGCGATCAGGTTGTCGAGTTTCCAGTGCGAAGCGGACATCACCGCTTCCCAGGTGGAGCCCTCATTCAGCTCGCCATCCGATAGCAGGTTGTAAACGAATGAGGCGGATTGCTTGCGCTTCAAACCCAGGCAGGCGCCCACCGCGATGCCCAGTCCCTGGCCCAGCGAGCCACCGGTGATTTCCATGCCGGGGGTGTACGTGGCCATGCCGGACATGGGCAGGCGGCTGTCATCCGAACCGTAGGTTTCAAGCTCATCGAGTGGAATGATTTCAGCCTCGATCAACGCCGCATACAGCGCGATCGCGTAGTGGCCGATGGAGAGATAAAAGCGATCACGCGGTTCCCATTCGGGGTTATCGGGCTTGTAGTTCAAGGCATGAAAGTACGACACGGCCAGCAAGTCTGCCGCCCCCAGCGCCTGACCAACATAGCCCTGGCCCTGGACTTGCCCCATGCGCAAGGCATGGCGGCGAATGTTATGGGCGCGCTGCACCAGTGTGGTGGACGATGCGCGAGATAATGTGACAGTCATGGAATTCTCCGTTAACTCAACGATTGACCGAAGCAGCAGGAATGCGCAGCACCAGACAGGCACCGATGCACAGCACACCGGTAATCAGGTACATGCCGATGGCGCTCGAACCGGTTGTGGTGGTGATCCAACCAATCAGGTAGGGCGAGCAGAACCCCGCGAGATTGGCAAAACTGTTGATTCCGGCGATCCCGGCAGCGGCGGAGACACCACCGAGCAAGGTTGTTGGCAGCATCCAGAACAGTGAAGACGCCGACAGCACGCCTGCTGCTGCAAGGCACAGGCACAACACCGACAGCATCAGGTTGGTGCCGAACACCGCCGCCAACGTGAGGCCCAGCGCGCCGGCAATCATTGGCCCGACCAGGTGCCAGCGGCGCTCCTGGTGCTTGTCGCCGCTACGCCCCATCAGCACCATCGCAACGATGGCGCACAGGTAGGGGAGACTGGTGAGCAAGCCGATGTGCATCGGATCGGCTACGCCTGCGTTACGGATAAGCGTCGGCAGCCAAAAGGTGATCGCGTACTGGCCCATGACCACGCAAAAGTAGATGCAGGCGAGAATCCACAGGCGACGGTCCCGCAGGAACGCCCCGACCGATGCATGAGTGACTTTGCGGCTGTTGTCCTCAGCCAGTTCTTTGCTGACCAGCGCTTTTTCTTCATCGGTGAGCCACGTCGCCTGGTGGACGCCATCTTTGAGATAAGCCAGCACCATCAGGCCAACGACGACGGTCGGAATGGCTTCGATCACGAACATCCACTGCCAGCCCGCCCAGCCTTGAAAACCTGCGAACTGGGTCATGATGTAGCCTGAGAGCGGCCCGCCGATCATTCCTGAGAGCGGGATGGCGATGAACCACAGCACGGTCATTTTTGCGCGGCGGTAGGAGGGGAACCAGTAAGTGAGGTAGAGCAGCAAGCCCGGCGCGAGACCGGCTTCGGCGATACCGAGCAGAAAGCGCAGTGTATAGAACTGCCAGGCCGTTTCTACGAAGGCGAAGAGGGCGGAGATGATGCCCCACGAAATCATGATGCGCGCGATCCAGCGACGGGCACCGACCTTGTGGAGGATGAGGTTGCTTGGCACTTCGCAGAGAAAATAACCAAGAAAGAACATGCCCGCGCCGAGCCCGTATACGGTCTCGCTCAGGGACAGGTCGTTCATCATCTGAAGCTTTGCAAACCCGACATTTACCCGGTCCAGGTAAGCGCACAGGTAGCACAGCATCAGGAAAGGCATCAATCGCCAGGCGGTTTTTCGATACGCGCTGGAGCGTACGGTGGACACAGCGTCGAGCGTCATGGTGGTCATCATGAGGGTCTGATCTCTTGTTTTTATAGAACGCCGGGCCTGAAGCCCGACGTATCGTCGATCCAGAACTGAATGGACAGCGGTGGTGACACCTGTTGTCAGTGGATCAACATGCCGCCGTTTACATCGAGCGTGATGCCGGTGAGGTAGGAGGACAAGTCGCTGGCGAGAAACAGTGCCGCATTGGCAACATCCTGCGCTGCGCCAAGCCGGCCCAACGGGATGCTTTCGATGATTGCGTGGCGACGCTCATCCTGCATCAGGCCGCCGGTGATGTCGGTGTGGATCAAACCTGGTGTGATGGAGTTGACGCGAATGTTGTCTGCGCCAAATTCGCGTGCCATGGCCTTGCCCAGTCCGAGCACACCGGCTTTCGCTGCACTGTAGTGCGGGCCGCCGAAAATGCCGCCGCCACGTTGGGCCGATACGGATGACATGCAGACGATGCTGCCCGAAGCCTGAGTGCGCATCACCGGAATGACCGCCTGCGACATCAACAGTGTGCCGCGCAGGCTTACATCCAGGACCTTGTCGTAATCGCCCGGGCGAATGTCCAGGGTCTTGATCGGCTGCGTGATGCCGGCATTGTTGATGAGTATGTCGATACGGCCGTAGTGCTCGATAACCTTGGCGACGGCTGCTTTGACCTGCGTCTCATCGGCGACGTTGGCAGCCAGGCCCAGATGGCCTTCGCCGAGGGTGGCCGCAGCGACACGGGCGGCGGACTCGTCGAGATCCAGGATAACAACGCGGGCGCCGTGTCTGGCGAAGGTAACAGCCGTTGCGCGGCCGATACCACGTTCGGATGCAGCGCCAGTAATAATCGCGACTTTGCCTTGAAGAAGCATGAGGGGTACCTCTGATTGTTTTTATGGTTCGATTCAGCGATCGATGGCTCAGAGTGGTCCCCGTGAACATGCCGAGCAATAACGCAAACGTCACTGCTACATGAATAAAATTCAGCACTCGTCAATGCAGACCGCAGATGCTTGAATGGCACTCCCGCGTTCGAGCCCAAAACAATAGGCTGGATAATGATGCGCCAGGACGATATCCCTTCATCCAAGCTGCCACCGCTGAGAGCCATTCAAGCCTTCGAGCAAACCGCGCGTTTTGGCAACCTGGCAAGAGCCGCCGAAGTGCTGGACCTCACGCCGTCGGCGATCAGCCACCAACTGGCCAAACTGGAGGTCATGATCGGTCGACAGTTGTTTGTGCGGGCAGCGCGTGGGGTGACGCTGACACCGGTGGGTGAGCAGTACTTGAAGGACATTTCCGGTTTGTTGCAGAGCCTTGAGGTCGCTACCGAGCGGGCGGCGAGTGACGTTAGCCTGGATTGCCTGCGGCTGCATTCCTCCCCCAGTTTTGGCTTGCTCTGGCTGATGCCCCGGCTGGAGTCATTTCGCTTGAGCAACCCGGACATCCAAATCAATTTGTCTTGTTCCTATGAATCGCTGCATTTCAGCCAGGACAAGATCGATGTCGATATTCGCCACGGCCGGCCGAATTGGCCCAGCTATGAAGTGCGCACCGTGCGTAACGAGAGCTTCGCTGTGCTGGCCTCGCCCACGCTGATCGCACGCTGCGCGGTAAAAAACGCAGCCGATCTTCTGGCTGAAGATCTGATTCTTTCCGAAGCGACCTTGCTCAGATGGCCTGAGTGGTTCGCTCAGCATGGTCTGGCGCGCCCCGAAAAACCCTACGCTTTGAGTTTTGACCGATCCTACATGAGCTTGGAAGCGGCGAGTCACGGTTTGGGATTCGCCCTGGAAAGCACGCTGCTGGCGCAAAAGTACCTCGCCAGCGGTTCGCTGGTTGAGGTCGCCCCCGAAGCCTTGAGTTCTCCAGTAGCTGCCCACCATCTAGTGTTCCCGAAGGCTCACTCCAGTTTTCCCAGAGTCAGGCGATTTTTGGGTTGGATGGAAGGGGAGTTGGGGCATGGCTTTGTGTTTTAACGTTATGGCTGTCCGAAGGGCGGCCGCTGTGATTTCAGCAATTGAATGCGATTGGTGAGGCGTGTGCGATGTCGCATTAAAGGCTCTCAGGATCGCCGAAGAACATTTTGACTTGGCTCTAGGACGATTGTTTCAGGTGGAAACAAAAGAGCTATGCCCCCACCGGCTGTGCTAGCAATCGTGAATGGCGATTTCTGATAACACCAATGTGGCTTTGGCTGGCTTTCAGTGGACTTCCTTCCACGCCGAGTCATCTGGGTACTTGACTCTGCCCCATGGGACACCTCGTATGCTTTTTTCCAGCGCCCACTCTGGCGCGCTGCCAACAAGGAGTTCCTGTGAAAAGTTTATGTCTGGTGACAGGTGCCAACGGCCATTTGGGCAACACCTTGCTGCGAGCGCTGCTCGATCAGGGCTATCGGGTCCGAGCCGGCGTTCGTGATATCCGTAACCACACACCCTTTGTCGGGCTGGACTGCGAGTTGGTGTATGCCGAGCTGCTAGACAGTGCGGCCTTGGACAAGGCGCTGGAGGGGGTGCAGGTGCTGTTTCAAGTGGCTGCCGTGTTCAAGCACTGGGCTCGCAACCCGGAGGCCGAGATTGTCGAGCCGAATATTCAAGGCACGCGACGTGTGCTGCAAGCCGCTTCACGGGCGGGTGTGCAGCGTGTGGTCTACGTCAGTTCGGTGGCCGCCGTCGGTCATGATGGTACGGCGCTGGATGAGGCCCACTGGAATACGGAAAGCGAAAACGCCTACTACAAATCGAAGATTCTCTCCGAGCAGGCGGCCTGGCAGTGCGCTGAGACGTTGGGGTTGAACATGGTGTCGGTATTACCTTCGGCCATGGTTGGCCCCAATGCCGGCAACCTAACCGATACCATGGGATTTCTTCAGTCGGTTCGCCAGCGGCAGATGCCCTTTGACCCGGGGTTTCGTTTCAACTTCGTGGATGTTCGCGATGTGGCCGAGGGGATGATACTCGCCGCCGAAAAGGGTCGGCCAGGGCAGCGTTATATCCTGGCCAATGAGCGTTCGTCGCCGCTCAGCGATTTGATCGAGGCTGCCAACACCCAAGCGCCTGGGTATCGCCAGCCTGTCTCAGCACCACGCTGGTTACTGATGGGCGTGGCGTGGCTCCAGGAACGCTGGGCGCAACGAGTTGGCAAACCCGCCCAGTTACTCTTGAGCCAGGTGCGCCTGTTTCACAACGTGGCGCAGGAATACGACATCACCAAGGCGAAAAACGAGTTGGGATTCAACCCTCGGCCGCCTGAAGTGGCCTTGAGGCAAGCGTTTGCTTATCTGTACAGGCAGGCGCATCAACCTTATGAAGACCTGCGACAGGGCGAGGCGCAAACATTGAGTTCATCTCGCTTTTAAGTTCAATCAAGTGAAGATCAAGCGCCTGCAGTTCTGCGATCCTGTCCCGGACCTGCTGGCGCTTGTCGTCGACTGCCTGGTTGGCCAATGCCAGCGGAAAGGATTTCAACTTGTTTTTTGCGGCAATCAGCGGGTTCATCTCGGCCAGCTTGAACCCGGCAGTCTGCGCTTTGCGGATCAGATGGACGATTTCCAAGTGATGAGCATTGTAGAGGCGATACCGCCCCTCACGCTCTGGCTCGCTGATCAGGCCCATTTGCTCGTACAGTCGAATGGCTTTTGGGGTGCAGCCGGTCAGTTCGGCGAGTCGTCCAATGAACATCTGTCAATTCCTTAAATGTCGAGGTTGGGCTCAGTAGCCAATCATCAACGACTTCAGCTCGAAGTAATCATCAACGAATGCGCTGCCGAACTGCCGGCCTATCCCCGAGGATTTTTGCCGCCAAAAGGCTCCACTGGGTCCAGGATCGTGCTGGCTTCGATGGCGGGCACCATGCGCAGGGTTTTGCCCCCAATGGAGCAATCCACCGGAAGTGAATGGAGCTCCATGGTTTGTGGAAAGGCAGAAATGATCAGCCGAACAGCCTGCCAGACGACGTCTAAAGACTCTCAGGATCCCCAAAAAACATCTGAATCCGCGACCGCAACCAGCGCTCCCCAGGGTCGTTATCCTGGGAGCCGCGCCAGGCCATATGCAGCTCGAAGCTGCGCACTGGTATGGGCGGGTCTTCGGCGCGTACGCCGCCGGCGGCGGTCAGCGCGTCGGCGGTGTAGTCGGGCACGGTGGCGATGATGTCGGTGCCCGACAGCAGCGTGCTCAGGCCGTTGAATTGCGGCACGGCCAGCACCACGTGGCGCTTGCGGTCGAGCTTCGCCAGCTCTTCATCGATGAAGCCGCTCAAGTCACCTGCGAAGGACACCAGGGCATGGGGACGAGCGCAGAATTCATCCAGGGTCAGTCGTCCCGGCGCGGTGTCGGCCCGCAATACTTTGGGCATGCTGCGCCGCAAGACCTTGCGCTTGGCGTTGGCCGGCAGGTCGTCGGTGTAGCTGACGCCGATGGAGATTTCACCGGACGCCAGCAAGCCGGGCATCAGAATGTAGTTGACCCGGCGCACCACCAGCACGATGCCGGGTGCTTCGGCCCGCAGGCGCTTGAGCAGCATCGGCAGCAGGGCGAATTCGGCGTCGTCCGACAGGCCAATGCGAAACACCGAGGTGCTGGTGGCTGGGTCGAATTCCGCCGCGCGGCTGACCGCCGTGGAAATCGAATCCAGGGCTGGGGAGAGCAGGGCGAAGATCTCGACCGCCCGGGCCGAAGGCTCCATGCTCCGGCCGGTGCGTACGAACAACGGGTCATCGAACAGGCTGCGCAGGCGCGACAGCGCGGCGCTGATGGCCGGTTGGCCTAGGAACAGTTTCTCGGCCGCGCGAGTCACACTGCGTTCATGCATCAATGTTTCGAACACGATCAACAGGTTCAGATCGACACGCCGCAGGTCATTACGATTCATCTGGGGTCCTGGCAGATTCGGCAAGCTTGACGTGAGCGGCCATATGGGAACAATGGCCGGCATGAATCTTACGGGGAAAGGCTGGTACTCTGCACCGGCTAATTGAGTTTTCTTAGGTTAAGTCCTACAGGAGTGGTTGGTTTTTCTTACTGCGGAATCAATGACAGGCATGTCGACTATTAATAGCCACTGATGGTCTTGGGTACAAAGCCCGGATAGAGTTCATGGCATTAGAGGTTACTTTGACGAGGTTTGCGATGTCCCGCACGATCCGTTTTCACAAGTTTGGTGGTGCCGAGGTGCTCAAATGCGAAGAGCATGCGGCGGCTCTTCCTGCGCCAGGAGAAGTGCAGGTCCGTGTCGAAGCGATCGGCATCAGTTGGTACGACACCTTGTGGCGCCAGAACCTGGCGTCGTCCCAGGCGCGCCTGCCTTCGGGCCTGGGCCATGAAATGGCCGGCGTGGTAACGGCCGTCGGCGACGGCGTCGATGACTTGGCCGTGGGCGACAAGGTCGCCAGCTTCCCGGCCGAGAGCCCGAACGATTATCCGGTGTACGGTGAAGTCATCGTGCTGCCACGCACCGCACTGACCCGTTATCCCGACGTGCTCAGCCCGATCGAAGCTGCCGTACATTACACGCCGCTGCTGATCGCGTATTTCGCCTATATCGACCTGGCACGGGTCAAACCGGGGCAATTCGCCCTGGTCACCGATGCCAGTCATTGCGCCGGTCCTTCCTTTGTACAACTGGGCAAGGCCCTGGGTGTACGGGTGATCGCGGCCACCAAGACGGCTGACGAGCGTGAGTACCTGTTGTCGCTGGGCGCCGAGAAGGTCATCGTCACCGAAGAGCAGGACTTGCTGATGCAAATCAACAAGCTCACCGACAACCGTGGCGTCGATGTGGTATTCGATGGCCTCGGCGGGCCGCAGATGTCGCTGCTGGGCGACGTGCTGGCACCGCGTGGCAGCCTGGTGCTGTATGGCTTGCAGGGCGGCAACCAGACGCCGTTTCCAGCCTGCGCGGCGTTCCAGAAGAACATTCAGTTCTTTGTGCACTGCATCGGCAATTTCACTGGCAAGCCGGAACTGGGCATTCTCCAGGACCAGGTGGCCTTGCAACGAGCATTGCGCGATATCAATCAACTGACCGCCGACCGGGTGCTGTTGCCACTCAAGACTCGGGTCTTCCCGTTCTCCGAGTTTGTCGAGGCTCACCGCTACATGGGCGAATGCCCTTGCCGTGAACGCGTTGCCCTTCAGGTCGTCGACCCGGCCTGAATCCTGTCTTGCGCAAGAGTCATCGCCCCGGCTCTTGCGCCGCCTTCGTCCTGCCCCCCCATCCTTTCTCACGGTACCTCCCGCCTGGCGGTGCTGCGTTCGTACCTCACCCTCTCGCGCCTTGAACGGCCTGTCCGGGTTCGCTCAAGACTGAAACGGTTTGTCGGCCAACATCTGAACTGGTTTTTGCCCTCAATCTGTATCTTCTAATCATTGTTTAAGTCTTGATAATTGAACGCTGATTTCCATATCAAGGAAGAAGTCGTGGTGCGGTATAACTTTTTCGAAGGTCTTCATCCTTCAAGATGCATTCAAGGGGCAATGAGCGTTAATGGGTGCAAGGCTATCTATCGACCCTGGGGAAAACAGGGCGGGGTAGCGGGCCAATTAAAGTTCGGCAAGTTCTTTATTTCTCGTACTCATTGTCTGTGGGACGTTGTCAGAATTCTCCTAGGACGTGCCGACAGGTCGGCTATACCCTTTGTTTTAAGGGGTTTCGTCGGAAATCTGAAGAGGCGCGAGCCGGCTCCCGGTATATGTATCAAATAATTACGACAAGCAATGCTTGAACGTATTGCTAATACTCTTTGAGTACTAGAACAACTCTCTTGACCAACACGTCGCGCAGTCACGTTGGTGCGGGTGCGACGCCGATAGTTGAATTTCCAGGTAAATGGCTATGAGTGCAATTCATGAGCAGGCAATGACTCACGTGTATCAACAGATACTGCAACGACTGTTGGGTTTTTATTCCAGGGCAGAACGTACCGCGTTGCAGCTTTTGATCCAGCGTTTAATTGTCGCCGCCGGAGGCATCGAGCGGATTGGTGATTATCGCGTGTTGACGGTCCAGAATGGGAGCAGGGAAAGTTTTTATGTGCTGACCGCCTTGCGGGCCGCGCAGCTGAGTATCGCGGGGCGGCATCCGGTGACCTTCACCTTGCGCGTCGCCACGCCACGCCTGAGCGAAACCACCCAGGCGACGCTGGAAAACATCCACCGCTGCTACAGCGCGCTGTTTGTCTACGATGATCCGCGGGTCGAATTGCTGATGGCGGATAATCGCGAGGTGTTGCCGTTCAATCATCGGCAGCCCTTGTCGGTGGCGGGGCACGAAGCCAATCGCATGGACCTGCTGGTCCTGGGCCACCTTCGTGCGGTCGACAGCCCCTTGGAAATGGGGGATGACGGCTACCTGGCGATGGCCGAGTTCTATCGGCACATGGCCCGCTGGGGGGCGGGCGTGGATTCGCTGGTCAGCAGCGATACGCCGCGCCAGCAAAAACAGTTCATATCGGGCCTTCGCCGCGCGACTCGCAAGATCGGCCTGCTGACCGAGCACGCCTGCGGTTTCGACAACCTCTTTACCCACCTCGATACCCTGGGCGGTGATGTCTACCGGCATTTCTACGGGCCGGATCGCCTCGGTGCCTGGAGGCCCGAAGGTCATTTCGAGGCCTGCCGGCGAGTGGGCCACGTCGGCATCGACGACCTGATCGTCGATCGTTCGGAGGGAACCAACTGGCCGCTCTTCAACGAGTTCCTGCGGGTGCAGACCGAGGGGCTTGTTCCCTCGGCGCCTGAAAACGAATACCTCAGCCCGCTGCTGTCTGCCCATTTGCACGGCCTGCAGGCCTGCTACCTGCACGGCCGCAGCTATGAAACCGGCTACGGGGACTACGCGCAGCGGGCGATCATGATCATGCATCGCAAGCAACTGTCGGAACACGCCTGCGAGCAGGCTCGGGCGCTGTTCGGCTCGCCGTCGTCGATTCCCGAGCGTCGTGCCTACGCCGCCCTTGAAGCGCAAAAGATCCTGGGGCTCAGTGAAACGCAACTGGTGTGCATGCTGTTCGCACCCTTCGTGGGGCAGGGCGCGGGCCTGGAGGATTTCCTGCGTTGCTGCCACCCCGGCATGCTGGTGGCGATGCCGGACCTGCACAAGGCCATGCAGGGCGCTACCGTCGCCGATCAGGTAGCGCAGTGGATGGTCGATGTCAGCGGCTTGCCCATCGATATCCTTGGCAAGCTGTACCGGGCGAGTGTCTCACTGCCCGAACAACCGGAAAGCTCCCCGGGCGCCGATCCGCAGCAGGCCAATGACGGCGTTGACGCTGCAGAAGGCGGATCGGCTGCCGATGGGTTGCACGAACGCTCGGCAAGGCATTGAGGAACGAGGTTTGACGGACTCATCTACCTCGTCCCCAGTCCTTGTACCCGGCGTTGCGACTGAGCCGACTGCGACCTGCTGTCCTGGCCTGAGCCGATGAAAGGTTGCCGGGAGACAGACTTCGCCTACCAGGCGGTTTATCGTTACCTGACCACGCTGATCAACGAACTGGAGGTTGATGTGCGGGTTCGCCTGCCGTCGCTGCGGCAACTGGCCGAGCGTCTGAACGTGTCGATATCGACCATCCAGTACGCGTATTCGCTGCTGGAAAAGGAAGGGCGGGTCTATTCGATCGCCAAGTCCGGGTACTACGCGCTGCCAGTGCCCAGCATGACCACCCTGGATGGCGGTGACGATTTGCTCGAGACCCTGTACGTCAATGCCCGACGGCCAGGTATGCAAGTACTTAGTGCGGACGAGCCGGCGTCGATGCAGCCACTGGACAGCCCGCTGTTGCTGCTTGAGCGCGAATTGCTGCGCCAGTACCCACGTTCCTCGCAGACACCTTCGCAACCTTGGGGCGAACTGGAGCTTCGCACCGCGCTCGCGGCCCGCTACACCTCTTCGCCGGCCCGCTGTTGGAATGCCGATGACGTCTACATTGGCGCCGACCTGCGGGGCGTCCTGGAGATCCTGATCGCGGTACTGGCACTCAGGGGCGCCGCGGTGCTGATCGAATCGCCCTGCGATTGGGCAGTGTTACGCCTGCTGCAGGCGGCGGAAGTCAACGTCATCGAGCTGCCATTGCTGGCCAGCGGGGAACTCAATGTCGAGCAGTTGGAACAACTGCTGGTGAACGAAACGGTACGCCTGGTGGTGCTGTCGTCGGTCTTGAATATGCCGAGGGGGACGCTCGTTCCTGAAGAGAACCGTCGCGCCATCGCGCATCTGCTGGAGCGGCACGGAACTTGGGTGCTGGAGAACGACAGCCATACGGACCTGGCGTTCGAGGCGAGGGTGACACCTTTTCGCGACTTGCTCGACCCGGACCGGCTGATCGTCTATTCGACGTTCGAGAAAACCATCGGGCCAGAGGCGCCGTATGGCTACGTGTTGTCGCGCCAGTTGACCCTGCACCTGCAACGACATTTTCTGTTGCGTGCGTTTCGCTTGTCGCCGATTCGCCAGAAAGCCATCGCCCGGCTGTACAGCAATGGTCGGATTGACCAGCACTTGCTGGTGTTGCGGCGCCTGTTGCGCGAGAGTGCGGTTTCAACCACCCACTTGCTGCGCGAACGGCTGGGAGACAGCCTGCAATGGGCAGAGCCCGAAGGTGGCGCGACGATCTGGATGCAATCGACGCGGCGGGTTGACTTGCGGCGGGTTTTCCATCGGCTGCTTGCCCAGCGAATCGTCATCGCGCCGGGGGAGTTGTTCAGCCTCCAGGGCCTGTATGCACAACATATGCGCTTGACCCATGCCCTGAATGGACCACAGGACATGGACGCAGCGCTCTGCGCGCTGGGCGATGCCTTGAGGCTTGAACAATCGTAATCGGCGGCGATGGATCGAACCCATCGCGCCATGGTCGAACTGTCAGTAAACTGCACCCCATTTCCCGAGCCACTCCACTCAGAGGTTTTGCATGACAGTCAGTCCATTTGCGGGCAAGCCGGCACCGGCAGAGTTGTTGATCGATATCCCGCGACTGGTGACGGCCTACTACACCGGCCGACCCGATGCCTCGGTTGCGACCCAGCGCGTGGCTTTTGGCACCTCCGGGCACCGTGGCAGTTCCTTTGACCTGGGCTTCAATGAGTGGCATGTGCTGGCAATCAGCCAAGCGATCTGCCTGTACCGCGAAGCCCAGGGCATCAACGGGCCACTGTTCGTCGGCATCGACACCCACGCGCTGTCGACCCCGGCGGGTGCCAGCGCGCTGGAAGTATTCGCGGCCAATGGCGTCACCGTAATGATCGCCGAGGGTGATGAATACACCCCGACACCGGCGATTTCCCACGCCATTCTCTGCTACAACCGTGGTCGCACCTCGGGCCTGGCGGACGGTATCGTCATCACGCCGTCCCACAACCCACCGCAAAGCGGCGGCTACAAGTACAACCCTACCAACGGCGGCCCGGCCGATACCCACATCACCAAATGGATCGAAGCCAAGGCCAACGAACTGCTGGCCAACCAGCTCGCCGGCGTCAAGCGCGTCAGCTACGAGCAAGCCTTGAAGGCCGACACCACCCACCGTCACGACTACGTCAACACCTACGTGGCGGACCTGGCCAATGTCATCGATTTCGATGCCATCCGCGCTGCCGGGCTGCATTTGGGCGTCGATCCGTTGGGTGGCGCGGGCGTGCGCTACTGGCCGGCCATTGCCGAGCATTACCGCCTGGACCTGGAAGTGGTGAACACCCATGTGGATTCCACCTTCCGCTTCATGACCGTCGACTGGGACGGGCAGATCCGCATGGACCCGTCCTCCAGCCATGCGATGCAAGGGTTGATTGGCCTGAAGGAGCGTTTCGATGTGGCCTTTGCCTGCGACCCGGACCATGACCGCCATGGCATCGTGACGCCGTCCGGTGGCCTGTTGGCGCCGAACAACTATCTGGCGGTCTCGATCGACTACCTGTTCCAGAATCGCCCGCAATGGCGCGCCGATGCCGCCGTGGGCAAGACGGTGGTCAGCAGCGGCCTGATCGATCGCGTGGCCAAGCGCCTGGGTCGCCGGCTCTATGAAGTGCCGGTGGGCTTCAAGTGGTTTGCCGACGGCCTGTTCGATGGTTCCCTGGGCTTTGGTGGTGAAGAAAGTGCCGGTGCTTCGTTCCTGCGCAAGGACGGCGGCGTCTGGAGTACCGACAAGGACGGCCTGATCCCGGCGTTGCTGGCAGCTGAAATGACGGCACGCACCGGTCGCGACCCGAGCCAGGCCTACCGCGCATTGACTGACGAGCTGGGCGAGCCGTTCTCGGTACGCGTCGATGCCAAGGCCAGCCCGCAGCAGAAGGCGCTGTTGAGCAAGTTATCGCCGGATCAGGTGACGTCTACCGAACTGGCCGGGGAGAAGATCCAGAGCATCCTCAGCCATGCGCCGGGCAATGACCAGGCCATTGGCGGGCTCAAGGTAATGACCGAAAACGGCTGGTTTGCGGCACGCCCATCCGGCACCGAGGATATCTACAAGATCTACGCCGAAAGCTTCGTTGGCGATGCGCACCTCAAGCAATTGGTGGCTGAGGCGCAAACGTTGGTGGATGGGGCTATCACCAGCAAGTGACTCCGTTGGCAAGCCTTGTCCCAACTATGTGGGAGCAAGGCTTGCCCGCGATCCAGGCGACGCGGTCTTTAAATCGAGGCCCGTTTCGCGAGCAAGCTTCGCTCCCACACAAATCCCCTCGCCACAAGACCAATCAGGCCAGGTCCACGAGCACGATTTCGCTATCTTCTATAGCTGTCACTCGTAAGATCTGTTCATCTTCAATCGCAACCCCATCTCGAGCTTGTACGCGCAACCCATTGATTTCTATCAGTCCTGTGGCCGGTACCAGATAAGCTCGACGTGCGATGTCCAGCCGATACTCCGCACTTTCACCCGCCTTGAGATTGGCCGCTACCAGTCGTGCGTCGGCGCGAATGCGCAGGCTTTGGTCATCGCCGGCCTTGCCACTGGCCAAGGTCACGAAGCCTTCGCGCGAGTCCTTGGGAAACGGTTTGGCGCCCCATGACGGTGCCAGGCCTTCTTCGTTGGGGATGATCCATATCTGGAAAATGCGAGTGGCCGTCGATTCCAGGTTGTATTCGCTATGGGCAATCCCGGTGCCCGCGCTCATGACCTGTACATCACCGGCCTCCGTGCGGCCCTTGTTACCCAGATTGTCCTGGTGGCTGATCGCGCCTTCGCGCACATAGGTGATGATTTCCATGTCCCGGTGCGGGTGTTGAGGAAAACCGCTGCCGGGGGCGATGACATCATCGTTCCAGACCCGCAAGTTGCCCCAATGCATGCGCCGTGGGTCGTAATACTCGGCGAACGAAAAATGATGGTGGGCATCCAACCAGCCGTGGTTGGCGGCGCCCAAGGTGGCGAAGGGCCTGAGTTCGAGCATGTTCGTGTCCTTTTCGCTAAGCAGCGAAAGCGATGGTTGATAGGGCTATTTTCGCCAAGGAACACATCGATAAAAAGCGTAAAAAACGCGTCAAAGCTATCGTTTATTTAGATATGAAACCGCGAGCCAACTTTCACTTCATCGCCTAAACCCATGACTTAAAAGCTTTTGGGTGGAACCCGGCGGCAAATACAGACACCATAGCCGTCATGGTTCATGAACACCGGAGTCATCAGCGTGGCGCAACACACTCCCGATCTTCCCCCCGAGCTTTTATCCCTGGCCCAGATGCCGCTGTTCAAGCGCCTGGCAGCCCGGTTCTTCGGCCATGGCCTGACACGCCTGCGAGCCCAACATCGCGCCTCTTGGTTGCATGGCCAGGCCGACGGTTTCCGCAGTGGTCATACCGCCGGTTTTGACTATGGCTACAAGGAAGGTCGGGCCGAAGGGCTTGAGGAGGGCCGTCAGGTCCTGCTGATCCGTGATTCGCGCAGCACGGAGCATCCGGCACCGCAGGTCGATGATCTGCTGTTCGATGACTGGCGCCTGCCGCTGACCGCTGAGCTGAAGAAACGCATCAAGGCAGATGTCGCCCGATTGCTGCCGGCCCATGCACAACCCAGTGCCGCGCAATGGAAAATGATTTTCAGCGACACGCCCTCGACCTCGGTGGTCGCCGGGGCCGGGGCGGGCAAGTCCACCACCCTGATGCTGCGCATTGTGCTGCTGTCCCATTACCTGGGTTTCGAACTGGACTCGATGACCGTGGTGACGTTTACCCGGGAGTCGCGCAAGGATTTCATCCAGAAAATGATCGAGGTGTTTGCCCTGTGGGGGCGAACCGTCAGCCTCAAGGAAGCTCGTGACCTGGTGCGGACATTCCATTCGCGCATCTTGCCCATGGTCCGCAGCCTGCCTGGGTTCGAGCGGCTCCAGGCCTTCGAGACCCTGAGCCATCGCGCCGAAGCGGGTGAGGATGATGCCCAGGGCAATCCCTTTGATTTGCGCATCAACGACGCCCAGCGCCAGCAACTCAACGCCTGTTATTACAGCCTTTACCAGCGTGACGCGCGTTTCCGTGAGCTGATCCTGCCGTTGTCCCGCCACGCGCTGCAACTCAAGGAGCTGGAACGTGATCACCCGGATGTGCAAAAGCGCGTCGCCGTGACCGAGCTGGCAGCCCAGCGCGACGAAGAATTGTGCGATGCCGTCGAAGACCTGTGGTTGCGCGCCGGTGCCTGGCCGATCAAGGGTATCGAGCCGAAACGACAAACGTTCGAAATCAATGGTTCGACGTTCCACTGTCATGGCTACGCGCCTTCCCTGGGTGCCTGGGTGATACTGGGGTTCGATCCACGGGAAGACGCCCGGCTCAGTCGTCCGGGCGCCAAGTTGAGTATCCGCGCGGAATGGGCGGTCAAGCGCACACTGTTTCAAGCTTTCTGTCGTAAGCCATTGATATGGTTTGAAAGTTATGAGGCGTCAAAACGTGTATTGGCGTCGATGGCCGGTGACGCCAGCGCCGGGCCAGGGTTCGACTATAAGGTCAAGGGCGAACTGGGTTCGGCGCCATTGCTGGACTGTTTTGTCGCGGCGGCAGGCTTTATCGAGAACCTTGGCCTGGACGTCCCGGATGCCGTGGGCCGGATGTCCTTTGCCCAGGATGACCCTGATCGGTACTTTTTCGAGGCGCTGAGCCGCTTCTGGCGGGCATTCGAAGACCATTTGCTTGATCAATCGCCGCCGGTCATGACCTACAACCGCATGTTTGCGCTGTTCAGCGAGCACTCACCGGAAAATTTCAAGTTGCTGGGGGATGCGTTGCTCAGGCCGCTTTCGCACCTGATGGTCGACGAATTCCAGGACGTGTCGCCGCAGATCGTCTCCTGGCTGCGCGCCAGTCTTCGGGAAATACGCAGCCGTGGGCCCGCGATGCACGTGGGGCGCGGCGCCCAGCGCTCTTCTTTGTTGTGTGTAGGGGACGATTGGCAATCGATCTATGGCTGGCGCGGCAGTTCACCGAGCTATTTCATGGCCTTCAACAAGCAATTCCCGTCGCCGACGACGACTCGGGTCATGCTCACTGACAACTACCGCAGCCACCAACACATCATCGATGCGGCCGAGCATATTGTTCGCGCCGCTGCGGCTATCCCAGGCAAGAAGGCCAAGGCCAGCGGTGTGCCTCGCTCGCTGAGCCCGGTCAATGTATTGGACCGAGACGACGAAGGGTTGGCGCGGCGACTGGATGAACACTACCGCAAGGGCGATTCGATCTTGATGTTGTATCGAAAAGGCAGCGATAAGTTATTGATAGAAAAGTATATTCAGCCAACAGTTAATGTGGATTCTAGCTTGCCGTACGAAGCGCGGCGGCTCAGGCAAATGACTTACCACAGTGCCAAGGGGCTCCAGGCCGATGCGGTGTTCCTTCTGGGCGACTGCCAGCACCTGAGCAGTTCACCCTACAAGAACCAGGTCTATCGAATGGCCGGGCTAGGCCAGGACGGTGACGCCGAAGCTTACGACTCGGCGCAAAAGGACGAAATCCTGCGCCTGGCGTATGTGGGTATCACACGTGCGGTGCAGCACTGTTACTGGTACGTCGATGGTCAGGACGGCCAGGCGGCCAACGGACCCAAAGCCTCGGATCGTATTGCCACGGATAAGCCCTTTTTTGCTGACCATCGCCGTATTCGTAAAGGATAAGGCTTGGTGTGTCTATCCGTTGCAACGGTAACCCTGTGGGAGCGAGCTTGCTCGCTCCCACAGGGGGAATACGTTCTTACGCCATCGGCGGCAACCGTCGCTTGACGGGCGTCTTCTTGACGATGGCCGTATTGGTCTCGGCGTGGACATTGAGCTTGTCCAGCAAGGTATCCAACTGTTCCATCGAGCGCACGTGCAAGCGGGCGATGAAGCAGTCGTCGCCGGTCACCTTGTCGCATTCGGTGAATTCAGCGATGGCCTGGATCTGCCGTTCCACCTCCTGCAATTGCCCCGGCAGCGGGCGGATACGCACGATGGCCTGGAGTTGATAGCCGAAACACTTGGGGTCCACTTCGACGGTATAGCCCCTGAGCACACCACGTTCTTCGAGCCGGCGAAGACGTTCGGCGACACTGGGGGAGGACAGGCCACTGAGGTTTGCCAGGGCCTTGAGGGAGCGTCGGGAGTCTTCCATCAGGGCACTGATGAGGATCTGGTCAATATCGTCAGTCATTTCAGCTCCATTAGGTGAATGCGCGAAGTTGCCTTGATAAAAAAGGTCGAATTGCAGTTTAGCCTTTTTCAAACCATGGAGAAGGCCCTGGTCGGCTCGGCATACTGTGCCCACTTGCTGAAGGAGCCTTAAGATGGACAAGACCTTACGCCGCGGTTCGCTGGAAATGACCGCCGCCATGCTGATCTCCGGAACCATTGGTTGGTTCGTGCTGGTTTCCGGCCTGCCGGTGCTGGATGTGGTGTTCTGGCGCTGCGTGTTCGGTGCCGCGACCTTGCTGCTGATCTGCGCCGGTTTCGGCTTTTTGCGCCCTGGCATCCTCACCCGTACCACCTTCCTGCTGGCGGTCCTCAGCGGTGTAGCGATCGTCGGTAACTGGGTACTGTTGTTTGCCTCTTATTCCCGCGCCTCGATTGCCATCGGCACGGCGGTGTACAACGTCCAGCCGTTCATGTTGGTGGGGCTGGCGGCGTTGTTCCTGGGGGAAAAAATCACCGCGCAGAAGCTGTTCTGGCTGGCGGTGTCGTTTCTCGGAATGCTGGCCATCGTCAGTGCCCATGGTGAGCAAGGGCAGGGTGGTGGCGACTATCTGTTGGGCATCGCCTTGGCGCTGGGCGCCGCGTTGCTGTACGCCATCGCGGCCTTGATCATCAAGCGCCTGACCGGCACGCCGCCTCATCTGATCGCGCTGATCCAGGT
This sequence comes from Pseudomonas sp. Lb2C2, assembly GCF_052112205.1. Lineage (NCBI taxonomy): Bacteria > Pseudomonadati > Pseudomonadota > Gammaproteobacteria > Pseudomonadales > Pseudomonadaceae > Pseudomonas > Pseudomonas sp. Lb2C2. Next base: position 807,803 of record NZ_JAUTYW010000001.1, on the reverse strand, counting down.
CAGCACCGGCGTGTTGCTGTTGGCACCCTGGGCGAACTTCTCGGCGTTGCCGCAACACGCCCAGGCCTGGGCCAGCCTGTTGACCCTGGGTGTGGTGCACACTGGCGTGATGTACGTGTTGCTGTACAGCGCTATACAACGGTTGCCGACCGCGTTGACCGGGGCGCTGTCGTTCATCTACCCGATCGCGGCGATTTTCGTCGACTGGTTCGCCTTCGGCCATCGCCTTGAGCCGCTGCAATGGCTGGGCGTGGCGGCGATCCTGCTGGCGGCTGCCGGCATGCAACAGGGCTGGGGCATCAAGTCGCGGCGCCCAGCCCTGTCGTAGCCCACGTTCGGGCGTGGATCAGAAGATGTAGTCAGTGGTCAGGAAGTTGGAATCCCGCTCACGGATAATGTCGCTGATCAACGCCTTGTTGCTCTCCTGGAACTTGGTCGCCACCAGCGTGCGGATGGAAAAGGTGCGCAGCGCATCGTGGACCGACAAGGTGCCCTCGGCCGAATTCTTCCGGCCATTGAACGGGAACGTGTCCGGGCCACGCTGGCACTGGGCGTTGATGTTGATGCGGCCGACCTGGTTGGCGAAGATATCCACCAGCTTGCCGACTTGTGCCGGGTTGGTGCCGAAAATGCTGAGCTGCTGGCCGAAGTCGGACTCCAGTACGTAATCGATTACGGTATTGAGGTCGCGGTACGGCACGATGGGCACGACCGGGCCGAACTGTTCCTCATGGTAGACCCGCATCGCGGTGTTCACCGGGTACAGCACCGCCGGGTAGAAGAACGAGCTGCGTGATTCGCCGCCATGGGCATTCTTCACTTCTGCACCCTTGGCGAGCGCATCGGCGACCAGCGAATGCAAGTAATCGACCTTGCTCGCTTCGGGCAATGGCGTCAGCGCCACACCGTCCTCCCAGGGCATGCCGGGTTTCAGGCTGGCGAGCCTGGCGTTGAACTTCTCGATGAACGCCGGCGCCACATCTTCATGGACAAACAGGATTTTCAGCGCCGTGCAGCGCTGGCCGTTGAATGACAGCGAGCCGGTCAGCGCCTCGTTGACCGCGTTGTCCAGGTCGACGTCCGGCAGCACCAGCCCGGGGTTCTTCGCATCCAGCCCCAGGGCGGCACGCAAACGGTGTGGCCGCGGGTGAAGCTTCTTCAGGTCACTGGCCGCTTTATTGGTGCCGATAAAGGCGAAGATGTCGATCTTGCCGCTGGCCATCAGCGCGCTGACAGTCTCGCGGCCGCTGCCGTAGATCACGTTGATCACGCCTGCCGGGAAGCTGTCGCGGAAGGCTTCGAGCAACGGCCGCACCAGCAGGACGCCGAGCTTGGCCGGTTTGAATACCACGGTGTTGCCCATGATCAAGGCCGGGATCAGCGTGGTGAAGGTTTCGTTCAGCGGATAGTTGTAGGGGCCCATGCACAAGGCCACGCCCAGCGGCACGCGCCGGATCTGCCCGAGTGTGTCCTGTTCCAGCTCGAAACGGCTGGAGCGGCGGTCCAGTTCCTTGAGGGCGTTGATGGTGTCGACGATGTAGTCGCAGGTGCGGTCGAACTCCTTCTGGGAATCCTTGAGGTTCTTGCCGATCTCCCACATCAGCAACTTGACCACGGCCTCGCGTTGCTCGCGCATGCGCGCCAGGAAGGTTTCCACGTGGCGGATGCGCTCGGCGACGCGCATCGTCGGCCACTGGCCCTGGCCGCGATCGTAAGCCCGCACGGCAGCGTCCAGGGCGGTGAGGGCGGTTTCGGCGTCCAGCAGCGGTGTGCTGCCGAGAATCACTTGCTCATCGCCCAGTTCACCCGTCAGGTAAACGGGGCTGCGGACGACGGCCAGTGGCCCTTGCCAGGTTTCCAGGACGCCGTCGACCAGGTATTCGCGCTGTTCGATCCGGCCTTCGAGGCGATAGGCCTGCGGGATGTCGGCGGCGCCGGGAAACAGGTTGGCGAGGAAGGGGGCGGTGGTCATGTCGTTACTCCATCAATGAAATGAGCCAGGGGCAGACGGCTTGCAGGTATAAATCGCTTTTAGCGTTATACGCCTTAATGGAGGTGTTTTTTAAGTGGCGGCAGATTGCTTGCGCCGGGCTTATGTAGGCGCTGTGTAGGAGCTGACGAGTGCAACGAGGCTGCGATCTTTCCCCAGACACTTGAGTCCCAAGCGAAAGATCAAAAGATCGCAGCCTTCGGCAGCTCCTACACACGCGGGGACTATCGACTACAGAGTCGGCATTACCAGCGCATCCGCACCCCCATGCTGGTAATGATGCCGTTGAGGTCGTTGTCGTCGACGTCACTGCTGTAATCGGCACTGACATACAGGCTTACCGCCGGCGTGACCCGGGCCACCAGGCCCAGGCCGACTTCGACGGTGGAGGACTTTCGGCTGCTGCTGATCTTGTCGACCTTATCCAGGGACAAGGTATCGGCGCTCTGGACCGTATGCCACAGGTTGGTTCGCACATAGGGCTCCATGCCGAGACCGTTGACTTGGTAATTGCCTTTGAGTCGTGCGCCGACGCGGCCACTCCAACTGTTCAGTTCATTGCCGGTACCGCTTTCGGCATTCGGTGTGTCGAGGGTGATGCGTTGGTTGATCAACTGCGCCTGGGGTTCGACGACCCAGTGGGTCCCGATGCCAATCGGAAAGCCGCCTTCGACCGAAAGCGTCACGGCATTGCCTTCGCTGGCCTGGCGCTGGCCTTGTTCGGTGCGGCTGTAGCCATTGACCCGGCCGCCGCTGGCGCTCAGGTCCACGTGCCAGCCGGCGGGGCCGGTCAGGCTCCAATACGCGCCGAGGCTCGAGCCTGTCAGGTTCAGGGCATCTTTGCCCGGTTCGGCCATCGCAGGCGTTACCAGCAGGCCACTTCCCGTTGAAATGATCTGGTTTTGCCCGCTGATCAGGCCCACGCGCTGGGTATGGCCGCTGTCGTTGCGCAATGTGAACAGGGCGGGGCTCTTGCCGGAGGCGGGGTCACTGCCGATGAATGCGGTATTGAGGTTGTCGGACTGTGCTCGGCCATACCAGGGCTGCACTGTCTCCTCGGCAGGCCAGGCCTGTACCTCCATGGAGGAAAGCAGCAACAACGAAGTGGAGAGGGTGTGGAGGGTGGCGGTGGAGATATCTTGCGGACGGAGGGAAGTTTTCATGGGGGCCTGCCTTGCAATCGCATGCGTTTCTCGCTTTTTGGCGTCTCTCCTACCCCGAATGAGGGGCGACCGAATGGATTGAGGCAAGCCTTTGGCGGCCCGTCTTGGCGGGTTCCAGAGGCCTGCCCCTGACTGTATTTCCGGGGGTAGTACGGTGTAGTCAAGAAGACCGATGGCGGCGCGTCAAGAAAATGAACGATGAATGGCAAGATGAAATCAGCGTCAATAAGACGCTGATTTCAATTGGTTATTAAGGCGAGCATTTGGGCGTCAAATCATCGTCGCAGAACCTGCCTACCAGCTGATCCGTACACCGAGATTGCCCGACACACTGCGTTGCTGACGGCTGTCGAGGTTGTTGCTGTAGTCCGCTCCGGCGTAGACGCTGACCGCGGGCGCCAGGCTCACGATGACGCCGACACCCAGGTCGCCGGTGGACGCGCGCTGCTGGGTCTCGACCCGCTCAGTGTCGTCGAATGTCACCGTATCGGTGCCGGAAAACGTGTGCCAGAGGTTGGCGCGCAGATACGGTTCCACGGGTATGCCGCTGACCTGATAACGGCCCTTGAGGCGAGCGCCGAGTCGGCCGGTCCAGGCACTGTCGGAATCGAACTCGACCCTTGAGACCCCATCGTCCTGGGTATCCAGGGAGACCTTCTGGTGGATGATCTGCACCTGGGGCTCGAGGACCCAGTCGGCGGCCACCGCGAAGGGGTAACCGGCTTCGGCCGAGAGGGTCAGGGCGTGCCCGCGATTATCGATTTTCAGGCCGCGTTCGGAGCGATTGTCGCCGTCCAGTCGCGTGCCCATCACCACGGCGTCGACGTAACCGCCAGTGGGATCGGTGAGCGTCCAGTAGAGCCCGTAGCTGTCGCCGTCGAGTTCTATCTTGCCGGCGCGTCGGCCTTCGAAACCCAGGTTGAACCCATCGACGTTACCGTTCAATTCGGTACGGCCGACGAAAAAACCAATGCGCTGGGTCTGTCCACTGGACAGCGGAGAGCTGTACAGGTCATTGCCCACCTGGAAGCCCTTGATCGACCCATCGAACCGCGGCGTCACCGTGCCGGCCCAGGTTTGATCCAGGTCCTTGCCATAGACCCGGCCCCAGCCCGCGCCGAACGCGCCGTTTTCCGTGAGCAGGCGCTGGTCGCCCTGGCGGTCATGGAACGTGCCCAGGGCCATCAGGGTCAGTTGTGCTGCTGCCGGGGGCAATACCGACCAGGTTGGCACTTCCGGCCGGTACAGAGGAATGGGTGCCGCACCGGGTACTGCGGCCGGCAGTACGGGCAACGTCGGGCTGGGCGCCGCTACCGGTCCGGCAACCAAGGTGGAGCGCAGGTACCAGTTGTTTTCATTGCCGGTCGCGCCGCCTCTGAACAGGCGGTAATCGAACGCGCCGGCCGAGACCGCTTGCGCCAGCGAAAAGGCGCCGGTATCACTGACTGCGCCGCCCTGGGCCTGGACCACTTCGATGCCGTCCTGGGTCGTTCGTGCGCCCGTGCCGCCCAGGCTTGTGACCGTGATGGCGGTACTGCCGGTGAGTGTCCCGCCATTGACCACCAGCTTGTCACTGGGGGAGTCGTCGGCGCCGAGTACCGTTTGCAGGTGCAACTGGCCGTTGTTACCGACGTAGTTGCCCTGGACAGTGAGGGTGTCGTTGGTGCGGGTGTTGCCCTGGGTAAGGTCTACGGTGCCGGCGTTGTTGAGCGTCGCCAACTGACCGGCAGTAAAAGGGGCAAGGACGCCTTGGGTCGACGTTAGCGTACTGCCGGATTCTATGTTGAGCGTCCCGGTGGCGGTGGCGCTGTCACCCAAGCTCAGGGTGTCGTCAAGGTCCAGTTGCGAGCCTTGGGTGAGGTTGACTGTCTCCCAATTGAGGTAGCGAGCGCCGGTGCTGGAGGTGCTGCCACTGAACGTCAACGCGTCCTGGCCCAATCCACCGTCCACGCTGGGTGTAGTGGCGAGGAGGGTTTCATCGAGGTTGCTCAACAATGCGGTGTCGCTACCGTCGCCCATCAGGACGGCCGAGTGGATAAGGCCGCCGCTCCACTGTAGCTGGTCATCGCCGGCACTGGCCCGGACCTCGCCGATGATTTCGCCACCGCTGACGGTAATGCTGTCATTGCCGCCGCTGACGCTGACATTGCCGCCGATGCGACCTGCGGAGAGAATGATGGTGTCCTGGCCGAAACCGGTCACCAGGTTGCCGATGATCTGTCCGCCCGACATATCGAAAACGTTGTCATCGAGTTTCATGTCGACTCGGCCAATGGTGCCGCCGGTCATCTTCGCGACGTCGCCGTCTTCGAACGCGTCGACGATGGTCCCGCCAGTCATCAAGAACGTATCGAGGCCGTCACCTTGGGCCAGGGACAGGATCCTGCCGCCATTCATGATGAAGTCGTCCACGCCGGAGCCTTGCTGGACATCACCGTCAATCACGCCGTTGGCATTGATCACGATGCGGTCGACGCCGGTGCCGAACGTGACGTCGCCGCTAATGACACCACTGCCGTTGGCGGGCATGGTCAGGATGTTGTTACCCGAAAGGTCTGTCAGCCCGGGACTGGTGCCGCTGTCGCAGACATAGGTGTCATCGCCTGCGGTTGGTGTCAGCGTGCAAGCCGCCATGGCGGCTGGAACGGGCAACAGGAAGGGGGCTGATACCCACACAGCGTTGAGCAGCCGATTGAATCCTCTATCGTGCCGAATCATGTGCTATCCCTCTGCGTCGGCATCTCATCAATGCCGGTTTCAGCATCGGTTGCACAACAGATGGCACACAGGGCCTGGCAACGCTCGCTGTATGGGATGGCACCCTAGCAATGAAAAACCAGCGTCGCTACTGTCAGAACTTACAGGTCAGCGCGCAGAAAGAGCCGCAAAGGCCCGCCCTACAAATGCACTTCCACCGAAAGTGGCAGGTGGTCGCTCAGGTGCGTCCAGGGTTTGTTGCCCAGGATTTGCGGGGCGTGGCTGCTGGCGTTGCGCAGGTAAATGCGGTCCAGGCGCAACAGCGGGAAGCGGGCCGGATAGGTCCTGGCGGGGCGGCCGTGGTGGTGCTCGAAGGCTTCATGCAGATAGCCACGGCGAGCGAGGGTGAGATTGCCACGCAGTTGCCAGTCGTTGAAGTCGCCGGCGATGATCACCGGGGCGTCCTCGGGCAACGAATCGAGCAGTTGGCAGAGCAGTTTGAGCTGTAGTTGACGATGGCTTTCCAGAAGGCTCAGGTGCACGCAGATCCCGTGGACAGCAGCGTGGCCGGGCACATCCAGCACACAGTGCAACAACCCGCGCCGCTCCGGGCCGGTGATGGACACATCGAGATTGCGGAACTGGCGGATCGGGTATTTGGAGAGCAGGGCGTTGCCATGGTGGCCATCGGGGTAGACCGCATTGCGGCCATAGGCGAAATCGCTCCACATGCTGTCGGCGAGGAATTCGTACTGGGAGGTCTGGGGCCAGTTGTCGTAGCGTGACGCGTGTCGGTCATGTTCGCCCAGCACCTCTTGCAGGAACACCAGATCGGCACCGGTACTGCGCACCGCTTCGCGCAGCTCGGGCAGGATGAAGCGACGGTTGAGGGCGGTGAAACCCTTATGGGTGTTGACCGTCAGGACCCGCAGTCGATGAACCGCCGCAGGCAGGTCCGATGGCATGGGTGCGACGGTCCGCCAATCGGGATCTTGAGTCACGTTCCCTCCTGAATCAGACGTACCTGTTCATGCGACTGACCCAAGGCGCCGGCAGTTCCGGATTTTTCATGTCCTTGCCGGTCGCCATCGCGAGCAAGCTCGCTCCCACAGAGTTCGGTGGCGCACACAGACATTGCATCCCTGCGCAGGCCTACTGTGGGAGCGAGCTTGCTCGCGATAGCGGTGTATCTGAACCACCGCCATCACAGGCAGGTGTTCAGATGAAGACAATCTCATACGGCAGCCCCATCCGATCCAGGATGACCCGGGGCACCAGCGGGGCGATGCCACTTGCCGGTTCGCCGTTGAGTTGGCTGACGTAGGCGTACATGGCGTGACGCTTGCGGGCGGTGGTCCAGACGTCGAGGCGCAGTTTGCGGGCCCGGTGCCAGGGGATTTTATTTTGCTCGCGGACCGGCCAGTGCCAGGCCCACACCGGCAGTTCGTTGAACGCCACCCCGATCCTGTCGGCGGCCAGGGCCCCGGCGCGTCCGACGCTGTCGTGGTCGCTGTCGCCATCCTGGCGCCAGGTGCTGAACACCACGTCACCGGGGCGCAGGTGACGTGCAATAAAGTCGGCGAGCTCGGCTTCGTGTTCGGCCAGGGCCTTTTCCGGGAAACCGCCGCGCACCCATTGCAGGCCATGGGTTGCGATTCCCAGGCGATGCAGGGCATCCACGCTTTCCTGGGGGTGAGGGCGGTGTGTACGCAGGCGTTCGTCGGTCCACAACGGTGAGCCGGGGTGGGTCAGGGCTCCATCGGTGACCGAGATCAGCAACATGGGCTGGTCCAGGTTGCTCAGCAACTGCAGCAACCCGCCGCAGGCCCCGACCTCATCGCCCGGGTGCGGGGCGAGGATGACCGCACGGGCGCCAGCGGGAATGAGCGTCTGAGTACTGATGATCGGAATATCGGCCAGTTGCGCAGCACTGTTCCATATTTGCGGATGCTGCCGGCCAGGCAAGCGAGAGGCAGGTTTCATAAGAGACGTCCTTGTTTGTATTCAATCTTTCAGCCATGTACCGGGCCTACTGTCCGATGACGCCCGCGTGGGTATGGCTGCGATTCACAGCGCTCCGAATCCTGGAGACTACCGCATGTGAAGTATTGACCATGTCGGTCGATTCGTCTTGCGAGATGTGTGTCTGAACTGCATTTTTTTCTTCAAACTGGGCTGTGTGCATCGAAAAAACCGCGTCCTTGCGGTCTCTCTGGCGGCTTACAACCGGTACTTCATTCCTCTTCTTCGCGTTGCAGTTCGAACAGCAGCAGCGAGCGCCCGGTGACGGAGTATTCGGAATCGAAATCGAAGCGCTCCTGGCCACGAACAGTCGGCTGGTTGGTGTCGACCATGCAGGTCCAGAAACTGCCCTCGGGTACTTCCGGCAGGCTGAAGTTGACGATGTCATGGTGTGCGTTGACCACCAGCAGCAGCGTTGCATCGCCGCCCTTGCGCCGAATGCCGGTTTCCTGGGCACGGCCGTCCATCAACATGCCGAGGCAGCGACCATGGCTGTCCTGCCATTGCTCAATGGTCATTTCGCTGCCGTCGGGGGATAGCCAGGTCACGTCCTTGACGCCGATATCCTCGTTGTAGTTACCCACCAGGAACCGTCCGCGCCGCAGGATCGGGTAGGTCAGGCGCAACTTGATCAGGCGCTTGACGAACTTGAGCAGCGTCGCGCCATCCTCGCTCAGGTCCCAGTTGACCCAGCCGATCTCACTGTCCTGGCAGTAGGCATTGTTATTGCCATGCTGGGTACGGGCAAATTCATCGCCGGCGACGATCATCGGCGTGCCTTGGGCCAGCAGCAGGGTGGCGAAGAAGTTACGCATCTGTCGATGGCGCAGCGCGTTGATCTCTGGATCGTCCGTCGGGCCTTCGACGCCATGGTTCCAGGACAGGTTGTTATTGCTGCCGTCCTGGTTGTTCTCGTCGTTGGCTTCGTTGTGCTTGTCGTTGTACGACACCAGGTCATGCAAGGTGAAACCGTCATGGGCGGTGACGAAGTTCACCGAGGCGTACGGACGCCGGCCACGCTGGTTGAACATTTCCCCCGAAGCCGTCATTCGGCTGGCGAAATCGGCAAGCTGGCCGTCGTCGCCCTTCCAGAAGGCGCGCACTGTGTCGCGGAACTTGTCGTTCCACTCGACCCAGCCCGGCGGGAAGCGTCCCACCTGGTAGCCCCCGGGACCACAATCCCAAGGCTCGGCGATCATTTTCACCTGGCGCAGCACCGGGTCCTGGCGACAGGCCACGAGGAAGCTGTGGCGCTCGTCGAAGCCGTCATGGTAACGGCCCAGGATGGTCGCCAGGTCGAAGCGGAAGCCATCGACGTGCATCTCCGTGGCCCAATAGCGCAGGGAGTCGGTGACCATTTGCAGAACGCAAGGATGGCTCAGGTCCAGGGTATTGCCGGTGCCGGAATCGTTGATGTAGTAGCGTTTGTCGTCGGGCATCAGCCGGTAGTACGAAGCGTTATCGATGCCGCGCATGGACAGGGTGGGGCCCTGTTCGTTGCCTTCGGCGGTGTGGTTGTAGACCACGTCGAGGATGACTTCCAGATTGGCCTCGTGCAGGTGTGCGACCATCTCCTTGAACTCGGCGATCTTGCCACTGGCCAGGTAGCGTGGGTCCGGGGCAAAGAAGGCGATGCTGTTGTAGCCCCAGTAGTTGGTCATGCCTTTGTGCAGCAGGTGCTGATCATTGACGAAGGCATGGATGGGCAGTAGTTCCATCGAAGAGACACCCAGCTTGCGGATATGCTCCAGCACATCGTCGACCATCAGCCCGGCGAACGTACCGCGCAGGTTCTCGGGTACCGAAGGGTGACGCATGGTGAGGCCGCGCACGTGGGTCTCGTACAGGATGGTCTTGTCCCAGGGCACGCTGACGCGATGGTCGTGGCCCCAGGTGTGTGCGGGGTCGATGACCTTGCACTTGGGGACGAACGGAGCACTGTCGCGCTCATCGAAACTGAGGTCGCCATCGGGATGGCCGATGGTGTAGCCGAACAGGGCTTCGGACCACTTCAATTGGCCGACCAGTTGCTTGGCATACGGGTCGATCAGCAGCTTGTTCGGGTTGAAACGGTGGCCGTTCGCCGGGTCGTATGCGCCGTAGACACGATAGCCATAGATCAACCCTGGATGGGCGTCCGGCAGATAGCCGTGGTAAATCTCGTCGGTGTACTCCGGCAATTCGATGCGTTCGAGTTCGACTTCGCCGGCATCATCGAAAATGCACAGTTCCACCTTGGTGGCATTGGCTGAAAACAGCGCGAAATTGACCCCGAGGCCATCCCAGGTTGCACCCAGTGGAAAAGGCAGCCCCTCACGAATCCGCGAAGCCTCGATCACGGGCGGCGGCGTGGTTTTGTTTGGACGGGTCATAGTTGCTCCTGCAAAAGACAGACAGATACAGCGATGCGGTTCACTTGGGGTGGATGGCTCCACCCTTCACCTGTGGCGAGGGGATTTAGCGAAACGTCGCACCGCCCCGCTATGTGGGACAACGTTGCTTCTCTGTGGGAGCAAGGCGCCCGCGATGAAGCGATGCACTCCTTCAGAAATCGAGGCGCCTGTTTCGCGAGCAAGCTTTGCTCCCACCTGGCAAGGAGACCGATAGGGGGATGAATCAAACCGCCGGCGGCTTGCGTGTGGCCCGCGGCTTCTTGTCTGCGGTGGTCGCAGCAGCTTTGGCCGCGGGCTTGGCCTTGGGCGTGGTAGTTTTTGCCGCTGTCTTGGTCGGGGTGCTCTTGGCGGCAGCAGGCTTGGCGCCATCGGTTTTGCTGGCCGCTGATTTGCTCGCCGCCTTGGGCGGCTTGCTCGGCGCCAGGGCTTCGGCTTCGGCCAGTTTGCGCGCCATCTCCCAATGGCGTTTCTCCTGCCCGGCGGGCTTACCCTCGGACTCCCAGATCTGATAGGCGAATTCGCGAATGCGTTTATCGTCGGTACTCATCGCAGTGCTCCTGATTCAACTCAAGGTTGGATAAAGACATTGACCGGGAAAGTCCCCAGCGCGGTGCTGATCAGCAGCTCCCTTTGGGGTGTGACTGTTGCGCTTGAAAAAAGTCCCTTCAGTTTTTCATCCTCGGCGGCGAACGGTAACGACACACGGGTATCGCCCCAATCCGACGCAGCCACCAGCGGCACGGCACTGTTTTCCAGCAACGACGCCGCATGGACAGGTACAACAATAATCGCCCGTTGTTGCGAGTCTTCACGCATGAAGGCCAGTACCCGTTGGGCCTGCTCGCCGAGCACTTCCAGGGGTTGGTAGCGACCCTGGCGCCATAGCTGCGGATACTCGGCTCGCACGGCCAGCGTCCTGGCGATCAATGCCTGTTTGACTCGGCCGTCCCGCCAATCGCGTATCAACGCGGCTGGCGTGCTGTCGGCCCGTAACGCCTCGCGGCGTGCCTGGAAGTCCACCGGGCGACGGTTATCCGGGTCCACCAGGCTGAAATCCCAGAACTCGTTGCCTTGGTACAGGTCCGGTACGCCGGGTACGGTCATGTGCAGCAAGGTTTGCGCCAGACTGTTGAGGGCGCCTGCCGGGGCGATGGCCTGGACCGCCTCGGCGATGACGCTGCGCAAGGGCAACCCCTCATCGCCCAGCAGCAACCGTTCGAGGAACATCTGGGTGGCTTGCTCATAAGCGTCGTTGACCGCCGCCCAGCTGCTTTGCAGCTTGGCTTCGCGCAGGGCCTTGCGCTGCCATTGCCACAGGCGCTCGTTGTATGCGGCCAGGGCCTTGTGGTCCTGGAGGTCCAGGTCCAGTGGCCAGCTGCCGAGCAGCGCCTGGTACAGAATCAGTTCATCACCGGCCGAGGGCGCCGCCGGGTCGCTGTGCAGCGAAGGCGAAAGGATGCGCCATTGCTCCACGCAGGCGGTGTACCAATCGGCGCGTTCGCTGAGCACGGCCAGCCTGGCGCGGGTGTCTTCGCCGCGCTTGTGGTCGTGGGTAGCGGTGGTGATCAGGTTGTCGGGAAAATGCTCGAGTCGATCGAGGCCTGCTTGATGGAACTCCTGCGCCGGGGCGCTGAAGCGCTCGGTGTTATAGCCCACGTCATTGCGCGACAACAGCACCGCCGAGCGATAGAGCGCGGTGTCCTCCACGGCTTTGGCGGCGGCCGGCGAGGTCAGTTGCTGGAAACGCACGCAGGCATGGCGCAGGCGTTTACGCTGGCTACCGCGCGGGCGTTGCCGCCAGGGCATCCCACCAAGCCAGCCGGCCAGGCAATCGAGCACTGGCCAGTCGGCTTCGCTGAGGGTCTGCCGGGCGCCTTCCAGGGCCTGGTTGAAAAACACCTCGTCTTCGGCGGAGCGGCCCAAGGGTGTGATGTAGGTGCGATACACCGGAAAGTGCACGATCAGTTCCTGCAAGGCCCGCCGAATCGCGCCCAGGGTCAGGTCGCGGGTCATCACATCGTCCCGGGCCACTTGCAGCAGGGCTTGGGCGACGCTTTCGAAGTCTCCGGCCAGCGACCCATTGAGGATCTGCTGGCGGGCCAGGCGGGCTTCTTCGATGAAGTGCGCTGGCCGCTCACTGTGCCGGTTCCAGAATTCGGCGAGGGGGGCGGCGCCGGCCGGGTCATGCTGGAGCAGCGAGACCTGGTTCATGAACTCGTAACCGGTGCTGCCGTCGATGTTCCAGTCCCGCCGCAACGTCTCGCCATCGCCAAGGATCTTCTCGACGAAAATCGGCAGGTGTCGGGTCGGTGACAGTGAATCGACCCGTCTGCGCAATTTGCGGCAGTAACCACGAGGGTCGGCAAGGCCGTCGATGTGATCGATGCGCAGGCCGTCCACCAGTCCTTCGCCGATCAATTGGAAAATCTTTGCGTGGGTCGCCTCGAATACCGCTGGACGCTCGACCCGCAGCCCACCCAGTTCGTTGACATCGAAAAAGCGCCGCCAGTTGATGTCGTCCGCTGCCGTGCGCCAGCTGGCGAGTCGGTAGCTCTGGCGCTCCAGCAACTGATGCAGGCGTTCGAACCCCTCGGGCTGTGTAGAGTCGTAGCCAGCCAGGTTGTCCTCGATGGCGGCGAAGATGTCCGCTTGTGCCGCCAGGTCCTGCAACTCGGTTTGCAGCGGGCGGGCGAGGGTGTGGGCGTCGGTCTGGTAATTCAGCGTGGTGAAGCGCTCGGCCAGGGCCTTGAGCGCTTCGGCCTGCTCGGCGGGCAGGGTTTCGGCGGGCTTGAGCAGCTCGCCGTAGTGCATCGGGCAAATCGGGAAGCGGTGTTCGTAGTGCTCGACGTAGAAACTGCCGTGGGCGGCATCGAAGCGCAATTGCAAGGTGCCTTCCTGCAATGCCACGCCGTAGTCGCTGCCCAGGAACGGCAACAGCAATTGGCCTTCCATCAGTGGGTCGGGGGAGTGCCACTGGATGTCGAAGAACTCGCCGTAGGGGCTCAAGCGCCCCCATTCGAGCAAGTCCAGCCACCAGGGGTTGTCATTGCCGCCGACGGCCATGTGATTGGACACGATGTCGAGGATCAGGCCCATCTGGTGCTCGCGCAAGGTCGCGACCAGGCGCTTGAGCGCGGCTTCGCCACCCAGTTCGGGGTTGACCAGGGTGGGGTCGACGACATCGTAGCCGTGCATGGACCCGGCCCGGGCCTTGAGCAGCGGCGAGGCATAAATGTGGCTGATGCCCAGCGAGGCGAAGTACGGCACCTGGGGGATGGCATCGTCCAGGGTGAAGCCTTTATGAAACTGCAGGCGCAATGTTGCTCGCAGGGGTTGGATCAACGGCTGTTTCATCGGTCACGCTCGTTCGCCTGAAGCCTCGCGCAGGCGAGTATTTCCAGACGCCGGGCAGCGTCCGGGTGATCCAGCAACGCCTGGCTTGGCCCGGCCAGGCGGCGGCGCCAATTGGGGTGGGTGTCGATGGTGCCTGGCAGGTTGGCTTGCTCCTCGATGCCCAGGGCGTCTTCGAGCGGCAACAGCACCAGCGGCGCGCGGGTGTGGCCGAGGAAGCGCACGCTGGCATCGAGCACCTGGTCGGTCTCGCGGTGTTCTTCGCGAAAGTTCTGCGGGTCCTGGTTCAGCACGTGGCGCAGGCCTTCGCGTTCGCGCTCGCGGTGTTTGCGCCAGTCCATTTCGGTATGGGAATCGATCAGGTCCAGCCGGGCGTTCCAGTCGATGTCGTGACCGTGCCACCAGCCATTGAGCGTCGGCAAGTCATGGGTGCTGGTGGTGGCCAGGGCATTGTCCGGCCAGTCGAGAATTGGCTTGAAGTGGGTATTGTCCTGTTCGAACAACAACACGCGCATGCCCAGGATCGAGCGGGCAATGAGTTTGTCACGCAGGCCGTCGGGCACGGTGCCGAGGTCTTCGCCGAGCACGATGGCCTGATGACGATGGGATTCGAGCGCCAATAGGCGCAGCAGGTCGTCCACCGGGTAATACAGGTAGGCGCCATCGCGAGGTGGGGCGTCGTTAGGGATCACCCAGAGCCGTTGCAAACCCATGACATGATCGATGCGCAAGCCGCCGGCGTGGGCGAAGTTGGCCCGCAGCATTTCAATGAAGGCGCGAAAGCCGTTGCGCACCAGGCCTTCCGGGGCGAACGCCGAGATCCCCCAGCCTTGGCCGGAGCGGTTGAGAATGTCCGGCGGGGCGCCCACGGTCAGCGAGGCGAGCAGTTCGTCCTGCCGGCTCCAGGCCTGGCTGCCACCGCCATCGGCACCCACTGCCAGGTCGGCGATCAGACCGATGCCCATGCCGCTGGATCGGGCTGCGCTCTGGGCGCGCTCCAGGCAGCGGGCAATCAACCATTGGCAAAAAGCGTAGAAGCCGATCTCATCGGCATTTTCTTCGGCGAAATGGGCCAGGGCCGCGCTGCGCGGATCGCGCCATTCTTCCGGCCAGTGGCGCCAGTCGAGGCTTTCGCCACGGGCGGCGCGTTCGGCCTGCAAGGCCTCGAAGCGGCAATGATTTTCCAGGGCTTCGCCGCTGGTGTGGCGGAAACTGCTGAAGTCCTCATGCAGCGGATGCTCACCCTGGCTGAAGCCGTCGTACAGGGCGCGCAGGATCTTCTGCTTGGCCTGGGCGGCGACCGGCCAGTCGATCAGCGGCTGCTCTTCCAGGGTGCGCAGTTGATTGGTCAAGCCGGTGGCGTCGATGGCGGTGCGCAGCGCACGTTCACCGAGGATGGTGCCCGGTGCGGCGTACAGGCTGTTGAAAAACAGTCGGCTCGACGGTGAGTAGGGGCTGTAGCGCCCGGTGTCGCTGCTGAACATCGCGTGCATCGGGCTGATGGCAACGGCCTCGGCGCCGCGCTCGCCGGCCACCCGTGCCAGCTCCTCCAAGGCCTGGGTGTCACCGAAGCCACCGTCACCGGGGCGGCGCAGGGCATACAGTTGCGCGCTCAGGCCCCAGGCCCGTGGCGTCGGATCGTCCACCGCATCGGCCACGCTGTAGCAGCGGGCCGGCGCAACGGCCAGGGTGAAATGCTGGTCCTGGATGCTGACGTGCTGATAACCCACCGGGACCATCCCCGGCAGCTTGGCATCGGCATCGAGGTTCAGGTTCAGTGTCGCGCCATCTTCGAGTTTGATTTCGCAGGGTGTCCCCGCATCGAAGTAGCGGCTCAAGTCCAGGCTGACTCCGACGTCGGCGGTGATCAGCGGTGGCAATTGATGGTTCTGTTGAGCTTCCTGCAACTGCAGCAGGCTGGCGTCGATTTCCTGGGCGCTGCCGGCGGGATGGCCCAGGCCGGTGAGGACCGAACGCAAGACGGCCGGCGAGACTTTCTGGGCCCGGCCATTGGCATCGATCCAATCCACCGCCAGGCCCGCTCGGCTGGCGAGGATTTCCAGTTGCGCATCGCTCATAGGCGCTCTCCAGTGATGTTGGGCAAGGTTGTCGCCTGCGTCAGACTGACCAGCGCGCTGTAGGGCGCAAGGACGCCCTGTTGCAACAGACCCATGACCTGCTGCGGATGTTCGAAAAGAATGCGTGCCTCTTCCGGGGCATTGTGTTCGACGGGCTGATCGCCGAGGTTGAAATCGATGCGCAACACACTGCCATCGCCCAGTCGCCAGCGTGCGCTGATGGCGCCATGGCCCAGCACATCGGCGCCCAGGGCCTGGGCACCGGGCAGGCGCGGGACGATCTCTTCACGGCGGATTTTCAGCAGTTGCCGATACAACGCCTCGTTGGCCTGTTGCTCCGGGCCTTGCGATTCCAGGCTTGGGCGTGAAGCCTCGAAGGTGCTGGCGGCGTTGGGGTCGGGAATTCGTTCGCGCTTCTGCGGATCGGCAAAGGCAGTGAAGGCCTTGAACTCGTTGCGTCGGCCTTCGCGCACCAGCTCTGCCAGCTCGCCGTGGTGGCTGGTAAAGAACAGGAACGGTTGTTCGGCTGCCACCTCATCGCCCATGAACAGCAGCGGGATCATCGGTGACAGCAGCAACAAGACTGTCGCTGCCTGCAGGGCCTGAGGCGCGGCGAGCTGATGCAGGCGTTCGCCCAGGGCACGGTTGCCGATCTGGTCATGGTTCTGCAGGAACAGCACGAACGCGCTCGGCGGCAGGTGACCGCTGGGCTCGCCCCGGGCTTCGCCATGGCGATTGAGATGACCCTGGAAGACGAAACCCTGGCTCAGGCAACGGGCCAGTTGTTCGGTCGGCTGCTGGGCATAGTCGGCGTAGTAGGCGTCGGTCTCACCGGTCAGCAGCACGTGCAGGGCATTGTGCCCGTCGTCGTTCCACTGGGCGTCGTAGCGGTGCTCCAGCAGGTGGGCCTGGTTGTGTTCGTTTTCCACGGTCAACCAGACATGCCGGATCGGGTCCACCTGCTCGCGCACCCGGGTCGCCAGCTCCTGGAGAAAATCCGGGTCTTCAATGGCGTGTACCGCGTCCAGGCGCAGGCCGTCGAAACGGTACTCCAGCAGCCACATGAGCGCATTGTCGATGAAGAAGTCCCGCACTTCGCGGCGGCGGAAATCAATCGCCGCGCCCCAGGGCGTGTGCTTGTCTTCACGGAAGAAGCCCTTGGCATAACGGTGCAGGTAGTTGCCGTCGGGGCCGAAGTGGTTGTAGACCACATCGAGGATGACGGACAGCCCATGGCCGTGGGCGCTGTCGATCAGATGCTTGAGCTGTTCGGGCGTGCCGTAGGAGGCCTGGGGTGCGTAGGGCAGGACGCCGTCGTAGCCCCAGTTGCGATCACCGGGAAACTGCGCCAATGGCATCAGCTCGATGGCGGTGATGCCCAGCCCGGTCAGGTGTGCCAGATGCTGTTCGACGCCTTCGAAACCACCCAGGGCGCCCACGTGCAACTCGTAGATCACCGCTTCGTGCCAGGGGCGACCGGACCATTGGGTGTGTCGCCATGAGTAGGCATGTGGGTCGACCACCACGCTGTGGCGGTCGATGTCGCCGGCCTGGGCGCGCGAGGCCGGGTCCGGCACCTCCAGCTCTCCATCGATGTTGTAGCGGTAGCGGGTGCCGGCGGGGCAACGGGTCTGGATCATGAACCAGCCGTCGGCTTGGGGCAGTAGCGGTATTGAATCTCCAGTGTCGAGCTCGACACTGACAAAAAATGCATCCGGGGCCCAGAGGGCGAAGCGGGTGTGCTCGTCATCCAGCATGACCGCCCCGTGGGTCCATGTCTCAGGCGTCCTTGACGTCATTGTTACCTCATTGTCTGGCCGATTTTCCCAGTGATTTAGCCACCAGCTGTTCGTAGAGTTCGGCGTAGGGTTCCACGGCCTGGCACCAGTTGAACGGCGCCGACATGGCCCGGCAGCGCATGGCGTTGAGCAGGTCGGGGAACTCGAAGACCTTGAAGGCCCGGCTCAGGGCCTGTTTGTAGCTTTCCACGGTGGACTCATCGAACAGGAAACCGGTGATGCCATCTTCGATGGTGTCCGCCAACCCTCCGGTATTGCGCGCCACCGGCAGCGAGCCGAAGCGCTGGGCGTACATCTGGCTCAAGCCGCAGGGCTCGTAGCGCGACGGCATCAGCAGGAAGTCGCTGCCGGCGAACATCCGCCGCGCATCGGTTTCGTTGAAGCCGATGCGCACGCCGATGCGTCCGGGGAAGCGCAGGGCCAGTTCACGCATGGCCTGTTCTTCCTCCGGTTCGCCACGGCCGATGATGGCGATCTGGCCGCGGGACTCGACGATGAACTCGGCGACCGCTTCGGTCAGGTCCAGGCCTTTCTGGTAGACCAGGCGCGAAACCACGGCGAACAGCGGGCCAGTGGAGTCGTCGAGGCCAAACAGCTCACGCACATGGGACGCGTTGACCGCCTTGCCTTCCCAGTCGCCCATGGCGAACTGACGGAACAGGTGGGTGTCGGTGGCCGAATCCCAGCTTTCATCGATACCGTTGGGGATGCCGCTGAGCAACCCTTGTTGGGTCTTGGCAGCGAGGAAGCCGTCGAGCCCGCAACCAAACGCCGGGGTGGTGATCTCCTGGGCGTAGGTGGCACTGACGGTGGTGATATGGCTGGAGTAGGCCATGCCGGCCTTGAGGAACGACAGTTTGCCGTAGAACTCCATGCCTTCCTGTTGCAGGGCGTGTTCGGGGATGCCCAGCTCCGGGCAGGACGCCAGGCTGACGACGCCCTGGTAGGCCAGGTTGTGAATGGTAAACAGGGTCGGGGTGCGTTGCCCGCGCCAGTGCATATAGGCCGGTGCCAACCCGGCTGGCCAATCGTGGGCGTGGACCAGGTCCGGGCACCAGTGGATCTGTGCGAGGTTGGCGGCGATGTCGGCTGCAGCGAGGCCCAGGCGGGCGAAGCGAATGTGGTTGTCGGGCCAGTCGCGACCGTTGTTGGCACCGTAGGGGGAGCCTTCGCGGGCAAACAGTTCCGGGCAGATCAGGACGTAGATCACCAGGCCGTCAGCCATGTCCATACGCCCGATCTTGCAGGGTGGCAGTGCTGCGTGGCCGCCCAGTTCGCCGATGATGTGGATCGGATTGCCGCTGTTCATCACTTGCGGATAGCCGGGGATCAGCACCCGGACATCATGCAGCCCGGCCATGGCCCGGGGCAGTGCGGAGGAGACATCGCCCAGGCCGCCGGTCTTGACCAGGTCGGCGATTTCCGAGGTGACGAACAATACTTTCTTGCGGTTGGGATTCTGTCGAACGACGGGGAGCAGTGCCTTGCCGCCGGTGGCCAGCACCGGTGCCGTTGGCGATTCGGCCGCGGGCGGTAGTTGAGAACGAACTTGTTGTGGTTCCAAGGCAGCACTGATCATAAATATCTCCCATTTTCTCGATCTGTTTCCGGCAAGCGCCAGAGCTGTTGTTTCATTGGCCAAATCCTGCGGCCAGGCGCACAAGCGCTACACAAGGAAAGCGAACGGCTACCCAATGCGGCGAAGCGAATCAGCTGAAGGAGCTGTTGCAATGACCAGTGCAAGGACTGCACCAGTCGCGGTTGCCCTACCTCTAACCTGACCTGTCGCCGTTGCGAAAAGTTTCGACTTTTTTTCGTCTGGATGACCGGTTGGTTTTCCCCCCGGTTAGGCAGTCTAGGTCAGAACGTAGAGCGGTGCGGCTCGGTTCGTCGCATTGTCCGACAATCACGGTTTTTGTCGGCAATCTCTTACACGACAAAGGGGGATACGCACCGACGAAGTGCAGTTTTCTGAAAAGAAAAATGTGTATGGGGACGGGGTTGTTTCATTGGCGTGCGCGATGGAATGGCGTGATGCACCATTGGAGGGCGGGTGGCATGGAGGCGTTTTAATGGCCAATAAAACACAATGTCTCCTGTGGGAGCGAGCTTGCTCGCGATAGCGGTGTGCCAGTCACAAACCTTGCAACTGATCCGCCGCTATCGCTAGCAAGCTCGCTCCCACAAGGGGAGGTGTGTTGATGCTCCAGGTTCAGCCTGCCGGCGTCAGCAACCGGATCGGCTGGCCCGCCGCCCAGGCCAGCAGGTCTTCGATCATCAGGGAATAGAACTGCTGGTAATTCTGTCGGCTGACGTAACCCAGGTGAGGCGTGGCCAGTACGTTTTCCAGGGTTCGGAATGGATGGGCGGCGGGCAAGGGCTCCTGGGCGAATACGTCCAGGGCGGCGCCGGCCAGACGCTGGTGCTGCAGAGCGTCGATCAGGGCGGGTTCATCGACGATCGGCCCGCGGGAGGTGTTGACCAGCAACGCCTCGGGTTTCATCCAGGCCAGTGTCTGGGCATCCACCAGGCCGCGGGTGCGTTCGCCGAGCACCAGGTGGATCGAGAGAATGTCGGCCTGCTCGAACAGCGCTTGTTTGCTGACGTAGGTCACGCCCACTTCGGCGGCGCGCTCGGCGCTGAGGTTCTGGCTCCAGGCGATGACCCGCATGCCGAACACCCGGCCGAACTGCGCCACCCGGGTACCGATGCTGCCCAGGCCGAGGATTGCCAATGTCTTGCCGTGCAAGTCGCCGCCCAGGCCTTGCTGCCACAGACCGGCGCGCAGGGCATTGGCTTCCTGCACCAGGTTGCGGGTCAGGGCCATGATCAGCGCCCAGGTCAGTTCGGGCGCGGCGTGCTTGTAGCTGTCGGTGCCACACACCTGGATACCCAGCTCGGCGGCGGCCTTCAGGTCCAGGGCGGCATTGCGCATGCCGCCGGTGAGCAGCAGCTTGAGATTGGGCAGGCGGCGCAGCAGGCCCTCGTCGAACACCGTGCGTTCACGCATCACGCAGATCACTTCGAAGCGCTGCAAGCGCTCGGCAAGGGTGTCGCGGTCAGCGGGATAGTCGTGGAGAAACGTCACTTGGCCGACACCGTCCAGTACCGACCAATCGACCACGCCACGTGCCACATCTTGCCAATCGTCTATGACTGCTATTTGCACCGCCATGGAACACCTCGTCAGGGAATGGGTTTGTCCAGCCAGCCCAACAGGGCCTTGTGGAACCGGTCCGGCTCTTCCATCTGTGGGGCATGCCCCAGATTGGGGAACTCCACCAGGGTCGAGCGCGGAATCAGCCCGGCGACCTGCTTGCCCAGTACCTCGTAGTGGCCCAATTTGGCCTTGACCGCTGGCGGCGCGATGTCGCTGCCGATGGCGGTGGTGTCGGAGGTGCCGATCAGCAGCAGGGTGGGCACGGTCAGGTCCTTGAATTCGTAATAGACCGGCTGGGTGAAGATCATGTCGTAGATCAGCGCCGAGTTCCACGCCACTTGCGTGTGTCCCGGGCCTTTGTTCAAGCCAGCGAGCATATCCACCCAACGGTCGAACTCAGGTTTCCAGCGGCCGCCGTAGTAGGTCGTGCGCTCGTAATTGCGAATGCCCTCGGCGGTGACTTTCAGCTCCCGCGCGTACCATTGGTCCACGGTGCGATAGGGCACGCCCAGGGCTTTCCAGTCTTCCAGGCCGATGGGGTTGACCATCGCCAGGCGTTCGACCTGGTCGGGAAACTGCAAGGCGTAGCGGGTGGCGAGCATGCCGCCGGTGGAATGGCCGAGGACGACGGCTTTCTGTACGCCGAGGGTTTTGAGCAAGGCCTGGGTATTGCTCGCCAGTTGCTGGAAGCTGTACTGGTAATACCCGGGTTTGCTCGATGTGCAGAAGCCGACCTGGTCGGCTGCGATGACCCGGTATCCGGCCTCGCTGAGGGCCTTGATCGAATCGCCCCAAGTGGCGGCGCAGAAATTCTTGCCGTGCATCAGCACCACCGTGCGGCCATTGACCTTGCCTTGGGCCGGCACATCCATATAGCCCATCTGCAACGACTGGCCCTGGGACTGGAAGGCGAAGTGCTTGAGGGTATAGGGATGTTCGAAGCCCTCCAACTGTGCACCGTAGGCCGGGCCTTCCGGCGGATTGGCGGCCTGGGCAAACAGGGGCAGGGCGGCGGTGAGGAACAGGCTGGGCAACCAGCGCGCGGTGGTGCGGGACATGGTCAATCTCCTTGTGGCCGCCGCCGATCCTGGCGCGACCCGATTATGGCGACATTAACCACAGGCAACCGAACGGCCCGAACGTTCAGTCCATCCAGCCCAGTGTCGCCAAAGCGAGAACACCGTAGCGCAGGCCCTTGGCAAGGGTCACGATCAGCAGGAAGCGCCGCCACGGTTCGCCCATCACCCCGGCCACCAGGGTCAACGGGTCACCGATGATGGGCAGCCAACTGAGCAGCAGCGACCAGCGGCCGAAGCGTTGGTAGTGCACGCGAGCCTTGTCCAGGTGGGCCGGGCTGACCGGAAACCAGCGCCGATCCTTGAAGTGTTCCAGGCGCGTGCCCAGCCACCAGTTCACCAGCGAACCCAGGACATTGCCAGTCGTGGCGACCCCCAGCAGCAACCAGGCCTCATGGCGTTCGCTGAGCAACAGGCCGACCAACAGTGCCTCCGATTGCAGTGGCAACAAGGTTGCCGCGCCGAAAGCCGCCAGGAACAAGCCGATATAGGCTTCGCCCATCAGTGGGCCGGGTAATCCGCCACTACGGTTTGGGTCCCGTCTTTTTTCAGGCCAATCACTTGATAAGCATCGCTCATGCCGTCCATTTCCATGCCGGGCGAGCCCATGGGCATGCCCGGTGCGGCCACGCCGAGCAAGTCATCGCGCTTGCTCAAGGCCAGCACCTGATCGGCCGGGACATGGCCTTCGACGAATTTGCCGTTGATCTCGGCGGTGTGGCAGGAACGCAGGTTCGGCGCGACCCCCAGGCGCTGCTTGACCGAACTCATGTCGGCCTCGACATGGTCGTTGACCTTGAAGCCATTTTCTTGCAGATGTGAAATCCATTTTTTGCAGCAGCCGCAGTTGGCGTCGCGGTGCACATCAATGGTGATCGGTTCGGCGGCCTGGGCCAGGGTGGTCATGAACAGGGCGCTCAAGGCGAGCAGGTGCAGGGGGTTGGCCATGGAGGTGGTCTCGTGTCGAACGGTTTGGAGAGAGGATAACAGAGTAGCGAGCGCGAGCTGACGGGGGGCTGAGGCGGGGATTACAGAATTGTCAGGTTGCAAGGGCGAATAAAGTCCTGTGGGCGAGCTTGCTCGCGAAGGCATCAGCCCATTCGACATCCATCGAGGCTGACCCCGCCATCGCGAGCAAGCTCGCTCCCACAATGGGATCTGAGTACGACCGGGAGAACCAGGCCGGCTGTCAGGCCGCCTCGCGAGCAAGCTTTGCTCCCACAGGTCCTGCTCAAACAGATCTGACGGGTGTACGACCGCAAGAGCCAGGTCGGCTGTCAGGCCGCCGTCCACCAGCTCCTCCACCATGTGACGGATTTGCACCATGCTGCGATTGATTTTCTCCGTCACCGCGCTCTGTTGCTCGGCGGCGGTGGCGATTTGGGTGCTCAGGCTGTTGATCTGGCTGACGGAGCCGGCCATTTTCCTCGGTCCGGATGGTGATACGTCGGGCCAGGTCGGCGCCAGGGGGGCAGTTAGCGGGGCATGTCGAAGCCCGGGCCGCCACGGTGATCAGGTCGATCCCCATGACCGCGGTCATGGGGGAAAAACAGGCAGCCACTCAGGGTCAGGGTGGACAACAAGGCAAGCAACAGGCTGATACGACGAAACATACATAATTCCTCATGATTAACCGCCGCGGTTGCGCGAATACGCTCCTTCGGCTGTACCATGGGACCCCGTTGGCAGCCCGTCATTCCCGCAATACGGTATGGGCTTGGCAAGTCTTCGGATACAGAACGGATACATTCAGGAAATTGGCAATGACTCATTCACAACGTTTGAAATACTCGATTCTGATCGTCCTCGTCGTCCTGGCAATCATGCTGGGACTGTCCTGGATGCAGGGCAAGGGCATGATCAGCGAGCAGCTGTTTCAATACATCGCCATCGCCGTAGCGGTCATCGTGGTGGTGATCAACGGCGTGATGCGGCGCAAGGTCAAGTCCTGAGCGCCGGCTTCAATCCTCGGCCTGGAGCACGGCCATCGCACTGGGGTGCAGGCAGTAGCTTTTATCCGGGTTGAGGGTGACAACGCCCTCGCTGCACAGGCGCTTCAACACTTCACGCACGCTGAGAAAGGACAATGGAATGTCCAGCCCCAACAACTGGCTGTGCACCCCGCGCACGCCCAGGCTGCGGTTTTCGTGAGCGGCCTTGAGCAGCGCGTCGATGACTTTGAGGCGAATCAGGCTGGTCCTGAGCCCGAAGCTCTTGAGCAAACGCCTGATGTGGTCATTGCCGCCTCGCTCCGTCGGCCTGTCGAATACACGGTGGGGGGCGCTCAGCGAGACGCCGGTCGCCCTTGGCTTGCCCTCCATGGGCAGTTGCGCGTTACGCATGCAAAAACTCCTTACCAGCCTGATCAGAAAAGGTCACGGATACTCTCCTGTAATAGGACGAACGAGGACGCGCAATCATGAGGGCGATGATGTGAAAAAATTGCCCCTGCTTCGTCAAACCCCCGTGTTCAAACGGTCGCCAGCCATTAATTTTTTTTCATCCGGTTCGTTTTCAAGGTAGGCACATTCCGGTTCAGCACGCGGCATGTGATTTCCCAGGCGGGCCGAGTGTTTGTCTACTGGCGCACCGGTAGCCGTCCTGGTTTCTGAAGTTTTCATCAGGAGTGAACGTGAGAATGTCCGGGCAGTTATCGAGGATTGGCCTCGCAGGCGCTTTTCTGGGGATCGCCCTCGGGCTCAGCCCCGTGGTCAATGCGCAAGACGATGGGGAGCAGGCCAGTGCCGAGATCCGTCGCACCCGTTTTGGCGTACCGCATATCCGGGCCCAGGACGAACGCGGGCTGGGTTATGGCATCGGCTATGCCTATGCCCAGGACAACCTGTGCCTGTTGGCCAATGAGATTGTCACGGTGAACGCCCAGCGCTCGCGCTATTTCGGGCCGGAGCAGGTCACAGTCGAGGAGCGGGAGAACCGCGTCAGCGATCTGTTCTTCAGCTGGCTCAACACGCCGCAAGCGGTTTCCGCTTTCTGGCAGGCCCAGACACCTCAAGTGCAGCAACTGGTCGAAGGCTACGTGGCGGGCTACAACCGTGCCCTGGTCGAGCGCAAGGCCAAAGGCCTGCCCGAACAATGTGCCAGCGAGTGGGTGCGGCCGATCACGGCGCTGGACCTGGTCAAGTTGACCCGTCGGCTGTTGGTGGAAGGCGGCGTCGGCCAATTCGCCGAGGCCCTGGCCGGCGCGCAACCGCCCCAGGCGACGGCGCTGACGGGCACCCCGGTCACCGGTTTCGCGGCCGCCGCAACCCGGCAGCAGCGTTTTGCCCTGGAGCGCGGCAGCAATGCGCTGGCCATCGGCAGCGAGCGCTCGTTCAACGGCCGCGGGATGTTGCTGGCAAACCCACATTTTCCGTGGGTGGGCGGGATGCGTTTCTACCAGATGCACCTGACCATTCCCGGCAAGCTGGACGTCATGGGCGCGGCGCTGCCAGGCCTGCCGATGATCAACATCGGTTTCAGCCAGCACCTGGCCTGGACCCACACCGTCGACAGCTCGAAACATTTCACCCTGTACCGCCTGCAACTCGACCCTAAGGACCCGACCCGCTATCTGCTCGACGGCAAGTCTGTGCCGATGAGCCAGCAGACGGTCGGGGTGGACGTCAAGCAACCTGACGGCCAGGTGCAGACGATTTCCCGAGTGGTCTATGCCTCGCAGTTCGGCCCGATCGTGCAATGGCCTGGCCGGCTGGACTGGGATAACCGGTTCGCCTACAGCCTGCGGGATGCGAACCTGGACAATGATCGCGTGCTGGCCCAGTGGTACGCCATGAACCAGGCGGTCACGCTCAAGGATTTGCAGGACGCCGTCCATAAGATCCAGGGCATTCCCTGGGTCAATACCCTGGCGGTGGACGACCAGGGGCAAAGCCTCTACATGAACGTGTCGGTGGTGCCGAACGTCGACGCCGATAAACTGGCTCGGTGCAGCGATCCCCGGGTCGGACTGAAACTGATCGTGCTGGATGGTGCTCGTAGCGAATGTGCCTGGGACATCGATTCCAACGCCGTACAAAAAGGCACTTATGCCGCCGACAAGCTTCCGCAGTTGCTGCGCCGCGATTATGTGCAGAACTCCAACGATTCGGCCTGGATGGTCAACCCTTCGCAGCCGCTGTCCGGTTACTCCCCGTTGATCAGCCAGCAAGGCCAACCCCTGGGACTGCGGGCGCGTTTTGCGCTGGACCGGATGGGTAAGCTGGCCAAGGATGGGCCGGTGAAGGTGGAGGATTTGCAGCGCATGGTCATGGACGATCAGGTTTACCTGGCTGACCAGGTGATGCCGGACCTGCTCGGCGTGTGCGCCGGTGACCTGGGGGGCGATGCGTCGGCATTGGTCGAGGCGTGTGCCAGCCTCAAGGCCTGGGATCGCAAGGCCGGCCTGAATAGCGGCCTGGGGTTCGTGCATTTCCAGCACATCATGGACCGGCTGCAGGCGGTGCCTGATTCATGGCGCGTCGCGTTCGATCCCAAAGATCCGCAACACACACCGCGTGGCCTGGCGATTGAGCGGCCAGCCGTGCTCAAGGCCGTGCGCGATGCCATGCTGGCTTCGGTGGAGGCAGTGAAGGTCGCCGGCTTGTCGAAGGACAGCCAATGGCAGGACGTCCAGGTGGCCAGCAGCGGCAACCGACAGACACCGATCCACGGCGGCCCCGGGGAGTTGGGTATCTACAACGCGATCCAGAGTGTGCCCGGGGCGAACGGCAAGCGGGAGGTGGTCAGCGGGACCAGCTATCTGCAAGTGGTGACGTTTGACGGCAAAGGTCCGCAGGCTCTGGGATTGCTGGCATTCTCCCTCTCCAGCGACCCGGCGTCGCCTTATTCGGCCGACCAGACTCAGGCGTTTTCGCAGAAGCAGTGGAGTGTGCTGCCATTCACCGAACAGCAGATCAAGGCCGATCCGCACTATCAGGCGCTGATTATTCGCGAGCGTGATGAGACGGGCAGGGTGGCGACGCAATAGCCGCTGGTGTGCGGTCACATTCAAACTGGATGCAGGCTGATCCACCGCTTTCGCGAGCAAGCTCGCTCCCACAGGGGATTTTTGTTGGCCGGGAAGTCGCAGGCTGGCACCGATTCAAGCTGTGGGAGCAAAGCTTTCAGTGAGTGGCCGGTCGTTGTCCGATGGAGTTGAGGACCGGGTTGCCGTCCTTGTTCTGGGTCAGGTAGACCGGCAGGACTTTTGGCAGCGAAGGCACCAGGTTCTGCACTTCGCTGATGTTGTAGACGCCACCGATACGCAGGCCGCCGGTGCTGTTGTCGGCCAGCATGACGGGACGGTCGAGGTAGCGGTTGATCAGCGGCAGTGCGTCGCTCAGGGCGAGGTTGTCCAGCACCAGTTTGCCGTTGCGCCACGCCAGTGAGCTGTCATTGGGGGCTGTCTCACGGACTTGCGGCTGATGGTCGCCCGCCTTGTAGCTGGCCTGCATGCCCGGGGAAAGCGACAGGCCGTTACTGGTGAGTGCCTGGTTGCTGGTCACCCTCACCGAACCCTCCAGCAGCGTGACCAACACCTGGTCCTGGTACATCCATACGTTGAAGCGAGTACCGGTCACGCGCACCTGACCTTGGCCGGCCCGAACGACAAACGGGTGCTGTTGGTCATGGCTGACGTCAAAAAACGCCTCGCCCTTTTCCAGCGTCACCCGGCGCTCGTTTTTGTAGTTGGCAAATACCAGCTCACTGCCCAGGTTGAGTTCGACCTCGCTGCCATCGCCCAGGGTGACATGGCGTACGCTGGTACCGGCTTCGAAGCGCTGGTAGGAATTGGCAATCCAGCCCAGGTTCCAACCGGTGTAGGCAGCCAGGGGCATGCCCACTACAAACACCGCAGCGGCGACCGCCAAACGGCTCCAACGCGACCGGGGGCGGCGCGCTGGAACAGCCGGCGCCGACTCGACGCGCGGCAGATGATCGGCAACAGCCCAGATCTCCAGCATGGCTTCGTATTCGAACGCATGCAGGGGATCGGCATCGTGCCACTGCTTGAACGCCTGCCGTTCGGCATCGGTGCAATCGACGGCATGCAAACGCATGCACCAATGGGCAGCGGCATCGGTAATGGCGTCGTATTCGGCTTCCGAGAGGGTATGTTCGGTCATTGACTCTTCCTGGTTTGCCGCATTCTAACCTTCGGCATGCGCTGCCGAGAACAGCCGTCATGGCGTTTACGCATCAATGAGCCTGTTTTTTCACACAAACATTCGTCGTGGCTTACCGTCGCATACATTGCGTGAAAAAAAGATCAACAACTCAAACCCATCAAGGCACGGCAATTTGCCGGGACGGGCTTGGGTCGAGTTGGCGTCCCAATTCACAAATCAAGAGCGTGAGCGAGTCGGCGTTGCGAAGTATGACGTCGATGCGCTTGTCCGGCAAAATCGGATCGAGAAAATCATCGCGCGCGTTATCCATGGTTCTGGCGCCGGTAATCTTCAGGATTTCCCGGGTGGTTTCCCTGTACCCGGGCAGCAGCTCCAGCTTCTTGTAGGTGTTATCCCTGCTGTCCCATTGGGTGAACAGTTTTGACTTGGGTGTGGTCAATGAAAGCCCGTTGAGTTGCAGGTCCTTTTGCTTGTTGTATTGCAACTTTCCGGCGTAAGTCGCTGTTGAAATCAGATCGAGAAATGGCAGTGCGGCGTCCAGGTAGATGATGTCGAACGTATTGAACAACTGATGGGAAATTTCGTGGATGAAGGTCGCCCCCTGGGCATGCGCATCGACATTGAAGAACTCGGGTACGACGGCCTTGTACCAATCCAGGCCCATGTCGAAGAAAAACTGCGTGATATAGATTCGTCCCACGGCTGCCGGCTCGAGTACGAAGGCGGTTGCTCTATCTTCCAGGTGCTTGAGGTTGCCGATCACGATGCGGTCGGCATTCTGTAGTGCCCAGGATGGATCGGCCAACGCCCGGCATATGGGCAAGATCGCCGTCTCTATCTTGCTGATAAGACGAGCGTCGATGCTGTTGACCCCAAAAAACATTCTCAGGAAATTATCCAGCCGAGAGCCCGCAAGTGGTTGTCGTTTGAATTGATCAAAGTTGTGAAGGGCATTGAAGGAGTAGAACCTCGCGGTCTCCAGTGCCTGCATGATCACGTTTGCACGGTACGGATATTTCCTGCGTATCTCAGCCATGCCCTTTGCTTCGATATTCAGTGAACCCTTGGCCTTGAAGTCGCTGTAGGTGACGGCCATTTTCGATCCGGCCTTGCCAAAGCGTATGGTCTGGCGTTGCGGATCAAGTTCCCATGTCCGGCCGTCAGGCGACTTTTTCAAGAACGGCCCCTCTGCATGCTCATGCACGATTCGCCAGGTTTGGCCGGCTTGCGCTACTTGGAAGACTTTACCGGCAAGGGGGATATACAGCCTGCCGTTTTCCAGTGCCTTGTAGGTTCCGGTCATCAGGTCCAGTTGCAGCTCCGACAGGCTGATGCCCATGGCCTCGAAGACGTTCAGGTCGGTACGGATCTGGGCGGTGGAAGCGATGTCCTTCCAGCGATTGGCCAACGTGGCTCCTCGGGAGAGCGGTTCAATGGGATCGAGAAGACCGAATGTATCCTCGCGATTCATCAGGCCCAGCGACACCATCTCCGCGGCGCCAGCGATAAAGTCGTGCAGGCCTGTTTTCCAGTCATGCTGCTGCAAGGCTTCGGCTGAGGCCTTGAAGTCCTGGTAGCTGTCCCAAAGCGTTTCGATAAACGTCAGTTTGCCCGACAACTGCCCCTCCACCAACTTGATGCCGGAGCTGAACAGGTGCAGGACCGTTCCCCAGTCAAACTGTCGGCTTTCATTGGTTTGTGTGGTCAGCATGTCTGATAACAATGCCGCATTGTCGTCGAACAATGTGTCGAGCAGGTTGGTCTGGATAGGGTTCGAGGCCAGGGTGATTTCCGATCGCTGCCCGAGCGTGGCGGCGAACAGGTGCCTGAATGTGGCCTGCTGGTGCTCGGGAAGTCGGCGAATGAGAAGATCCTGAAGCATCCCTGGCGTATTGAATGCGGCAATGACACTTTGTTCATCCTGGAATTCGGTGAAGTGATGACCCTCATGGTAGGGCGAATACAGGACTTGAGGACTTGTCGCATCGACGCTCGAACCGATCAAGTAGAGCCCCTGCGCTTTAACCGGCACTGCACCGCCGGTCTTGATCAACTCCAGCGGGCGAATAAACGCGTTGGCACCATCAACTGCTTTGCGAGCGATGGCATCGGGCATGTCCACCACCTGACGGATCAGATCAAAGGCCAGGGGGGAAAGGTGTTGTTGCAGATAGCGTGCGTGAGCGTATTGCAGCAACTGCCAGGGCATTTGTTGGCGGAAGGCTGTTTTTCTTTGCTGGGCGTGCGCGGTGGTACCGGACAGTTTTTGCGTTACCTGTGTTTTATAGTCAGTCGAGATATCCAAAGAGGACAACATCTGCCTGACAGCGGTCTCGTTCAGGCCGTCCGGCAGTTTCTGCGTGGACGTTGAAGAAACCTTGAACCCTTCCCGGGTCACTTCGATGTGATGCAAGGCAAAGTCGGTCAGCGAGCTTGCCGGCCCGACGATGGCGAGGTTGGGTGTGATCTGGATGGTGTCGGGGTCAAGGTTGTTTGTTGCGAAGCGTGCGCTCAGCAGCGCTTTCAATTTATTACGCACATAGGTGCGCAGCGGCTCGATGCCGTCCAGATAGTCCTTGCCATCGACCACGCTGTTTTTATATTGCTCAAGCAACTCGACGTGCAGGCGTTGATCGTCAAGTGCCGCTGTACCGAGCCAGGCGGGAAGTTTCTGTTGCTGCTTATTGGCCTGGGCAATGTGGGTGGCGCGCTTGAGGTTGGTGGGCGCGCCTTTGTTCAGCAATGCCTGAAGGCTTCTCGACAGTGCCTTGCCGGTCAATTGC
Organism: Pseudomonas sp. Lb2C2; assembly: GCF_052112205.1. NCBI lineage: Bacteria > Pseudomonadati > Pseudomonadota > Gammaproteobacteria > Pseudomonadales > Pseudomonadaceae > Pseudomonas > Pseudomonas sp. Lb2C2. The sequence continues at coordinate 777,163 of NZ_JAUTYW010000001.1, read as the reverse complement.
CAGCTCCCGGCCTTCAAGGTGCTCAGATAAGCATGCTCGGCCTCAAAGTGTTTGATGAACGAATTCATCCGATTTACCAGCACGTTGTCCTCGATCAGTTCATACGCCTGGAGTTGATAGTGGCCATGAGGTTGGCGTTGGGCCGGCGTGAGGTTGGCGAGCAAGCCAAAGCGTTTCCGGGGGTCGAGCAGGTGCCGATTCAATTGCCGGGTGGCAACTTCGACGGAGGAAAAAGCCTGCAAGCCATCGGCGGGCGTCCAGAGGATTGCCATGCCCGAATAGGGTGTATCGAGGCCTCCGCGCTCGGTTAATAAAAAGCAGTTGGCAAGGGGCAGATAAACCGTTCGGCCTTCTTCGCTACAGGCCAGCGTCAATGAATAGACATCCGGCCGAAAGCCCCTGACGCCGATACGTTGTGCGCGGTCCGGGTATTCTGAGTCGTAGGCGAAAACCGTTCTGATCAGGTCATTCGCAATCGACGGCAGGCTCGCGTTAAGTTCCCTGAGTTCGGCCTCGGCACGTATTCCCAAGGAAAAAACATTGGTCAGTTCCGCCAGTAATTGCCTGAGCCCATTGTGCAGCGAAACGTTGTGGGACATCGGCAACCGGGTAAAGAGACTGTCGAAAGCCGCTTCGACATCGGTGTAGCTCTTGACCTTTCTTTGCATCTGATCAGCCATGAAGTTGGACGGGCGCAGACTTCCATGAAAAGCGGGATGCGTCCCCCAGTGTCCGGCAGTAGGCTGGTCCAATAGGCTTTTGTTGATGAGGCTGCGTATATCCAATGCCTTGTCGATGAGCGGGTGGATGTCGACATCACCCTGGCGAGACATCTCCAATGCGTAATGGAGATTGTTCTTCTGTTTCCCGATGATGGCGTTCGCCAGGGATTCGGACACTGGCAAGTCCAGTGGCTTGCCCGATATCTGTGGCTCGTCAAAGCGCAGGAAACGATTGCGCTCCTCCAGACTCAGGAGGCTATAGAGCGCTTCCTTTTGTGCGGTGCTTGCGGGGTTACCGAACAGCGCAGCCTTGAAACCGAGGTGGTTGTCTATCTTCTGAAGACCCTGCATGGGGGTATAGAGATAGTTTCCTTTGGCGCTGATCATCAAGGAACCTGCAAGTTCTACAAAGTGCGGCTCATGTTCCCAGAGGCGAATCGTTTCGATGAACAACAGTGTCTCGTCCCGGCGGGAGGGCCTGAACAATCGGAGCAGTTCACGACTTTGCTCATCCGTCAGGTGCCTTTTCTCCCGTTCGACCAGGATGGTTGCCCAGAGTCCATCGTGGATGACTTGTGAAAGCAGTTTGCGCCGAGACATATAAAAGTGGGTCGTCGTGTTCTCCCAAAAGGCATCGAGGCAGCTGATAAGCGTCGGAATCAGTTTCCTGGCAATGTCTTTTATGATGTTTTCCCATTGCTGCGGGGTATAGGGCGATGCGGGCGTACCCGGATGAGTCAGATCGATGTCATGCCCTACAGGCCAACCCTGATGATGGAAATAGCCCAAGATGGCATCGCTCAGAGGGATGCTTTCGGTCACCTGGATTGCCCTTGGATTTCCCGGGTAAACCCCCTTGCTGAAGGCCACCCGGATCTGTCGATGATCCAGGTCCGGCAGTGCCTCGTTCAATATCTGGTCAAGCATCGATCTTAACGAGGGCAACTTGATCAGTTCATTCACCATGGCCAGGGCATTGAGGCTCTGGGCATGCTCGATGGATTCGAGCTGGGTCTTGAAAACATCTTCTTCGATGAGTTGCCGGGTCTGCCTGATGTCGGTGGTGCTGTTCAGTTCGCTGCGCTGGGAAATCGACAAGAGACGGAACAGGTCGTCGCGTTGCGCAGTGTCCCGGCGCATCTGGTCAATCTTTTCTTCGAGGGATACCAGGTTGTCGAATTTTTTGATTCCACCACTTGGCGTGTAGAGGAACACCGGGTGGGTGCTGGTTTCGCTGCTGTTCGACGAGGTGCTGAGGACAAAGCAGCCAGCCAGTGCAATGGGTGGTTTTTCATCGGCTTGCAACAGAATGGTTTCGGCGAACATCGGGGGTGTCTGCGCTGCGCGCTGGGTGTGGTCGGGCAGGGCGATATGCTGCAACCAGTCGAGGTCTGCCTGCGTCAGGCCATGGGTGGCGGTCAATTCGTCCAGGCGATGGGCGTGCAATACCTCGGGAAATAAAAGTGGCGTGGTTTCAGTGAGCATCGTGGCTTCTCGATCAGGGCGCCTCAAGGCGGCGCGAACGTGGAGGAAGCCGCCAGACTAGGCACCGATGAATGAGCAAAGGTGGTACATAGTTACCGCATGCTGGTTTTCGACCTGCCAGGCCGGGCAGATGCCGTGGACAAGGATTGACAGTGCGCGCCTGAAACGGTGTTTAATCACCCGGCGGGTCCTTTACGCTGTTGCTACCTCCAACAATCATTCTGGAGCTTCAGATGTCTGCGCCATCCGATCATGCCGCTTCTTGCACCTTGTCTTTTGATGCTCTGGTGAGCTTGCTGGAGAAAATTTTCCTGCGTCATGGCACGTCGACCGAAGTCGCTCGGTGCCTGGCTGAAAACTGCGCCGGGGCCGAGCGCGACGGCGCCCACAGCCATGGGGTGTTTCGCATTCCCGGTTATGTCTCGACACTCGACAGCGGTTGGGTCAACGGCAAGGCCGTGCCGATGGTCGAGGACGTGGCGTCAGGGTTTGTCGCCGTGGACGCCGGCAACGGGTTTGCCCAGCCCGCCCTGGCCGCAGCGCGTCCATTGCTGGTGGCGAAGGCCCGCAGCGCCGGCATTGCCGTCCTGGCCATTCGCAACTCCCATCACTTTGCCGCCCTCTGGCCGGATGTCGAGCCGTTTGCCTATGAAGGCCTGGTTGCGTTGAGTGTGGTCAACAGCATGACGTGTGTGGTGCCCCATGGCGCGGACCGTCCATTGTTCGGCACCAATCCCATTGCCTTCGCCGCACCACGGGCTGACGGTGAGCCGATTGTCTTCGACCTCGCCACCAGCGCCATTGCCCACGGCGACGTACAGATTGCTGCACGCAAGGGCGAGTTGTTGCCGCCAGGAATGGGCGTGGACAGCCTTGGCCAGCCGACTCGCGACCCCAAGGCGATTCTCGAAGGTGGAGCGCTCTTGCCCTTTGGCGGGCACAAGGGCTCGGCGCTGTCGATGATGGTCGAGTTGCTGGCGGCAGCCCTGACTGGCGGCAATTTTTCCTTCGAATTCGATTGGCACAACCATCCGGGTGCCAAGACCCCGTGGACCGGTCAGTTGCTGATCGTGATCGACCCGAGCAAGACCACCGGGCAAAACTTCGCCGAGCGCAGCCAGGAGCTGGTCAGGCAGATGCATGGCGTCGGGTTGCGGCGCTTGCCGGGAGACCGTCGCCATCGCGAACGCAGCAAATCCAATGAGCATGGGATTAGCTTGGACGAGCAGACCCTGGCGCAGTTGCGCGAGTTGGCAGGGATTTGAACGACCCGCAGTGGCAGCCAATCTGGCTGTCACTGCCTTGCCGTGACACGCTGCGTCAAGCCTTCTACTATGACGGCTTCTTTTCTGTGGAATCGCCTGGATGAGTAAGCCCGGCCAAACGGTGCTGGTTGCGCTGCGCAAGATGATCGCCTCGGGCGAGTTGGCCGCTGGCGAGCGCCTGATGGAAATCCCCACGGCCGAGTTGTTCGGCGTTTCGCGCATGCCGGTGCGCATGGCGTTCCGCACCCTGGAGCAGGAAGGGTTGCTGGTGCGCTTCGGCGGACGAGGTTTCCAGGTGCGTTCGGTCAGTGCCGAGCAGATCGCCGGGGCCGTGGAGGTGCGTGGCGTGCTGGAAGGCCTGGCTGCACGGCAGACGGCTGAGCATGGCTTGTCTGAGGAGGCCCGCGCGATACTCGAGCAATGCCTGGTGCAGGGCGATGAACTGTTCGCCAAGGGCTATGTGACCGAGGATGACCTGGAGGTCTATCACGACCTCAACATGCGCTTTCACCAGGTGATCGTCGAAGGCAGCCACAACCCGGCGATTGCCGATGCCCTGGCCCGCAACGATCATCTGCCATTCGCCTCAGTCACCGCCCTGGCGGTGGATCGCCAGAACATGTCCGGCGAATTTCGCCGCTTCAACTATGCCCATATGCAACACCATTCGGTGTTCGACGCCCTGATCAACCGCCAGAGCGGCCGCGCCGAGGCAATCATGCGCGAGCATGCCAACGCGACCCTGCGCTACGCCGAAGTCTTCGGCTCGACGCTGGCTGACGAGCGGATGACGGTGATTCTTCGTTCGGAGTAACCCGCCCGGTTGCAGGTAACAGCTGGATTGTCATTCACCACCAATCCCCTGTGGGAGCGAGCTTGCTCGCGATAGCGGTGGGTCAGTCAACATCAATGCAACTGAGCCGACGCCATCGCGAGCAGGCTCGCTCCCACAATGTCCTGTGTTAGAGGTCCAGTACCAGCATCGGTGTCTTGGACCTGGAGCAACACGGCGTGAACTGGTCGTTGCAGGCCTGTTCAGCCTCGGTCAGGAACATGTCCCGATGCTCCGGCACACCTTCCAGCACACGCGTCAGGCAGGTGCCGCAGACACCTTGTTCGCACGAGATCGGGATCTCGATGCCATGGCGCTCCAGCGCCTGCACCACACTGCAGTCCGCCGGCACGTCGAACACTTGGCCGCTGCGGGCCAGCTTGACCGAAAAGCTGCCATCGGCGCGGGTGTCGGTAGGGGCGGCGGCGAAGTATTCGCGGTGCAGGCAGGCTTCCTCCCAACCCTGGTTCTTGGCGGTGTCGAGGATGTGTTGCATGAACCCGCCAGGGCCGCAGACATAGAGGTGCACTTCGTTACCGGGCGCGGCCAGCACTCTGGCGGCGTCGAGCAGGGTTTCAGGTTCTTCATCGAAATGCAGGAAGACCCGGTCGGCATAAGGAGACTGGCGCAGGCGCTCGACAAAGGCCGCACGGTCCCGGGCGCGGGCGCAGTAATGCAGCTCGAACGCCGCGCCGCTCTGGGCCAGGTGCTCGGCCATGCACAGGATCGGCGTAATGCCGATGCCGCCGGCAAACAGCAGGCTGCGCCGGGCTTGCGGAGCGAGAGTGAACAGGTTGCGCGGTTCGCTGATGTGCAAGCGCATACCTGGCTGGATCAGCTCATGCAGGCTGCGCGAACCACCGCGGGACGCCGGATCCTTGAGCACGCCGATGAGGTAGCGGTGCCGCTCCTCGGGATGGTTGCACAGTGAGTACTGGCGAATCAGCCCGCCAGGCAAGTGCACATCGATATGGGCGCCGGCGGTGAAGGCCGGCAACAGCTGGCCATCGACACGGGTCAATTCGTAGCTGCAGATATCGAGGGCCTCGTTGTGTCGCGCCGCGACCTGGACTTCGATCATGGCCGTTGCTCCGCCAGCTGTGGTTGATGGCTGCTGGCGATCAACCCGGCCTGTTCTTCCCGTTCCCGTGCGATCCAGCGCTCCAGCACCCGGCGGGACTGTACGCCGCCCGCGTCGATGTTGAGCTTGAGCAAGTTGCGTTGCGGATGGTCCAGCAGGTTGCGCTGTTGGCGTTCGAGCATTTCCAGGTCCTCGCTGAAAATCTTGCCCTGGCCTTCGCGAATGGACGCGGTGAGGGCGTCATCCTGGGGTTGGAAGTGCCGGGCCATGCCCCAGAAGTACCAGATCGACGTCTCGGTTTCCGGTGTGATGAAATCCACCACGATACTCGACGCCTTGAATTGCGGCGCGGCGTGATAGCCGCCGTTGCCGGCATGGGCCACGCCGACTTCGATCAGCACATGGCTGGGTGGGGTGAAACGGCAGATCTGCCAGCGATCCACCGGCACGTCATCGGCCAGGTTGTTGCCGCGCAAGGCCATGCGCCAGAACGGCGGGGCCATGATGTTTTCCATGTGCCGGGCGGTGACCACTTCATCGCCCTCGACCGTAGTCACCGGCGGCGCCTCGTCGATTTCCTTCTGGCCGATGCTCGAGGCGTGGACGTAGGTTTCGTGGGTCAGGTCCATCAGGTTGTCGATCATCAGGCGATAGTCGCACTGGATATGGAACAGGCCGCCACCGTAGGCCCATTCATTGCTTTCGGCCCATTCCAGATGATGGATCAGCGCCGGGTCGGCCAGCGCCTGGTCACCGGGCCAGACCCAGATGAACCCATGCCGTTCCTGTACCGCAAAGGTCTTGTTGCAAGGGAAGCCTCGTACCCGTTGCCCCGGCATCTCGACGGTCTTGCCGTCGCAGCCCATCACCAAGCCGTGATAGCCGCACACCAGGTTGCCGTTTTCGACATAACCCAAGGAGAGCGGGGCGCCGCGATGGGGGCAGAAGTCTTCCACCGCCGCGACCTTGCCTTCATGCCCCCGGTAAAAAACCATCTTCTCACCACAGATCTGGCGCCCCAGGGGCTTGTCGGCGATTTCATCGGGGGTGCAGGCAACGTACCAGGCATTTTTGGGGTACATGAGGGATCTCCAGGCGGATGTTGTTCTTGTCTGTGGATCCATTAACTCTCTTAACTAATTTAGTTGTCAACGGTATTGCCGGATAAATAGCCAATTTATCTGATCAGTGGATCCATTGGTGGGCGATTGGCGGTCACATCAGAACCGATAGGCCGCCGGCACCTGCGCTTCGATGAACCGCTGCATGTGCTCCAGAAAGCTGGCTTGCAGCCTGGAAACCGGCCCCTGGATGGGCAGGAGCATGCTGAAGTCCATTTCTATCGCCGGTTCGAAGGCCCGGAAGACGATGCCCTGGCCGCGGTACTCGACGGCACTGATGGCATCCACAAGTGCCACGCCCAGGCCCTGTTCCACAAACGCGCACATGGGCAGCGAGAGTTGGGTTTCCAGGCGCAGTTCGCGGTCTACACCATGGGCGGCGAAGATCGCATCGATGTGCTGGCGCGAGGCAATCGACTGTGGGTAGGAAATGAACGGTTCGCCCTGCAAGTCTTCCGGGCGGATCGTCGCCTGGTTCTGCAAGCGATGGCCGGCGGGCAGGGCGCAGAGCATGCGCGTGGCCAGCAATTTTTCCGCGCGAGGGCTGGGGTACGTATTGGGCAGCACGATCAGGCCCAGGTCGCAGCGCTGGCCCACCACCAGGTCCACGACTTCCCGGGACGAATGCACCACCAGCGATATCTGCACTTGATCGTGTTCGGCCATGAACGCGGCAATTGCCCGGGGCACGAACGACAAACCCATGGCCGGTGCGCAGGCAATGTGCAGTGAACCGCGCTTGAGCGTGCGGATGTCCTGGGCGGTACGCGCAATGCGCTCCACGCCCAACAACGAACGTTGCACTTCCTGATACAGGGTCATGGCCTCGGCAGTGGGTTGCAGTCGCCCCTTGACCCGGTCGAACAGGCTGAATCCGATGTCCTCTTCCAGGCTGGCTATCAGCCGGGTCGCCGCCGGCTGCGAGATGTGCAGCATTTCGGCGGCCCGGGTCACGGTCTGGCCCAGGATCACGGCGCGAAAGGCTTCCAACTGACGGAGGTTCATAGGCCAATCCAATCCATAACAAAAAGACATGAGATTGCCAAAATAAAGCATTTTTCAAGGCGTTGTCATGGCCCTAGGATCGAGCGCAACCACTTAATCCAGCCATGGGCCGGCGCCTGATTGAATGAGTAGCGCCGAAAACAGCGATAAGAAAGCCATGCAAAAAACTGATGTTATTGTCGTAGGGGGGGGGCTGGTAGGGATGTCCATCGCCTATGGGCTGGCCTTGCTCGGGCGTCAGGTGAGCGTGCTCGACGAAGGCGACGACGCCATTCGCGCTGCTCGGGGCAACTTTGGCTTGCTTTGGGTCCAGGGCAAGGGCTACCGGATGAGCCCTTATGCGCAATGGACGCGGGAATCGGTGGCGCTCTGGCCTCGATTCGCCGCGGCGTTGCAATCCGATACCGGCATCGACGTCCACCTGCGCCAACAGGGTGGCTTCCAGTTGTGCCTGAGCGACGTGGAAATGGCCGAGGAAAGTCATCGACTGGGTTGGCTGCGTGACGCCTTTGCTGGCGACTACCCCTTTGAACTGCTGGACGCCACGCAACTGCGCGCCCGCTTGCCCGGCATTGGGCCTGATGTAGTGGGCGGCTGTTTTTCGCCCATGGACGGCCACGTCAACCCGCTCAAGCTGCTGCGCTCGCTCTACGCCGCCTGCCAGGCTCGCGGGGTCAAGCTCATCAACGGCCATCACATCGAGGCTATCGACACGGGCACCAAGGGCTTCGAACTGCGGGCAGGAGAGCAGCGCTGGGCTGCCCGCCAGGTGGTCCTGGCCGCTGGCCTCGGCAATCGGACGCTGGGGGCCAGGGTAGGGTTGGACGTGCCGGTGCAGCCGAACCGTGGGCAGATTCTGGTCACCGAGCGGCTTGAGCCCTTTCTGCAGTACCCCACTACCTATGTCCGCCAGACCGACGAGGGCACGCTGCAACTGGGTGATTCCCACGAGTCAACGGGCTTCGATGACGGCACCGGCAGCCAGGTCATGGCGGCTATTGCCCGGCGCGCGGTGCAGTGTTTTCCGCGGTTGGGCCTGGTACGACTGGTGCGGGCCTGGGGGGCGCTGCGGGTGATGAGCGCCGATGGCTTTCCGATCTACGAAATGCCCCAGAGCTGCCCGGGGCTGTCGATTGTCAGCTGCCACAGTGGTGTGACGCTGGCCGCCGCTCACGCCTTGCGCCTGGCGCCCTGGATCGCCGGCGAATTCGATGACCCGGCGGTGAAGCCATTCGGGCTGCACCGTTTCAACCTGCAAGCAGAGGTGCGCCATGTCGGCTGACAGTCTGTTCCGGCCATTGGCTTCGGAAGATCACACCGTGCAGATCGAATTCGAAGGCAAACCGCTCACGGTACCCGCCGAGGTATCCCTGGCGGCGGCGCTGTTGGCCTGTGGCATTCGCCACACCCGCGAAAGCGCGATCAACGGTCGCCCCGGCGCCCCTTATTGCATGATGGGCGCGTGCTTCGAATGCCTGGTGGAGGTGGACGGACAAGCCAATGCCCAGGCTTGCCTGGTGCCGGTGCGTTCCGGCATGCGCGTGCGTCGCCAACGCGGAGCCGCTTGCCTGGCACCGTGGCAGGAGGGCGGCGATGAGTAATGCAGTCATCGACCTGATCATTATCGGCGCGGGTCCGGCGGGAATGAGCGCTGCGCTCGAAGCCAGGGCCCACGGCCTGTCGGTCGTCGTGCTGGATGAACAGGCCAGCCCGGGTGGGCAGATTTATCGCCAGGTGCTCCAGGCTGACGCGCGCCGACGTGCCGTGTTGGGTGACGACTACGTGGCCGGGGCGAAATTGGCCGCCGAGTTTTTGCAATGCGGTGCCCGCTATCTGCCCAACGCAGCCATCTGGCAGGTGACGCCGCAGCGTCAGGTGCACTACCTGTTCGAGGGGCGTGCCGAAGTCTTGCAAGGGCGCCATCTGTTGATTGCCACGGGGGCCTTCGAACGGCCGATGCCGATTCCCGGCTGGACCTTGCCGGGCGTCATGACCGCCGGGGCCGGGCAGATACTGCTCAAGAGCGCTGCCATGGTGCCGGCCACTCCAGTGGTGCTGGCCGGGTGTGGTCCATTGCTCTACTTGCTGGCGGTGCAATACCTGCGCGCCGGGATCGCGCTTGAAGCCCTGGTGGATACCAGCCATCGAAGCGATCTGCTGCGGGCCTGGCGGCAAGTGCCCAGTGCGCTGCGCGGCTGGCGCGACCTGCTCAAAGGACTGGGGCTGCTGGCGGAGCTCAAGCGTGCCGGCGTCCAGCATTTTCGCGGTGCTTGCAACCTGCAGGTTGACGGCACGGATCGGGCCTGCGCCTTGAGCTTCGACAGTCAAGGCCGCTCGCAGCGCATTTGCGCCGATTTGATTCTGTTGCATCAAGGCGTGGTGCCGAACACCCAGGTCAGTTGGTCGTTGCGTCTGGAGCACGACTGGAATGAACAGCAACTGTGCTGGATTACGCGCCGCAATCAATGGGGTGAAAGCAGCGTGCCGGGCATTTTTATCGCCGGTGACGGTGGCGCCATCGGCGGGGCCCAGGTGGCGCAATTGGAGGGGCGCCTGGCCGCGTTGGCAATCGCCGGCCAGCCGGCGCACGCGCGCGCTCTGCAGCGGCTGTTACGCCGCGCCCGCGCCGCACGGCCTCTGCTCGACACCCTGTATCGCCCCCGGTCCCAGAATCGTATCCCCGCTGATGACGTCACGGTGTGCCGCTGCGAAGAGGTCAGTGCTGGCGACATTCGCCGTTACGTCGACCTGGGTTGCCTGGGGCCCAACCAGACCAAGGCCTTCGGCCGTTGCGGCATGGGCCCGTGCCAGGGGCGCCAATGCGGTCTGAGCGTCACTGAAATCATCGCCGAACGCCGCCGCGTGTCACCCGCCGAGGTGGGCTATTACCGCATCCGTTCGCCCCTCAAACCCATCACGCTCGCCCAATTGGCCGGCGAGCGTCTTTCCGTCGAGGAACCTTCATGAGTATTCAACGCATCGAAAGCAACCCACGCCTGAGCCGCAGTGTCGTGCACAACGGCGTGGCCTGGCTCAGCGGCGTCGTGGCCACCGATTGCAGTCAGGACATCCAGGGCCAGACCCGTCAGGTGCTGCAGCGGATCGATGAGCTGCTGGCCGCGTCGGGCAGCGACAAGCACAGACTGCTCAGTGTGCAGATCTGGATGAAGGACATGGGCCGGGATTTCGCCGCGATGAACGCGCTGTGGAGCGAGTGGCTCGATGCCACGCAGACGCCAGCGCGGGCCACGGCCCAGGTGGCATTCGACGACCCGGAAATTTTGCTGGAGCTGATTGTCACGGCGGCGGTCTGAGGCCGTCGGCCGGATCACCGTTGTGCTGTCACCGGGCAGGCGACCACCAGAGTAACCGCCCGGGCTTGTTCACATTGCTGCTGCCATAACGGACGACTTCTGTGGAGCGTCCGAAATCAATAACATCGCATCTGGAGCAAATGAATGAACGTTAAACGCATCGCCTTGAAACTGGGCCTCGTCTCGCTGCTGGCTTTCGGTACGAGCCTGCAAGCCGCCGAGTCATCGTTGCGCATCGGCATTGAGGCGGCTTATCCGCCCTTTGCCTCGAAAACCCCGGACAACGCCATCGTCGGTTTCGACTACGACATCGGCCAGGCACTTTGCGCCGAGATGAAAGTCCGTTGTGTCTGGCAGGAACAGGAATTCGACGGTTTGATTCCAGCGCTCAAGGTGAAGAAAGTCGACGCGGTGATTTCCTCCATGTCCATCACCCCCGAGCGGTTGAAGTCGGTGGACTTCACCGATCGCTACTACCGCATCCCGGCGCGCCTGGTGTTTCGCAAGGGCAGTGGCATCAACGATATTCCGGCACAACTCAAAGGAAAGCGGATCGGGGTGCAGCGGGCGACCAACTTCGATCGGTATGTCACCGATCGCTTTGCCCCGGCGGGCGCCGAGGTAGTGCGCTATGGTTCGCAAAACGAAATATTCCTCGACCTGCTGGGCGGGCGCCTGGACGCGACCATGGCCAGTTCGGTGGTGATCGACGAGAGCCTGCTCAAGCGTCCCGAGGGCAAGGATTTCGAGTTTGTCGGGCCCAATTTCACCGAGGAACAATACTTCGGCACGGGCATCGGCATTGCGGTACGCAAGAACGATACGCTGGCGAGCCGCTTCAATCAGGCGCTGGCGACCATTCGCGCCAACGGCACTTACGATCGGATTCGCCAGAAGTACTTTGACTTCGATATCTACGGCGAATAATCCTCGGCCCGTGGGTTTTGTCTCGCGGGCTTGCTGTTGCACAACACGGAGTGATTCATGAAGACCAAAGCGGTACTCACTGAGCAGGACGTTGCGCAATTGCTGGTGGCGGCCAAGGAGCTGGCTCACCAGCGTCAATGGGCGGTATCGGTTTGTGTGGTGGACGACGGTGGTCATCCCCTGGGGCTGCTGCGCCTGGACGATGCCTCGCCATTGTCGGCCTATATCGCTACCGAAAAAGCCCGCACGGCCGCCATGGGGCGGCGTGATAGCAAGGTTTTCGAAGACATGATCAATGGTGGTCGTTACGCGTTTCTCAGCGCTCCGCATCTGCAGGGCATGCTTGAAGGTGGGGTGACCATTCGTCATGACGGCCAGTGCATTGGTGCCATCGGGGTGTCAGGGGTCAAGGCTGAGCAGGATGCTGAACTGGCTCGTTTGGCGGTGGAGACGGTGTTGCCGGCGATCACTCCGGATGCCTGAGGAGGGATCGGACAGTTTTGTTGACTGGGTACATATCCATTGCTGCGCTAACGGCTACTTATGGTTCCGCTCTTACAGCGGCTCACTTTTGAAGAGCCCGGAAGCCGGCCCAGTCAAAAGTAAGCAAAACGCTTTTGCCCCACCACTCGGTGCCTCGCCTAGGCTCGGCATGCCCGAGGCGGCCTTATAGCCGACCTGGTTCTTGGTGGAGACCACATTTCTCCTGTGGGAGCAAAGCTTGCTCGCGAAGACGGCGGCACATTTAATGTTGATGCAAGCTGACCCACCGCTATCGCGAGCAAGCTCGCTCCCACATTGGAACTGTGCGGCCCAGGACTCTCCACCTGACACAAACCTCCCTGTGGGAGCGAGCTTGCTCGCGATGCGGTGGGTCAGTTACAGATGCATCCACAGACCGAACACCATCGCCAGCAGACCCAAATTCCAAAAGGCCTGCACAAATCTTCCAGACACTCACCTCATCAGCAGTTAATCTGCCAAGAGCACATTCACCAAGCGGGACAGGGCATGACTACGCGCAACTGGATCGATCTCAAGCAGGACGCCACGTCCGGGATCGAGACCGTGCGCGCGCATTTCGAGGGGCATGCCTATGATCCCCATTGGCATGACGCCTACCTGGTGGGCGTGACCGAGCAGGGGGTGCAGCAGTTTCATTGCCGGCGCCAGCAACACAACAGCACGCCGGGTAAAGTGTTCCTGCTCGAGCCCGGCGAGCTGCATGACGGCAACGCTCCCCACGACCATGGGTTTACCTACCGCACGTTGTACCTGGAACCTCAGTGGCTGGAGCGCGAGTTGCGTTCCTTGTTCGACGTGGCGCCGGACAACGCCCAGTTGGGGTTCGCCGCCACCCTGACCGACGATGCGCGGCTGGCGAGTGCCACGGCCATGGCCTTCCAGAGCCTGCACGAGCAGGAGATCCGCATCGTGCGCCAGACGGCCCTCGATACGCTGTTGGCCAACCTGACCCAACACCTGCACTGGCGGGCGCGGATCAACCCGGATCCGCGGCTGCCATTGGTGGCGCAGCAGGCCCGGGATTATCTGCACAGTCATCTGAGCGAAGACATCGGGCTGGATGACCTGGCGCAGGTCACCGGCGTGGATCGTTTCCGCCTGACCCGTGCGTTCAAGGCGGCTTTCGGCCTGGCGCCCCATGCCTATCTGATCCAGTTGCGCCTGGCCCGCGCCCGGCGCCTGCTGGCGCGTGGCGAGAGTGCCGTGGCAGTGGCGGCCATGCTCGGTTTTGCCGACCAAAGCCACTTGGGCCGCTGGTTCCAGCGCGCCTATCGCCTGAGCCCGGCGGACTACCGCAAGCGCTGCTCAATTGTTCCAGACTGACCACGGCTTCATGGGGATGATCAAGCGATCGATCATTCACCGAGATCTTGCTCCATGGACCAGTTACTGCCGTTTGCCTTGTTCGCGTTTGTCGCCTCCATCACCCCGGGCCCGACCAATATCCTGGTGCTGAGCCATAGCTCGCGCTTCGGCCTGGCAACCACTGTGCCGATCATCCTCGGTGCCTGCGCGGCGGCGGCCTTGCTGGTGCTTTTGGTCGGTACCGGGTTGGGGGACGTGCTGGCGCGCCATGCCACGATTCAAACGCTGCTCTCATGGGCGGGCATCGCCTGGTTGAGTTGGATGGCCTGGCAGATTTTCAGCGCACCGGCCCAGGCCATCGACCCGGACCGTCCCGTCGAAGGCCCGCGGCTGGGCTTGGCGGGGGCTGCCGGGTTGCAGTTGGTGAACCCGAAAACCTGGATGATGGCGTTGGCGGTGGTCAGCGTCTTCGCGGGAGCGGAGGCCGACCGCACCGTGCGGGTCCTCTGGCTATCCCTGGCATTTTTCGCCATTTCGATCCCGTGCATGACCGCCTGGGCCTACCTGGGCCGCGGCGCCGCACGGTTCTGCCGCTCCGCCGTGGCGATGGGACGGTTCAATCGGGTCATGGCGGTGATGCTGCTGGTATCGGCGTGGTTGACCTTGGTGGTCTGAGTCTCGAGGGAGCAGGCTCCCGCAGGGGGGCGAAGTTCCCCCCTGAAGGCAATCGCCGGTCAGCTTTGCAAGTACACCGCATGGGTATGGGTGTACTCGTACAACCCATGCTTGCCATCGGCCCCGCCAACCCCGGACTTGCGTACTCCGGCATGGAACCCCTGCATGGCTTCGAAGTTTTCGCGGTTGACGTAGGTCTCGCCAAAGTCCAGGCCCCGAATGGCATGCATGGCGCGACCCAGGTCCCGGGTATAGACTGAAGAAGTCAGGCCATAGTCGCAGTCGTTGGCCAGGGCGATCGCTTCGTCCAGGTCGTCGACGATCTGGATGGGCAGTACCGGACCGAAGATTTCCTCGCGCATGATGTCCATCGAGGCGTTGCAACCGGCCAGTACGGTGGGTTGAAAGTGGAAACCGTCGGGGCGGTCTGCCACATGGCCTCCGCTGATCAGGCTGGCACCTTGCTGCAGGGCGGTCCGCACTTTGCGCTCGATGCTGTCCAGGCCTTGGCGGTTGATCAACGGGCCCATCTCGACATCGGGCTCGGCCAGCGGGTCGCCGTAACGGGTGGCGGACATGGCCGCGCTGATGCGTTCGATGAATTGATCGGCGACCTTGCGCTCCACGTAGACCCGCTCGGCACAGTTGCAGACCTGACCGGTGTTGATGATCCGTGAGTCGCGAATCGCCTTGACCGCCAACGCCAGGTCAGCGTCCGCCAACACAATGGCCGGGGCCTTGCCGCCCAGTTCCAGGTTGAGTTTGGTGATGTTCGCCGCAGCAGCCGTCATGATCCGCGAGCCGGTATCGACGCTGCCGGTAAAGCTGATCATGTCCACGCCTTTGTGACCGCTCAAGGCCGCGCCCACCTGGCCGTCGCCACACACCACGTTGAATACGCCGGGCGGCAAGTCGGTCTCGGCCACCAACCGGGCGAATTCGAAGCAGTTGTTCGGGGTTTCTTCGCTGGGCTTGATGACAATGGTGTTGCCGGTCAACAGGGCCGGAGCCATCTTGCGGGCGATCAAAAAGAACGGGAAGTTCCACGGCAGGATGCCGGCCACCACGCCCAAGGGTTTGCGGAACAGGAAGATGTTTTCCCCGGGGCGGTCGCTGGTGATGATTTCCCCTTCGATGCGCCGGGCCCACTCGGCCATGTAGTCGAGGTAGTCGGCGGTGAAGTTCACCTCCACTTCGGCCAGGGCGCTGATCTTGCCTTGTTCCAGGGTGATGGTGCGCGCCAGGTGCGCAACGTTCTCCCGCAGTTTGCCGGCGATGCGTCGCAGGTAACCGGCGCGTTCGATGGCCGGTTTCGCCGACCAGGCTTTCTGCGCGGCGCGGGCGCCAGCCAAAGCCTGATCGACATCGGCGGCGGTGGAGGCCGGGACCCGGGACAACAGTGCACCGGTGGCCGGGTTGTACACGTCCAGGTGTGCTTCGCTGTGGGTGAACTGGCCGTTGATGAAGTTCTGGATCACAGGAACGGATGACATGGCAGGCTCCTTCAGTAAGTGCGCGACGGCGCTTGAACGGTGGCAGGTTCGCGATAGCGGGCGAGGGTGGCCTGGGCGCTCTGGCGCAGCAGGCTGATGTCGATGGCCACAGCAATGAACTGGCAGCCCCAGGCCTGATAGCGACGCGCATCGGCTTCGTTGGGCGCCAGGATGCCGCAGGCCTTGCCCGCCGCGAGGGTGGCGTCAACCGCGTGCCGGATGCGCTCCTGTACCTCGGGATGTCCCGGGTTGCCTGCATGGCCGAGGCCGATGGACAGGTCGGCGGGGCCGATGAATACCGCGTCCACGCCCTCGACGGCAGCGATGGCTTCGACGTTTTCCACGCCCGTTCGCGATTCCACCTGGACAATCAGGCACAGTTCTTCGTGGGCGGTGCTGAGGTAGTTCGCTACACCGTCCCAACGAGTGGCGCGGGTCAGGCCGCCGCCCACACCACGAATACCATGGGGTGGATAACGCATGGCGCGCACCAGGGCCTGGGCCTGCTCGGCGGTTTCGACCATGGGAATCATCAGGGTCTGGGCACCGACATCCAGCAACTGCTTGATCAGGTTGGCGTCGCCGGTCACCGCCCGCACCACCGGCGCGGTGGCATAGGGCGCCACGGCCTGGAGCTGGCCGAGTACGCTGGGGACGGTGTTGGGCGCGTGTTCGCCATCGATCAGCATCCAGTCGTAACCGGTGCCGGCGATGATCTCGGCGGCATAGCCGGTGGCGAAACCGGCCCAGATGCCGTACTGGGTTTGCGTTGAGGTCAGCGCGGCCTTGAAGGCGTTGCGGGGCATGTTCATGGCGTGCTCCTTTCGCGCTGATAAGGTCGGTGCAACTGGCAATCCGGATTGAGTTCCACGCCGAAGCCAGGCTGGTCAAGGACCGACAGGCGCATGCGGCCTTCCACCGGCACCGGTTCGCCCAGCAATTGCGGATGGAACATCGGCACCACTTCGTCGGCCTTGGGCGCCATCATCAGGAACTCGGCGAACGGGCTGTTATGTCGGGTGGCGACGAAGTGATAACTGTAGACCGAGGAGCCGTGGGGGATCACCAGCGCGTTGTGGGCGTCGGCCAGGGCCGAGATCTTCACCAGTTCGGTGAGGCCGCCGCACCAGCCAACGTCCGGCTGGATGATGTCGCAGCAACCCATCTCCAGCAGCATGCGAAAGCCCCAACGGGTGGCCTCATGCTCACCGGTGGTCACCAGCATGCCCTTGGGCACGTTGTTGCGCAGCGCGGCGTAGCCCCAGTAGTCGTCGGGCGGCAATGCCTCTTCGATCCACTTCAAACCGTGCTCGTGGGCGCCGACCGCGAGTTTGGTGGCGTAGTTGAGGTCCAGGCTCATCCAGCAATCGAGCATCAGCCAGAAATCGGGACCGACCCGCTCGCGCATGGTTGCCAGGGCTTCGAGATTCTTGCGCAGGCCTTCCTCGCCTTCGGCCGGGCCGTGATGCAAAGGCATCTTGCCGCCGATGAAACCCATTTTCTGCGCCAGGTCCGGTCGCGCGCCGGTGGCATAGAACTGCAATTCGTCACGCACCGCGCCGCCGAGCAATTGATGCACCGGCTCCTGGCGGATCTTGCCGAGCAAGTCCCAGAGCGCCAGGTCCACGCCGGAAATCGTGTTGATCACCAGGCCCTTGCGGCCGTAGTAGAGCGTCGACTGGTACATCTGGTCCCAGATCTTCTCGATGTCGGTCACCCGGGCGCCTTCGACGAATCGTGCCAGGTGCTTTTCAACGATGTAGGCCGCGGGCTCGCCACCGGTGGTCACGGCGAACCCGACGGTGCCATCGCTGGCTTCGATTTCCACCACCAGGGTGCCGAGCACATTGATGCCGAAACTGCGGCGGCTCTGGCGGTAGTCCGGGTACTTGCTCATGGGCGTGGCGATGTGATCGTCGATCCAGTGGCCATCGGCCTGATCGTGATAATCCGCGCCGCCGCCTCGAAGCACGAAGGCGCGAACGTGTTTGATTGTGGGAATACCCATGTATGCAGCTCCTTGAGTTAAACAGTGGCGGGCGTCTTTGAAGCGCGTTGGCCGGGCGAGTGGATACCCAGCACCAGCAACGCAGCGATAACGGTGGTAACCGAGAGCAGGTAGAGGCCCGCGGCGGGGGAGTGGAAGGCGCCTTCGGCCCAATTCTTCAGCACCGGGGCGATAAAGCCGCCGAGGGCGCCAAAGGAATTGATCAACGCGATGCCGGCTGCTGCCGCGCTGCCGGCCAGGTAGCTGGACGGAAAGGTCCAGAACACCGGCTGCACGGCGATGAAGCCGGAAGCGGCGAAGCACAAGGCGACGATTCCCAGCAATGGGCTGGAAACGCTCACCGAGCAGGCGATCCCGGCGGCCGCCATCAGCAGGGTCAGCGCGGCGGTACGGCGGCGCTGGCCGGTGCGGTCGCTGTAACCGGGAATCAGGTAGGCTGCGCACAGGGCGCAGATCCATGGAATTGCCGTGACCAGTCCCACCATCAACCCGACCTTGCTGCCCAACAGACCGCCGACCTGGGTCGGCAGGTAAAACACCACGCCATAGACGCTGGCCTGGATCAGCAGGTAAATCAGGCACAGGTACAACACAGAGGGTTGGCACAGCACGCTGAGCAGGCTGCGGCCGTGGGATTGTTTGTGCTGGTCCTCGGCATCGAGCAGCGCCTGGACCTGCTGGCGCTCTTCGACCGTCAGCCATTTAGCATCGGCGGGGCGGTTGTCCAGGTACCAATAGGCCCAGATGCCCACAGCCGAGGCCATCAGGCCTTCAACGGCGAACAACCACTGCCAGCCGTGAACACCGGCAAAACCGTCCAGCTCCAACAATAGGCCCGACAGCGGGCTGCCGAAGATGAACGCCAGCGGCGCGCCGAAGTAGAAGAAGCCCATGGCCTTGCCCCGGGCCGCCGACGGGAACCAGTAGGTGAGGTAGAGAATGACGCCGGGAAAGAACCCGGCTTCGGCCACGCCCAGCAAGAAGCGCAGCACGTAGAAACTCGTTTCGTTATGGGCGAAGACCATGGCCGCCGACACCAGGCCCCAGGTCACCATGATCCGGCACATCCACAACCGGGCACCGACGCGGTGCAGGATCAGGTTGCTCGGCACCTCCAACAAGGCGTAGCCGGCGAAGAACACCCCGGCGCCAAAGGCGAACGCTGCATCGCCGATACCGGTATCGGCCTGGAAGGCTTGTTTGGCGAACCCGACGTTGGCGCGGTCGAGAAAGGCCATGATGTACATCAGCAACAGGAAGGGCAGCAGGCGCCAGGAAATCTTGGCCAGCACAGACGCAGGAAGAGTCTTCATCGCGGGGTTCCTTTAGCAGGTATTTGTTCTTATGGGCTGGACTGTACGGCCGGCTAACGATGCGTTACAAATCGAATCTCGCTAACAAGCGATACCCTCAAGGTATCGATAAAGAGGCCCTCGATGACCCATCCCGTGCTGTCCCGCAGCCTGCTCAACCGCCTGCGCTATAAACACCTGCACATGCTGGTGGCCCTGAGTGCCAGCCAGAACCTGCATCGGGCCTCCCAGAGCCTGAACATGTCGCAACCGGCGGCGACCCGGATGCTGCACGAGATCGAGGACATGTTCGGTTGCGACCTGTTCGAGCGCCTGCCCCGGGGCATGCGCCCGACTGCCTTGGGCCAGGAACTGATCCGCTTCGCCGAGTTGGCCCTCAGCGGCCTGGACCGCTGCGCCGAAGACCTGCTGGCGCGCCAGCAGGGTGGTTACGGCTATCTGTCGATCGGCACCATCATGGGCGCCGCACCGGACCTGGTGATGGACTCCATTGCCCGCATCAAGGCCCTCAACCCGCAACTGCGGATCCGCATCATGGGCGACACCAGCGACCAGGTGATCCAGTTGTTGGAACAGGGTCGTATCGACCTGGCCATCGCCCGACGCAACGCGGCCACCGACAGCGAGCATTACGAGTTCGAACAGTTGGGCAACGAACGCTTGCTGGTTGTGGTCCACGCCGGCCATCCCCTGGCGCGACGCAAGAAACTGGCGCTGGCTGAATTGGTCAGCGACTGGCCGTGGATCCTGCAACCGGAAACCAGCCCGGCACGCATCGGTCTCGATCAGGCCCTGCAACGCCTGGCGCTGCCAACGCCGGCGGACATCATCGAGTGCAGCTCGGTGTACTCCATGCAGCAACTGATTCAACTGACCGACGCGATCATGGTGCTCTCGGAAACCGCCTTGCGCGATTACCTGAAAATGGGCCTGGTGGTGGCGTTGCCGGTGGCGCTCGACGTGCAACTGGCGCCGTTCGGGTTACTGCGCCGCAAGGGTGAACCGGTGAGCCGGGAGTTGGGACTGTTCATCGATTTGCTGCGCAACAAGCGAGCGGGCGAGTGACGGACTGATTGGGACCGCAACCCCTTGCAACGGTTGAGCGGTTTCAAAAAGCGCCTGTTTTCGCGAGCATCGCAGGCACATCAATTCAGTGTGCCTCAGCAGCTCCAATGCTCAATCGACCCCAAGGAAGGAGGTCCATCATGTCCACTCAAGATACCCATGTCGATTTTATCCAGGCTAGGTTGCCCACCTGGCTGAAACGCGCGTCACGGGCCGACCAGGAGCGTTTCAAGGTCCTTACCCAGCAACTGCAGCGTGACAGTGACGCGCTCAATGCACTGCTTGTCGACCTGCCGGCACCGGAGACCTTCACGCGCAACTTGCTGCAAGC
This sequence comes from Pseudomonas sp. Lb2C2, assembly GCF_052112205.1. Classification (NCBI taxonomy): domain Bacteria; kingdom Pseudomonadati; phylum Pseudomonadota; class Gammaproteobacteria; order Pseudomonadales; family Pseudomonadaceae; genus Pseudomonas; species Pseudomonas sp. Lb2C2. The sequence continues at coordinate 756,696 of NZ_JAUTYW010000001.1, read as the reverse complement.
CCAGCCGGAAATACAAACCTGGCCAGCGGTGAATGGCACCGGCAGCACTGGCGATGCCATACGCCGTGCAAGAGTCCGGCGCGGCCCCTACCGCTATGAGCCCTCGCTGTCGGTGGTGGAGGCGGCCATGCGCAATTACGCGCCCGCCGAGGCGGTCACCGGCAGCGACTTCGACAGCAAGGGCCAGCTGTTCATTCAGGGAAAACCGCAAGAGTTCCACCCATGGGACGTCCCGTCGGATACCGTCTTATTACCCACGACCCCGGCTGAATTCGCCCGCCTGTGTCGGCGCGTGGATGCCGGCGGTGCTTACCGCAAGGTGCTTGAACGGCGGTTGCCGCGCATCGGCGCCGAGGTGCCTGCCGTTGCCAGCGCCTACATGGCGTATGCACGCAGCCTGCTGACCCATGATGCCTACGAGGCGAAGTTGGACGGGCGCCTTGATGAAACCGGTGAGCGCCTGCTGGCCTACGCCGGCATTCAACTTGAAGCCCGGTCCATTGCGCCGCAGGCCTGTGAGGTCAAGTCGCTGGAGCTGCTGTCCGTGCCGCTGTTCGGCGCCCGGGTGTATTGGGGCGTGCAAGGGGACGCCAGAGGTGTGCGCCCGATCGTCCTGCACATGCCCCATGATGCGGTGGCACCGCTCAAGCAATTCACCAGTTTGCAGGCCATGTCCGCGGAGTTGACCGAGCGGGTACGTAAACGCAGCTACCGAGAAAGCCTGATGCGCTACTTGCCGCTGCGGTTGCAGGCCTGGCTGGGGACGGCCCTGCATGATCAAGTGGAGTGGAGGCTGGAGACTCACCCGAATGTGCTACAGGAAATCCATGCCCGTATCACGGGGTGGCGCGAGGGCGAACGGGGCGAGGACGGCAGCCGCATTCGGATACCCACGCCCAAGGTGGCCTGGGGCTTGAATGATCTACGTGAGGCGCCTTGGCCATCCGGCTATCACGAATGGCGTGGCCATGCCTTGGCCAACGCCGCGGCGCTGATGGTCCCGACCCGGGACCAGGACTGGCGGGCGCTGTTGGCTCGCTTCGCGTACTGGGAAAGCCTTGTCGAGCGCACGCTCATGCTCGCGGCGACCTTCTTCCCGTTCTGCGCGCCCATCGGCATGACGGCGGCAGCGGTCGGGGGCGTGCGGCTGGTGTATGAAATCTTCGAAGGCATCCAGGCCTTCAACGAAGGTCATGCCCAGGAAGGCATCGAACACATCTTCAACGTGTTGTTCGGCGTTGCTCAAGGTGCCTACCTGGGGTTCGTCGGAGGGACGGTGGAACCCATGCCCGTGGGTGACGGCACCACGCGCCTGTGGAATGGCGATGTCCGGCCTTTTGAAGCGAGACACTCGCCGCCTGTGGAGGCGGAGCAGGACGCCTGGGGTGTCTGGCGCACGCCAAACGAGGCGTGGGTGCGAATCGAGGACCGTTACTTCGAAGTCAAAGGCACGGGCGATGCCTTGGACTTGCGCCTGCCTGCGGGACATAAAGGCGTGCGCCCGCCCCTGGAGTGGAGTCGTGCCCGTGGTTGGCAGTGGGCGCATCGCAACCCCTTGCAACGGGGCCGCCTGGAACTGCTGCGCAGCTTCGCCGAGACGCCGGCCGAGTTGGACGACAGGACGATCCTCGTTATGCAACGACAGGTCGGCATCAGCGACGCGCATCTGCGCTACTTGCAAGTAGAGGGGCAGCCGATGCCGGCGATACTCGCCAATGCCCTGGATGAGGCCAGGTGTTGGCAGCAGGTGCGGCACACCATGGAACGGTTGCTGCGCAATGAAACGCCGCAAAACGGGCACTTTCGCATCGTCCAGACCATTGTGGAGTTGCCGGGTTGGCCAAGCGATCTGACCTTGCGCTACCACGACGGTGTGACCCTTCATCCCATTGGTGACCTGGCCGACACGCGCTCGCTCTATCTGCGCAAAGCAGACCTGGAGCACGACGCGTGGGCCGAGCGTGTTCTGGCCGGCCTGAGCACGGCTGAACAGACTTCGCTGCTGGGCCAAGGCAGTCTTGGCTTACCGCCCGTGGAACGCAGTCGGCTGTTGGCCGGGCACTGGGCCAGGCATCTGCAGCGCAATACACGGCGGGTGATCGACGCCATGGTCCGTACCTCCGGGGCTGATCCCCTGGCCGTCCCACTGGTCCGGGCTTTTCCGGGCTTGCCGCAATCCATGGCCAACGAGCTTGCCAGCCAGGCCATCGGCCAGGACCGCGTGCGCCTGACTGAAGGCCGGGTAGGAGAAGGCTTGGGCAGTCAATGCGCCGAAGCCTTGCGCGAGTTGCGCCTGAGCCATGCCTTGCGAGCCCTGGAACGCGGTGAAAGCAGTGTCGATCGGGATCGCATCATCATGGGCCTGCTGGGCAGCACTCCCCAATTGCAAGGCCGGATGCGCCTGCGCCTGTTTCTGCGCGAGCTTGCGAATCCGCTGGAGGTGGGGGAAACCGGGCCGTTGAAGATCATCCGCCAGGAAGGCGAACAGTACCGCTCCTTTGACGAGGAGGGACATGAACTGGCGGATGCCCTTGACCTGGAAGCGGCGTTGCTCAGAGCGCTGCCGGACGACGCTCGCCGGGCGCTGGGCTTGAACATCTGGCAGGGCGACACCCTGCGGACCTGGTTGCTCGCACAAGCCCTTGATGATCGGCCAGGCCTGCGCCCCTATTTGCTGATAAAACCCCTGGGCACCCGTGGTGCCCGCCCGCAATGGTTGAACGGGCGCTTGGGTTATCCGTTCAGCGGGCGTGGACGGCTTCCCTTGCAGGTTTGGAGTGCAAGCCTGGAAGCGCGTCTTGAACGACTGTATCCGAGCTATGCCGGGAGTGAACTGGCACGGCTTCAAGAGACCCTGGCCAGACAAGCCAGTCGCCAGCGCTTGAGCCTGGAGAACCTGGTCGCCCAGCTGGAAAACCAATGGACCGCATTGGATCAGGAGCTGCGTCAGTGGGAGGTCCATGAGGGCGTTCATCATCCGGCCGAGAACAGCCTCGACACCGAGACACGGCTCTCGCTGCGCCGGGCCGTAGCCGCGGAAATTCGCCGCGCCTGGCGACGCGCACCGGATCCAGGTCAAGAGGGCAGTGAGCTGGCATTGCGGCTGGTGGGGTACAACATCGGTCGTCTGCCGCCGATCAGCACGAGTTTTGAACATATAGAAGAGTTGTTTCTGGTGAACATGGGCCTGAGCGAGGACCCTTCGACGTTCCTGCGGCTGTTCCCCAACATGGACACGCTGCACCTGCAAGGCAATAACCTCACCGCGGTGCCCATGGCCGCGGGTGAGCTGTCCGGGCTGATAGAGCTGTCACTGAGTAACAATCCGCTCATGATGGGCGCGGAGGTCTTTGCGCCCCTGCTCGGTGCCGGTTCTGCGCTGCATTTACGGACGCTGCACCTGTCTGGAATCAGCAGCGGCGGGGAGGCGGCGGCCAGTGCGGCCATGGTCGCCGCCATCGACCGCCTGGGCGGATTGATCTCCCTGCGTGATCTGGTATGGGCTGACAACTTGCATTTCACCCGCCAGGAGTTGCAGGCCATCACCGCGTTACCCGGGTTGCGTACATTGGACCTGGCGCGCTGTGGTCTGCGCCTGGATCAGCAGGGCAGTGCGTTCCTGCGTACCGCCATCGGCCTGGAGGACTTGCGCCTGAGCGGCAACAATTGCCGGGACCTGCCGGACTTGCCGGAACTTGTGAACCTGCAGGAGCTGGAGCTTTCCAGCACCGGGCTTGATCGAGTGCCGGCGCTGGTTCTGACGGTGTTATCCAGACCCTCATCCGACATGCTCATTATCGACCTCAGGGACAACCGTATCGCCAACATTCAGGATGACCTGTTGCCTGCCTTGGTCCAGTGGCCGAGGGAAGATCCGGTTGGGCTGTGGCTGGAGGATAATCCGTTGCCAAGCGCACAAATCCAGGCCCTTCGCGCAATGGTGCCCGAGGCTTTTCGCTACACCATCGACGATTGGCTGTATATCTCCCCCAGCCTTCAGCGGGCCTTGGAAGTTGCCCGCGATAACGCCGGAAACCGACGGTTCATCGATTGGTTCTCCGGCGCTATCCAGGAAGCCGATGCCCGTTCGTCTCTCGGGCTGCCCTTTGGGGATCGCCAGAGGGCGGCGGCTGTCTTGCAGCACTATATCGGGTACCAGAACGCTCATGCGCCCTTGCCGGATTTGGTCGCGGATTTCGATCAGCAACTGGGGCAACTGCGCGTGCGCCTGCAAGCTCGCAGTCTGGACCGGCAACAGCCAGACCTTGCTGAGCTGGAACTGCATTTCACGATGTTCGAAGCACTCCAGCGTGCTCGCCTCGAACAGCAAGGCGTACCTTTTGAAGGCTTCTTGATTGAGCACTACGCCTTCTGGAACCACATGCTGACGGAGCGTTATCCAAACATTGAGCAGCGTCAGGCGCATATGACCCGGGAGGTCTTCATCGACTGGCTCTGCGATGCCCAGGACACCTTCAACAACAATGATCAATCCCCTCGCACCGGAGAAATGACCTGGCGGCCGTACCTGGGGCTGATGTCCCGGGACTGGTCCGAAGGGCTGGCGGTCTGGGAAACGGTCGATGACGATTTGGTGGATGCGTTCAGTGGGCCGGTGAATCCATCCCGTTGGCCCCGGGTGCTGCTGGATAACCTGGCGCGACCGGATGCCGACCTGCCCAGCCCGCTGGAATCCGTCATGCAGGGCGACCGCACCGTCTGGCGCCGCGCAGGGCTTGAGGCCGTGGCGGATGTGGATTGGGCCGCGGGCCAGTCGGTGACGCTCACCGAAGATCAGTTGCGACGCACCATGGCGATCTATCGCTCGCTCAAGAGCCGGGAGGTCGAGGCGCTGGTGAGGCGGATAACGACTGAGCTGGTCAGCGCCTGGTGGACGACGGGAGCGCGATAGCCGTTGGTTGCCACTGAACCGGTGGCGAGGGAGCTTGCTCCCGCTGGGCTGCGCAGCAGTCCCTTTTTGTGAGCGCTTCGCACTCAAGCGGGAGCAAGCTCCCTCGCCACAGGGGCGGTGATGTTCTCAAATGAGCCGTGTTGCGGTTTGCTTCTGATGAGCTAGTGGCCAGGCGTAGTCTTGAAGACCAAGGCCTTGAGGCCACACTCCAGATCGACGTCAGGAAATTCCGGCGGATTTTCCAGGCGTTTCTCGAAGACCAGTCCCGGTGCTTGCTGGGTGACACCGTCGATGAGGAAGTCCGCGCCGGTGGCCGGGTCGTTGCTGCAGGCCAGGACGGTGCCGTGGGCAGTCAGCAGCTCCGGCAGGCGACGCAATACCCGCTGATAGTCCTTGGTCAGCAGGAAGCTGCCTTTCTGGAAGGTTGGTGGATCAATGATCACCAGGTCGTACGGGCCACTGTTGATCACCTTGCCCCAGGACTTGAACAAGTCGTGGCCGAGGAAACTCACCTGGCTCAGGTCGTGGCCATTGAGTCGATGGTTGTCGCGGCCTCGGCTCAGGGCCGCACGGGACATATCCAGGTTGACCACATGCTGCGCGCCGCCAGCGATGGCCGCCACCGAGAAGCCGCAGGTGTAGGCGAACAGGTTCAGTACCCGTTTGCCCTCGGCGTTGGCCCGGACCCAGTCGCGGCCATACCGCATGTCGAGGAACAGGCCGTTGTTCTGCTTCTTGCCCAGGTCGATCCGGTAACGCAGGCCACCTTCGGTCAGGGTCCATTCGTCAATGGGCTCGCCCACCAGCCATTGGGTGAGGCTTTGCGGCAGGTAGCGGTGCTGCACCGCCAGCGTATGGGCCTTGCTGTGTTGCCATGCCGGCGACGTAGTGAGCGCCAGCAGTGTCGCGATCAAATCATCCAGGTGCGTGGGGTCCGGTTCCTTGAACAGCGAGACCAGCACCACCCCTTGCAACCAGTCGACAGTGATTTGCTCCAGGCCCGGCCAGCAGCGCCCGCGGCCATGGAACAGGCGCCGGGTTTCTTCTGGCACCGACTCCAGGGCTGTCAGCAAATGGGCGTGAAGGGTTTGAAGGGCTACGCAGTTCATTCAGGCAACGCCAGGGATTCGAAAGGCCGGCATTTTAACCGCAGGCCACTGCGGCGCAATCCCTGTGGCGAGGGAGCTTGCTCCCGCTCGGCTGCGAAGCAGCGGCATCAACTGCCGCTTGTAGCCAAAATGCTGGCAACCTGTTGCGGCTGGCAGTTGAGGTACGCCGAACGCTTGAGCCAACTGGGGTCCGGGTACCAGGAAAACATGAATTGACCGCCCTTGAGCTTGTCGATCACCTGGCGCGCCACCTGGGGGCGTACGGCAGGGCAGCCCTGGCTGCGCCCGATGCGTCCCTGGCGCACGCTCCACAACGGGTTCACGTAGTCAGCGGCATGGATCACGATCGCCCGATCACGGGCCAGGTCATTGAAGCCTGGCTCAAGGCCGTCCATGCGTAGCGAATAGCCGTGGGCACCCTGGTAGCTTTCCTGGGTGCGAAACAGACCCAGGCTGGACTGGTAGCTGCCCAGGCGATTGGAAAATTGCGTCGCGAAGTTTTCCCCGGACTTTTGCCCGTGGGCCACCAGGTCGCGCAATACCAGCTTCTTCTGGCGCAGGTCGAAGATCCACAGGCGACGGGCGGTGGAGGGTTGCGAGTAGTCGATGACCGCCAGGTGGCGGGCTTGGCTGGCACCATTGGCGACCGCGCATTGCATGGCGCTCAAGGCACTTTTGAGCGCCAGGGGATTGAGTTCCGGCGCTGCGTGGGCGAGGCTGTGGTAGAGCGTTTGCGAATTCGTCTTTTTTTCCGCCAGCGCTGGGCTGCAAAAGACGCCCAGGCCCAGCATGACCAGACAGAATCGGCGCAAAAAGCCCTGTACAGGCGAAGCGTTTTCAGCGTGGTGTTCGTTCGCGGCATCCCGTCCGATTTTGTTTGTATGCATGATGGCGGGTCGTACCTGTCGCAAAATTCACCGTCAACGAGACGGCCATGGATTGGAGTAAAGCAGTTGTTCAAAAAGTCCGCATGTTACCTGAGCCTTTTATTGCTCACTGCGCCATTGGTCGCGACAGCCGAAGACAGCGATCCTGCATTCGTGCAGACCACACTGGCGCAACTGGCGGTCGCGTGCCCGGGCGTTGCGACGGGCGTCGACTTTCCGACGCTGCTCGACTTGCAGGCGTTCTATCAGCAAAACGCAGGCCAGGAAATCTGGACGGACGACGAACGACGGGGGGCGTTGCAGGTCCAGTTGCAACAATTGGCCGATGACGGCCTGGATCCAACACGCTATGGCCTGCCGGTCGAGGGTGCAGCCCAAGGCGCTCACTGTGTCGACATCGCCATCAGCCAGCGCTACCTGCAAGCCTTGCATGACCTGCGTTTTGGCTACCTGCCCCAGGCCCGGCTGGAGCCGGTATGGAAGGCCAATCCGTCACCACAGGATCATCAGGCCGTGGTGCTCGCCATCGCCGGGCTCGGTCTGCGGGACGTCGCCGCTGCTTTTGAACAGGCCCGGCCGAACCTGGACCTTTATCGCAACCTGCGCAGCCTCTATGCCCGGCTGCGGCAACAGCCTCTATCCGACTGGCAACCCGTGCCGGGCGGACCGCTGCTGCAACCGGACAAGCAGGACGCCCGAGTACCCGCCCTGGCCCAGCGACTGTTCAGCGAGGGTTACCTGAGTACACAGCCGCTGCTGACCGATGAGCACTACAGCCCCACACTGGTGGACGCGATGAAAAGCTTCCAGGCCCAGCATTCGCTGCAGGCCGATGGCGTGGTGGGGCCGTGGACCGTGACCGAGCTGAACATCAGCCCGGCCATGCGTCGCGAGCAGTTGCGCATCAATCTGGAACGCATGCGCTGGCTGGCCCAGGACGTGGAGAACGATAGCGTCCTGGTCAACGTGGCGGCGGCCCAGTTGACGGTTTATCGAGGCGGCGCGCCAGTCTGGCAAACCCGCACCCAGGTGGGCCGAGCGCAACGGCAGACACCGTTGCTCAAATCCCATGTCACCCGGCTGACGCTCAACCCGACCTGGACCATTCCGCCGACCATCATGCGCGAAGACAAACTGCCCGAGATTCGCCGCGATCCGGAGTTTCTCGCCCGCCACAACCTGCGGATCCTCGACAGTGAAGGCCTGCCGTTGCTGGCAGAGGATATCGACTGGGAACACCCGGGCAACCTCATGCTGCGCCAGGACCCTGGTCCGAAGAACCCGTTGGGCAAAATGGCGATCCGCTTTCCCAATCCGTTCTCGGTGTACTTGCATGACACACCGAGCCAGGCGCTGTTCAGCAAAGGCCCGCGGGCCTTCAGTTCAGGCTGCGTGCGGATCGAGCAAGTGATGCACCTGCGCGACTTGCTGGTCAGCCCGGCCGAACGCGCTCGCACCGATACGCTGCTGGCTACCGAGACGACCCATGAATTCCGGTTGGCCCGGCCCGTGCCGATCCTGCTGGGGTACTGGACAGCACAAGCGGACAGCCAGGGCCAGCCGTTGTACATCCCGGATATCTATGCTCGTGACGCGACACTGTCTGCTGCCCATGGTCGAGCACTCTGAGGTCACGCGCAGGCGGTGGCGGCGTGTGTGGTCTCGTCGAGCGTCGTGAACAGCCGCTGGCCGATAACACTGGCGGCCTGCAAATGCCGGTGCGGATCGACGGTTTCCGATTCGAGCAAACGTTGGGAGCTCACCACGCGGGCGCCGCAGTAATCGAAAATGCCATGGTCGATCTGCGTGGTCATCGCCTCGCCGTAGCCGTGGCGCTGGAAGCTGTCGGCATCGGCGCCGCCAACTGCCACCAGGTGCACCCGCAAGTGCTGCAGTTGTTGGACAAACGGCTTGTCGAGGCTGAAATCGAATGCCCAGCCGTTGGAAAACACCCGGTCGATCCAGCCCTTGAGCAGCGCCGGCATGGACCACCAGTAAATCGGATAGACCAGCACCAACGTATCGGCACGATCGATCCTGGCTTGTTCGGCCAGCACATCCGCGGGCGGCGACGCTTCGCGGTGGTGAACGGCATGGTCGGCGAAGCTGAAGCGCGGATCGAAACCTTCGGCGGCCAGGTCGGCGATCTCGAACGTATCGGCGGGGTTGGCGCGGGTGATGCCCTGGGCGATTTTTTCGGCCAGGCTGTGGGTGAGGGAACGAGGGTCGTGGTGAGCCACAACGATCAATGCATGCATGGCGAAACTCCTTCTGGTCACACAGTCAGGAAGACAGGTATGCTGGGTTAAGTTACGGTTGGTAAGTTACGGCTGGTAAGTTACGGTTGGTAAAGTTAGCATGTCAAGCACTGACGAAAATCCGCAGCCTTCACCTCGTCGTCGTTTATCCCGGCATGACCGGCAGCGACAATTGCTGGATGTCGCCTGGCGACTGGTGCGGGAGGAGGGCAGCGACGCCCTGACGCTGGCGCGGCTGGCAGATCAGGCGGGGGTGACCAAGCCCATCGTCTACGACCACTTCATCACCCGCTCCGGGTTGCTGGCGGCGCTGTACCAGGATTTCGACGCCCGCCAGACCGCGTTGATGGACGCGGCCCTGGACGCCAGCGACGCGACCCTGCAAAGCCGGGCGGCGGTGATTGCTTCTTCCTACGTCGAGTGCGTGCTGTTGCAAGGCCGGGAGATTCCCGGGGTGATCGCGGCGTTGACCAGCTCGCCGGAGCTGGAACGCATCAAGCGCGAATACGAGGGGATTTTCCTCGACAAGTGCCGCGCCGTGCTGGAACCGTTCGCCGGCACGAAGGGCATCACCCAGGCAGGTTTGCGGGCGATGCTGGGGGCTGCGGAGGCCCTGTCCAATGCCGCTGCCACTGGGGAAATCAGCGCTGGTGAGGCGAAGGAAGAGCTGCTGGTCAGTATCGTTGCGATGGTGGATAGGACCGCCAACATCCCTTCAAACTGAACCACCGCTATCGCGAGCAAGCTCGCTCCCACAGGAAATTTGTACCGCCCCCAACCCCACGACCACCACAATTACCCCTGTGGGAGCGAGCTTGCTCGCGATGACGGCGGCACATTCAGCCTCTTTGCCAACTGACCGAGGGATATCGAGAGCAAGCCCCTCTTGAGGGCAGGCTGCACTTTTATGAAGCCGCAGGCGGGGTAGTCGCACCATCGAAAGGCAATTGGCGGTGCTTGCGAAACGGCGGCAGGCGCCGGTTGGCTTGCGGTGACTGAGCTGGCGTCTTCGCGGGCAGGCCCGCTCCCACAGGGGATTAGCGGTGAATGCGCGACCGTGAATAGGGGCTGGACGAGGTTTGGCACGCTCGCTGCAAGAGACTAACCAGGCCCACCGCGAACACAGTCGAGTGGGCAGCCCCGTCGGTCAACGAAGATCGAGTGCCAGCAGGCCGGGGGACAACGGTAGGTCAGGGCGCAGTCGCCGGACCGATACCGCACAGAACAGGCAAAGACGCCTGGAACCGCAAGGTTTCAGGCGTCTTTTTTTTGCTTTCAAAATCGTGATGGGCTTTTGTCGGGTGCTTTTTATGAATTCCAACGTTGCTTCTCTGAACAAGCTGCAAACGCTGATCGTGATCGGCAATGGCATGGTCGGCCATCACTGCGTCGAGCAACTGATCGAGCGCGGTGCCCTCAATCATTACCATGTGCATGTGTTCAGCGAAGAGCCAATGCGTGCCTACGACCGTGTGCACCTGTCCGAGTACTTCTCGGGCCGCGATGCCGAGTCCCTGGCCCTTGGCGAAGCGTCGTTGTACCAGACCCCCGGCGTCACGTTGCACCTGGGTGTGCCGGTGCTGGAAATCGACCGTGACGCGCATCAGGTCGTGACCGCCCATGATCGCCTTCACTACGACAAGCTGGTGCTCGCCACCGGTTCCTACCCGTTCGTGCCACCGATCCAGGGCGCCGAAGGCGATTCATGCCTGGTCTATCGCACCCTGGAAGACTTGGACGCGATCCGCGCCGCCGCCAGCAATGCCCGTCGTGGCGTGGTGGTCGGTGGCGGCCTGCTGGGCCTGGAAGCGGCCAACGCGCTCAAGACCCTGGGCCTGGAGGCCCATGTGGTGGAATTCGCCCCCCGGCTGATGCCGGTGCAATTGGACCCCCAGGGCGGCTTGGCCCTCAAGGCCCGTATCGAGAAGCTGGGCGTCGGCGTGCACCTGTCCAAGGGCACTCAGTCCATCAGCGCCGGCGAACAGTACCGTTATCGGATGAACTTCGGCGACGACGATTTCCTGGAAACCGACCTCATCGTGTTTTCCGCCGGCATCCGTGCCCAGGATGCCTTGGCTCGCCAGAGCGACCTGCAGATCGGCCCGCGCGGTGGCGTGGTGATCGACGACCATTGCCAAAGCAGTGATCCTGACATCTTTGCCATCGGCGAATGCGCGGCCTGGAACGGCAGCATTTTCGGCCTGGTCGCCCCCGGCTACCAGATGGCCCGCAACGTCGCGGCCCGCCTGTGCGGCGAAAGCGCTGAAGCCTTCACCGGCGCCGACATGTCCACCAAGCTCAAGTTGCTGGGTGTGGACGTAGGCTCCATCGGCGACGCCCATGGCAACACCCCGGGTTCGCGCAGCTTCCAGTTCATCGACGAAACCAGCGCCAGCTATCGGCGACTGGTGGTGGACGCCGACGGCAAGCGCGTGATCGGCGCGGTGCTGGTGGGCGACAACAGCTACTACGACACCTTGCTGCAATACATGCAGAACGGTATCGCCTTGCCCAAGGACGCTGCCAGCCTGATCCTGCCGTCGTCCGAGGGCGCTCCGACCCTGGGCCCGGCGGCGTTGCCCGAAACCGCCACCCTCTGCTCGTGCCACAACGTCACCAAGGGCTCGATCTGCTCGGCCATCGACGGTGGTTGCACTGATCTGGGCCAGCTCAAATGCGACACCAAGGCCGGTACGGGTTGTGGTGGTTGCGCGGCCTTGGTCAAGCAAGTCTTTGAACATGAATTGACTGCCCGCGGCGTCAGCGTCGACAAGAGCCTGTGCGAACATTTCGCCTACACCCGCCAGGAGTTGTATGCGCTGGTGCGGGTGGAGGGCATCATCAGTTTCGACGAACTGCTGGCCAAGCACGGTCGTGGTCACACCGGTTGCGACCTGTGCAAGCCGGCGGTGGGCTCGATCCTGGCGTCCTGCTGGAACCAGCCGATCATGGACCCGTCCCTGGTGGCGTTGCAGGACACCAACGACACCTTCATGGCGAACATGCAGAAAAACGGCACCTACTCGGTGGTACCGCGCATCGCCGGTGGGGAAATCACCGCTGACAAACTGATCGCCATCGGCGTGGTCGCCAAGAAATATGACCTCTACACCAAGATCACCGGCGGCCAGCGCATCGACCTGTTCGGCGCCCAGTTGCACCAGTTGCCGGACATCTGGGCCGAGCTGATCGAAGCCGGTTTCGAAACCGGGCATGCCTACGGCAAATCCACGCGCACGGTGAAATCCTGCGTGGGCAGCACCTGGTGCCGCTACGGCGTGCAGGACAGCGTGCAGATGGCCCTGACCATCGAGGATCGCTACAAAGGCCTGCGCTCGCCGCACAAGCTCAAGTTCGCGGTGTCCGGTTGCACCCGCGAGTGCGCCGAGGCCCAGAGCAAGGACGTCGGCGTGATTGCCACCGAGAAGGGCTGGAACCTCTATGTGGCTGGCAACGGCGGCATGCGCCCGCGTCACGCCGAGCTGTTCGCAACCGACCTGGATGACGCCACGCTGATTCGCTACATCGACCGCTTCCTGATGTTCTACATCCGCACGGCCGACAAACTGCAACGGACTTCGGTCTGGCGCGAAAGCCTGGAAGGCGGCCTGGACTACCTCAAGGACGTGATCATCCACGACAGCCTGGGCCTGGGCGCCGAGCTCGAAGCGCAGATGCAACTGGTGGTCGACCGCTACGAATGCGAATGGGCCAATGCCTTGAAGGACCCGGAGAAGCTCAAGCGTTTCCGCACCTTCGTCAACGACAAGCGCGGCGATCCGGACGTTCACTTCGTCCGCGAACGCGGCCAGCGCCGGCCGGTTCACGCCCATGAACTCCACCTGATTCCCGTTACCGAGGAGGTGCTCTGATGAGCCAGTCAAACGTCGTTCGTATTCCCGCCCGCGAAGTCGCCCAGGAACCCTTGCAATGGCGTGCCCTGTGCAGCCGCGAGGACCTGGTGCCCAACTCTGGCGTGGTCGCCTGGCACGACGGCAGCCAAGTGGCGTTGCTGTACCTGCCCGAGCATCAGGACAAGCCGCTGTACGCCATCGACAACCGCGACCCCAAGTCGGGTGCGAACGTCATCGGCCGCGGTCTGTTGGGCAGCATCAAGGGTGACCTGGTGATTGCCTCGCCGATGTACAAGCAGCATTTTCGCCTGGAAGACGGCCATTGCCTGGAATACCCGGAACAAAGCCTGCGGGTATGGGCGGTGCGGCTCAATGGTGATGTGGTGGAGATTGGCGAAGACTGACCAGCTTACCCATTTGTGGCGAGGGGATTTATCCCCGCTCGGTTGCGTAGCGACCGTAAGATTTTTGGGGCCGCTGCGCAGCCCAGCGGGGATAAATCCCCTCGCCACAGGAATGGTTTAGCTCGAATTATTGTTTGATTCGCAACCTGGGGATTAGTAATGAAAACCGCCGCCCAACTGGTGAGACTCAAGAGTGTGCAAAACCAGCAGGTCCACAGCATCGCACCGGAGCAGACGGTGCTCGAAGCGCTGCAGATCATGGCCGAAAAAAATGTCGGCGCGCTGCCGGTGATCGAGGACGGCCAGGTGGTGGGTGTGTTCAGCGAGCGGGACTACGCGCGCAAGATGGTGCTCAAGGGGCGCTCATCGGTGGGGACGACAGTACGCACCATCATGAGCGCGCCGGTGGTCACCGCCGACAGCCAGCAGAGCATCGACCGCTGCATGGAAGTCATGACCGACAGCCACTTGCGGCACCTGCCGGTGCTGGATAACGGGCAGTTGATCGGCCTGCTGTCCATTGGTGACCTGGTGAAAGAGGCGATTGTCGAGCAGGCTGATTTGATCCGGCAGTTGGAGCACTACATCCGCGGGCATTGAACCCACAGGGAGTTTATCTGTAGTTCAACCCAACATCAGCAATTGCCGGATCAGATTCGGCGTACTGCCGGTCCAGCGCTTGAACGAGCGACGAAAGTTCGCCGTATCGTTGAAGCGCAGGTACTGCGCCACTTCCTCGTTGCTGAAGCCCTTGACCTGATACAGATACAAGGCCACATGGGTGTGCACCCGATCCACCTGTTGCTGGAACCCGGTATGGTGCTTGTGCAACTTGCGCTTGAGGGTTGCCGGGCTCATGGCGAAGGCTTGGGCGGTCTGTTCCAGGCTGGGCGTCTGCTGCACATGAGCGTGCAGATAGTCGTAGAGGCAATCCAGGAAGCTTGAAGCAAAGCCCAGTTGATCGAGCTGCTCCCGGGCTTCGATCCGCGCCACCTGGCCGGCGGTGGCCGAGACGTTGGGCCAGGGCTGGGCGAGGCAGTGGCGGGGCAGGCGCATCAGGTCCAGGGGGCGGTCGAACTGGGTGTGCTCACCCAGGTGCACCCAATATTGCTCGACGTAGCGCGGCTCGCTGTAGCGAAAGCTGCACTGCCAGGGCAGGCGTTCGCCGCTGAGCCAGGCGCTCATCGCCACCATCGAGGTCATGCTCGCCTCCAGTACGAAGCGCCATTGTTCATCGGCGCCGCAGCTGTCGAGCCAATGGACATAGGCATAGTGCTCGTCCAACAGCAGCCTCGGGGCGGCCAACGGGCTGAGCAGCGCCTGCTGGTCGATCAGGGTTTGCAGGGCTTGATGCAGATTCTGCGCGTGGCGCAAGGCGTGGCTCGCAGGCCCGTAGTGCCCCGGCAACAGCCGCTGGCCAAACAGGAAACTGCTGTCGCTGGCATCCAGCAGGCGTCGGCTATTGTCGATCAGGCCGAGGAACTGCTGCGGGCTGATGCGGCTCTGTCCGGCGAGGATATCGTCGTGAAACAACCCGGTGCCGCGCAGCAGGCGATGGCTGTCGATGTCCCGCGACAGCGCCAGGTCGATCAGCGCGGCAGGCTGATAGTGCCCCGGAATGAAGCGGCTGTCGGTTTCGTACCAGCAAGTCTTGAGGGTCATGCGCTTTTCGCCAACGTGGTCCGGGACTGGGCCAGCGCCAGGTTCAGGCGTTTGAGCAAGGCCTCGGGGGACTCGTCGAACGCCATCACCACCGCCGTGCTGGCGACCAGTTGCAACCGTTCGCTGTGTTGCCGGGTCTTGTGGGCCAGGCTGCGCACCGCAATTTCCAGCTCCAGGGCCAGGCGTCGGGCCTGGCTCTCGCCGGTGTCGGGCAGCAGCACCACGAAGCGATCGCCGGCCAGCCGGCAGAGCAGATCCTGGCGCCGCAGGTTCAATACCAGCAACTGGCTGACGGCCTGCAACACCGCATCGCCTTCGCCGTGGCCGAAGCGCTGGTTGATAGCGGTGAAGTTGTCCAGGTCCAGGGCTAGCAGCGACAAGGGTTGCTGGCGGCGTCGACTGTCTTCCAGGCTGGCGGACAGTTCGTGCTTGAGAAAGTCGGCGCCCCCCAACGGCGTGAGTTTGTCGAACAGGCGATGCTCACGGAACAGCCGCTCGCGCTTCTCCATTTGCCCGTTGATTGCCAGTTGTTCCCGGTGCCAGTGATAGATACCGAGGGTCAGTAGAATCATGCCCACTGGCATCGGTCCGGATTCGAGCCAGTGATCCCAGGTGATGCTGTCGGGCAGGCGGATGAATTCATCGAGGCTGTCGATCCACCAGGAAAAGAAGATGCAGCCCAGGCCCAGGATCAGGTAGTTGGTGACCCGTCCGGCCGGGCGGCTTTTCAGCACCAGCCCCAGCCAGACCAGCGCCAGCAGCGCCGAACCACCTTCGCCGAGGATGTCCAGCCAGACCCATTCGGCGACGGGTTTGAGTTCGCCGCTGGCCAAGTGCAGGATCAACCCGAGGTTGGCCGCCAGCAGGAGCAGGGCGAGTTTGAGGCGGTGCGGGCGCAGCACGGAGAACATGGCCGGAATCCTTTGCCAGAAGCGGAATGCGGCCCAGCACAGCAGATGAATGTGACAGTGCGGTGACGGAGGGTGATGGGGTGGGGGAGGTCGAATCAGCTCATCCATTGTCTGAACTTTTCATTCGTGACATCGCCACCTATCTAATTGTGGCGAGGGGATTATGTGGGAGCAAAGCTTGCTTGCGATGAAGACGATGCGGTTTTTCAGGGAATCGAGGCGCCTGCATCGCGAGCAAGCTTTGCTCCCACAGAGGTGATTCCCTCGCCCTTCAGATTCCCTTAGCCTGTAAAACAGGTCATTTCAGCTCATTCCGGCTCGCCAGCCCCCCTAAATCAGCTGATTGCAGCCCCTCCAGCCAAACCCTGTCACAGAACCGTCATTCCCCACCCCTAGCGTGCCCTCCCAGTTGCCGGGCCATTGCCCGGCGGATTTCCGGATTCCTGGGGAGGACCACCATGTATCACCGCACAAGCACTGCCGGGCTCGTCGGTTTCACTGTTACCGCGTTGGCGATGGCCATTGCCAGTGAGCGACTGAGCGCCGCCGAGCAGACGGCCACTGAACACGTTGAAGTGGTCGGCCAGGCGGCCAGCATCGATCAGGCCCTCAAGGAGCAGCGCAGCGCCGACAGCATCAAGAGCGTGGTGCATGCCGACGGCGTTGCGCAGTTGCCGGATGAAAACGTCGCCGAAGCGGTGCAGCGCCTGCCGGGTGTCAGCGTCGAGCGCGACCAGGGCGAAGGCCGGTTTGTCAGCGTGCGCGGCCTGGGACCGGACCTCAACAGCGTGACCATCAATGGTACCCTGGTGCCAGCCCCGGAGAGCGAACGCCGGGCCGTTGCCCTGGATGTGCTGCCCTCGGAGCTGGTGCAATCGTTGTCGGTGATCAAGACCCTGACGCCGGACATGGACGCCAACTCCCTGGGCGGCACGGTGGACGTCAAAAGCCTCTCGGCCTTCGACCACAAGGGCCTGTTCTACACCGGCAGCAGCGAAGCCAGCTATGACAAGAACACCAGCCAGACCAGCCCGAAATTCTCCGGCGCCATCAGCGACCGTTTCAGCCTCGGCGACGGCATCGACAACTTCGGCGTGGCCGCGGCGCTGAGCTGGCAGAAGCGTGACTTCGGTTCGGACAACGTCGAAACCGGCGGTGCCTGGGATTTCGAGCAAGGCTCGCGCCTCGAAGAGTTCGAACAGCGCGACTACGACATTCGTCGCGAGCGGGCCGGTGGCGGGTTGAACTTCGACTACAAGCCCGATGACTTCAGCAGCTATTACCTGCGCACGCTTTACAGCCGCTACAAGGACAGTGAAACCCGCAACGCCGCCAGCATTGCCTTCGAAGACCCGCAAGCAGCAGGCGAGTTGGGCGATGCCGAGGGCGAGCGCAAACTCAAGCAACGTGAAGAAACCCAGGAAATCCAATCCTACGTACTCGGTGGCGAACGCCTGTTCGGGCTCTGGACCCTGAGTGGCCAGGGTGGCTATAGCCAATCCAGCGAAGACAGCCCCGGCCACATTGCCGGTGCCACCTTCAAAGGCATCGATGGTTTCAACGGGGGTTTCTACGACAACGACAAGCCGCGCCCGATCATCGGCTCGGGGTTCTACGATCCGGCCAACTTCAGCCTCGACAAGGTGGACTGGGAGGAACAGAAGACCACCGACACCGAGAAAAACCTGCGCCTGGACCTGGCCCGGGACTATGACCTGCGTGGCTACGCGTCCCAGGTCAAATTCGGCGGCAAAGTCAGCCGACGTAACAAGGACAACGACCTCAATGCCTGGGTCTACGAGGATTTTGACGACCTGGGCTTCACCGACGAGCAGTTGAACCTCGGGCAGTTCCAGAAAGGCAACGTGGACTATCGCCTCGGCCGCTTCGGCCCGGGCATAAGCGCCGACGCGATCAAGCAGTTGCTCGGCGGTCTGAATCGCGATGAGTTTTTCGACGAGCAGGAGTCGCGAGTCAACGATTTCAAGATGAGCGAGGACATCAACGCCGGATACCTGATGAACACCGTCGATATCGATGACTGGCGCTTCATCGCCGGCATGCGCTACGAAGGCACCGAGTTCGAAGCCAAGGGCACCGGCGCCACCGATGGCGTATTCACCGACACCGAGACCCGGCGCAAGTATCACCACTGGTTGCCGGGCCTGCACGCGCGCTATCAACTGGACAAGAACACCCAGGTGCGTGCGGCCTGGACCAAATCCGTGGTGCGTCCGACCTTCGGGCAATTGGCGCCGGGTTTTGTCATCGACGATGACGAGGCCACGTTCGGCAACCCGGAGCTCAAACCGCTGGAATCGAGCAACCTGGACCTGGGCATCGAACATTTCATGGGCCACGCCGGTACAGTCTCGGCCTTCGTGTTCTATAAGGACATCAAGAATTTCGTCTACAACACCGACCTGGCCGGCACCGGTGCCTGGACCGATTTTTCCGAAGCCCACAGCTACGCCAACGGCGACAGCGCCAAGCTGTATGGCCTGGAATTGGCCTACTCGCAAAAATTCGACTGGCTGCCAGCCCCTTGGAACGGCCTGCTGCTCGGCGCCAACACCACCTTCAGCCGTTCGGACGCCGAGATCGAGGGCTTCGACCAGGCCAGTGGTACCCAGCGCAAACGCAGCATCGACCTGCCGAACCAGTCGGACACGGTCGGCAACCTGATGTTGGGTTGGGAAAACGACAAGCTGAGCCTGCGGCTGTCGGCCAACTACAAGTCAGCGTACCTGTTCGAACTGGCGTCCATCAGCGACCGCGACCACGACTTGCACGTCGACGCCCAGACCTTCGTCGACTTCAGCGCGCGCTATTCGCTGACCAAGAACCTGCAAGTCAGCCTGGAGGCCCAGAACCTCACCGACGAGTCGTATTTCGTCTACACCGGCCACCGTTCCTACAACGGCCAGTACGAAGAGTACGGCCCGACCTACAAGCTGGGGCTGACCTTTACCCATTTCTGAATCGCGAGCCTGATCACTTGTGGCCAGAGGATTTGGCTGTGGGAGCAAAGCTTGCTCGCGACGAAGACGACGCGGGTCTCCCGGGAACCGAGGCGCCTGCATCGCGAGCAAGTGCTCCCACAGATGAACTCCCTGGCAATAGAAGTGAGCAACAAGCCCGTTTGAGCCTGACTGAACGACAAGGATTTTCCCGTTGAACACGATGTTTTTCTTACCCAAGCGCTACCTGCTGGCGATGGCGATCAGCCTGGCATCAGCCGCCGCCCTGGCGGCTGCCCCGGCACCCAAGCTACAGCTGCAACCCTGGTCTCAAGCCGAGCAACTGTCGATCAACGCCCTGGCATTCCTGCCCGGCCCTTCGACGACCGAGCGACTGGCCAGTGCCCGCGAAGGCTTGTTCTTGCTCGATGCCCAGGGGCGCGAACTGACGCGCCTGAAGGGCACCTTCGAAGGTGTCGATAGCCGTGCCCAGGGCGCGAACGTGTTGGTCGCCAGCCTCGACAGCACGCGCCAGCAAGCCCTGCTCGTCAGCCTCGACCCACAAAACCGTCAGTGGGGTACGCCGTTGTACCTGCCCGCGCGGGATTTCCCGGTCAACGGCCTGTGCCTTTATCGCGACGAGGCGAGCAACCTGTTTGTGTTCCTGGTCGGCGAGGAGGGCAAGGGCGAGCAATGGCTGGTGGGCAATGGCGAGCGCCTGAGCGACACCGCGCAACGGGTGCGCGGCCTGCCATTGCCGCCGGATGCCAAGACCTGCCAGGTACAGGACAGCGCCAATCAATTGTTCGTCAACGAGGAACGGGTGGGCTGGTGGGCCTATCCGGCATCCTCAGAGGCCGAGACCGTGCGGGTGCCCGTGGCGATGCGCGCACCGTTCGGCGACCTCCAGCAAGGCGCCGGGGCCATGGCCGTGCTGCCGGGAGGCCTGTTGGGGCTGGACCCGGAAGCGGCGCAACTGCATGTGTATCAGCAACAGGAAGAGGGTTGGAGCGCCAAGGCCAGTCTGCCGTTGACGGGCCTGAAGGAGCCGGAAAACCTCGCGGCGCGGCTGACGAAAAGTGGCATCGAAGTGCTGCTGCGCGACGATGACAACGGTCACCTGTACCAAGGCGAAATCAGCTGGAAACCCACGCCAGTGCCTTTGCCACCGGTACTGCCCACTGTGGCTGCCATCGTCCAGAGCGAACCGGTGGCCCGCCAGGGCGATGCAGCCGATGACCCGGCGATCTGGGTGCATCCGACGACGCCCGGGCTGAGCCGGGTGCTGGGCACCAACAAGAAGCAAGGCCTGCTGGCCTATGACCTGCAAGGCAAGCTGCTGCAGGAACTGGCGGTCGGGCGCCTGAATAACGTCGATGTGCGGGCGAACTTCAAGCTGGGCACGCAAACCGTCGATCTGGCCGTGGCCAGCAACCGCGATCGAAACAGCTTGAGCCTGTTCAGCATCGACCGCGCCAGTGGCGAGTTGCGCGAAGCCGGCGAGATAGCGACGTCATTGAAGGAAATCTACGGCATCTGTCTGTTCCAGCCTGCCGAAGGCGAACTGTATGCCTTCGCCAACGGCAAGGACGGGCGTTTCGTGCAGTATCGCCTGAGCGCGCCGGACGGCGTGGTGAAAGGCCAGTTGGTGCGCCAGTTCAGCGTCGACAGCCAGCCCGAAGGTTGCGTCGCCGATGAGCAGCGCCAGCGCTTGTTTCTCGGTGAGGAGGACGTGGGGGTCTGGGCGGTGGATGCCCGGGCCGACCAACCGGCGACCTTGAACAGTGTGATCAAGGTTGGCCCGGCGTTGCACGCTGACGTCGAGGGCATGGCCTTGTATCAGGCCGAGGGCCGCGACTACCTGGTGATCTCCAGCCAAGGCAATGACAGCTACCTGGTGCTCGATGCCGAGCCTCCCTATGCCGTGCGCGGCGCCTTCCGGGTCGGTCTGAACGCTGCCGCAGGCATTGATGGTGCGTCGCAAACCGATGGCCTGGAGGTGACCTCGGTGAACCTCGGCGGGCCTTGGAGCCAGGGCATGCTGGTGGTCCAGGACGGTCGCAAGCGCATGCCCGAGCAGACCCAGAACTTCAAATTCGTGCCCTGGGCTGACGTGGCGAAAGCGCTGCGCCTGCCTTGAGCGACGCTGTCATCACCCGGTCACGAACATTTCATCGAATAACCGCCAGACAGGAGTTTCAACCATGCAAGCCACTCTGGAACACATGACGATCTGGGGCCTGATCAGTGACGCGAGTCTGCTGGTCAAGGCGGTCATGCTCACGTTGCTGCTGGCCTCGCTATTGAGCTGGTACCTGATCATCCAGCGCAGCGCCGTGCTGCAACGCAACGAGCGCCAGCTCAACGGTTTCATGCAGCGCTTTCGCAGCAGCCAGGATCTGTTGCCCTTGTACCGGGAACACGCACAAGTCCGCGAAGACGACGGTGGCGTCACGCCGATTTTCCAGGCAGGTGTGCTGGCCTTCACTCAGCTCAACCAACCTTCAAGCACGCCGCAAGTGGTGCTTGAAGGCGTCGAGCGCGCGCTGCAAGTGGCGATCAGCGAACAGGAAATACAGTTGGAAAAAGGCCTGCAATTTCTTGCCACCGTCGGTTCCGTCAGCCCTTACATCGGTTTGTTTGGCACCGTCTGGGGGATCATGAATGCCTTTATTGGCCTGTCCCAGGTGCAGCAAGCGAGCCTTTCCACCGTGGCGCCGGGCATTGCCGAAGCGTTGATCGCCACGGCCATCGGCTTGTTCGCGGCGATCCCAGCGGTGATTGCCTATAACCGTTTTGCTGCTCGCGGCCAGACCCTTCTTACCCGTTACTACGCCTTCGGCAACGAGCTGCAGGCGCGTCTGCACCGCAAACTGCACGGTGCCCCGATGAACCTGGCCACGGCCGCTTGAGAGGAGAGGGCAGATGCTCGTCAAGCCACAACGCAAGCACGGTCCCAAGGCCGAAATGAACGTGGTGCCGTACATCGACGTGATGTTGGTGCTGCTGGTGATTTTCATGGTCACCGCACCGATGCTGACCCAGGGGGTGAAGATCGAACTGCCCAAGGTCGCCAGCGAAGCACTGGCCAGCGACAGTCGCCAGCAAATCCTCACCCTGTCGGTCAAGGCCGAGGGTGGTTACTACTGGAACCTGGGCGGTGAGCTGGACACCCGCCACCAGACCGACAGCGCCGTGGACCTGGAGCAGATGCGCGCCAAGGTGGCGCAGGTCGTGGCTGAGCGCAGCGATACCCAGGTGTACATACGTGCCGACGAGCATGCCGATTACGGTCGGGTCGTTGCGGCCATGGCCGCGTTGCAGCAGGGCGGCGTGAGCAACCTGGGACTGGTGACCGAGGCGCCGCGATGACGGCGATGATCATGCACAGTCCCTCCTTGAGCGTACCTGCGCTGGGCCGTCGCTTTTGGAAAAACAGCCTGGCGGCGGGGCTCGCCGTGGCCCTGCACGCGGGGGTGGTGGCGTTGTTGGTGCTGGGTTGGAGCGTGGAGAAGCCGGCTGCCGAGGCGCCCAGGGTGTTGCGCACGCAACTGGTGATGTTGCCAGCGGCACCGGTGCCCGAAGCACCTGCACCTGTCATCCCTGTTGCACAGCCAGCGCTCGAATCCACCCCGCCACCCCTGGAAGCGCCACGCCCGGCCCCCACCCAGCCTCTTGTCGATCCGCGTGTCCAGGCGCAGAAACTGGAACAGGCGGCCCTGGCTCGCAAACGGGTCGAGGAGCAAAAGCGTGAGCAACAGGCCCAACAGCAGCGCGAACGCCAGGAAAGCGAACGACGCAGGCAAGACACCGAGCAGCAGGCCGCCGAACAACAGCGCCAGGCCCGGCAGGCACAAGCACTCGCCGAGCAACGCCAGGCCGAGCAAGCGCGCCAGGCCGCCGCCGACAGCCGCAGCTATCAACCGCTGAGCAAACAAGCCCCAGACTATCCGCAACGCGCCCTGGACAAGGGCCTGGAAGGCGATTGCACCGTGGAATACAGCGTGACGCCGGACGGGCGGATCGATAACCCCAAGGTCATCGACGGTTGCCACCCCTTGTTCATCCGACCGTCCCTGGCCGCTGCCCAGACGTTTCGTTATCAACCGCGAATCATCGATGGCAAGGCGGTGACGGTGCCGGCGGTGCGCAATACCTTTCACTACCGGATCAAATAAACGCCGTATCTAGACATCGGCCAAGAACCCCATTGTGGCGAGGGAGCTTGCTCCCGCTGGAGCGCGCAGCGGTCCCAAAATCTTGCGGTCGCTTCGCAACCGAGCGGGAGCAAGCTCCCTCGCCACAGGGGATGTGTGGTCCTTACTTGCGGTAATGACTCGGCGCCACGCCCACTTCGCGGCGGAAGATCTGCGAGAAGTGACTGGCGCTGCCATAGCCGACCTCCAGGCCGATATCGATGACGCTGCGCTCGGTCTCCATCAGCAGTTGCCGGGCTCGGGCCATTCTCAGTTGGATGAAGTACTGCGAAGGTGAACGCCCGGTGGCGCGCTTGAACAGGCGGCTGAAGTGGTATTCGCTCATGCCGATGGCCTGGGCCAGGTCACCGAGGCTGAAGGGGGCGGCCAGGTGTTGTTCCATTAACTGGATCACCCGCTTGAGCTTGAAGGCGGGCAGGGCGTTACGTCCGGACATGTCCTCGGCGTCAGCATCCACATAATGCCGCGCCAGGTGCACCGCCACACATTGCGCCACGCCCTGGATCAGCAAGGCACTGGTTTCACCGCGCCGGGTCAATTCCGCCCGAATCTGTTCAAGCAAGGCTGAAAGCGCTTCATCCCTCCCGCCAGAGACTTCCCGCAGCTGGATCGCGCCGCTGCCGCCGGCTTCGGCAAGGGCACGTTCCAGCAACGCCAACCCCAGGTACAGATGCATGACCACAAACGGCTCGCGACTGGTCACTTGCCAGCGCATCTCATAAGGAACCGGGGATGTGGTCAGGAAAAAATCTCCGCTGCCCACGGTATTCGCTTCCCACGCCTCGTTGGCAACGCGCTCCTCGACGATGGCTTCCCCGGACAGCACCCAGACGAGCAACGGTTCGGCCACTGCCGGCACGACGATGTGTGCTTCGCTGCGCTCACGGACAAAGATCTCGACCAGGATCTCTTTGGCCGATACGCCGTCGGACGTCGCCACGCGCTCGCCGCGAATGTGTGCCTGCAAGCCGGTTGCCGATGTTCGTTCAGTGACTTCCATGCTTCGAATGCCTCGATGGAACGGCCGCCAGGTCAAGCCGGGCCGGCGGCGGGACGGTGCTGGCGCAACAGTTCGATCTGCTGGGACGGGATCAACTCGCGCAACGCCTTATAGAGCGCACGGGTTTCCAGCAGGTTCCAGATGCGCAGCATGGTTTCCAGCGCATCCAGGGGTTTGCTGATGAAATCCCGGGCACCTAGGGCCAGCGCACGCAGGCGCGTGTCTCGGGTCGCGTCGGCGGTCAGCACCAGGATCGGCAGGTAGTCGTTGGCCGGGATCCGCCGGTTGAGTTGCTCCAGCACGGCAAAGCCGTCGAACGCCGGCATGTGCAAATCGAGGATGACCAGGTCCGGCTCGAAGCTGTTGAACAGATCGAGCGTGCGCAACGGTTCGGTGCTGCTCAACACGTTGTGCAACCCTTCGCGGGCCAGCAGTTGTTCCATCAGGTCCAGGTTGGGGCGCTGATCGTCGACGATCAGAATGCGCAAGTCGCGATTCATGCGGGCTCCGGTAGATAGTGTTCGAGGTGGCCCAGGAAGGCCTGGATATGAATAGGTTTGGTCAGGATCGCCGTGGCACCGGCGTCACGCAGGGCGCGGTGGGTCAGGTCGCTGGCATCGGCGGTGATCATCAGCACGGGGGTGGCGGCGGTGGCCGGGGACTGGCGCAGGCGCCGCAAGACTTCCAGGCCTTCGAGGTCGGGCAGGCTGACGTCCAGCAGGATCAGTTGCGGGGTGTGCTGGCGAGCGAGGTCCAGGCCCATCTGGCCTTGCATGCTCGACAGCAACTGGATGCCGGGACGGCGCTGCATCAGGGTTTCGATCAGCGCCAGGCTCGACAGGTTGTCTTCGATGCACAGGACTTTGCCGTGATAGTCCACAGGCGAACGTGTCACCGCCAGGGCGGCGATGGGCGGCAAATGCGCGCCAATCACCTGGGTGCCGGGCAGTTGCAGGGTGAAACAGCAGCCGTGTCCGGGCTCACTGTGGACCTGCAGGTTGCCCTGCATCATTTCCAGTAGGCTCTTGCTCAACGACAACCCCAGGCCAGTGCCTTCGACCTGGGGATCGGCGCCCAGGCGTTCGAAGGGCTTGAACAGTTGGTCCAGCTGTTCCGGGGCAATGCCATGACCGGTGTCGTTGACGGCGATGCTCACCTGATGGGGCTGGACGCTGACTTCGATGCGCACCTCACCGCCGGGCCGGTTGTACTTGATGGCGTTGGACAGCAGGTTGAGCAGCACCTGTACCAGGCGCTGGCGGTCCGCGAGCACGCCGCTGTCGTCGGGCAGCGCTGGCAGCTCGGCCAAGTGGATCCCGGCGTCGGCGGCCATCGGTGAAACCAAGGTCAGGGCTTCGTGCAGCACCGTCGACAGGGCGATCGGTTCGATGTTCAGCGGCAGGCGCCCGGCCTCGATCCGGGCAATGTCCAGCACCTCGTTGATCAGCGCCAGCAAGTGCTGGCCGGCCCGCAGGATATGGCTGACCTGGGGGCGTTGCCCAGCAGTGGAGTCCATGTCCAGTAATTGAGCGAAACCGAGGATGGCGTTCAGTGGCGTACGCAGCTCATGGCTCATGCGCGAGAGAAACTCGCTCTTGGCCCGACTGGCGCTTTCGGCTTCTTCACGGGCGGTGCGCAGGGCGATTTCGGCGGCGCGCCGATCAGTGATGTCGCGGGTGATCTTGGAGAAACCGCGCAAGGCACCGGTGCCATCGTATTGGGCGGTGATGACCACGCTGGCCCAGAAGCGGCTGCCGTCCTTGCGGCAACGCCAGCCTTCTTCCATGTAATGACCGTCGCGGGTGGCTTCGCGCAGGGCCATCTCCGGGTGCGCCGGGCACTCTTCGGCCAGGTAGAACAGGGAAAAATGCCGGCCGAGGATTTCCTGCTCGGTGTAGCCCTTGATCCGTTCCGCGCCAGCGTTCCAGGTGGTGACGTAGCCTTGGGCATCCAGGGCGAAGATCCCGTAGTCCTTCACGCCATCGATGATCAGTCGCAAGCGCTCCTCGTTGTCGCGCAGGGCCCGTTCACGTTCGGCGAGCAACTGCCCGGCCTCCACCAGGCGCGTGCCGAGCTGGCCGATTTCGTCCTGCTCCGGCGGTTGCGGCAACAAGGGTTGGCCCAATGCCAGGCGCTGGGCGTTGCCTTGCACCTGCTGGACCCGGGCGACAATGCCCTTGGACAGGAACAACACTGCGACAATCGCCCCCAGCAGCCCGCACACCGCCGCCAGCAAGGTGGCGAACAACAGGCGCATGCGCGTGGCCGAGGCGGCGGCGCTGCGGTCGGCGAGCAGGGCGTCCTCGCGTATGCGCATGGCGCTGATCTGCTCGCGCAGTACGTCCAGCACCTGTTTGTTTTCGATCAGGATCGCGGTGATGGCCTCGGGGTCGTCGCGCTTGCCGTTGCGTAGCGCGAGCAAACCGTCGAGTTTGTCAGCGATCAGCGGGGTGATGGTCTTGAGGTGCTCGCGCATCCTGGCGTCGCGAATGTTGTGGTCCAGGCGCTGCAACGCGGCCTGGATCAGCGGCGTGGCCTGCTCGTAGCTGGGCAGGAAATCTTCACGGCGGGTCAGCAGGTAACCGCGCACGCTGGCCGCTGCCTCGGCCAGCAGGGTGTGGACTGTCTGGATATCACCCTGGACCAGCAGCACCCGGCGCACATCCTCTTCGGCCCGGGCGGTCTGGCGTTCGGTGATATAGATCAGCACCAGCGACAGCAGCAGGACCACCAGGGGCAGGGAAATCACCACCAGGGCTTTGCCGCGCAAGGGCAGGTCGGCCCAGCGGCGGGCGGCGAGAAACCTCATGGCCATTGCCCGGTAGGTTGCGCCACCAGGCCCAGGGCAACGCCGCGCACGGCGGCCTGGGTCCGGTCGGCGGCGCCCAGTTTGCCGATGACGCGTTCCACGTGGGCCTTGGCCGTGCCGGGCGCGATGCCCAGCTTTTCGCCGATCTCACGGTTGCTGAAACCGCCGGCCACCAGCCCCAGGACCTGGCGTTCCCGGGCGGTCAGGGCCTGGACTTGAGTGGCACCATTCGCACCGCGCTCGGCCATGCGGCGCAGCAGGCGCGCGCTGACCGAACTGTTCAACGCCTCTTCGCCCTGGGCGACCCGTTTGAGGGCGTCGAGCACTTCATCGCGGCTGGCGTCCTTGAGCAGATAGCCGACCGCGCCCGCACCGATGGCGGCTTCGAGGTGGTCGGGGCTGTCATCCATGGTGAAGATCACGACTTTGATTCCGGGCTGGCGCTGCTGCAGGATCCGCGCCGCGCCCAAACCGTTGAGGACGGGCATGCGGATGTCGAGAATCGCGATGTCCGGCTGTAGCCGCTCGCACAGGTCGAGGGCTTCCTGGCCATCCCGGGCCTGACCGACGACCTCGAATCCCGGGTTGCCGGCGAGCATGCTGATAAACCCGGTGCGGGTGACTTCATGGTCATCGGCCAGCAGCAGGCGTAAAGGGCGGTTCATGGTTGTACTCCGTGGGCCGGTAGCGGCACGCTGGCCAGCAGTCGGGTGCCGCCGCCGGGCTGGCTGCAACAGCTCAAGTGGCCGTCCAGCAAGTGCGCGCGTTCCTGCATGGCAGCCAGCCCCAGATGGCAGCTGCCGTTGGTCTCGATGGGTTGTTCCAGGGCAAAGCCACGGCCATCGTCTTCCACTCGCAGGCAAGCGTGGCCATCGTCCACCGCCAACCCCAAGTGCACGTGGCTGGCCTGGGCGTGCTTGAGAATGTTGTTGATGCCTTCCTGGGCAATGCGAAACAGGGCGATCTCTGTGTTGCCCGGCAGGCGCGCGGTGCTGTGTTCGGTCCAGTTCACCGTCAGGCCCGCATCGCGCAGGCGATCGGCCTCCTTGTCGACGGCTTTGTACAGGCCGAAATCATCCAGCACGTGGGGGCGCAGGCCGCCAATCAGTTGCCGACCTTCGCCAACGCAGCCTTGGGCCAGGTCGAGGATGCTTTGCAGCTCGTTCGCCAATGCGGGCGCTAGCGACGGGCAGCGACCGGCGAAGCCCTGCAAGCGCTGATGCAAACCGGCGAGGTTCTGCGCCAGGCCGTCGTGCAGGTCGTAGGCCACGCGCTTGCGTTCGTCTTCCTGGGCGCTGAACAGGCGGTGGACCAACTCGGACATGGTCCGCTCGCGGGCCTGGAGTGCTTCGAGCAGACGGCTGTTCTCCAGGTGCGCCGCCAACAGCGTCGCGAGCAATTGCAGTGATTCGATGTCTTCGTTGTCCGGCGCGCCGAGGGCCACGCTGTTACCCAGCAACAACGCCCCGAACTCTACGCCGTCGGAGGCACGCAATGGCACCCGCAAGACCTGGGGCAGGGCGCTGCCGGGCAATTCCAGCCATTGTGGGCCGGGTGTTTGTGGCTGGGCCTGGTTGGCGAGCAGCTCGAGTCGTTCCGCGCTGCCGTGACTGGCGAGGGTGCGCAACGGGTGGTCCGGCGCCCACTCCAGCAGCAGGCCATGGTCCATGGCCATGAACGCGCACGCCCGTTGCAGCGCACGCTGGCGCATGGCCGACAGGGGCAACTGCGTCAGTTCATGGCCGGTGCCCAGCAGCAGGCCCAGGCGTGCGGCACGGCTTTGCGACTGGCGATATTGGCTGCGGATGGCCAGGGCACTGCCGGGGTCATGGGGTGGGCTTTGCATGGGGAACTCCAGCGTGGAAGAGGACCGGTCCGGTTCGCGGTGGCGTCATTAGAACGTGTCACCGGCACCGGGCCTATCTGCCGAACGGCA
Source organism: Pseudomonas sp. Lb2C2 (assembly GCF_052112205.1). Lineage (NCBI taxonomy): Bacteria > Pseudomonadati > Pseudomonadota > Gammaproteobacteria > Pseudomonadales > Pseudomonadaceae > Pseudomonas > Pseudomonas sp. Lb2C2. The sequence goes on along the minus strand of NZ_JAUTYW010000001.1, from coordinate 727,777 downwards.
TAGGCGATTGGCACCGGTTGGCCGATGGCGAAGGCAGGGAAGGCCGGCAAAGTGGGCCCATTGAAACCCAAAGGAACACTTTGATGAAAATGAAAACCTGCGCCATTGCTGCTTTATTCCTGCTGGCCGCGCCGCTTGTCCAGGCGCTTGAGGCTACGCCTTACGTGTATCGCACGGTGGCCGAGCAGCCCAAGAATGTGAATGACCGCGAGATCGCGGCGCTGTTCGACCGCTGGAACGCCGCGCTGCAAACCGGGAGCGCCACCGCCGTGACCGGCCTCTACGCTCCGGATGCGATTTTGCAACCGACTGTTTCCAACAAGGTGCGCAACACGCCGGCGCAGATTCAGGATTACTTCGAGCATTTCCTGGCCGGCAAACCGGTCGGGCAAATCAACTACCGGGAGATCCGCCACCTGGGCCCCGATGCGGCGATGGACAGTGGTGTCTATACCTTCACGCTCACCCAGGCCGACGGTTCCAAGCGCGAGGTCCAGGCGCGCTACACCTTCCTCTATGAGCGCCTCGATGGCCAGTGGAAGATCATCAACCATCACTCATCGGCCATGCCTGAGGTGGCGAAGACCTTGCACGCCAGCCACTGATAGCACTGGCTCGCAAAAGACCTGCCTGTGGGAGCAAAGCTTGCTCCCACAGGGCCCTCTATCAATTCCATCCCCGTGTTTAGACACACATTGCATAAAGAGCTTGGATTAACGCGCGAACATTAATTAGAATCAGTCTCATTTAAGACTTTGCGCAGGCTCTGGACATGTGTGATGCCGTTACGCCGACGGAGCATTCCCTCCATGCGTTGTACCGTGACCACGGTAGCTGGCTGGAAGGCTGGCTGCGGCGGCGCATGGGCAATGCCTGGGATGCAGCGGACCTGCGCCAGGATACCTTCCTGCGGGTGCTTTCCAGTTCCCAGACCTTGGCTGACCTGCAAGAACCCCGGGCTTACCTGCTGACCGTTGGCAAACGCCTGCTGAGCAATTTCTACACCCGGCGCAATCTGGAACAGGCGTATCTCGATGCCTTGGCAAGCCTGCCTGAAGCCTGCGCACCGTCGCCAGAACAACGCTGGCTGCTGCTGGAAACCCTGCAAGCCCTGGACGAATTGCTCGATGGCCTGGCGCCCTTGGTGCGCCGGGCTTTTCTCTGGAGCCAACTTGAAGGCCTGGGTTATCGCGAGATCGCCGAGCGCCTGCAAGTCTCCGAACGCACCGTAAAACGCTATATGGCCCAGGCCTATGAGCATTGCCTGTTGGTGGACTTCTGATGCGCTCGGCTCCTTCGCCCGAAGCCCGTGAAGCGGCGCGGGCGGCGGCTCGCTGGTTGACCCAGATGGAGTTCGACGGGGATGCGTTCGACTCGACGGCCCTGCAACGCTGGCGCGACAGTAGCGCTCATCATGAGGCGGCCTGGCAGAAGGCCCAGCGATTGCGCCAGCGTTTTGCCGGGGTGCCCGCGTCCTTGGGCATGGCAACCCTGGACCGCCCAGTACTGGCCCGGCGCGAGGTGCTCAAGCGCGCGTTGGGCGTCGCCGCATTGGTCCCGACCGCTTGGTTGCTGGGGCGAGAGCTGCCGTTGGAGGCCTGGCGCGCTGATTTGCACACCGCCACAGGCGAGCAACGGCGCTGGTCGCTGGTCGATGGCAGTGCACTGCAACTGAACACCGACAGCGCCGTCGACCTGGACCTCGAGGCGCGGCGCCTGGTGCTGGTACGCGGCGAGATGGCCCTCAAGCTCGCCGGAAACACGCCGCTGTCCGTTCAATCACCCTATGGGCTTATCACCATCACTCGTGGCGAGGTCTGCCTGCACCTGGGCGAGGGCGATTGCCGGGTGTCGGTGGTCAGCGGCTCGGCGCAACTGCAACCCCTGCGCGGGCCATTGCTGAGCTTGGAAGCGGGCCAGCAGGTCAACATCCAGGACTCAGGCGCGGGGCCAGTGAAGGTGTTCGACGTGGCACAGCTGGGTTGGCGTGACGGCGTATTGGTTGCGCAGGACCAGCCGCTGGGGCATTTCCTGCGGGAACTGAGCCGCTATCGCCCCGGCGTGTTGCGCTGGGATGAAACCCTGGAACCCCTGCGAATCACCGGCAGCTTCCGCCTGGACAACACCGACCGAATCCTCGCGCTGCTTGCGGCCAGCCTGCCGCTGGACGTGCATATGCGTACTCGCTATTGGGTCACGTTGACGCTTCGCAAAAATATGGCCTGAGGCCTGTCCCCTTTTTTTGTCTCGCTTGTCATTCAAGGCAACTGAACAAAAATGAGAGCGCTTTCCAATGTCCGCAGTTGCACCTTTGCGTTTGCGCCCGGCCTTTGCCGGCTGGCGTCCGCTGTTGAACCTGAGCCTCATGTTGAGCCTGAGCGCCAGCCCCTTCTTTATTTCATCGAGCCTGGCCGAAGAAGCCACCCGGCGCAGCTATCAGGTGCCGGCGGGCAGCCTCAGCGCGGCGTTGACCCGGTTTGCCGGGCTGGCGGGCGTCAACTTGTCGGTAGATCCGGCCCTGGTGAGTGGTCGCAACAGCGCCGGGCTTTCGGGTGAGTTTGGGGTCGAGGAGGGTTTTGCCCGGCTGTTGCGCGGTTCTGGCCTGCAGTTACAGCCTGCGGGTGAGCAGGCCTACATCCTGATGCCGGCGCCAGAAGGCGGCAGCCTGCAACTGGCACCCACCTCGATTGTCGGCGCCACGGCTTCGACGGACAGCCCGGTGTATGCCGGTGGTCAGGTTGCTCGCCGTGGTTCGCAAGGCTTGCTGGGCTCGCGGGACTTCATGGAAACGCCGTTCAGCATGACCACCTACACCAGCGCCGCGGTCAAGAACCAGCAGGCACGCACCCTGGGCGACCTGATCGCCAGCGACCCGTCGGTCCGCGCCACCAACCCGGCGGGCGGACGCTTTGAGCAGTTCACCATTCGTGGTTTCAGCCTGTTCAACAGCGATGTCGCCTACAACGGACTCTACGGCATCCTGCCGACGTACACGATCGACATGGAGATGGCCGAGCGCGTCGATATCGTCAAGGGCCCGAGCCAGCTCATCAACGGTATTTCGCCGCGGGGCAGCGTGGGCGGCGGGATCAACGTGGTGCCCAAGCGTGCGACCGACAAGCCCATCACCTCGTTCACCGGCAGCTATGCCTCCAACAACCAGCTTGGCGGTGCCGTGGATGTCGGGCGGCGTTTTGGTGAAGAGGACAAGTTCGGTATTCGCTTCAATGGTGTGAAGCAGGCGGGCGACACCGAATGGGATCACCAGAGCGTGGACCGCGAGATGGCGGTACTGGGCCTGGATTTTCGCGGTGAACGCCTGCGGCTCTCGACGGACATTGGCCGCACCGAGCGTAACACCGACGCGCCCCAGGAACGCGTGCAGGTTGCCGCCGACGCGCCAGTGCCGCATGCCAGCGATGTAGGTCGCAACTACGCGCAGTCTTGGAGCAAGGCGCGTACCAAAGATACCTTCGGCGCGGTGAATGCCGAATTCGATGTCAACGACTCCGTCATGCTGTACGGCGGCGTGGGGGCGCGCAAAAGTAATCATGAGTTCCTTCGGCATGCCGTTTCGGTCCTCAATGAGGCTGGAGATTTCCGCGTTCAACCCCGGGATTTCACTCGCGACGAGAATGTCCGGACGGCCAATGCCGGGGTGCGCAACTGGTTCCATACCGGCCCGGTGAGCCATGAGGTCAACCTGGCGGCCAGTTATTTCTACATGGACTTCGAAAATGGTGGCGCCCGTTACGCCAACGGCAACAGCAACCTGTATGACCCGGTACAGACCCCGACGCCGAGCAACCCGACGCGACAGGACGACAAAGTCTACACCGAGAACCGCTTCAGTGGCCTGGCGTTGTCCGACACGCTGGGTCTGTTTGAGGATCGCTTGCTGCTGACCCTAGGTGCCCGCTGGCAACGGGTGAAGGTTGACGACTGGACGAATAACGACAAGGGCGAAACCGCCTACGATGAGGAAAAGATTTCGCCGTCGGGTGGCATCCTGTTCAAGGCGACGGACAAGCTGTCGTTGTATGCCAACTACATGGAAGGCCTGAGCCAGGGCAAGATCGCGCCGTCGACGTCGGTGAACGAGGATGAGATTTTCCCGCCGTTCATCAGCCGTCAGGTCGAGGTGGGCGCCAAGTATGATGCCGGTCCGTTCGCCGTCACCGCCGCGCTGTTCCGGATCAAACAGCCGGCCTATGCGACCGACGCGACGACGCGTGTCTTCGGCCCGAACGGCAAGCGAGAAAACACTGGTGTGGAACTGAGTGTCTTCGGCGAACCGCTGAAGGGAACCCGTTTGCTTGGCGGCGTGATGTACATCGACAGCGAACTGACCCATACCACCAACGGCACCTTCGACGGCAACCGCGCACCGGCCACGCCGAAGTACAACGTCAACCTCGGCGCCGAATGGGACGTGCCGACGGTACAGGGCTTGACCCTGACCAGCCGTGGCATCTACTCCAGCTCGCAGTACCTGGACCAGTCCAACACCAAGGAAATCGATTCCTGGGAGCGTTTCGACGTGGGCGCCCGCTACGCATTCAAGGTCGACGAAAAGCACATCACCCTGCGGGCTAACATCGAAAACGTGGCAGACAAGCGCTACTGGAGTTCGGCCGGGGCGTCGGATGACAGTGAGGCCGGATTGACGCTGTCGACCCCGCGCACCTACCTGCTTTCCGCGACGGTGGATTTCTAGGCCGAGGTGCTGCTCCAGGGAAGGAGCAGCCTGGGTTCAGATGTCGCGAAACAAATCGTGGGCATCCAACAGCCGCCAGGCAATCTCGGGGCGTTTTTCCAGGCCACGGCGGATGGCGGCGGGAATCGACTGGCGAATCTTGCGGCACAGGCCGGGTTGGTCCTGGAATTCGATGGCGATGCCGCGCATGGTCCGCACTTCGTTGTAGCCAGGCTCGACGCTCAGGCGGATCCCCAGGTTTTCGTACAGGCGCTGCTGCAGGCGCTGGAGTTCATCGAGGCTCTGGATGTTCTCCAGGCGTTCAAGCAGGCGTTTTTCTTCCTGGCGATTCAGGCACAGGATGCGCAGGTCGCTGCCAGGCGCTTGCAGCAAGGCATCACGGCCACAATCACAGACGCCGGGCGGGCAGGGGGGGCGGATCGGAATCGACGCGGTCATGGGCTCCACAAAAATCTGCTGCACAACGAAACAGCGAGCTTATCGCCGGCCCAGGCAATGTGATGCTTGGCGGCATGTGGGTCAAGCCTGTTGGAGGGGCCGCTTGTCTGGCGGTGCTGTGGGAGCTTGCTCGTGATAGCGGTGAGTCAGCCTGCACCTTTGTCGGATTCGCCGCTGTCATCGCGAGCAAGCTCGCTCCCACAGGGGATCCATGTCGGGCACAACATGTGTATTCGCTGAAATCCAATGTGGGAGCGAGCTTGCTCGCGATAGCGGCAGGTCAGTCGAAAGCGTTACAACCCCAACTCAGACAACCCCGGATGATCATCCGGCCGGCGACCCAGCGGCCAACGGAACTTGCGCTCGCTTTCCTTGATCGGCATGTCGTTGATGCAGGCATAGCGGTTATACATCAGGCCTTGCTCATCGAACTCCCAGTTTTCGTTGCCGTAGGAGCGGAGCCAGTTGCCCGAGTCGTCGTGCCATTCGTAGGCGTAGCGCACGGCGATGCGGTTATCGGTGAACGCCCAGAGCTCCTTGATCAGCCGATAATCCAGCTCCTTGGCCCATTTGCGAGTCAGGAATGCCTTGGCTTCCTCGCGGTTATGGGCGAATTCGGCGCGGTTACGCCATTGGGTATCCAGCGTGTAGGCCAGGGATACTTTTTGCGGGTCACGAGAGTTCCAGCCGTCTTCGGCCAGGCGAACTTTCTCGATCGCCGATTCACGGGTGAACGGCGGCAAAGGCGGGCGAACTTCGGAAGAAGCAGACATGGCGGATCTCCAATGAATTGCACAAGGTTCAACGGCTCAGGCGTGTAACAACATCTTCAGCATGTCTTGGGCGTCGTCAGCCGCGCTGTGGTCGCCCATGACCAGCGCCACGGTAATGGCGCCGTCGATCAGAATAAGGAGTTGGCGGGCCAGTGCGTCCGGGTTCTGGACACCTTGTTCGACACACAGCCGAGTTACGTAATCGAGCAACTTCTGTTTGTGCAGCTTCGCCACCTGGCGGACCGGATCCTGTGGATCGCCGGTTTCGCCACTGGTGTTGATGAATGCACAGCCGCGGAAACCCTCGCTGTCGAACCAGCCCTTGAGCACGGTGAACAGGTTGAGCAGCCGTGCAGTCGGGGTCGGCGCCTTGTCCACTTCGGTGCTGAACCAGTGCATCCAGCGTTCGTCCCGCCGCTTGAGGGCGGCCACGATCAGGTCGTCCTTGTTGGCGAAGTAGCGATAGACACTTTTCCTGGAGACGCCGGCGGTTTTCACCAGAAGGTCCATGCCGGTGGCGGCGATGCCACTTTTATAGATCAACTTTTCGGCGACATCGAGGATGATGTCTCGTGTTTCATTACCAGTAATTTCGTTCATGAAACAAAAGTAGAATGATCGTTCTCCTTGGTCAAGTCTTTTTTTCTTTAGGACAGGAAGACCCAAACCCATCCATGGTGTAAGCTCATCCGTTCTTCGGAATCGACCTTTTGCGAGCCCTATGCCGTCGCTTTTCAAACGCTCCCTGCTGCCCAAGCTGCGCAGCTTTGCACTGACCGCCGACGCGGTGACCATCCTCGATGGCGCTGCCCAATTCCGCCGTTGCCTGCTGGAGAAAATCGCCCAGGCCACCCAGCGCATCTACATCGTCGCGCTGTACCTGCAACAGGACGAGGCCGGCCAGGAAATCCTCGATGCCCTGCATGCCGCCAAGGCCGCGCGTCCGGAACTGGATGTGGTCGTGGTGGTGGACTGGCTGCGGGCCCAGCGCGGGCTGATCGGCGCCAAGAAGCAGCCGGGCAACTCGGCGTGGTATCAGGAACAGACTCGCACCCATGCCAGCGAGGTGCCGATCTATGGCGTGCCGGTGCAAACCCGCGAGCTGTTTGGCGTGCTGCACTTGAAAGGCTTCGTGATTGACGACTGTGTGCTCTACAGCGGCGCCAGCCTGAATAACGTCTACCTGCACAAGTTCGAAAAGTACCGCTACGACCGCTATCACCTGCTGCAGAACACGGCACTGGCCGATTCGATGCATCACCTGGTGCAGCACGGCCTGGTCACCTCCAGGGCCGTGCACCGCCTGGACCTGCCGAACCTGCCCAGCACCCGCAGTTTGCGCAAGGACATCGGCGATTTGCGCAGTCGGCTCAAGTACGCGACCTATGACACCAGCGTTGGCAGCCTCGACAAGAGTGGCCTGTCGGTAAGCCCGTTGCTGGGGGTGGGCAAGAACAATCCGCTGAGCCGGGTGATCGGTGAACTGATCGCCAGCAGCCGCCAGCAACTGACCATTTGCACACCGTATTTCAACCTGCCCCTGGCGGTAACCCGGGAGCTCAATCGCGCCTTGGCCCGTGGGGTCAAGATCGACATCATCGTCGGCGACAAGACCGCCAACGACTTCTACATTCCGCCAAGCGAGCCGTTCAAGATCATCGCGGCGCTGCCATACCTCTACGAAATCAGCTTGCGGCGTTTCGCCAAACGCCATCAGCGCGCTATCGACAGCGGCCAATTGAACCTGCACCTGTGGCGTGACGGGGACAACACCTATCACCTCAAGGGCATGTGGATCGACGAGCGCTACACCTTGCTGACCGGCAACAACCTCAACCCGCGGGCCTTTCGCCTGGACCTGGAAAACGCGCTGTTGCTGGACGACCCCAAGGGCGAGTTGCTGGCACCGCGTCAGGCCGAGCTTGAGCAGATCTACCGCCACACGCGCCGGATCGAACGTTACCTTGACCTGGAAACCCTGCCGGATTACCCCGAGGCCGTGGCCAGGTTCCTGAAACGGGTCAGCCGGGTGCGGATAGAGCGGCTGCTTTACCGGATTCTGTGAACACCCGCGCCATGTCGAAAAAAGACACCATTTCCATCCAGTTGGTGCGTGAGGCACTGCTGCAAAGCTGCGCCTGCGGAGCGGCTACCGATGAAGTGCTGAGCAAGGTCGGCATAGACCCTGCGCTGCTCGACGACGCGCAGGCGCGGGTCCCGGCCCATGCCTATGCACGGCTCTGGCGTTTGCTCGCCCGTCGCCTGGATGACGAGTTTTTTGGCATGGACCCGCGCAAGCTCAAGTCCGGCAGCCTGGCGTTTCTCTGCCAGTGCGCCATGGCCCAGCCCACGCTGGCGAGCGGCTTGACGGCGGGGCTGGGGTTTCTGTCGCTGATGCTCGAACACCTGCCGGCCCAGTGGATGCGCCAGCAAAGCCTGGCGGAGATCGTGCTGCTGGAAGACGATCAGGAACCGCGCCGGGCCTTTACCTATTTCACCTACTGGATGATCGTCCATGGCGTGGCCTGCTGGCTGGCCGGGCGGCGCATTCCCATTCTTTCCGTCGAACTGCGTTGCCCTGCGCCGGATTTCTGCGACGACTATCGGGTGATGTTTTCCCAGAATCTGCGTTTTGACCGGCCTCGTACCCGGATGATTTTCGCCGCCGAATGCCTCGACCTGCCGATCAGGCGCAACGCTGATGAGCTCAAGCGCTTCCTTGCCCAGGCCCCGGCCAACATCCTGGTCAAGTACCGCAACCCGCAAAGCCTGGCCAGCCGTATCCGGCACGACCTTCGGCAGTTGCCTGCCGAACAGTGGCCGGAAACCGAGGCCCTGGCCCAGCAACTGTGTGTGTCCGCGTCCACTCTGCGCCGACGCCTGGCGGAGGAGGGCCAGACTTACCAGGGCCTCAAGGACAGCGTGCGCAAGGATCTGGCAATCACCTGGCTGGCCGAGCCCTCCATCAGTTTTGTCGAAATCGCCTCGCGCCTGGGGTTTGCCGATGCCAGCTCCTTCTACAAGGCGTTTCGCAAATGGTCCGGGTCCAACCCGGGGCATTATCGCAGCCTGATTCTCAACGACCCTGATTGATCCATCGGCTGGTCTCTAATCTGGTGTCTCCCCAAGCCCCTTTGTGGGAGCGAGCCTGCTCGCGATGAGGGTCTTACAGTCAATGAAGAGGCGGCTGAACCGCCGCTATCGCGAGCAAGCTCGCTCCCATAGGGGGTTTCGCTGGGCACACTGGCACGCTCATAAAACCGTCATTTATTTCTGATACAAGCCTGTGCAGGCCCCGGAAAAGCCGGGTCATCCATCAGGGTAATGTATGCAAATGACGGTTTTGGGCCGCGTATGAGAGTACTGGTCACCGGCGTCGCAGGGTTCATCGGATTTCATACCGCCAAGCGGCTGTGCAACGATGGTCATCAGGTCATTGGCATCGACAACCTCAACAGCTACTACAGCGTCGAACTGAAACAGGCACGACTGGCGCAGTTGACCGAATGCCGCGATTTCCGCTTTCAGTTGCTGGATGTGGCAGACAAACAGGCACTGTTGGAGTTGTTTGCCGAACATGCCTTCGACCAAGTCGTCCACCTCGCGGCCCAAGCCGGCGTGCGTTATTCCATCGACAATCCGGACGTTTATGCGCAAAGCAACCTGGTAGGTTTCCTCAACGTGTTGGAGGCCTGTCGTGCCCATCGGCCGGCGCACCTGATTTTCGCCTCGAGCAGCTCGGTGTATGGCTTGAACGACCGCCTGCCGTACGCCACGACCGACCCTGTCGATCAGCCCGTATCGTTCTATGCGGCGACCAAGCGCGCCAATGAGCTGATGGCCCACGCTTACTCGCATCTCTATGGCATTCCCACCACCGGCCTGCGGTTTTTTACCGTGTATGGACCTTGGGGACGGCCCGACATGGCGCCGTTCAAATTCACCGATGCGATCCTCAACGGTCGCACCATCGACGTTTACAACGACGGTGCGATGTCTCGCGATTTCACCTATATCGACGACATCGTCGAGGGCCTCGTGCGGCTGATACCGCTGCCGCCGACCAATGAGACCGGCGTGCGCAACAAGGTCTACAACATCGGTTTCGGCTCACCGGTGAAGCTTTTGCAGTTTATCGAGTGCATTGAAGAAGCACTGGGCATCCGCGCGATAAAGAATTTCTTGCCGTTGCAATCGGGCGACGTGGTCGACACGTGGGCGGACACTCGTGAATTGGAGGAGCGGGTGGGGTTTCGCCCACAGGTCGCAGTGCCCGTCGGAGTGCAGTCGTTTGTCGATTGGTATCGCGACTATTACGCCGTCTAACCGCTTATTTCCCAGCATTTTTTCTGGAGCATCATGCACGAAACCCCTTATGTGTCGGTCCTGATTCCGGCCAAGAACGAGGCAGGCAATCTCATTCCACTTCTCGAAGAAGTGCGCACGGCGTTGGCCAATGAGAACTTTGAGGTCATCGTGGTGGACGATGGGAGCACCGACGCCACCGCCGCTGAGTTAAGAACCTTACAAGGCAGTGGCTACCAGCAATTGCGGGTGCTCAGCCACACCCGTTCCCTCGGGCAGAGCACCTCGATCTACCACGCCGCTGAAGTGGCACGCGGGCATTGGTTGGCAACCCTGGACGGCGACGGTCAGAACGACCCGGCCGATCTGCCGAAAATGCTCGACCTGGTGCGCGGCTCCGAAGGCACACCCGCCGGCGTGAAGCTGGTGGCGGGGCATCGCGTCAACCGCCGGGACACGGCGAGCAAGCGTTGGGCCTCGCGATTTGCCAATAAACTGCGCGCCAGTCTGCTCAAGGACCAGACGCCCGATACCGGTTGCGGCATCAAATTGATCGAGCGCGAGGCGTTTCTGCGCCTGCCGTATTTCGATCACATGCACCGTTTTATTCCGGCGCTGATCCGCCGTCACAACGGCCGGATGCTGGTTCAGCCGGTCAATCACCGTGAGCGCGGGGCCGGGGTGTCCAACTACGGCAACCTGGACCGGGCGCTGGTGGGCATTGTCGATCTGTTCGGGGTGTGGTGGCTGATCAAGCGCACCCGCCTGGACGTCAACGCACAAGAAACCGAGGTTTGAAATGGGCAGAGAATCGTTGTGGTTGGCCGTTGGCTTCAGTGGTCAATTGGCATTCACCGGGCGTTTTGCCCTGCAATGGCTGTACAGCGAATACAAGAAGCGCAGCATGATTCCCGTTGGCTTCTGGTACCTGAGCATCATCGGTAGCGCGCTGTTGCTGGCCTATGCCATCTACCGCGAAGACCCGGTGTTCATTGTCGGCCAGTCCTTCGGCTTTATCGTTTACCTGCGCAATTTGCAGTTGATCGCCAAGCATCATGAGCAGGAAAACCCCGAACTGGCCAAGAAGGGCTGAGACGGTGCGGATACGATTATCTTCCTCGCGGCTCGAGCTCCTGGTGTTTGTGGTATTGGCCTTGATCATGGTGGGCGCGGGCCTGGGCTGGCGCCAACCGATGAACGTCGATGAGGAGCGCTTCCTTGGCGTTGCCCTGGAGATGCTGCAGAACGGCTCATGGTTCATTCCCCATCGCGCCGGTGAAATCTACGCCGACAAACCGCCGCTGTTCATGTGGACGGTGGCGCTGTTCGTGCAACTGACCCACCTGCCCAAAGTTGCCCTGTACTTGCCCGCGCTGCTGGCAGGCGCCGTCACCACCGCGTGCCTGTATGACCTGGGCCGACGCTTGTGGGGAAGGCGCGTGGGGGTGATCGCGGCGTTCTTGTTTCTCGCCACCTACCAGACCTACAGCATCCTGCGCACCGGGCAGATCGATGGTTTCCTTGCGCTCTGGACCATCCTGGGGATCTATGGCTTGTGCCGGCATGTGTTGCTCGGCCCGGCCTGGCGTTGGTACTACGTGGCCTGTGCGGCGATGGGGTTCGGGATCATCAGCAAAGGCGTGGGTTTTCTGCCGGTGCTACTGCTGATTCCCTACGTCTATGCGCTGCGCAAAGGTTGGAAAGGGGTGGTGGCCATGCCTGGCCAGGCAGGACGCTGGTGGCTGGGGCTGGTCGTAGCATTGGCCGCCATCGCGTTATGGCTGGGGCCTTTGCTGATGATTGTCGCGCAGGGCAGTGCCGACAGCCTGGCGTACGCCCAGGAAATCCTGTTCAAGCAGACCGCTGGGCGTTATGCCAACGCATGGGAACACCGCGAACCATTCTGGTATTTCTTCGTCCAGGTGATTCCCAAGTACTGGCTGCCGATTGTGTTCTTGCTCCCCTGGCTGGTGCCGGCCTGGCGTAAACAATTGCTCAAGCACGACGGTCGGGTGCTGGTGCTGCTGGGGTGGGTGGTCCTGGTGCTGTTGTTTTTCAGCCTGAGCAGTGGCAAGCGCAAGCTGTATATCTTTCCCGTGTTACCCGCGTTGATTCTGGTGGTGGCGCCGCTTGTGCCGTGGATACTGCGCCGCTGGTTTGGCGCGCGGCCGAGGGGCAGGCTGGTATTCACTGCCTTTACGGTGGTGTGGCTGTGCGCCTGGTTTGTGCGCGGCTTCGTCGAGCCCCACAAGGAAGGCATCAACCCCCACCAGACCTTGATGCGCGATGTCGCCGGGCTGACTGCCGATGCCGAGTTGGTGCTCGTGGGTTGGCGTGAGGGGCATTGGCTGTTCGCCCAGCAACCCATCGTGCATTTTGGCTTTTATAACGGCAACTCCCTGGAACAATCCGCCACCTGGCTGCGCAGCCACCCCCAGGCCTTCGCCCTGGTGCCCGCGCGGGACCTGGCCCGCTGTTACGACCCGCAAAAAGCTCGCCGGGTCGGCAATACCTCAAGGGCCGAGTGGTTCCTGGTGGGGGCTGACGCGGATAATCAGCGCTGCCAGTCGCCGGCGCCGGAGAAAGTCTATTCATTTGCCTGGAAGCAGCCCTTGTAGCGGCGAACCTCCGCCATCGCGAGCAGGCTCGCTCCCACATTGGTGCTTGGGTGGTCACTACACAAATCCCCTGTGGGAGCGAGCTTGCTCGCGATGAGGGCCTAAAGAACACCACATCCCTGAACCATGGCCAAACCAGTCAAGCAACTTGAAAGCTTTGACCATTGCCGCCATAGCCCTTCGGCGCGAGTATTTGCCTGCTATTCACGGTTCCCCCAACCAATAAAAACCACAGAGGGATGCTGGTCATGCGCGATTATTCGTCCGCCACTTCGCAGTTCGATTACCTGCACACCGTCAACGCCGCACTGCACGGCTCGCTCGAGGCGCTCAATGCCTGCGTAGAGTGTTGCGACCGGCATGCGTTGCCCGGGCGCATCGCCTTGTTCTGGGAGGGTCGTGACGGCAGCGATGCGACTTGGACTTACCGTGACCTGCAGGAAAACGCCGCGCGGTTCGCCAATTTCCTGCGCGCCCAAGGCGTCGGCAAGGGCGACAAAGTGGCCGGCCTGCTGCCGCGCACCGCTGAACTGTTGATCGTGGTGCTCGCCACCTGGCGCATCGGGGCGGTGTATCAACCGCTGTTCACCGCGTTCGGGCCCAAGGCCATCGAGCACCGGCTCGGCAGCTCGGGGGCGCGCGTGGTCGTCACCGATGCGGTCAACCGTCCCAAGCTCGACGAAGTCGCCAGTTGCCCCACCATCGTCACGGTCGGCGGCGAAAAGGGCCAGGGCATCGTGCGTGGCGACTACAGTTTCTGGGCCGAAGTGGCGAACCATTCCAGCCAGTGCGAACCGCTGATGCTCACTGGCGAAGACCCGTTCCTGCTGATGTTCACCTCCGGCACCACGGGACCTGCCAAGGCGCTGTCGGTACCGCTCAAGGCCATTGTTGCGTTCCAGAGCTACACCCGTGACGCGGTAGACCTGCGCCCCGAAGACGCGTTCTGGAACGTCGCCGACCCGGGTTGGGCCTACGGCATCTATTTTGGCGTGACCGGGCCGCTGGCGATGGGGCATCCGATTACCTTCTATGATGGCCCGTTCACCTTGGAAAGCACCTGCCGGGTCATCAACAAATACGGCATCACCAATCTGACCGGATCGCCCACGGCCTATCGCCTGTTGATCGCCGGTGGCGAGCAGTTCGCCCGCTCGATCAAGGGCAAGCTGCGCATCGTCAGCAGCGCCGGTGAGCCGTTGAACCCAGAGGTGATCCGTTGGTTCGCCGATAACCTGAACGTAGTGATCCACGACCATTACGGCCAGACCGAACTGGGCATGGTGCTGTGCAACCACCATGGGCTGGAACACCCGGTGCATCTGGGCGCGGCCGGTTTTGCTTCGCCGGGCCATCGGATCGTGGTGCTGGATGAAAACCAGCGCGAGCTGGGCGTAGGCCAGCCGGGCATTCTCGCGCTGGACCGCAGCCAGTCGCCCATGTGCTGGTTCGCCGGTTACGCAGGCGGGCCGACCAAGGCCTTCGTCGGTGACTACTACTTGAGCGGCGATACCGTGGAGCTGAATCCGGACGGCAGCATCAGCTTCGTCGGCCGCAGCGACGACGTGATCACCACCTCCGGCTACCGGGTGGGTCCGTTCGACGTGGAAAGCGCCCTGATCGAACACCCGGCCGTGGTGGAGGCGGCTGTGATCGGCAAGCCCGACCCGGAGCGCACCGAGTTGGTAAAGGCTTTCGTGGTGCTCAGCACTCAATACCGTGCCTCACCGGAGCTGGCCGAAGAATTGCGCCTGCACGTGCGCCAGCGCCTGGCGGCCCATGCGTATCCCCGTGAAATCGAATTTGTCAGCGACTTGCCGAAAACCCCAAGCGGCAAATTGCAGCGCTTTATCTTGCGCAACCAAGAGATCGCCAAAGCTCAAGAGGCTGCGGCGCACAACGTTTCAGCTTGAATCCAAGGAAACCATGATGCAGATCGACAACAAGATTTTTCTCGTCAGCGGCGGTGCTTCCGGCCTTGGCGCGGCCACCGGCGAAATGCTGGTCAAGGCCGGCGCCAAGGTGATGCTGGTGGACCTCAACGCCGACGCCGTGGCCGCCCAGGCGCAAAAACTGGGCTGCCAGAGCGTGGTGGCCGACATCAGCAACGAAACGGCGGCTGAAGCGGCGGTCAAGGCCACGGTCACGGCTTTCGGCGGTCTGAATGGCCTGGTGAACTGCGCTGGTATCGTGCGCGGCGAGAAGATCCTCGGCAAGAACGGTCCCCACGCCCTGGCCAGCTTCAGTCAGGTGATCAACGTCAACCTGATCGGCAGCTTCAACCTGCTGCGCCTGGCGGCAGCGGTCATTGCCGAAACCGAGGCAGACGCCGACGGCGAGCGCGGGGTGATCATCAATACGGCGTCGGTGGCGGCCTTCGATGGACAGATCGGCCAGGCGGCTTATGCGGCGTCCAAAGGCGCCATCGCCAGCCTGACCTTGCCGGCCGCCCGCGAGCTGGCGCGTTTCGGTATCCGGGTGATGACCATTGCGCCAGGGATTTTCGAGACCCCGATGATGGCCGGCATGACCCCGGAAGTACGCGACTCCCTGGCCGCTGGCGTGCCGTTTCCGCCGCGCCTTGGGAAACCTTCCGAGTACGCGGCGCTGGTCAGGCATATCATTGAGAACAGCATGCTCAACGGCGAGGTGATCCGTCTCGACGGTGCCTTGCGTATGGCAGCCAAATAATAAGGAGGATTCATGATGTCCAACGATCCTATTGTCATCGTCAGCGCCGTCCGTACCCCCATGGGCGGCTTCCAGGGCGAACTGAAGAGCCTCAGCGCGCCGCAGCTGGGTGCCGCCGCCATCAAGGCCGCCGTGGAGCGTGCCGGCATCGCCCCCGATGCAGTTGAAGAAGTGCTGTTCGGTTGCGTGCTCGCCGCCGGCCTGGGCCAGGCACCGGCGCGTCAGGCCGCGCTGGGCGCCGGGCTCGACAAGTCGACCCGCTGCACCACGCTCAACAAAATGTGCGGCTCGGGCATGGAAGCGACGATCCTCGCCCATGACATGCTCATCGCTGGCAGCGCCGAAGTGGTGGTGGCCGGCGGCATGGAAAGCATGTCCAACGCGCCGTACCTGCTGGATCGGGCCCGCAGCGGTTACCGGATGGGCCATGGCCGGGTGCTTGACCACATGTTCCTCGACGGTCTGGAAGACGCCTACGACAGAGGTCGGCTGATGGGCACTTTCGCCGAAGATTGCGCCGAGGCCAATGGCTTGAGTCGCGAGGCCCAGGATGCGTTCGCCATTGCATCCACCACCCGCGCCCAGCAGGCGATCAAGGACGGCAGTTTCGACGCCGAGATCGTGCCGTTGCAGGTCATGGTCGGCAAGGAACAAGTGACTGTGCGCCACGATGAGCAGCCACCCAAGGCGCGGATCGACAAGATCGCCTCGCTCAAACCGGCGTTCCGCGAGGGCGGCACGGTGACGGCGGCCAACGCCAGTTCCATTTCCGATGGCGCCGCAGCGCTGGTGCTGATGCGCCAGAGCCAGGCGGCTCAGCGTGGCCTCAAGCCCCTGGCGGTGATCCACGGTCATGCGGCGTTTGCCGATACCCCGAGCCTGTTTCCCACCGCACCGATTGGCGCTGTGAAGAAACTGATGCAAAAGACCGGTTGGTCGCTGGATCAAGTCGACCTGTTCGAAGTCAACGAAGCCTTTGCTGTGGTGGGCCTGGTGACCATGGACAAACTGGAGATTGCCCATGCCAAGGTCAACGTCCACGGCGGCGCCTGTGCGCTGGGCCACCCGATTGGCGCGTCTGGCGCACGAATCCTGGTGACCCTGCTGTCAGCCCTGCGCCAGAAGGGGCTCAAGCGCGGCGTCGCGGCCATTTGCATTGGCGGCGGCGAAGCCACGGCCATGGCCGTCGAATGCCTGTATTAAGGAATCACCATGCTCCCGACTGAAGAACAGACCCAAATCCGCGACATGGCCCGGCAATTCGCCGAGGAACGCTTGAAACCGTTCGCCGCCGAATGGGATCGCGAGCACCGTTTTCCCCGGGAAGCTATCGGTGAAATGGCCGAGCTGGGCTTTTTTGGCATGCTGGTGCCGGAGCAGTGGGGCGGTTGTGAAACCGGTTACCTGGCCTACGCCATGACTTTGGAGGAAATCGCTGCCGGTGACGGCGCGTGCTCGACCATCATGAGCGTGCATAACTCGGTGGGTTGCGTGCCAATCCTCAAGTTCGGCAACGATGAACAGAAGGCGAAATTCCTCACTCCCCTGGCCAGTGGCGCGATGCTTGGCGCCTTTGCCCTGACCGAGCCCCAGGCCGGTTCGGACGCCAGCAGCCTCAAGACGCGGGCGCGGCTGGAGGGTGATCATTACGTGCTCAACGGTTGCAAGCAGTTCATCACGTCCGGGCAGAACGCCGGAGTGGTGATTGTGTTTGCGGTGACCGATCCGAGCGCCGGCAAGCGTGGCATCAGTGCGTTCATCGTGCCGACCGATTCGCCGGGCTACAGCGTGGCCCGGGTCGAAGACAAACTCGGCCAGCACGCCTCCGACACCTGCCAGATCCTCTTCGAGGATGTGAAGGTGCCGGTGGGCAATCGCTTGGGTGAGGAGGGCGAGGGCTACAAGATCGCCCTGGCGAACCTGGAAGGCGGGCGCGTGGGCATCGCGGCGCAAGCGGTGGGCATGGCCCGCGCGGCGTTCGAGGCGGCCCGGGACTATGCCCGGGAACGCTCCAGTTTCGGCAAGCCGATCATCGAGCACCAGGCCGTGGCGTTCCGCCTGGCCGACATGGCGACCCAGATCGCCGTGGCCCGGCAAATGGTGCACTACGCCGCCGCCCTGCGGGACAGCGGCCAGCCGGCGTTGGTGGAAGCGTCCATGGCCAAGCTGTTCGCCTCGGAAATGGCCGAAAAGGTCTGCTCCATGGCGTTGCAGACCCTGGGCGGTTACGGTTACCTCAACGACTTCCCGCTGGAGCGCATCTACCGCGACGTGCGGGTCTGCCAGATATACGAAGGCACCAGCGACATTCAGCGCATGGTCATTTCGCGCAATCTTTGAACAGGAGTCCTGCATGAGCTACGAAACGATTTTATTGGAGATCAAGGACCGCGTCGGCCTGATCACCCTCAACCGTCCCCAGGCATTGAACGCCTTGAATGCGCAGATCGTCAGCGAACTGAACCAGGCGTTGGACAGCCTGGAGGCTGATCCGAAGATTGGCTGCATCGTGCTGACCGGCTCGAAAAAAGCCTTTGCCGCCGGTGCTGACATCAAGGAAATGGCCGAGCTGACCTACCCACAGATCTACCTGGACGACCTGTTCAGCGACAGCGACCGCGTGGCCAACCGCCGCAAGCCGATCATCGCGGCGGTGAACGGTTTTGCCTTGGGCGGTGGCTGCGAACTGGCGTTGATGTGCGACTTCATCCTGGCCGGCGACAATGCCAAGTTCGGTCAGCCGGAGATCAATCTCGGTGTGCTGCCGGGCATGGGCGGCACCCAGCGCCTGACCCGGGCGGTGGGCAAGGCCAAGGCCATGGAAATGTGCCTGACCGGGCGCTTCATCGACGCGGTGGAAGCCGAGCGCTGCGGCATCGTCGCGCGGATCGTACCAGCTGATGAGCTGCTGGACGACGCACTGAAGACTGCAGCGTTGATCGCCTCCAAGTCGGTGCCTATCAGCATGATGGTCAAGGAAAGCGTCAACCGCGCCTTTGAGGTCAGCCTGTCCGAAGGCGTGCGCTTCGAGCGTCGGGTATTTCACGCGGCGTTTGCGACGCAGGATCAGAAGGAAGGCATGGCGGCATTCGTGGCCAAGCGTGCGGCGGAGTTTCAGGACAAGTGATGCGGCGTTTCTATTGACGCTATCGCGAGCAAGCTCGCTCCCACAGTGGATTTGAGGTGTGCGCAACAGCTGTGTGCGCCGCCAAACCCTGTGGGAGCGAGCTTGCTCGCGATGCTTTTCCAGCCATCACACCAGATAGTGTTTCAACTCCCGGGCAATCACCATCCGCTGTATCTCGCTCGATCCTTCATAGATCTGGGTAATCCGCGCATCGCGGTAGTAGCGCTCTACCGGATAATCCTCGAGATAGCCGTAGCCACCATGAATCTGTATGGCCGAGGAGCAAACTTTCTCGGCCATTTCCGAGGCGAACAGCTTGGCCTGGGAGGCTTCTGACAGGCACGGCTTGCCGGCGCTGCGCAGGCGGGCGGCGTGGAGGATGAGCAGACGGGTGGCGTTGATGCGGGTGTGCATGTCGGCCAGCAGGTTGGCGATGCTCTGGTGCTCGATGATCGGCTTTTCGAACTGGACGCGATCGCGCGCGTAAGCCAGCGCTGCTTCAAACGCCGCGCGGGCGATGCCCAAGGCTTGCGCAGCAATGCCGATGCGGCCGCCTTCCAGGTTGGACAGGGCAATCGCCAGGCCTTTACCGCGAGCCCCCAACAGGTTGGCCTCGGGGATGGTGCAATTGCTCAAGGTGACCGCGCAGGTGTCCGAGGCGCGGATGCCCATTTTGTGTTCGGTGCGATCGACGATGAAACCCGGCGTATCGGTGGGCACCAGGAACGCCGAAATGCCTTTCTTGCCCAGCTCCGGGTCCGTCACGGCAAACACGATGGCCAGTTTCGCTCGCTTGCCATTGCTGACGAACTGCTTGGCACCGTTGATAACCCACTGGCCATCACGCAGTTCGGCCCGGGTGCGCAGGTTGTGGGCTTCGGAGCCGGCCTGGGGCTCGGTCAGGCAGAAGCAGCCAATGGCCTGGCCACTGGCGAGGTCAGCCAGCCACGTCTGCTTTTGTTCGTCGGTGCCGAAATTCAGCACCGGCCCGCAACCCACCGAGTTGTGGATGCTCATCAGCGCCCCGGTGGCACCGTCGCCCGCGGAGATTTCCTCCACCGCCAGGGCATAGGCCACGTAATCGACGTAGGTGCCGCCCCATTCTTCCGGCACCACCATCCCCAACAGGCCCAGTTCGCCCATCTTCGCCACCAGGCCGTCGTCAATCCATCCGGCTTTTTCCCAGGCCTGGGCATGGGGGGCGATTTCACCACGGGCGAAGTCCCGGGCCATGTCGCGGATCATCACTTGTTCTTCGGTCAGTTCGAGGTCGTGCATGGCTCAGTTCCCGTGGTCGTCGAAGCCGTCGAAGAAACTCGCCACATGGTCGGCGTCCAGCGCCTCCAGGGTCGGCGGGTTCCAGCGTGGGCTTTTGTCTTTGTCGATCAGCAAGGCGCGCACGCCTTCGATCAGGTCACCGCGTTCGAACCATTGCCGGTCCAGATGCAGCTCCAGGGCAAAACAGTTTTCCAGGCTCAAATGTCGCCCGCGCCGTAGCATTTCCAGGGTCACGGCCATGGCCAGGGGAGAGCGGCTGTCCAGCAGGTCGGCGGTCTTTGTCGCCCATTCGTGGCTGTTGGCGACGGTGACCTGGCGCAACTGCTCCACCATGCTCGGCACGTCGGGCAGGGCAAAGAAATGGTCGATGGCCGGCCGCAGGTCGGCCAGGGGGGGCGCAGGGAGCTGTTGCTGGCCAAGTTTGGCCAGCAGGCTTTGCAGGTCCTTGAGCGGCGCGTCGTGCCATTCCAGCCTATCGAGGCGTTCGTCGAGCTGCTTGAGCTTGCGGCTATCGAGGTACCAGTCGGCGAGCCCGCAATACAAGGCGTCGGCGGCTCGGATCTGTGCGCCGCTGACCCCCAGGTAGATCCCCAGCTCACCGGGAATGCGCGGCAGGAAATAACTGCCGCCCACGTCGGGAAAGTAACCGATGGCGACTTCCGGCATGCCCAGGCGGCTGCGTTCGGTCACGACCCGCAGGTCGGCGCCTTGTACCAGGCCCATGCCGCCACCCAGCACGAAGCCGTCCATCAAGGCGAGGATCGGTTTGCGGTAGTGGTGGATCGTCAGGTCGAGGGCGTATTCCTCGACGAAGAAATCTTCATGCAGGGTGTCGCCCTGCTTGTGGCTGTCGTACAGCGAGCGGATATCTCCGCCGGCGCAAAACGCCTTGTCACCCGCGCCACGCAGTACCACGGCACGGATCTGTGGGTCGAGGGCCCAGGTATCGAGTTGTTGTTGCAAGCTGCGCACCATGCCCAGGGTGAGGGCATTGAGGCCGGCGGGGCGGTTCAGGGTCAAGTGGCCAATGTGATTGCGAACTTCGACCAGCACCTCATAGGCCGCGGTTTCGATGGTTTGCGCGGCGTGTGATGAAACCTGAGCTGTCATCGCTAACTCCCTGCTTTTATTGTTCTTTATGAATTTTGTCGCGCGTACCCGTTCTGGATCGTACCAGTGCAAATTTGCATTGCACAACCGGGATACGTGCAGGTCCTGTCTGCATATTTATAGCAGCCACAGGCTCAACCGCGACCAGAGAGAACCTCCGTGATGCTGCGGCGCTTGGCATTTCGCTCGCTGACGTGGATCAATTGCTCGAGATCTTCCGGCGTGACGTCAAAGAATGCTTCCATTTCCGCCAAAGCCAGTTTCAGGTCCTCAGCCGTGATCGCCTGTCGGTCGACGGGAGGGTGGTCGGCTGGTATGACGGCCGCCGGTTCGCTGGCACGCTTGGGATAACGCACCCGCGTCAGGTTGTTATAGGCCAGCGCAAAGGCGAGCAGACCGGAGCCAGCCAGCATGGCGGCACCGACTGCCTGCCAGTCCAGGGCAACGATGGACGGATCTGCCAGGACCAACGTCGCCGCCAGGGCGCCTGCCGGCGGGTGCAGGCAACGCAGCCAGCACATCAATACCAGCGCCATGCCCGCCGCCAGGCAGGCGCTACCCAGGGTGCGGCCCAATACATGGGCCACCAGCAGCGCGACGACCGACGCACACAGGTAACCGCCAACAATCGACCAGGGCTGGGCGAGGGCGCCCGATGACACCGCAAACAACAGCACCGCCGAGGCGCCAAGCGGGCCGATCAGGTGTTGCGCCACCTCGAGGCCAAATACCTGCCCACAAAGCCAGACACTGAACATCGTCCCCAGCGCCATGCCGATGGCGGCGCGGCTCCATTCGGTGGGACGGGTATTGATAGCGGCGGGGAACCAGCGAGAAAGCATTAAGCGAGAATCCAAAAAACGAACAAAAAAAGGGGCTTACGGGAAAAATCCAGAAAGCCCTTTAAGTGTTCCAACAGTTGGGGGAGGAACGCTGCACAGTGTGCCGTTCACACCCCTTGCTTACAAATTCATATTAATGCTGCTTGAGTGCATTAATTTTGAGGTAAGGCCGCGACTCATGCGCTTCTCGAAGCTGGGAACCACGTTTGCTGGGCAATGGGCAGATTGCGCGACTGCCCGCGACCCATCGGGAAATAGGTGAAACCCTTGTCGGCCATGCGCTCCGGATCGAACAGGTTACGACCGTCAAAAATCACCGGGGCCTTGAGCCGTTGCCGGATCAGCTCGAAATCCGGCGCCTTGAAGGGCTGCCATTCGGTGCAGATGACCAGCGCGTCGGCCCCCGGCAACACCGATTCCGGCGTGCCCATCAGCATGAGTCGGGCCTCGTCGGGGTAGAGCAATTGCGTCTGCTGCATCGCCTCCGGGTCAAACGCACGGACGTTGGCTCCCGCGGCCCAAAGCGATTCCAGCAGCGTGCGGCTCGGTGCGTCGCGCATGTCGTCGGTGTTGGGCTTGAAGGCCAGGCCCCATAGGGCGAAGGTCTTGCCGCGCAAGTCACCCTGGTAGAACGCGTTGATCCGCTCGAACAGCTTGTGTTTCTGCCGCCCGTTGATGGCTTCCACCGCTTGCAGCAGGTCGCTGGAGCAGTGGGCCTGCTCGGCGGTGTGGATCAGGGCGCGCATGTCCTTGGGAAAGCATGAGCCGCCGTAGCCGCATCCCGGGTAGATGAAGTGGTAGCCGATGCGCGAGTCGGCGCCTATGCCCAGGCGCACCGACTCGATGTCGGCCCCCAGGTGTTCGGCCAGTTCGGCGATCTGGTTGATGAAGCTGATCTTGGTCGCCAACATGCCGTTGGCAGCGTATTTGGTCAGTTCGGCGCTGCGCAGGTCCATGAACAGGACTCGGTCGTGGTTGCGGTTGAACGGGGCGTACAGGTCGCGCATGGTTTCGCGCACTTCATCGCGCTCGCAGCCGATCACGATGCGATCCGGACGACGGCAATCGGCAACTGCCGAGCCTTCCTTGAGGAATTCGGGGTTGGAGACGATATCGAACTGCAGCAAGCGACTGGCCTTGAGCAGGCATCTGTCAATGTGCGCCCGCAGAACGTCGCCGGTGCCCACCGGCACGGTGGACTTCTCCACCACAATGAGCGGCTGCTCGCGGTAACGCGCAACGGCCTCGCCGACGGCCAGAACTTGGCTCAGATCGGCACTGCCATCGTTCCGGGAAGGCGTACCCACGGCGATAAACAGTACCTGGCCGTGCTGCACGGCGAGTTGTTCGTCGCAGGTGAAATGCAAACGGCCAGCCTCCAGCCCTTCACGCACCAGCGCGGCCAGGCCAGGCTCATAAATGCTCACCTGGCCTTGGCGCAGGCTGTCGACCTTGCGCTCGTCGATGTCCATGCACACCACGTCATGGCCCACTTCGGCCAACACGGCGGCTTGCACCAAACCTACGTAGCCACTTCCGAATACACTGATTTTCATGGCGGATTCCCTGGATCGTTCCGAGCGAGCGACATGCACAACCAGCGTTCGCCGCAGTGCGCTCGACTCAGAATAAGTCGGGGATATTGCAGTTCACTTACAGCCCGACGCCGCATTGGTTTTCAGCGGAAGGAAGTAGGCGGCCCATCCCGCTGCCAACAACACCAGGTTCGCGCTGTCGCGCAGCAGCAGGCGGCCCGTTGCCTGTCGCAGCTGTCTGGCGCTGACGCGGCCGCGGGCAATGTCCAGTCGCGCAAAACCGTGCAGATGTCGCAGGACATCGAAGGTCATCAGCGCTGAAGCGGCCAGGAAATAGGAAATTCGCTGCCAATAGGGAACACCCAGCGCCTGGAGGAGGTCGGTGGTGACGTGCTGGTGGGCCACTTCTTCGGTGCAATGCCATCGCCACAGGCGCGTTTGCGAGGAGGCGCTGGTAGAAAGCAGCCCGCCACTGCGCAAGGCGATCCGCGAGGTGACGGCCGTCACATGTTCGAACGCCGCAGCCAGGGACAGCTGCGCCTTGAGTGACAGTTTGGTGCGCAGGGCATCGAGGTCTTTCTCGATTCCATGTTCGTATTTCTGGACCTTAAATCCCTGCTTTTCCAGTTGCTGGTTGTAGAGGCGGTGGGCTCGCTGGTGGGCGCGTTCCTCGGCCACGAAGCTGCGCGACTGGTCTGCCAGCGTCGAGGTTGGCGGCAACTGCAAAGCGGATGACTCCACCACCGAGATCACGAACTGTTCTCCGGCGGGAAGCAACACCGAAAAGGCATCGAACAGGTAGGTCCTGATCGGTGTGTCGTTCCAGAAGGGGGCGAAAGTGTCGTCTTCGCCATGTCGGTCGTTGACCTGTTGCTGGGGAATGTTCATTGGCTCAGTCCTTCACGCGTGAATGCGCTGTGCTGGTGGCGGCTATCTCGCGGATCAGTCCGGTGCAGTAGCCATGAGTGATCTGGGCTTTTTGGACATACGCCTTGTCTTTCGTGAGCGCGGCGTGCACCTGGTGCAGGCGAAAGCCTGGTATGGCGGGGTAAAGGTGATGTTCGGCATGAAAACCGACTCCGTGGGGCGCGATCAAGAGGCGTTCCCACCCAGGGGCAATGACGGTTCGAGACGCGCCGTGACCGGGCTGAGGCATCGCGAAATGCTCTGCCACGTCGCGCCAATACAGCAGCGCCATCAGCACCGTGAACATCGGTATAAGCCAGTACACCAACGCCGCCAGCCAAAGGTGAAACCCAGTGAGCACCACCGCAAGCAACACGGCGAAAATCCATTGCCGGTACTGAGTGGCGGGCGGGCACTGGGAGGCCATTTTTGATGTCACCAAGGCGGTTTTGAACTCGTGGATGCTGTACAGCCCGATGCAGTGTTTCAACAGCAGGACGAGCATGTCGAAGGCCGATTTGGGAAACCTGAAGCGATCCTGCCCGGTGCATGACACCCAGTTGGGGTCATGCTCAGTGGCGGTATGCCGATGATGGGCGGCGTGGTCGCGCCGAAAACCGAACAGGGTAATGGTGAAGGGCAGTGCCGTCAGGAAATCGCCCAATGTGTCGTTAAGCACAGGGCGAGTCCGACTGAACTGCCGATGTGAATATTCATGCATCAGGATCAGCAAGGCGTGCTGTCTGGTGGCGATGAACACAATGGCCAGCAGCGAGGCGAAAATCGTCTGCGACTGGATGGCCAGGGTGGCCGCCCCCAAAATGAGCGCCCACTCCAGCATCGTGCTGGCCAGCAAGCGCAAGGGCGCGGGGCGACCCCACTCCAGCAACTGGGCACGCGCGACGGTATGTTCGTGCTGCCCGTGGGATTGTCCAGGTTCAACAGGGTTAAACATCCGACAGCCTCCTCAGGCCCGAACCAAAGTAAGTCATCAATACGGCTGCCAGGAGCAGCGCGCCGGTTGCAAGGAAGACGGCCTGGATGGAGACAAATTGCAGAACCCAGCCCGCAATCGCCGCCGAGACCGGCGCAAGACCAAAAAACACCAGCATGAACAGGCTCATGCCGCGCCCAAGCAGCCTGGGCGGTAATGAGCGCTGCAACCAGGTAAACGCCATGACCTGGACGAAGCCGCCGCAAAGCCCGATGGCAAATAACAAGGCCACGCCCTGCCAAAGGGCGTAGACCCAGCCCAATGGCATCAGCAGCAAGGCGATGGCGGCGTCGACGGCGAGCAACGTGACGCCCAGATTGACCATCCGCAGTTTCGGCCGGGCGGTAAACATCAGCATGCCCACCAGCGTGCCGGCCCCCTGCGCCCCGAACAGCCATCCCAGCGCCGGAGCCTCGGGCGTGAAGCGCTCATGGGTCAGCAGCGGCAAGGCGACCTGCACCGGCCCGCTCATGAGTAATGTCATGGCGGCCATGTAGGTCAGGTAGGTGCGCAGACGTCGATCCTGAAAGAAATAACGCAGGCCTTCTACCGTTGTCGTGCCAGCGCTGGTTTCGGAACCCGTGGCGCGGCGGACAGGCAAGGCACGCAGGCCGAACGCGGACAGGGCGAAAGTGAGCGCATCGAGGACGAATGCGATGACATAGCCATCCAGCGTTGCGTTGGCCGCCGGCCGTGGGCCAAAGGGCCAGAACGCACTGGCGATGACACCGCCGGCGGCCACCGGGCCGACCGCGATGGTCACTTGCCTGAGCGCCAGGAGAATGCCGTTGGCCCGCTCCAGGTCGCGGGCGTTCACGATGCCAGGCACCAGTGCGCTGCCGGCCGGCAGTGTGAGTGCGCTGCACAACCCCAGCAGCGCCGCCGCCCCATAGATCACCGGTAAGGTGGCCTGACCGTGATAGACCGCCCAGGCGAGACCGCACAACGCCAGTGCACTGCCGTAGCAGCCGAACGACCAGATCGAGCGGGCACCGAAGCGGTCAACCAGCGAGCCGCCCGTCAACAGGAACAGGGCACGGGGCAGGGCGAGTGCGGCAAACGCCCAGCCGAGTGCCATCGGGTCTGGCGATATCACCATGATGAGCAAGGGGAAGGCGACCAGGGTGAACTGATCACCCAGCATCGAGGCCACGGCACAAGCCAGCAGGCGTCGGAAGTTTCTGTCGCGAGCCAGCGCTGGTGCCGGGTTCTCTAGCGCAAGGGAGGTGTTCACAGGCATAGGAAGAACAGTTTTTTCATGCGCTGCAACCAGGGCAGCGGGACTCTCTTCCATATGAACGACAGCCCGGACAGTGGCACTTTACCCAGGATCAACACGCCCACATCCAGCGACGGCTCATGGGGGAAATAGTTGTCTCTGATGGCGACAATCTTGCGAAAGCCTTTTTTGAAGTAGTAGCGCAGTTGCGGGTCCAGCGGCAGGCCCTGGCGCTTGCTTCGCACGTACTGGGCGACGCTGATATCAGGGTTCTTCGACAGCCAGCCGCGTAGGCCCGGAACGGGAGAGCCCAGGTAGACATCTGACCAGCCGTGTTTCAGCGCGTAGGGCCAGAAGAACTCGAAAATGGCGTTCGCAGCTTTTGGATCGACACTACTCAGGCTGATGCCAAACAGCGTACCGGTTCTGGCGGATTCATCGCCGTGCTGTTTCCTGGCGCAGTCGGCCCAGGTTGGGCACTGGCGCATCAGCTCGTGTCGGGTCGGTTTCATGAACAACGATGCCAGCGCGGTACCGGTACGCGTGCAAAACGCACCGACGCTCAGGGCAGGAAATTCGGTGATGCGGGACGCCAGCGTGGACACATCGGCACGCTGATCGTCTGTCCATTTTCTTTGCTCGAGTTCAAGCAGTGAGGGGATATCGGCAGGCGATAGAAACCGAACGTTGATTTCACCGTCGTGCACCACGTCATGGCCCTGCACGTCATGCCCCTGTTGCCAGAGGTTCGAGTCTTCGCAAGTGCGGTTTTTCAGAAGTTTTTGCATCGCGTGGGCGGCTCACCGATTGAAGTGGAATGGATCAATCGGCGCCCACGTTATGGCACAGGTGTGAAAGTCTGATGACGAAATGAATTCGCGGTTTAACTCAAATCGAGCCGGTATCCGGCCGGCAACTGTGCGACGAACTCACCCACCACTTCCCAGGTCAGGCTGGCTTCACTTTCTTCACCGCCCGGTATTAGCCAAGTAGCGGGCTACTTCTTGCAACTCGCCCAAATCCGGCGCGTTATCGATAGCCGCTTCAGGCCGGCACCATGGGTACTCCAGCCTCGATGCCCAGGCCATGATCATCGGCAGATCGGTCGCTGGCAGGGTTTTCATGTGTTCGATGGTGATGGTCAGTCGCTCGACCAGTTTCGATGCTGGATCGAACTGCCAGTCATACAAGCCACAACCGACGCGTGCCTCGCCGCTGTTCTTGTCGGACATCGCCACCAGCCATTTGCACTGGAACGCCTCGGCGTTTGCCGATGGTGGGGCGGCCAGGCAGAACGTGTAGACATTTTCGAAGGTCTGGCCAAAGCGACTGACCAGCACGTCGCCAATGGCGGTTCGGCTTTCGACGTGGTCGGGAAACGCGATGGAACCAGTGCGCACGACCATGTCCAGAATAGCGCTCGGTGTAAAGGCCTGGTCCAGCAGGTGTGGGCGGTTGCCGTCCTTGGCACGGATGTACTGTTGAATCGAGAGCTGAGCGGTGTTCATCGTGTATCCCTTCAAGTTGAAAACAGCCTCGTTCGAGGCATACAAATCACTGTTCCATCACTCCGTCACCAGCCTGCAGCCCGGGGCGGGGCTGATGCACAGCGATGGGGACTCGATCAATGGCGTCGTTGCCTGTATACAGGTGCACTTCGAAAGGGATTTACCGGGAAAACAAAGGAGCTGTTGCTGTGATTTACCTGATACGCCACGCTACGCCGCTGATCGATTACAAGCCCTGTAATGCGCGTTCGGCCAAGACCCTGCTGGATGAATACAACCAGACCTCATCCATCGATGAGGCTGAGATTACAGCATTCCTGAGCCAACCGGACGTGTCCCAAGGGCTTTTGGCGAGCGAAGCCAGCATCATTTCCTCGCCCGTCAACAGAGCCTACGCGACGGCATGCCGGTTATTCGACGTAGCGCGTATCCAAAAAGATGCTCGGTTACGCGAATACGACCTGCGGTTAAGCGGCATTCCCGTCTTGAAAATGGGCTTGAGGCAGTGGTTCGCGCTGCACAGGATTTTGTGGTTGTTAGGGGTTTCAATGGGAGCCGCCAGCAGAAAAGCCGAACACCAGCGGGCGCTCGGTGTGGCCGATGAGCTTTACAACAGCTGCGGCGAACCGGGGAAGATCACGATCGTTGTCTCCCACGGCATGTTTCTCAGGACTGTCAGGAAAACCCTGCAAAAGCGCGGCATGCAGGCGCGCAGGGTGTATCGCTCGGGGTGTTTTACCGTCGAGTCGCTAACGCCGTGACGGGGATTGCTCGGCCACCAATAGCAACGATTGCGGCACCGGGCTTTGTGGGTGCTGCGGTTCCTGCAGGCCGGCCAGTCGAAAACCGGCCATGTCCAAGGCATTGAGCCAACTGGACAACGTGCGGAAATACCACGGCATGGGTTGCCATTGGCCTTTGAACCCATCGAAGGTTTCTTCTCGCCAACCGTCCTGATAATTGCCCGCCGCCACGGTCCATGGGTGCAGCGTCTGAACCACCAGCGCGCCGCCTGGGCGGAGCAGGGCGTTCATTGCAGCGAGCAACGGAATGATGTCCTGGTGCAACAGGGCGAAGTTGGCGCAGATCAGGTCGTAGCCTGAGCCGACGTCCACCTTCGCCTCCACCAGCGCTTCATAGCTGGCCAGGTGCACCGGCGAGGAACCGGCTGCGCGGGCCGCATCGACCAGCGTCGCGTCGCCATCCACACCGACCGCCTCGATGCCCCGTTCAGCCAGTGCCCGCAATAACCAGCCTTCGCCGCAGCCCAAATCCAGCACACGCTCAGGCTGGCGGCTCTGAACCGCCAGCAGCATGGCCTGGTCCGTGACCGTCAGCCGGCTTTCGATGGCGCCGGTGCGGATGGCTTCGATCCAGGGCTGTGCGTTGTGGTGCCAGCTTTGGAGGAGGGTGGTTTCCGAGGACGACATTGATCCAGCTCCGCAATGGATTGGCTAAGCATAGGCCAATCGCTGGCGCAGGGAAGCCAGTGGTCAAAGCGGGCGGTCAAGAAACAACAGGCGCGCCGCCAGCGCTGTCATGACCCCGGCAAAACCATACGTGCCCAGGCGCCTTGAAATCCCGCCGCTTGCCAGTTTCGCCCTGAGCAGGGCGGCGCAAACCCCCAGCAGGGTATGGAAGACGAGGGCAATCAGTGCCAGCAATGCTCCGAGGAAGATCAACTGCAGAGTCACGCCGCCGGCCTTGACGTTGACGAACTGGGGCAGGAATACCATGAAGAACAGCAGCGCCTTGGGATTCAGGAGGCTGTTGAGGGCACCTCGGCAGAAGATTTTCCACAGCGAAGCCGCCTGAAGCTGGCTATCCTGAGTCGCTGCCGGCGTCCTCAGTGCTTGCCAGGCAAGCCACAGCAAATAACCGGCCCCGGCCAGACGTAGCAGATCGAAGGCCGGCGCCCAGCTCATCACCAGCGCACCAATGCCAGCGCTGACCATCATCGTCATCAGCCCGTCCGAAAAGGAAATGCCAAGGGCGGCAGCAATGCCGGCACGCCAGCCGTGGGCCAACGCATGGCTGGTGACAAAGGCCATGTTGGGCCCCGGGACGATCAGCAAAAGCAC
The DNA here is from genome assembly GCF_052112205.1 of Pseudomonas sp. Lb2C2. Taxonomy (NCBI): domain Bacteria; kingdom Pseudomonadati; phylum Pseudomonadota; class Gammaproteobacteria; order Pseudomonadales; family Pseudomonadaceae; genus Pseudomonas; species Pseudomonas sp. Lb2C2. The sequence continues at coordinate 697,635 of NZ_JAUTYW010000001.1, read as the reverse complement.
GACAGCCACCACGAACAGGTAGAGATTGGCGGTATCCGGCATGGGGGAGCGCTCCGAGGGATGAGCCACGACAGTAAGCGAATGGCGAGGAGGGGGGCAGTTACAGTCCGGGCTTATCTGATAGCAACAGTCGTTTCTTGCGATGAGTCATCATCGCTATTGTTTGAGAATCACAAACAGTGTTATCGGAGCTCTCTGGTTTATCCCAACAATTCTGGACATTAAGGTGCTTGCATCAACAACAGAAGGATAATCCACATGAGCGTACGTGACGCCGTATTCCCCGCAGGTCGACATGATCTCTACACCTCACAAACCTATTCCGCAGCGATCAGGTCCGGTGACCTGCTGTTCGTGTCCGGCCAGGTCGGCAGTCGCAGCGATGGTTCGCCCGAGCCGGACTTCGAGGCCCAGGTCCGTCTGGCATTCGCCAACCTTGAGGCGACTCTGGAGGCCGGTGGGTGTGGGCTCGACGACATCGTTGATGTGACGACTTTTCATACCGATCCCGAAAAACAATTCGGCACGATAATGGCCGTAAAAAGTGAACTCTTCGCGCAAGCGCCGTATCCGAACTGGACGGCAATCGGCGTCAACTGGCTTGCAGGGTTCGACTTTGAAATCAAGGTCATCGCTCGAATTCCCGGCTAAGTACCACCCGGTTGGAGTGGTTGCTAGGCTTGGATGGCCAGACACCAACTCCGCCAGGGCTTTATTTCCCTTATCAACTGCTGGACGCCGCCGCGTATCTGGACCGTCTGAAGGAGGAGGGCAGTGAGTTGCGCAAGCTCCTCTAAAAAAGATGGTTGCGAGAATAAACAAGGCCGCAAATGCGGCCTCGTCTTGCGCTTACTCCTTACGCAACAACACCCTGGTCACCCGACGCTCTTCGACCTCCATCACGGTCATGCTCCAGCCTTGCCAACTGAGCGTGTCGCCAATGATCGGCAAGCGATCCAGCAAGCTCATTACCAACCCGGCAAGCGTCTGGTAATTTTCCGTCGCTTTCGCCTGGAAGCCGATGTGTTCGCTAACCTGGCTGAGATTCAGGGCACCGCTGACGAGGAAACCCTCTTGCTGGGGAACAATGTTCGGGCCTTCGATTTCACTGGCATCCGGCAATTCACCGGCAATGGACTCGAGGATGTCGGTCATCGTGAGAAGGCCGACGAAGTCACCGAATTCGTTCACCACGAACGCGATGTGGGTCGACTCCTTGCGCATTTGCTCCAATGCATTAAGGATCGTGAAGCTGTCGAGCAGGTTGATGGCTTTGCGCGCCATGGCCTCCAGATTCGGCTGATTGCCCGCCAGTATTTCCTTTAGCAGTTCTTTCTTATGGACAAAGCCGAGCGGCTCATCCACGCGTCCTTCTCGGATCAACGGCAAGCGCGAGTAAGAAGAGTGCATCAGCGCCGTACGGATTTCTTGCGGAGCATCTGCCAAATCGAGGTGGTCAATTTGCGCACGAGGCGTCATCACACTGCGTATCGGCCGCTCGGCCAATTCCAGCACGCCACTGATCATGACCCGTTCGCGCCGATGGAAAACCTGCTCCGGTTCGTCGCCTTCCAGCATGTCGGCGATTTCCTCGCCGACTTCATCGGCCCCCAGCTTTTGACCGCCCAGCAGGCGCAACACCGCATGGGCGGTACGCTCGCGCATCGGCCGAAGACCTTGCAGGCTTTTCTTGCGACGCGAGCGCGCCAACTGGTTGAACAGTTCGATCAGGATCGAGAAACCAATCGCGGCGTACAAGTAGCCTTTCGGAATGTGGAAGCCCAGGCCCTCAGCAGTGAGGCTGAAGCCGATCATCATCAGGAAACCCAGGCATAGCATGATGACGGTAGGGTGGCCGTTGACGAATTTTGTCAGCGGCTTGCTCGCGATCATCATCAAGCCGATGGAGAAAATCACCGCGATCATCATGACCGACAGGTGTTCCACCATGCCCACGGCCGTGATCACCGCATCCAGGGAAAAGACCGCGTCCAGTACCACAATCTGCGCAACGATAGGCCAGAACATCGCATAGGCGGCATTGCCGGCACGTTGCGCCACGTGGCCCTCGAGTCGCTCATGCAACTCCATGGTTGCCTTGAACAACAGGAACACACCGCCAAACAACATGATCAAGTCCCGGCCCGAGAATGTCTTGCCAAAGACCTCGAACAGCGGGTTGGTCAATGTCACCATCCAGGAGATGCTGGCGAGGAGGCCAAGGCGCATCAGCAACGCCAGGGACAGGCCGATGATACGGGCACGGTCGCGCTGCTCGGGCGGAAGTTTGTCAGCCAGGATGGCGATGAATACGAGGTTGTCGATGCCGAGCACCAGCTCCAGCACGATCAAGGTCAGCAGGCCCAGCCATGCCGTGGGGTCAACGATCCATTCCATGGATTATTCGCTCCCTCGGACGATCAATGCGAGGGAAGGGGGCTGCGACGCACATGTGCAGGCCATAGGGGCGCAGGAGAGAAAACGGTTCGTCGAAAGGCGACTGGGAGGTTCCTGGAGGGTGTTCATACAGACCTGGAAATAATTGGGGAAGAAATCCTACAACGATTTCCAATACTTCATACGAGACGATTTATTACAGGATCTGACAGGGCAGCGATCGATGGGACAGTTGTGCATCGTATCTGCCATGTTTTTGGAAACAATATTATTTAAGATACGCCATGCGTTTTTTTGCTATGTAGCAGTCATTGGTATCAATAGCCTTCTGGTAATACTCCAAGCGCTTCGAGCGATTGCTATCGCCTTGTAGCCGATAGATTTCCGCTTGGTAGTCACGAACATGGAGGATCTATATGCAGTGTGCTGGCTACGCATAATTGCGGCAGCAGACACGCTATCAGGGTGTAGCTCCAACGGTTGAGGGACACAGACGGGCCTCCTGGCGTTAACTATTTGGGAGGGGAATAGATTACCGTGTTATTGCGTAGCGGGCAGGGCCACTGTTGCATTGTCCGCTAAGCCAGAATGTCCAGATCATCTACACTGCCCCTTCATCCTCCTGCCCGGGACTGGCGGCCTATGCGGATATGTTTTTTTGATGGCGCCGATCGCATCGAGTTGGGGTCTCGATCCAGCCTTGCTGACGGTCCGTCCATGCTGCAAGGGGGGAGTGGGGCGAGCAGGATCGAATTGCGTGAAGCGTGGCAGGCGGACAGCTTTATTCACCGACATTTTGCCGGGGCCGATCAGATACACCGTTTGCGCGCGCTGTTATCCGCCCAGGAGTCTCTGGTCCATCTACTGGACGATCACGAAGTTCGTCGCCAGGTAGCCAGCAAACTATGGAGCGGGGAGCTGTGGGCTTACGTTTATCCATACCAACCGCCGATGCCCGTTCGCGTACCGGCTTCGGTCGCTGTAGAAGAGGTTGTTGCGCCGGTGTCCTCCGCAGCCCGCAAACGTCTGCCGGTAAAAGCCTCATCCGAATCCGCCAGTCGACCTGAGCCGGTGGTGGTGCTGACATTCGTGGAGATCGAGTTAGTGGATATGCAGGGGCAGCCCGTTGCAGGAGAGTCCTATGTCATTGCATTGCCAAACGGGACCCAGCACAGCGGTGTGCTTGACGAACTCGGACGGGCGAGGGTGGACGGCCTTGATCCGGGCAACTGTCAGGTGACGTTTCCGGAATTGGATCGGCGTGCGGTGGAGCGCTGGAAGGGCTCATGAATTGGACTTTAGACGGATATGCTGCCACGCGGCGTCCAGATTTTGGGGCATGCCGGCACGCTTGCGCAGCCCGGTGGCCTTGGGCGTGATCCAGGGTTTCGGTGGAGTTGGCAGCGGAAATGGCAACACTGTTTCGGGAGTATTGCCCATTTTCAGCATGTCGATGGCCTCGGCAACTTCCGTCAGTGTGACACGCATGCTGCTGGTGCTGTTGCTCACATCTTCGTTTGCACAGGCCTGGCACCGACGGTCGAGCTCAGCGGCAAGCAGTTCACCATCCTGACCGATCTTGACCACTTCGCTGCACCAGGGCGCTGTCTGATTCAGGTTTCGATTCTGGGTGAACGCCTGCGTCGCATGGTTGAGCCTGGCGACGATCTGATTGCAATGGGCAGTGAGGTCTTCTGCGAGATCCGGCCCGTATTCCGTCAGGTTTTGGTTCATCGTGTCTATCGCGCTGCGCCATGTATCCTTGTCGCACTCATAGGTTTCCAGGGCATTCCAGACGTCAAGGACATCGCGTTCGTGGTTCAGAAAAGCAGTGACAAAAGCCGGGTCGTAACGGGGAAAGCCTTTTTGGTCCTTGTAAAATTTGGCGTGCAGAGCCATGACCTTTGCCAGGCGGTCGCGGCAGACGTATTCGATGTGTGTTTGCTCAAATCCGGCGTCCCATAACGGGGCATACGCATCAAGGGTGTCGCGCAACGCTTGCAGCGCCTCCATGTCCGCCTGGTAGGTAGCCAGGATGACCGCATGCAGGCCGAGCCGGGGAAGTTCGTGGACACTGCGGGTGGCCGGGGCATTCCCGCTTTGTGCTGCCTGCAACTGAGTGATGTGCTCGCGTGACTGCATCACGTGCCTGGCCAGCTCCAGGCTCCAGCAGGCAAAGGCATCCATCGCCAAGGCTGAAAATGGCGCCTGGGGTGTCGTCGAGTAGTACAAAAACTCGATGGCCGAGCGGGTTTGATCCTCCGACACCGGGTAAGCGGCGGGGTATTTCACCTGGTAGCGCAATGTTGGCACCGTCAGGGTCTTGAACCACCCGTCTCCACGCTGCCATTTCAGAAACTCGATCGTCAGGTCGAAGCTGCGGGTCATCTCCAGGAACACGCCCCGCAACATCGCCAGGTGCCGCATGCGGGCAAACACAAGCTCCTTGCGGTTCAGGCCGAGGACAAGAATGTTTTTGCCACCCCTGTCGCTCGTGGGTTGCATTTGTTGGTTAAGGTCATTGAGAGGAGCGGGAAGGGCTTGTCCCGTCTCTGAGTCGAAGCTGATGTGTTCGCGCGGATTCTCGGTGACAGGATTGATCAACACCGGCTTTTCGGCATTGCTCGGGTTGTCCCAAGCGTCGTGTTGCGGTGGGGTGAAACGACCCCATTCGCCAATGGCTTGCCAGAACTCGTCCTCGGTGTCGAAGTCTTCCAGGCTCGGGGGCGGATCCGTCAGGTTGTCCGGTATCACGTCGAAGTAGTTCTTCTTGTAGGTCTCGTTGCACTCCTTGCATGACCACAAGTGGTTGCTCCAGTCGTAAACGTATTGAAAATAGCCGAGGTTATCGAGTGCCTGGGCGCCCACTGGGACGAAATCGTCGTGGCGTTTTTTCGGCCGAAAGTGCTCTACATCTCCGCCTGCGGTGCTCATGAAGCGCGCCTCGCAAAAGGCACATTTGCCATGTTGGTCCACCTTCAGCAGCGCCTTGGCGTGAGGCGGTTTGTACTGATCGTCGTCGATGACGATCTTCATCGCGCCATTCGGGACAGTCTTTGTTTTGGCGGTGTTGGTGCCTTTGGTGCAGAGGACCACCACTGCGCCAGCCTGGACAGCCTGCTGGACCGTTTTTTTCATCTCATCATGCGAGCGCTGCAGCGCCGGAGGGACCGTTGGTGTTTTGTGAACCTGGATCATAATGGGGCCTCTCCGTGGTAGCCGTGGAGCGTCGCGCGTACGGCATCGCTCAGTAACTCTTCGTCGTCGGGCAACCCGGCCTGCATCTTGAACGCACCGATGGCCACCCGGGTCGCGTCATTCATCTGACCGTCGCATTCGCCGCTGAAGTAGCCGAGGCCACGCAAGCGTTGTTGCACGCCCTTGAGGGTGCTGATCGGGTCGAGCGCGCGAAGCCTCAATTGGTAGTCACGGGAGAAGCCGTCAAAGGTTACGCGTACGGTGATGTCATCGGCGGTTGGCTCAAGCGGCCAGACGATGTCGCCGTTAGCTTCGGCCGTACCACGCCCCAGCAGCGTGTCGCCACGCAATACTTCGAAGTGGCGCGCCAGGCCTTGTCCGGCGAGTGCATAAGGACGAAACCTGAGCATGGCCGGCGTGTTCAGCACGCGGAAAGTGTGCCTTCGCCCGGTGGCGTTCTGTTCGAAGGTCGCTGTCGTGCGTGGGGGGACGAACAATAAATCACCCGTCGCAAGCGCCGTTCCGTCCGGGTGTTGATGGCGCAGCTCGGCATTGCGTGGGTGATCCCAGAGTGTCGAGCGTGCATGTCCATAGGCGTAGGCCACGCTGTCGACACTTTCAGCGGCTCCCAGTGTCAGGACGATGCCGTCACCGCCAGGGTTCGATCTGGCATTCATACTGTTCCTTCCTTGTTTGTCGCACGGTGGCTGCGTGTAGGAAATCGCGCCGATTCAGCGGGCGATTTAAACCTTAGTACGTTATGTGGGTTTTGGGAGCGTGGAGAAACTTGGATTGGGGGAAAAGAATTCAAGGTCATGCCAATGCTTAAGCCATGCGACCGATGGCTGAAGAATATCGGCGACGTCACAGTACGGCATTCAGAGGATGGGATTGGCTTCAAATTCAGCCATCAACGGGGGCCGTGGGAATATCTGTGAGTACACATAATGTATATTATGTTAAACGGCGTGTTTGTTGAATGGTTTCATCTCGTCTATGCATGCACACCCTCGGGTGCTATTGCCGTTGGCCAGCAGGTCGACAGCTACGCTTCAGGCTTGTTCGGTTTGACTGATACCCGTCACTTCAATACGAACGTGAAGCCCGAATGCCCTGGATAAATTCAAGACGTCCGGTGAGCGATCTCTGACAAGGGGCGCGATTCAGTTACGATTCTAGGGCCCCTCTGTTAGCGTCCAGATACTTTGCGGTGAGCAGTCAAGTGGTCTGGGTGAGGCCCCTCTGATGCATCAGTGGGAACACGTAGTGGCTTTCCTTTAAGGAAGGCGTACTCGCTACCTTGCAATCGCTCCGACGTCTGAATATGCAGTTGCTCATCGATCCATATGAGGCCTTTGTCGAACAGCGTATGGATGTCTGCACGCAATAGCAGGCCGTTGTCGGTGCGGTTAGTGTGGGCGCCCAGGTAAGGTTTGATATGGGCTGCCTCAAGTATCTCGACGACGGCGCAACCGGTCATTGCGCAGCGTCGGTCATAGGCAGAGAGAAGTGCCGCTTTAAAAACGCCCTGCCCCTCACGGATCACTATCGCCCCTTGCTGGCGACGTCGCTCATCCTCCTCTGATTCTATGGGATTGAGCGCCTCGTCTGTCACCTGCTTGTGCGCCTCAGCAAGCGCCTGCTCAAAGTCAGTTGATTCGATTTGCACCACCCTGAAACGCCCACCCACCTCGCGCTCGATATCCCAGATCCCGTGCACAACAGGTCGATACAGCTGATAAGTTACGTTACGCCTGGAGCCTTCTCGAAAGAGCGCGTCCATCGCATGGCCACCATCGGTTCTGAATCTTTTACGGTATCGGTCATAGTGGCGTCGGTTGACGTCATTAACGGTCAACAACGTCGCATTCTCACGGGCATCGCCGTTGAACTCATCCGGATGATGCTGCGACAACCAGGTCTGAATTTCCCGGATGGAGCACGGTCGGCCAATAGCCTGAACCGCGGACAGTACGCGCCAATATTTTGCTGGCTTGGTTGCGGTGCTACGGCGCTTCAGTAGCTCAATGATTTTCTCAGCAACGCCAACATCGCGCTCGCGTTCCTTCGTTTGTCTTGGAGCCGATTGGCTAACTTCATCGAGTGTTACAGCGTTTGCGATGTTCTCTACGGTATAGAGCCATGAAACGCCCCGCTCATGACGATGATCCGACAGAGACCCGGGCACATCCTCGTCGTACAAGACGTAACTGCCGATGTCTGAAACGATTCCTGCGCCGACGTAACCGCGCTTGTTGCAGTAGGCGATGAGCCAATCCCCTTCTGCCATGTCATGCAGGATGACGTCACCTCGATCTCCGGGATCACCGAAGTAACCAGCGGTGATAACTCCCCGCTGCCGCAGCTCGCTCCACCACTCGTTGATGTAAGGGGAGCCGATGTTAAAGATGTGGTAATCCATTGGCTACTGCTCCATATGCCGTCAACTGATGCCATCAATGCCCAAAAAACAGCCGGGCGAAGCTATTACAATGCAGCCAATATCGCCATCAAATCCTGAACATCCCTTTCTCACCAGCGGCCAGTCGCACACAACGACAATTAGTCTTGAAAGCCGACCTGGATTTGTTGCACCCGAGCCGCCATGTGCGGGCTCAAGTACAGACGCTCATGAAAAAATTTGAATCGAAGGTACGGCGGCGGGGCATCAAGTGGTCTAGTTACAGACCTAAATCACTGCTCAATTGATCCTCCTTCATTTCATCAGTGCCCAGGTCATTGACCACGATCCACTTCTACATCACCGACTAGCGTGGTGATGCGAGCGATCAACTCCCAGTTCAACGACTGCAATTGTTCGGGTCGGTGAAGAATATCAGCTGCCAAGAAGTCCAGCATCTGGAATACGGCACAGTCTTCTTTCGAGGGTTCAATCCCTTCCAAATGCCGTGATCGGTCCACCTTAAAAAGAAAACCATTCAGAAAGGCTACGGTTTGAAGAACGGACCATGCCATGGCCCCCAGATACTTCATGTACACCGCATCATGCCCTACACGCGCTTGGCGCTCTCATATCGCTAAGCCCCCATTCGTTCGCCATATGCTCAACATCTGCAACATTAGATTTGCTAATCCTGCATCATAAAAATTAACTTTTCTTATCAGAAAAATCGCGGAGACTAGGGACGTCAACAATCAATAGAGCCTTATGAAATGTCGGGTGAAAAATCAATAGCAAAACTACTCCACGGCATGAGCCCTTCATTGAATGAGGGTAACTATGTCTTCTGCACTGTCAAAAACAGCAACATCCTTGAGGGGCAGGAAGTGCTGGGGAGCTTTCGGGAGAAGGAAGGCGTAACGGTAATCCTCGAGCAATCCGCAGCTCTGGCGCTTGGTCTTGAATTCGAATATGTCGCCGCCTGGATTACCTTGACCATCCACTCGGCGCTGGATGCTGTTGGCTTGACGGCTGCCTTTGCAACCGCTCTGGGCAATGCTGGCATCAGCTGTAATGTCATCGCGGCTTACTACCACGACCACATTTTTGTGGGCAAAGATGATGCGCAGAAAGCAATGGATGTTCTGCAGGAGCTCGCGCGATCTGGATCTGGTGACTAAAAAGCACCTCGAAGCATTCGCGGAGCGCTATTGAAAATGCTTGGCGCAAAGGCAAAAGCCACTCTCAATGCCCATTGTTGTGCCTCATCGGAGTTACCCTCCTCCCCGCCTATGCTGAGCATCCTTTGATGCAAACGGCTTAAAGCAGTGTGCTTAATAGAGGGCAAGATCGTCAACCCACTCACTCCTTGCTCGATTTGGGTATCGCAATACGGCTACTGGTCTTGACCTCGCGCAACGCCAGGCTCGACTGAATGGATGCGATACCCACCTGGCGCCGGAGCACCTGCTCGATAAAGTCACTGTAGCTATCAAGATCCTCTGCCAACACTTGCAACACGTAATCGGCATCGCCGGTGATCTTGTGGCAAGACAACACTTCAGGTAATTGCGCAATCACCGCCTCGAAGGCGTCGGGAGCGTGATCGGCGTGGGTGGAAAAACGGATGTGCACGAACGCCATGATATCCAACCCCAGCATGCGTCGATCAAGGTTGGCCTGATAGCCCTTGATCACGCCCGCTTCCTCCATTCTCTTACGTCGGCGCCAGCAAGGCGTGAGGCTTAACGACAGGCGTTCACTGAGCTCGGCGTTGGAAATGCTCGCATCATCTTGCAGCAATGTGAGTATCGCCAGGTCCGTCTCGTCGAGGCTGATGCGTTTGGATGATTTTTTCTGCATTTTGCGAATCCTGAGTAAAAACGCCCGAAAAATCTAGAAAACCACGAATATAAAGCAAAGAAAGCGCATCCAGTCCAGAACAGAATATTTGCACTGGTTCACATTAACGGATGCGCAGAATGTTTACAGTTTTCAGTGATTCCCACCGTTTGCACCACGGCACCGAATTGAAAGACGGCGTGCTCAAGCCGTCGTTCGAACAGCCCAGCCGGGCCGATACCGTCCATGATCGAGTCAAGCAGGTAGGCCTTGGCCAGATCGTCGAACCACGGGCATTTGACCGGTCGTGTTACGTCAATGCCCACAGCGAGCGCTACGTCAGCTTTCTTGAAAGCGCATGGTCGGAATGGTGTGCGACCGGGCGTACCCACGACGCCTTGCCGCTGGTATGGCCAGTGCGCGATTTGTCCAACGATCAAGTCCCGACTTTCATCGACGGAAAGCTCGGCTTCTTCGCCATGGATGCCGGTTCTCCGATTACCGCGACCACATGGCAAGCCGTAAAGACCAGCGCGGACATCGCCCTCACCGGCCTGGCGCTGATCGATGAAGGCCACGACAGTGCCTTCGCCCTGTGCCGTCCGCCCGGCCATCACGCAGCGCGTGAGTACATGGGCGGTTATTGCTATCTCAATAACGCCGCCATTGCCGCACAACAGGCCATCACTCAAGGCGCAAAAAGTGTCGCTGTACTGGACGTCGACTTCCATCATGGCAACGGCACCCAGAATATCTTCTACGAACGCAGTGATGTCATGTTCGTGTCGTTGCACGGCGAACCTGAGGTGTCTTATCCGTACTACTCAGGCTTCAGTCACGAAGTCGGCGTCGGCCATGGCGAAGGTTACAACCTCAACTACCCGTTGCCGAAAAACACCACCTGGGAAAGCTATCGCAATGCCCTGCTCCACGCCTGCAGGAAACTCCAGCAATTCGCCCCTGAAGTACTGGTTATTTCACTCGGCGTCGACACGTTCAAGGACGACCCCATCAGCCACTTCCTGCTGGAAAGCGAAGATTTCATCGGCATCGGCGAGCTGATAGCGGGTGTGGGTTGCCCCACTCTGTTCGTGATGGAAGGCGGCTACATGGTCGATGAAATCGGAATCAATGCGGTCAATGTGCTGCATGGTTTCGAGAGCAAACGCAGCTGAGTCATCCCCTGCCCCGCAACGTTTTTACTAATGAACCGGAGAATAAAAACATGACTCTTTTCATAGACGTCGATCATGCCGCACGCCTGTTCGCCACGGTGGGCATCCGTCGCGCAATCCGCGAAATGGCAGATTACATCGAAGCTGATTATTCACGTTGGGCGCAGTTTGATAAGTCGCCTCGCACCGCCAACCATTCGGCCAAGGGTGTGATCGAGTTGATGCCGACCGACGATGGCCAGCGGTACTCGTTCAAATACGTCAATGGTCATCCGGACAACGGTCAAAGCAACTTGCTGACGGTCATGGCCTTCGGGGTCCTGGCCGATGTCCACAGCGGCTATCCAACCCTGCTCAGTGAACTGACGCTGACCACCGCTGTGCGCACGGCGGCGACCTCCGCCTTGGTCGCGAAGTCCCTGGCGCGCCCGGATGCAAGCATCATGGCCATCATCGGCAATGGCGCCCAGAGCGAATTTCAGGCCCTCGCCTTCCATGAAATGCTATCGATCAAGGAACTGCGCATATTCGATATCGATCGTGACGCCTCGCTTAAGTTGAAGCGCAACCTGGCCGCGTTCCCGGATCTTGAAGTAATCCTGGCCGGCTCTGTGCAAGAAGCGGTCAAGGGCGCAGACATCATCACCACGGTCACTGCAGATAAAGCCTACGCAACGATTCTGACGCCCGAGATGATCGAGCCCGGCATGCATATCAATGCCGTAGGGGGCGACTGTCCGGGGAAAACCGAGCTGCACGCCGAGATCTTGCGTAACGCCCGGGTCATCGTTGAATTTGAACCTCAGACCCGGATTGAAGGTGACATCCAGCAATTGGAAGCCGACTTTCCCGTCGTCGAGTTTTTCCGGATTGTTCAGGGCGAAATCAAGGGCCGCGAGAACGACGCACAGGTCACCGTGTTTGATTCGGTGGGCTTTGCCCTCGAAGACTTTTCGTCATTGCGCTACGTGCTAGACCTGGCCCAGGAGCATGCAATCGGTGAGCGCATCCACCTGGTGCCGACGCCTGCCAACATAAAAGACCTCTACCAAATCCTGGATCAGCAGCCAGCAATCGTCCCCTCACGCCTGCGCACAGTGAGCTGAAAACCCTAGGCGATGCCCCTGAGCAAAGTGCCAAGGGGCTACGTACCACTGTGGGTACGCGGCAAATCTCGCTCTGCAAAAACAACCACCGTCAGTAGCCGTTGCATCTCTAACAAATACGCAAGACACCACTTTTCTGCCAAAACTCAAAAACATAAAATCAAGAGGTTTTGTAATGAAATCAACTCCCTCAGGGCTGATTGAACAGCCCGCGCTGCAGCGCACCCTCAGCAATCGTCACATTCAGTTAATGGCCATGGGAGGCGCCATCGGTACAGGCCTGTTCATGGGGTCCGGGAAGATCATTGCCCTCTCGGGCACGTCGATCATCCTCATCTACATGATCATCGGTCTGTTCGTTTATTTCGTCATGCGTGCCATGGGCGAAATGCTGCTCTCGAACTTGAACTTCAAAACCTTCGCGGATTTTGCCGGTGCCTACCTCGGCCCGCGCGCGGCATTCTTCCTTGGCTGGTCGTATTGGTTGAGCTGGAGCGTCGCGGTGATAGGTGATGCCGTCGTGGTCGGCGGATTTTTTCAGTATTGGTTCCCCGATGTACCTGCCTGGATACCGGCCATCGGTATGCTGATGACACTGTTCGCCTTGAATGTGCTGACGGTCAGGCTTTTTGGTGAAGTGGAGTTCTGGTTCGCGATCATCAAGATCATTGCCGTCATCACCCTGATTGGCGTCAGCATGGTGCTGATTGCCAGCTCCTTTGTCTCACCCAGCGGTGTTACTGCTTCGCTGAACCACTTGCTGGATAAACAAGCCGCGTTCCCCAACGGCCTGTTCGGTTTCTTTGCCGGTTTCCAGATGGCAATCTTCTCATTTGCCGGCACCGAACTGATCGGTACTGCCGCCGCCGAAACCCGCAACCCCGAGAAGACGCTACCGAAAGCCATCAACTCGATTCCGCTGAGAATCATCCTGTTTTATGTGCTGGCACTGGCCTGCATTATTGCAGTGACTTCGTGGCAACAGGTTTCGCCCAACAAGAGCCCTTTCGTCGAGCTGTTCCTGGTTGCAGGTTTTCCCGCGGCAGCCGGTATCGTCAACTTTGTGGTGCTGACGTCTGCCGCTTCCTCGGCCAACAGTGGTGTATTTTCGTCTAGCCGCATGCTGTTCGGACTGGCCAACCAGGACAACGCTCCGGGGATTTTCCGACGTCTGTCGAGCAATAGTGTGCCTCTGCTGAGCCTGGCGTTCACCACACTGTTAATGCTCGTGGGGGTGCTGCTGCTTTTCATCGTTCCTGAAGTGATGACCGCATTCACCATTGTTTCTACTGTATCGGCAATCCTGGTGATTTTTACTTGGTCGACCATCCTTGCATCGTATATCGCCTATCGCAAAAAGCGACCTGAGCTGCACGCGAAATCGGCCTATAAAATGCCTGGCGGCGTACCAATGGCCTGGTTTTCCTTGGCGTTCCTGGGCTTTGTTCTTTGTCTGCTGGCATTGAGACCTGATACCCGTATTGCGTTGGTGGTCATGCCGGGTTGGTTCATCTGGTTGGCAATTGCTTACCAACTGACCTGTTCCAGAAAACCTAAAACCGCTGCCGAAGCTGCCAGTCAATACGGCTGAGATGTTTGGGTGCAGCGTAAACCGCAACTCATTCTTGATAGCTTAAGGCCATCTGTCGATAATCACGCCTTCTAAAAAAGCACATAAGGATTTGCTGTGAAGAAGCTCTACTTGGCTCTACCGTTCTGCGCGCTGCTGCTACAAGGCTGTGGCGTGACCATGACCCGCTATGAACCCAACTTTCAGAACGTTCAGCAGCTCAAGCAAAATGCACCCATGCAGCCCTTGCGCGAGACGCAGGTGAATGCGGATTCAGGTCAAGGGTCGCTGATGGTACGCCTGAACCCGATTTCGTCGCCCGAGGGCAGTGTTCCACTGCACATCCAGGCCGCGATCAACGATGAGCTCCGTCAGGCCGGTCTGTTGGACCCTCGTGCTGACCGGCAGCTGCAGGTTCAGTTGGTCAAGAGCCAGCTCACCGCAGGCATGAGCAGCGGCCATGGCGAAGTGGCTGCGCGCTTCACGCTGCGTAAAGGTGATCAGGTTCTATACGAAACCACTAAGGATGTGCAGCGTGATTGGGACAGCAGTTTCTTCGGTCCGATCGCCATTCCGGCGGCCGCGAACAACTACAACCCTATGCTGCAAGACTTGCTCAAGAGCTTGTACAGCGACCCGCAGTTCACTCAAGCGTTGAAGTGATCAAAAAAAAGAGCCGCGATTGCGGCTCTTTTTCTATTGGTGTCAGCCCCGTGGAATATGGGTGTCGACAGCGGAGTATTTTATGCGGTTGTTGTCGACCCAGTTCTTCAACAGCGCATTGACCTGGCGGTTGAAGGTGTCGGTGATGGCCGCCTTGGGCGTATTACCTGCCAGGGGCAGGAACCAGATGCCCATCCAGGTGTTGACCGCATCATGATTGCTGGTCTTGCCCAACGGCTGACCCTGCTCGTCCAGGGTTTCCAGGCTCATGGTGTATTGGTCGGTCGCCAACGCAGGAATGATCGTGAACGTGAAGCCACTGAGGAACGCCAGGACCATTTGTCCACCGCCTGGCGCATGGTTGTAGACCTTCAATCGAAGACTGTAATCGCCTGGTTGCTTCTGGAATTCGTCAAAGACCACGCGCCCAAAAAGCCCTGATTCATCGAAGGTTCGCTTCAGGTCGGGTTTGAGCATGTCGCGAGCCTGCGGCACCTCGGTGGCCTTGGCATTGTCGGGATCGCCCTGATAGAAATCGAAATCGACATAGACATTCGGCTTGTTCGAGTAGCTGGCCATCGAAGGCAGATTCACGGGGGCTACTTCATCTTTGGTGAAACTGGCGCATCCACTCAGGCTCAAGGCCAAGACGAGGCCCATGGCTTTTGCAAATTGCATATCGACTTCCTTGCGTAATTTGACTGATGCCGCTCACAGAGAGGGGCATGAATTCTAGCGGGATACGCTTAAAAGCAAAAGGCCATCACCTAGGGGCCTACGCCGGCCACCGTTTGGACTTGCGGATTTCATATCTGGCGTCCACAGGCGGAAGAGCTCCCTCCGGGCACTATCATCATGCATCTGTAGGATGGCGATCCTCCTTGAACCCGCCGATACTCGACCCAGGCCCTGCCCCACGTCAAAACGACGTTCCGGCCCTCAATGACTTCGTGACGAAAACAATAAAAATGTCGCACAGAGGTACATACAAATGAGCCGTCATGATCATGGTCACGCCTGCCTCCTCGAGGCCTTCAGCGCAATGACACTGGAGCTTCAGCGCCTGGCGCAGGACAAAGACATCGAGCATTTCCACGAAGCAGCACTGAGCTGCATCAGCCAACTGCTGCCCTTCGACAGCGCCTGGTGGGGCCGCGGAGCAATGATTGACGGATTACCCGAAGAACACAGCTCCTATCTCCACAAACTGCCCCGTAGTTATCTGTCGGACTGGCAGTCGATTCGTCATATCGATGTGACCGTCACCAGGGCTCACGATGTTCCCGGGCAAGCCGTCGTTGTCGACATGCGTAACCCTGCCAGCGGCCCCGGGCTCAACTGGCTCGGCGAGACCTACGCCATTGGCGAATTGCTGTGCGTGGTGTACATCGACCCGCAAACCCATCTCAGCGATCACCTCGCGCTCTATCGCGCGACCGACGCGGCACGCTTTACCGAGCAGGACTGCCTGCTGTTGAACAACCTCATGCTGCACCTGGTGGCGGCGGTGTCCGCCAATCAGATTCGCACCCTGGTGGCCATGCGCGAAGCTCTCACCCACCCACGCAATCTCGCGCTAGCCGTGTGCGACCGACGCGGCACCCTGCACTGCGCAGAACGAGGCTTCGTCGACTTGCTGTTGAGCGAATGGCCGGACTGGAGCGGTCCTTGCCTGCCGGTGGCGATGGACGCCGACGGCTATGAAGGCAAGCACTTGCAGGTCGAGGCCTCGACGGTCGGCGATCTGCTCCTGCTGGCCGCCCGCAGCCGCACGGTGCTGATGCAACTGAGCCCACGGGAAAACGCCGTGGCCCAAGGCTTCGGCGAAGGCAAGACCTACAAGGAAGTCGCCCGCGACCTGGGCATGTCCCCCAATACCGTGCGCCACCACATCCGCGCTATCTACAGCAAGCTCGGGGTCAAGGACAAAGCCCGTATCGCCCATTTGCTGCATGCCCCGCCTGACTGATCCGCACCGCTGACTCGCGCTGACTTTTTCGCTGTCGTTTTGACGGCCACGGGACACCTTTGCCCTTTTTTTGCCCCTCTGCCACCTACGGGCGAGCCATTGCCCAAACAACAACTCAAAGAAGAGATGCAATACCCATGACCAACACGTTCACTCGCAATACAGCGCTGGCCCTGATCGGCGGCTTGTCGAGCCTGCACGCCAGTGCCGCCGACCTCAACGCCCGGGATTTTTTCGGCGCGCCTTCGGGCACCAACCTGGGCCTGCTCTATCTGCCGGCAAGCCGAGCTGACGACTTCCATGGCCCGGCCGACAGCACCGGCAAGGCCGACCTGAAGGTCAACGCCATGGCTTACCGCCAGGTATTTTTCACCGACATCTGCGGCACGCTATGTACGCCACAGTTCATCGTGCCCTTCGCCGACATCAACGCGCGCCTGCCAGGTGCCAGCCAACACACCGGGGAAAGTGGCTTTGGCGACCCTCAGGTCGGCGGCACCCTGTTCTTGATCAATGACCCTGCCTCACGCACTTACAGCGGATTGCTGACGCTGATTACGCTGCCGATTGGCGAATACCACAACGACAATCCAGATGTATCGCCCGGCGCCAATCGCTGGGGGGCCACCTTCGTTTACAACTACACCCAGGGCATCGGCGAAAAATGGGTGTTGGAAGCCAACCTCGAAGCCCAGCTCTACGGCAAGAACGACGACTACTTTGGCAGCGATCTGAAGCAGGACCCGTTGTATCGCCTGCAAGCCTTTGCCTCTTACGACTTTACGCAAAGCACCTACGGTGCTTTGCGGCTGATCCACGCCGATGGCGGTGAACTGCGGATCAACGACCAGCGTATCGATGACACCCACAAGCGCTACACCCAAGTGGGCTTCGAAGTCGGCCACTGGCTGGATAAACAGAACCAAGTGATGTTCGGCCTTTCCCAGAACGTCGCCACCGACAACGGCTATCACGGCACCGACGCACTGCTGCGTCTGGTCCATGTGTTCTGAACTCATTTATCGGAGCTTGCCCATGAACACCCAGACCCAACCGCTGGTGGATGAGCGTGTGCGCGTATCATCTCAACGGGCGCTGCTGGCAGCCATCGTGCTGTTCGCCGCGATCACCCCGACCATTCTCATGACCGCACCGGCCATCGCGGCGCAACTGGCGACTCAATGGCAGTTGAGCCCGTCACAGATCGGCGATCTGTTCTCCACCGAACTTGGCGCCATGAGCCTGGCCACCCTGCCCGCCCTATGGTGGCTGAAACGTATCGACTGGCGCCGCGCCGCATTTCTGGCTGGTGTCGTATTCATTGCAGCAAACCTTTTATCAGTGCTTGCTGCCGACTACTCGATACTCCTGGCATTGCGCTTTTGCAGTGCCCTGGCGGGCGGTTCATTGATGATCATCTGCCTGTCCAGCGCCGCGTCAACAGCCAATCCCGGCCGAGTCTATGGGTTATGGGTGCTGGGGCAACTGGTCGTCGGGGCGATCGGTTTGAGCATTCTGCCTCGGCTCTTCGAACACTTCGGGCTATCGGCGTGCTACGTGATCCTCGCAGGGTTGATGGCGGTCTTTTTGCCACTGGCCCGCTATTTTCCGCAAGGCAGCCCGTCGGCTGAAACAAGCGCCGAGCACGTCGCCATCGCCTCGCGGTGGAAAGCCGCACTGGGCATTCTGGGGGTCTTGAGTTTCTACATTTGCCTGGGCGGTGTGTGGACCTTTATTGGCTCCATCGCCACCCAGGCAGGTATCTCCGCCGAGTCCAGCGGCAGGGTTCTGGCGCTCGCCACGGTGATGGGTATTGTCGGAGCGGGCTGTGCCTCACTGATCGGCGACCGACTGCCACGCTTGCTGCTGTTGCTGCTGGGTTACGCGCTGATGGCCGGCTCAGTGCTATTGCTGCGGGGCCAACCCGAAATAATGCGTTTTGCCGTGGCGGCGCTGCTGTTCAAGTTCACCTGGACCTTCATCCTGCCGTTGATCCTCGCCTGCCTGGCCGACCTCGACCGCTCCGGAAAACTGATGAACGCCTCCAACCTGGTGATCGGCGGTGGCCTGGCTATCGGCCCGACAGTGGCGGGCCGGCTGATCGAAGCCAGCGGCGGTTTCCAATCGCTGCTGATCGGCGGGACGTGCATCACCCTGCTGTCCCTGGCGTTGATGCTCGGCAGCCGCCCAAACGCATGAATGGCCTTATTACCCTAAAGAAAATGGAAAGACGATGAGCCGAAAAAGTGCATTTTTCTTCGACGAACTCAGCCTCTGGCACAGCGCCGGGCTGCACGCCTTGACCTTGCCGGTTGGAGGATGGGTGCAACCACCTGCCGCCGCGGGCCACGCTGAATCGCCGGAAACCAAACGTCGCCTGAAGAGCCTGCTGGACGTTTCCGGCCTGACCCGTCATTTGCAGGTACGCAGCGCCAACGCGGCGACCGATGAAGATCTGCTGCGGGTTCATACACCCGGTTACCTGCAACGCTTCAAGACGATGAGCGATGCCGGGGGCGGTGAATTGGGGCCGCACGCGCCCATCGGGCCTGGTAGTTATGAAATAGCCACGCTTTCTGCCGGGTTGGCCATCGCAGCGGTCGATGCCGTGCTCGTCGGGGAAGTCGATAACGCGTACGCACTGTCGCGCCCGCCGGGCCATCACTGCCTCGCCGACAGTGCCATGGGCTTTTGCTTCCTGGCCAACATTGCCATCGCCATTGAAGCCGCAAAAGCCCGCCGTGGCCTGGGCAACGTCGCGGTGATCGACTGGGACGTACACCATGGCAACGGCACGCAATCCATTTTCCAAGAGCGTGGTGATGTGCTGACCATTTCACTGCACCAGGACGGCTGTTTCCCGGCAGGTTACAGCGGTGAAGCTGATCGCGGCCGCGACGCGGGGTTGGGCGCGAACATCAATATTCCGTTGCCGCCCGGCAGCGGCCATGAGGCTTACCTGTACGCGATGGAACGCATCGTGATTCCTGCGCTGGAGCGCTTCGAGCCCGCATTGATTATTGTCGCCTGCGGTTACGACGCCAACGCTGTCGATCCGCTGGCTCGCATGCTATTGCACAGCGACTCGTTCCGGCAAATGACCAGCCTTGTGCGCAAAGCCGCTGAACGCCTGTGTCAGGGCCGTCTCGTTCTGGTCCACGAAGGTGGGTATTCCGAAGCGTATGTGCCGTTTTGCGGGCTGGCGACCCTTGAGGAACTGGCGGGCGTGAGGACTGCGGTCACAGATCCCATGTTGGAATTTGTACAATTACAGCAACCGAAGGAGGCGCTTGCGGCGTTTCAGCGGCACTTGATCGATGAGTTGGCCGAAGCACACCAGGCCTAGCAGCTGACAATGTGGCGGGTCAGCTCCACGGCCCGAGCGTGACGCAAAATCCGATGCCATGACAGGCATCGGATTTTTTTCGGGAAGACGCTTCGCAATTACCTGACACGCTCAAAAACGATGTGAACCTTCGCCCCATCCGGGCGGCGAAAATCTTCTACCATTCGGTTGCCATCGACCTTCAACTGCAGGTCGTCCCGGGTGCGCACAGCGCCCACCCAGTTCGGGAACGTAGACCCTTCGACAGTGTTGCCTGTGAACTCACCGTTCTGGTCGACGGTATATCGCCCGAAAAACCCGATGCTCCCCGCCATCGCTGCCCGGTTTTCCTCATCGGTGCCTTCGCCACGAACGTTGGATCGAAACGCCGGCACGCGTGGATCCGTGAGTACTTCGACAAACGTCAGCTCTGGCGTGAAGACGAGCCAACCATGAGGATCGGGGCCATAAGCATTCGATTTAATGCCCTGGCTCTCAACGGTTGCACTGACCATGCGCCATGTTCCGACCACGGAATTCTCTTTGCCCGCAAACACACTGGAGCACCCCGAGAAGGCAATCACCGCTACGACCGCCAGTACCTTGTTTTTCAGACTCATCCGCGTCACCTTTCCTCGCCGCAACGACGCGGCAGACAATAGAGTGGGTTTCATTCTGGTCGGCACGGTCTTCATGCCCTGGCCGAGATGGTCGCCAAACGTAGCTCCCGCAACGTGGCATTATCCGCCTTCCGCCCCAGTTGCCAGCCCAAGTAACCCCACAGCAGTGCGCAACAGGCGCCGATTATCGCGGCCAGACCGGCCCCCTGCCCTAGCAGGTCGAGCAGACTCTTGGCCCAGCCGCTCATGGCGTCCCCTGCGCGATAAACCACGGTGTCGATGAAGTTCTTGGCCTTGTATTTACTCTCGGCATCCAGCGGCGCGAACAGCATTTCCCTGCCCGGTCGGACGAACGCGTACTCACCGATTCGTCGCACGATCATCACCGCCGCCAGCAGAGCGAACCCCGGCGCCAACGCCAGGCCGAGGAAGCCAATGCACATGAGCAGCGGCACGACGGCCAACAAAGCGCGCACTCCCAACTTCGGCGCGATGCGGCCGGTGATGAACAGCTGGGACAGCAACGCACCGGCCTGCACGATGATGTCGATGGTGCCGAAGATACGTACTTGCGCCGCGCGATCGGGATAGAGCTCGGCCACCAGGCGCGCCTGTTCGAAATAGAGAAAGGTGCTGACCGTCGCCAACAACACGACAAACCCGGCGATGCCCAACAGGTAAGGTGACCTGAGCACCGCCGTCAGGCCACTGAACGGATTACCCTGCAATGGCTGCCGGGGGCTTTGCGTCGGCGCAGCGCCGGGACGGCCAGCCCCGCCCGTTTCGCGCCACCCCATCAACACCCGTTTCAACACCAGCGTGGCACCGAGCAACAAGGCCGCCAGAAACATCAATCCCGAGGCGCCGAGGGGGCCGATGAGCAGCGCGCTCAGGGCCGGACCCAACAGACCGCCGACGCTGGCGCCCGCGGCGATGAAGGCGAACAGACGCTTGGCCTGCTCGCTGTCGAATACATCTGCCATCAGGCTCCAGGCCACGGATACGACGAACAAGTTATAAACCGAGATCCAGACGTAAAAGACCCGGGCCAGCCAGACACTGTCCGGCTGGAACTGGAATAACTCGACGAACATCAGCAGGTTGAAACCGAAGAAGCCGTACACCCAGTCGATCAGGCGCAGGCGCGGAACTCGGGAACTGAGCCAGGCGAACAACGGCACGGCTGCCAGCATGACCAGGAAGGTCGCGGTAAACAGCCATTGCAGATTCTCCACCCCCGCCGCGATGCCCATCGATTCACGGATTGGGCGCAGCATGAAGTAACCGGTGAAGAGACAAAGGAACAGCAGGAACCCACACAGCGCCGGACGCAACTCACCGTCGCGGGCGTTCAGGGCGAGACTCAGCCGGTGCAAATAGGGAGGCGCAGTCATAAGGAACTCCGGGGAGATGGCAACAAGACAAAGGCCAAGCGCGGGACGGACGCCCGCGCCCAGGGTTGCATCAGCGATAGGTCACACCGGTCAGTCGCTCGGAGACGGCCCAGAGTCGTTCGGCATCGGCCTGCGTGCTCGCGGCGGGCGGTGTCTTGGCGAACCCCAACGGACCGCGTCTTTCTCCGTCAGCGGTCGGGCCGTAGTAAGCCCCGCCCATGGCCTGTGCAGCAGTGGCGGCATATAAGGTGGGCAACGCCCCTTGTGCCGCTGAGTGGTACGCGTCACGGTCCTTTGCCCAGCGCCGACCGAACTCGCTGTCGAGACCTGGCCCCCGTGCGACCAACTCGGTGACCGCAACGCCGGGATGCGCCGCCATGCTGCGAATGCCCCAGTTTTCAGCATCACTGCGTCGCTGCAAGGCAAATGCCCAGTGCAGGACGGCCAGTTTCGATTGTGCGTAGGCCGCGTACGGGTCGTACTTCTGCTCGCTCTGAAGGTCATCAAGGTTCATCGCGCCGCGCGCTGCGGCAATGCTGGACAGGCTCACCACGCGGGCATCCTGGCTTTGACGCAGGAGCGGCACCAACAGGCCGGTCAGCGCGAAGTGCCCCAGGTAGTTGGTGGCCAACTGAAGTTCAAAACCATCCGCGGACGTGCCCCGCTCGGGCGGCGCCATGACGGCGGCATTGTTGATCAATACGTCGAGGCGCGGCAGCCGCTGATTGAGACGCTGGGCCAGGTCGCGCACCGATGAAAGATCAGCCAGGTCCACGTTCTCGAACAGCACCTTGGCGTCGGGCACGGACTCGCGGATACGCGCAATGGCCTGTGCGCCGCGCTCCGGGTTGCGCGCGGCGATGATGACCTCGGCGCCGGCACGCGCCAAGGCCAGCGCATCCTCGTAGCCCATGCCGCTGGTGCCACCGGTGATCAGGACAATCCGGCCTTTCTGGGACGGTATGTCGCTGGTCGACCAGTCTGGTTTCGGTGTAATGCGATCGGAAGCTTCGATACTCACCGCACTGAGCAGCGCGACGCCCGCGGCGAGGATTCGAGTCAGTCTTCCAAGCCGGCTCATGCGGCCAATGGTGGGTGTTGTTATGCTATTCCACATGGTGATGGTCCCTGTCTGAATAAATGAACCGGCATCGCCGGACGGTCACTGTGTCGAGCACGCCTGCGCCAACTGCAGAAAGCTGACGCGTTTCTTTACCCCTTGGGTGTTCAAGTAGGTCATCTTGGCTTGCACGACCTCGCATACCGGCGATGTCGCCGCCTCGATATGAATGACCCTGGCGATGTCCAGCGGCATGCCATATTCGTAGGCCGGGAACTGCGTTTGCTCTTTGGCGAGCAGCGGCGAGCCGCTCAAGGAGATGACTGCCAGCAGGCCGGCAATCGACAGGTTTCGAATGTTCATAGTGGGCTCCACGACACTGTCCTCGTTGGGATGGTCGTGGCACTCTAGGCGGGGGCGACTGACGTCAAGGTGACTGCTGGCTGACGGGAAGATGTCAAACGCGGGCGGACTTTACTCGCAGGCGGCGACTAGCGCGTCGCCTGGCTCATCAGGGAAAATCCAAACGTATTGAGCCCATCCTTGCTGTGGGCGAACACCCGCCCACCGTGCATGGACGCCACCGCCCGCACGATGGAAAGGCCCAGGCCATGGTGGGCATCGCTTCGCGCCCTGGCGGTGTCGGCGCGATAGAAGCGCTCGAACAAACGCTCCAGGTGCACGTTGTCGATGGGCTCCCCGGCATTGGAAACGCTCACCTCGACCTGCATGCCGTGGCTGGCCAGCGTCACCGTGATGGTGCTTGTCGGCACCGCGTATCGCGCCGCGTTCTGTATCAGATTGGCCAGGGAGCGGTGAAAGAGGCGTCGGTCGATGCACACGCGCATGTCACCTTGGATCACCACGCTCAGCTGTTTGTCGTGCAGGACCGGCTCCAGATACTCCACCGTCTTCGACGCCTCTTCATAAAGCGAGACATCACTGAGCTCGGTTGCCCGCTGCCCACTCTCGGCCCCGGCCAGGAACAGCATGTCATTGACGATGGTGCCCATCCGTTCCAGCTCTTCGAGGTTCGACTGCAGCAAGTCCTGAAGCTCGCTCACCTCGCGCCCGTGGGCCAATGCCACCTGGGTCTGTCCGATCAGGTTGGTCAGGGGCGTTCGCAGCTCATGGGCCACATTGGCGTTGAACCCTTCGAGCTGACACCAGGCCGCTTCCTGGCGCGCCAAGGCGCCGTTGAATGACACCGCCAGTTCCTGCAATTCGCCTGGCAGCGCCTCGGTGTCCAGTCGTTGCTTCGAATCCCCCGGCGGCAGGCTGTTGGCTTGACGGCTCAAGCGCCTCACCGGTCCCAGGCCAAAACGCGCGATCCAGTAACCGAGCAGCGCAACCAGCCCGATGCCCAACGCCGAGGTCAGGATCAATATCTTGGTGAAGTGGTCCAGGGTCTTCAGAAACGGCGTTGAATCCAGCCCCACGATAAAACGCAGTTCCGGACGGTTGCCCATGGGGGGAATGGTCTTGAGCAACACCATCATGGGCCGCTCTTTCTCAGGCAGGTCGACGGTAAACAGCCCATCGGCACGCTTCGACCAATCCTGGCCGTCCGGCATCGCCCCGCCGTAACTGAAGGCTGGGTTGTCCACCAGGATCCAATAGCGGACCCGTTCATCCGCAGGCGTCAGGCCGTCGAGCTTCTGGCGCAAACCGACCCAGAACGTCGGCGAATCGTATTTGGCGAGCACCGGGTCGAGCACGGAATGGCGCAGGATCAGCTCGTTCTGCATCTGCTCATCGAGCGATTGCTTCAAGGAACAGCGCAACAGCGTCGCGCTGATCGACATGATCAGCAGGACAGCGAGGGCGAACATCAGGGCAAGCCGCTTGGCGATCGATCTTTTCATCAAGGCGTTCCACTTTGCCTGCTATCGACCTCGCGGCTTTCCAGCACATACCCCATGCCGCGGACGGTATGTAGCAGCTTGCGCGGATACGGGGTATCCACCTTGGCGCGGACGCGCTTGATCGCAACCTCGACCACGTTGGCATCACTGTCGAAATTCATGTCCCAGACCTGCTCGGCAATCATCAACTTGGAAAGGATCTCGCCCTGATGCCGCGCCAACAGGCTTAACAGGGAGAACTCCTTGGCCGTCAGGTCCAGCCGCAGCCCTCCCCGGGTCACCTTGCGCGCTTGCAGATCGACCTCCAGGTCGTCGATGCGCAAATGCGTCAGGTCAACCGTGTCACCGGCGCGACGACGTATCAAGGCCTGGATGCGTGCGACAAGTTCGGCAAACGAAAAAGGCTTGCCCAGGTAATCATCGGCCCCCTCGCGCAGTCCTCGAATGCGGTCATCCACCGTCCCCCTGGCCGACAACATGATGACCGGGGTTTTCTTGTGCAGGCGCAGTCCTTGCAACACGTCGTAGCCGTCCTTGCCCGGCAGCATCACATCCAGGATCACGACGTCGTAGTCCCATTCCAGTGCGTAATGCAGGCCATCGATACCATTTGTGGCAACGTCGACAATGTAGCCAAGCTCGGTCAAACCACGATGGACGTAGGAGGAGGTTTTTTCTTCGTCCTCGACAATGAGCAAACGCATCGGGTAACGCCTCTCTTAAAACGGTGCCACAAATTAGGAGACCCAATAGTCGATCCCCGATGTTTGGCTGGGTGCTGATGCTTCAAGCCCCCTGCAAGATCGCCTGGATGTACATTTTCCCCAGTCTAGGCCGCGAAGGTGTCCGCAGGCTGACCGCTTCCTGACATTCTTGTCAGAAAGGCGTCAAGGGCCGAGTCCGTCATTCTTCCTGAGTTATTCGATTTTGGAATTACAGTTATAGCTAACGAAACTACGTGGAGGACCTTCCGTCACCTATCTTGACGTCAGGTATCGGTCCCAACCGGGGCGATGCTGGAACGTTATCTAACGGGCTCCAGACATACGTTAATCGGCAGGATAAGGATCTGCTCGTACGTTCAGTTTGATTGAAGACCGCAAGACCGATAAGGAGATCCCCCTGTGGTGGATGTGCAGCAATTGTTGGACTCGATTCCCCCTGGCATCCCCTATGGCGACGACTATGGGTGCGATGCCACCCTCTTTACGACGGCCAACTGACGCCCGAACCCGAGCCAAGGAAGCCGCTCATGGCAATCACGCAAAACACCCGTTTGGTACAGGTCGACAGTCCTCTCGGCGGCGATGTCCTGTTGTTGCAAGGCATGGACGGCAGCGAAGAGCTGGGGCGGTTGTTCCACTACGAATTGGACCTGACCTCCGAAGACCGGGCGATCACGTTCGACCAGTTGCTGGGCAAGCCGATGGGCCTGACCCTGGAGCTGTACGACGGTGGCAAACGCTACTTCCACGGCATTGTCTGCAGTTGCCGGCAACTGACCGGGCACGGCCAGTTCGCCGGTTATCGCGTCAGTCTACGGCCCTGGTTCTGGCTGCTCACGCGCACCTCCGACTGCCGGATTTTCCAGAACAAGACCGTGCCGGACATCATCAAGCAGGTGTTCCGCGACCTCGGATTCTCCGATTTCGAGGACAGCCTGAGCGGCAGCTACCGCGAGTGGGAATATTGCGTGCAGTACCGCGAAACCAGCTTCGATTTCGTCAGCCGGTTGATGGAGCAGGAAGGCATCTATTACTACTTTCGCCATGAAGAGGCGCGTCATGTGCTGGTGTTGGCCGACGCCTATGGCGCCCACACCACGGCACCCGACTATGCCTCGGTGCCCTTCTATCCGCCCGATCGGCAAATGCGCGAGCGCGATCATTTCTACGACTGGCAACTGGCGCGGGAAGTACAACCTGGCTCGCTGGCGCTGAACGACTATGACTTCCTGCGCCCGCGCGCCAGCCTTGAGGTGCGCTCCAGCGTGCCGCGCAACCACACCAACGCCGACTACCCGCTCTACGACTACCCGGGTGAATACGTCCAGAGCAACGATGGCGATCACTACGCCCGTACCCGCATCGAAGCCATTCACAGCCAGTTCGAGCGTGTGCAATTACGCGGTCGCGCCCGCGGCATCGGTTGCGGTCATGTGTTCACGCTGACGGGATACGACCGTGCCGACCAGAACCGTGAATACCTGGTGGTGACCGCCCGTTATCAGATCCGTCAGGATGCCTATGAAAGCGGCCAGTCGGACGTCGACGAACAGTTCGTCAGCGAGCTGGACTGCATGGATGCCAACCAGGCCTTCCGCCCTCTGCCCCTCACGCCCATGCCCATCGTCCGTGGGCCGCAGACCGCTGTGGTGGTAGGTCCCAGTGGCGAGGAGATCTGGACCGACCAGTATGGCCGGGTCAAAGTGCATTTCCATTGGGATCGCCATGACCAGTCCAACGAAAACAGCTCCTGCTGGATTCGCGTGTCCCAGGCCTGGGCCGGCAAGAACTGGGGCTCCGTGCAGCTCCCGCGGATCGGTCAGGAAGTGATCGTCAGTTTCCTCGAGGGCGATCCGGATCGGCCTATCATCACCGGCCGCGTCTACAACGCCGAACAGACCGTGCCCTACGGATTGCCGGCCAATGCCACCCAGAGCGGGGTGAAAAGCCGTTCAAGCAAGGGCGGTTCACCGGCCAACTTCAATGAAATCCGCATGGAGGACAAGAAAGGCGCCGAGCAGCTGTTCATCCACGCCGAAAAAAACCAGGACATCGAGGTCGAGAACGACGAGACCCACTGGGTGGGCCACGACCGCAGCAAGACCATCGACAACGACGAGACCGTGCACGTCAAACACGACCGCACCGAAACCGTCGACAACAACGAAACCATCACCATCGGTGTGGATCGCAAGGAAAAGGTCGGCAATAACGAAACCATCTCCATCGGTGTGAACCGTACCGAGGATGTCGGCAGCAATGAGAAAATCACCATCGGCGCCAATCGCACCGAGAACGTGGGCAGTAACGAGACCATCACCATCGGTGCCGACCGCACGGAAAAAGTCGGTGCCAACGAGAAAATCACCATCGTCAGCAACCGTACCGAGGACGTGGGCGGCAACGAAACCATCGGCATCAGCGGCAACCGTAACGAAACGGTCCAGGGCAACGAAGGCATCGAGATCAGCGGCAACCAGAGTACCCAGATCGGCCAGAACGAGTCCCGCGACGTGGCCCAGAACCGCAGCACCAACATCAAGCAGAACGACAGCCTGGACGTGGGCAAGCACTTCTCCCTCAACGCCGGCGACTCCATCAGCCTGACCACGGGCGCGGCGAGCATCACCATGAAGAAGGACGGCACCATCGTGATCAGCGGCAAGAACATCACCATCGACGGCTCCGGCGCCATCAACATCAAGGCGAACAAGAACGTGGTCGTCAAAGGCCAGAAAATCCTGCAGAACTAGCCACGGAGTGGGCGCCATGACCGTTGAATATCATTTAGCCGTTTCCTCCACCGCCACGCCCTCGCGCGTGGATGGCGTTGTGATTGGGGTGCTGCTGGATGTGCCCAGTGCAGATGCCCCTGTGGTGGCCTTCCCTGGCTGCCCCGGTGAAACCGGCCTCGCCGCGCGCACCACCACCCCACTCGCCCGTGAAGACATCGGCGCCCAGGTCGCGCTGATGTTCGAGGCCGGCGACCTGACCCGGCCGCTGGTGATCGGTCGCATCCAGCGTTTGCCGCAAACCACAACGCCAGCCGTCGCCCACCTGGACGGCGAGCGCCTGGAGTTCACCGCGGAGCGGGAAATCGTCCTGCGCTGCGGCAAGGCGAGCATCACCCTCACCCGCGAGGGCAAGATACTGATTCGAGGGACCTATCTTTCGAGCCGATCATCCGGTGTGAACCGCATCAAGGGCGGCTCGGTACAGATCAACTGAGGCAGTGACACCATGGAATTGGTAAACAAGACCCGCTTTGTCGGCGGCTATACGACCTCAACCGATAAAACGGGCCGTGAATGGCTGGTCGTGGTGGCGAAAGGAACCTATGGTATTCCAGATCACCCTGGACATCCGCTGCGCCTGCTCGAACAACAGGTTCCGCTGATCATGGCCGATGTATTCCCAGGGGAGCCCAGCGAATCAGCCGCGTTATACGAAAACGATTTTGCGCTGCACAAGCCCCGCTGCGATGTTCTGCTCAATGGTCACTGCCACGCCCCCAATGGAGAGCCGGCGACGGAGGTGAACGTGGCGCTGAAAGTGGGGACTCTCGTCAAAGCATTCAAAGTGATTGGGGCACGAATCTATGAGGATAGCGCCCTCTCACACTCGATAAGCAAACCTGTTCCATTCACCACGATGCCGATTACCTACGCGCAGGCTTTTGGCGGCGTGGATCGCACGCATGCAGACCCGGCGAAACACAAATGGTACCCATGGAACCCGGTTGGAGCCGGATTTTACCCCGCAGCAAACAGTGCCCAGACCAATGGCTTGCCGCTCCCAAATACCGAAGAACTGGACAGGCCGGTCACCGCCCCCCACGAACATTACAAGCCAATGGCATTTGGCCCGATTGGTCGAGCATGGCGGCAGCGTATCCAATGGGCCGGCACTTATGATCAGGCGTGGCTTGATCATCAATTTCCATTCCTTCCCGAAGATTTTGACTTGCGCTATTTCCAATGTGCACCCGAGGACCAGCAAATCGATTATCCCCGGGGGGGCGAAGAGGTCGCGTTGCTTAATCTGAGCGATAAAGGCCGTTCGGCATTCAGGCTTCCGGCAAACCTGAAACTAGCGGTGCTTGTCGTTTTTCACGACGACAGCACACGGGAAGCAGCCGCCGTGGTCGACACCGTCATTCTTGAACCTGGCGCGAATCGCCTGACGCTGACATGGCGAGCCTCTTCGCCCCTCGGGCGCAACATCAAGGAGGTGGCCAAGGTCATCGTCGGGCAAACCGCCGATCAGTTCGAACAGGCCAAGGCCAACGAAGAACGCATGCGAGGAAAACAACACTTCAAGTCATTGGCTCAACTCATCGCGTGGACTAAGGAAGCCTATCCTCCCGCGGAAGAGGAGATATGACCCCCATGCAGGGGCACGCCCTCTTCATCACCAGCATGGGCATGGCGTGTCCCGTGGGCTTATGCGTCGCCAGCGCCTGTGCTGCCAAGCGCGCCGGGCTGTCAGCACTCCAGGAGCTGCCGTTTTTTGACAACGCGTGCGAACCCATCGTCGGCGCGGCTGTGCCCAGCCTTGACCTGGCGCTGCCGGCAGCAGCGCGCATGTCCGGACTCATGATGCATGCACTGGTCGAGTTGATACAGGGTGCGCCGAAGCTGGATTGGACAGAAGTGCCATTTCTCCTGTGCCTGGCTGAACCGGAGCGCCCCGGAATCAATATCAGGGAAATAGCCCAGGCCGTCATACAGGACATATCTTCCAAGTTGGGCATACAGTTCCATCCAACGCATTCCAGGGTCATCCCCTCCGGCCATGTTGCCGGCATGCATGCCCTTCATGAAGCCAGTCGATTAATGCAGGAAACACGGGTTCCCGCCTGTGTGGTGGCAGGTGTTGACTCGCTGCTCAGCGCCTTGACGCTGCAGTGGCTGGACGAACATCGCCGGCTGAAAACGGCCACTCACAATGACGGCTTGTTTCCTGGTGAAGGGGCCGCGGCCATCCTGATTCAGGCCTATCGGCAACCTGGTACCTGCCTGCAAATCTCAGGCCTGGGCTTTGGGCAAGAAGAGGCGTCTCTTTTGTCGAGCAAACCCCTGCGAGCAGGCGGGCTGACCGACGCCGCTCGTACGGCGCTCGCACAGGCCAAACTGGGTCTGCATGAAATTGATCTGCGCCTGTCTGATGTCACGGGAGAGCAATACGGGTTCAAGGAACTTCCGTTGATGGAGGCCCGGCTTTTTCGAACAGTCCGAAAAGAGGATCAACCACTGTGGCATTGGGCAGAGGCCATGGGTGACACCGGGGCCATTGCTGGAATCGTCCAATTGATACTCGCCGACCAGGCGTTTCGCAAAGGCTATGCACCGGGAACCACCGCGATCTGTCTGAGCAGTGCCCTGGCCGGCGCACGCGCCGCCGCCGTCGTGCGCGACCTTAGCCAGCCAGAGGGGGACCTATGAGCTGCGACGTTTACGCAAATGGCGATGAGATTGCCTGCAAAGCGGGTGGCGGCAAGGTCATCGCGGCGTTCCCGGATGTCTGCCTGACACCACCACCGCCTCCGGGAGGGCCAATCCCGGTGCCCTATCCAGACACCTCGTTTTCCAAGGACATGAAGAAAGGCAGCAAGACCGTCAAGATCGAAAACAAGGAGATCATGTTAAAAAATCGCTCCTTCTATAAAACCTCACCGCTGGGCGATGAAGCCGCCACAAGGAGCCAGGGTGCCGGCGTCATCACTCACGTCATCACCGGCAAGACCTATTTTGTCTCATGGTCAATGGATGTTCTTTTCGAAGGCCAGAACGTAGACCGACATACCGATCTCACCACATCGAATCATGCCAGCCCCGCAGCGAATGCGGCCGTGCCCATGGTCAACACCGCCAAATACAGTCCGGTGCAACAAGACGCCAAGGTGCCGGGCAAACACAAATGTGAATGTTGTGGCGGCGCGGCGCACTCCAAGGCTCAAGCGAACGGGGAGTACATGACGGAGGAGCAATTCTACGGCACCGCACAAAATCCCAAGAATGCAGCTGTCCTCGCCAAAGTCCGGGCCAACCCCAAGTGCAGGCACCTGTTGCCACCCGCCGGAAAGCAACCGAGCGGCTGCAATAAGTACTACGTAACGAGCAAACGGGAGAAGGCCAACATTGAAAATGATTGGGCGATTAACAGACCAGGCTATATGCGTTGGAAAACAGAAGTGGGCCAGGGAGAGCCGGTGGCGCATAGAGTCCCCAAGGCGGCCGGAGGTTGTCCGGCCGGGCAAGGGAATCTCGCCCCTACTGGCAAGAAGTGTGAGAAGCTCGAAGGAGAGCTGAGTGCACTTCAAGAGACACGCATCAATAGTTTTCCAAGGCCCGAATGATGAAAGCCTCTATTTACAAGCACACCCAAAGACCTGGTTTCCTTCAAGACAGCTTCTATTGGAAGGGGCGTGGATATCACTACAGTGGCCCCACTCCGGCAGAAGTGTTGTCACCTGACGGATGGATGAGCAATGACCCGTGGATTGCACTTGCTGCGATTCTCGAACAGGCCAAGCACGGCGATTACAGCCACGTATCCCAACTGCGCAAATGGATAGTGGACCCCAGTTGCGATCCAACGCTGGTATCGGCCTGCCTCGGCCTGACCGCTGATGCAGGGCTCGACACTGACCTGGATTTCCTTGCCGAGCTCATACTCGAAGGCCCCACTTACCTTCGCATCGAGGCGTGCCTGGCAGCCCAGTGGTCTGGTGTGCTGTGGCTGATACCTTTCATGGTTGAGGCATGGCGTACGTTTGCACGTCGGGCCGACCGAGCCGCCGTGGAAGCCAATTTAACCAATCTGCTTGACCCCATCGAAAACGAACCCGAGTTCTTTGACAGTGGCCTGAACGAAGTCGATTACAAAGCGGCTGTCGATTCACGACTTAGCGAACTGCAGAACGCTTATGGCAGCGATCGCTGCTCAATTTCCGGGGGGATGCCCGTCGACATGAACAAACAAGTCTGGGTCATGAGAAAGTCCCTGGTTCCTTCAGGCACTGACGAATGGATCGATTGGAGCAACTTTCTTATCTGGAGGCGTAAATTCGAGGTGTATTCCGGCGTCGACTGTTCCAGCTTCTACGGAAAAAACGGCGAGTTCCAACCGCTGAATGCGGCCGCTGTCCTGGACCGGTACATGGCCTCTCCCCTGCACTTCGAAGTCGGTAAACGTTACTTCTTTGGAAACCTGGTGCCGTAACAAGACAGAGACGTCATGGTCCCCATCTCATCAATGATCGAGCAACACGCCGAAGAAGCTTGCTTCCTCATCCTCCTGCACGATCACGCCGTGCGCGCGCCCCACTATGACCTTGACGACCTCAGCAAACTGGACGAACGCATCGACGCTCATCTCGATGGTCTGCGCATTGCTGGCTCAACAGGCCTGGAGACTCTGCTGACCCAGCTCGGCCCGCACACCGTCGGCGAGATGTTCGCCAGTGTGCTGCTGGCCTTCGAGGCGGCCAATGCGAAGGGGCTGTCGCTGCTCAGCGAGCACTTAAGAAGTGCCACGGAAACTGAACGAGGTTACCTGATGGCCCTGGGGTGGCTCGACTGGGAACGGGTATCGCCCTGGATCGAGCGCATGCTCGCCTCCCCCGAGCCTTTGTTTCACCGCCTCGGCCTGGCGGCCTGCGGCATGCATCGCCAGAATCCCGGCCCTATTCTGCTGACCGAACTGGCTCACGCCGACCCCAGCGTGTTGGCACGTGCCGCCCGTACTGCCGGCGAACTGCGCCGGCGTGACCTGCTGCCGACGATTCGTACCCATCGTCTACATGAGAATGCGGCCACGCGCTTCTGGGCCAACTGGGCCACCGCACAGATGGGCGACGAGCAAGCCCTGGAGCCATTGCGACAATTCGCCGAACAACCGGGCGAGTTCCAGTATCGCGCGCTCTGTGTATTGCTGGCTTGGCAGGAACGCGAGCCCAGCGTTGCCTGGATACGCCAGTTGGTACAGGATCCCAGGGATCGGCGCATCGGCATCCAGGCCCTTGGGCTGCTAGGCGATCCGGTCTGCGTACCGTGGTTGATCCAGCAGATCAGCGACCTGCCCTATGCCCGGGTCGCCGGTGAAGCCTTCAGCCTGATCACCGGCGCTGACCTGGCGCTACTCGACCTGGAACTGCAGGCCTTGCCGGATTTCGATGCGGGCCCGAACGATGACCCTGAAGACCCCAATGTCGCGATGGACCCCGATGAAAACCTGCCCTGGCCCGACCCGCAGGCAATTGAAAGATGGTGGCAAGCCAATAGCGGACACTTCCCGGCAGGTACTCGTTATATGCTGGGATTGGCCCATAGCGAACACAGCTTTCAGCAAGCCCTTATCCACGGCCAGCAACGTCAGCGCATCGCCGCCGCCTGCGGCATCGCCCGCTATCGGCCAAACGAAGTGCTTTTCCCCACGAGCGCACCGGCCTGGCGGCAAAAGCGCTTGTTGGGTATGACAGCAGCGTTTGGGCGTTGACCAGGCGGTCTATGTCGCGCTTCGACGCCCGGCAATTACTTATGACCCTGTGGAGGCAGCATGCCAAACGTAACTTTACAGAACCCTGTGGCACTCATCAGTGGGGTTGGAAGCGAGATCGGAATCGGCATGGCGATCGCGCGCAGACTGGGTACTGCAGGTGCCAGACTGATCGTCACCGCCAGCAGTGCGCGAATCAATGATCGAGTCGCAGAGCTGCGTGCCGAAGGGTTCGAAGTCCAAGGCCGGGCCCTCGATCTTACCGATGAAAGCCAGGTACGTGAGTTCATGGCGTGGGCAGAGTCCCTCTGGGGGCGGATCGATATCCTGGTTAACAACGCGGGCATGGCCATGCAAGGCAGCCCGGAGTTTTTTTCCGACTTGGCAAGCATGGATCTGCACACCTGGAACCTGACGCTGGCGCGAAACCTGACCACGGCTTTTCTGCTTACACGGGCAGTGCTGCCCGGCATGCGGGCGCGTCGATACGGGCGCATCGTCAACATCAGTTCCACTACCGGAACCCGCTGCAGCAACCCCGGCGAAGCGGCTTACAGCGCCGCGAAGGCCGCTATGGTTGGAATGAGCATGAGCCTGGCGCTGGAAGTCGCCCAGCAAGGGATCACTGTAAACAGCGTCGCTCCCGGCTGGATCACCACAGGATCGACCACCACAGAGGAAGCCAAAGCGGCCGAATACACGCCGATGGGCCGCGCCGGACGTCCCGAAGAGGTCGCTGCACTGGTTGCTTTCCTTGCGTCTTCAGAGGCGAGCTACCTCACGGGCGAAGTCATTGTGGTGGATGGTGGGAACTGCCTGGTCGAGAACAAGGCTCCTTGATCCCCCCCCTCGCGATAGCGGTGGTTCAGTCACTTGAACAATTCACTGTTCATGAAATCAATGAACACCCGCAGTTTTGGCGCCAGGTGTTTGCTTGAAGGCCAGAGCATGCGGAAGGTGTTCTGATGCCGATTGAACTCGTCGAGGACGGTGACCAGTTCACCGCTGGCGATCGCCTCACGCACAGTGAAATCCGGCACGCAGGCAATCCCCAGCGCGTCATGCACCACGTGCAGCAATGCCTCGGTGGTGTTGCAGACCAGGGTGGCCGGCAGGTTGAGATCCGGCTCCCCGTCGCTGTTTACCGGCCAGACCTGCATCCTGCCAGTACTGGGAAACTTGTATAGCAGGCAGGCATGGCGCTGCAGATCCGTCGGTACCTGAGGCATGCCGTGTTCGGCGAAGTACTGGGGCGAACCGACCACAACCAGCTTGAACGTGCCCAACGGGCGGGACATCAGCCGGGAGTCGTTCGGTTCTCCGGTCCGAATGACGACATCGAAACCTTCCTCGATGATGTCCACCAGCCTGTCGGAGAAATCCAGGTCCAGTTCGATACTGGGGTAGCGGCGCATGAAGGCGATCAGCGTCGGCATGACCAAATCGGCAACCAGGGGCAAACTCACGCGCAGTTTGCCCCGTGGTGCTTGGTGGGTTTCCGACAGTTCCAGTTCGGCCGCTTCGACTTCGCAGAGAATGCGTCGGCAACGCTCGAGGAAAAGCGTTCCTTCCGCCGTCAGCGTGATACTGCGCGTGCTGCGATGAAACAGCCGCACACCCAGCCGTTCCTCGAGCCGGGCGACGCTTTTGCCCACCGCCGAAGACGAAATGCCAAGCGCCCTGCCCGCCTCTGAAAAGCTGCGGGTTTCGGCCGCGCGAACAAAAAAACCAATCCCGCTCAGTGATTCCACGCCAGGCTCCAATTGCGGACATTTTTTCCGATGTGTTGCGCACTCTAGCATTCTTGTCTCGCCAAGGAGCGGCACTTACCGTAGTCGGCACTTATCAATCTGCGATTGACGCCGCCATCTGGCGGGTCAGAAGCGTTTCAAGCAGGTGACACATGACGATTGCCAATACCCATATCGACACTGGTGCCGAGGTCGTTCAAGACGCTGCGCCGCTCCCCATCGGATCACTGTTTGCCCTCGCGCTGGCGGCGTTCGTGACCATTCTCACCGAAGCCTTGCCCGCCGGCCTTCTCTCACAGATCAGCGAAGGGTTGGCTATTTCCGAAGCCCTCGCCGGCCAGTTGGTCACGGTCTACGCGATAGGTTCCTTGCTGGCGGCCATTCCCTTGACGGCCGCGACCCAAGGCATGCGGCGCCGGTCGCTCTTGCTGGTGTCCATTGCCGGTTTTGCCGTGGCCAATACGGTGACGACGCTTTCGTCCCATTATGGCTTGACGATCGTTGCGCGCTTGCTGGGTGGCGTATCGGCCGGGCTGCTCTGGGCCTTGTTGGCCGGTTATGCCGCCCGTATGGTGCCCGAGAGCCAGAAAGGTCGGGCGATTGCGATTGCCATGGTGGGCGCACCCTTGGCGTTATCCCGGGGCGTACCGGCCGGCACCTTGCTCGGTAATTTGATCGGTTGGCGGATGAGCTTTGCCATCATGAGCGTGTTCGCCGTCGCCTTGATGGTCTGGGTGCGACTCAAGGTGCCTGACTTTCCCGGGCAAACCACCGGCAAACGCCTTGCGTTGCGCCAGGTCTTCACCCTGCCGGGCGTTCGCTCGGTGTTGTTCGTGGTGCTGGCTTTTGTCCTGGCGCACAACATTCTCTTTACCTATATCGCGCCGTTCCTGATGACGGCGGGCCTGGGCGAGCGGATCGACCTGGTTCTGCTAGTCTTCGGGGTCGCATCGTTGCTGGGCATCTGGGTCGTCGGCGTGCTGATCGATCGCCATCTACGGGCGTTGACCCTTGCCAGCACGGCGCTGTTCGCCATCTCGGCACTGACGCTAGGCGCCATGAGCGACAACCCTGCCGCGATCTATATCGCGGTAGCGGCCTGGGGAATCGCCTTTGGAGGGGCCGGGACGTTGTTCCAGACGGCAATCGCCAAGACGGCCGCAGAGGCAGCGGATCTCGCCCAGTCGATGTTGGTCACGGCCTGGAACGTCGCCATTGCCGGTGGCGGGATCGTGGGGGGCGTGCTGCTCGATCACCTCGGTGTCGTTGCCTTTGCGCCTGTGCTGGTCGCTCTCTTGCTGCTGACGTTGGCGGTGGTATGGTCCGCCAGGCAGTACGGGTTTACCGCAAGCCTGCGCTGAGTCTGCACATGCGCCCTGGATAGCCCCCAACGATAGATATCAGCCACTGACATCAAATTGTCATCACTGCGTCGCCAAAACGCCATAAGCCCTGAGTACTGTCCTCGCCAATGAGATCGATCTCAAGCGAGTGACAATGACTGATTTGAAAGAAGTGGCACGTTTGGCTGGGGTCTCGCGGGCAACCGCGGCCCGCACCTTTGCCTCCCCTGAAGTGGTGCGTCCGGCCACCCGCGAGCAGGTGTTCGCCGCTGCGCGCCAACTGGGTTTTCGGCCCAATCGTCTGGGCCGCCAACTGCGCCTGCAGGTGACCAAGCTGATCGGCGTGGTGGTCCCCAACCTGCTCAATCCCGTGTTCGCCGAACAATTCCAGGCCATGGAGCGCGCTGCGCGCTTGCGCGGCTACAACCTGCTCCTGGCGACGACCGACTACAGCAGCGAGCGCGAAAGCGTGGTGGTCGAGGAGCTGTTGCGCCAGCGCGTCGATGGCCTGGTCCTCACGGTGACCGACGCCGAGAGCAACCGCGTGCTGCAAAGCCTGGACAACGAGGACACGCCTTTTGTGCTGGCCTATCACCAGCCGGGCAATCCGGACTACAGCGCCGTGTCGGTGGACAACCGCGCCGGCATGGCCCTCGCCACGCGCTATCTGCTGGAAGCCGGGCATTGGCGCATTGGCATGGTTGCCGGCCCTGCCCTGCAATCGGATCGTGCTCGCCTGCGTTACGCCGGTTATTGCGACGCCATGCGTGAGGCCGGTCTCGACTGCCTGCCGGTGATTGAAATGCCGGCCCATACCCAAGCCGACTTCGCCGCCATCGAGCCACTGCTGCAAGGCCCGCAAGCCCTCAGTGCATTGGTTTGCTCCAACGATCTGTTGGCAATCAGCCTGATTGCACAACTGCGCCGCAACGGCTGGCACGTCCCCCAGCAGCTTTCGGTCATTGGCTTTGACGGCATCGCCCTCGGCACTCAGATGCACCCGACGCTGTGCAGCGTCGTCCAGCCTATCGAGGCCCTGGCCTGCACCGTGATCGACCAACTGCTGGCGCAGATCGGCGGCGCCGCACCGGTTTCCCATTGCCTGCCCTGCCATATCCGGCCGGGCGAAAGTACTCAACCCTACGAGGAGACGCTTGATGATCCGCTTCAGTAAAACCCTGGCGACGTTGCTGCTTTGCGGCGTTGCCAGCCTGGCCCAGGCTGCCGAAACGGCGATTTGCTACAACTGCCCACCGGAATGGGCCGACTGGGGCACGCAGCTCAAGGCCATTGCCGATACCACCGGCGTGCAGGTCCCGCTGGACAACAAGAACTCCGGGCAGGCCTTGGCACAACTGGTGGCCGAGCAGGCCGCGCCAGTGGCGGATGTGGTGTATTACGGCGTGACCTTCGGTTTGCAGGCGCAAAAAGCCGGGGTGGTCGGCACCTATAAACCCAAGGGCTGGGAGCAGATCCCGGTCGGTTTGAAGGACCCGCAAGGACACTGGTTTGCCATTCACTCCGGCACCTTGGGCATCATGGTTAACGTCGATGCGCTGGGCGGCCTGCCCGTGCCGCAAAGCTGGGGTGATCTGCTCAAGCCTGAGTACAAAGGCATGGTCGGCTACCTTGATCCGTCCAGTGCGTTCGTCGGTTACGTTTCTGCGGTAGCGATCAACCAGGCCATGGGCGGTAGCCTCAATGACTTCACGCCAGCGATCGATTACTTCCAGAAACTGGCGAAAAACTCGCCCATCGTGCCCAAGCAGACCGCTTATGCGCGGGTGTTGTCCGGGGAGTTGCCGATCCTGGTCGATTACGATTTCAACGCCTACCGGGCGCGCTACAAGGACAAGGCCAACGTCGCTTTCGTGATTCCCAAGGAAGGCAGCATCAGCGTGCCTTACGTGATGAGCATCGTCGACAACGCGCCCCATCGGGCCAACGCCGAGAAGGTCCTGGATTTCGTCCTGTCCGAGCAAGGCCAGGCGCTCTGGGCCAAGGCGTACCTGCGGCCAGTGCGAGCGATGAAAATGCCTGCCGACATCGCCGCGCAGTTCCTGCCGGATAGCGATTACGCCCGGGCCGGCGTGGTCAACTACGAGCAGATGGCGGCGGCGCAGGAAGCCTTTTCCGCGCG
The DNA here is from genome assembly GCF_052112205.1 of Pseudomonas sp. Lb2C2. Classification (NCBI taxonomy): domain Bacteria; kingdom Pseudomonadati; phylum Pseudomonadota; class Gammaproteobacteria; order Pseudomonadales; family Pseudomonadaceae; genus Pseudomonas; species Pseudomonas sp. Lb2C2. The sequence continues at coordinate 658,592 of NZ_JAUTYW010000001.1, read as the reverse complement.
TTACCTGAAAGAGGTCAAGTAAGTGACCGCCTCGGTAATAAAAGCCCGGGGAGTCTCGTCGGGCCAGGCCACGGTGCCGCGTTTGCGGCTGACCGCGGCCTGGGCCCTGGCGCCTGCGGCAGCGGTGCTGTTCGCCTTCTGGCTGTTGCCGCTGGCGCATCTGATCGTGCTGGGCGGGCAACGTCGCGACGGCGGCGAAAACGGTTATTGGCAGGTCCTGGGCAGTGCGCAATACCTGGGCAGCCTGGCACAGACTTGCCTGCTGGCTCTGGCGACAACCCTCGCGGCGCTGTTGGTGGGAGGCATCAGTGGGGTTTTCCTCAGTCGCCAGCGCTTCTTCGCTCGTTCGCTGTTGGTCGCCTTGTTGACCTTCCCGCTGGCATTCCCCGGTGTGGTCGTCGGTTTCCTGGTGATTCTACTGGCTGGGCGCCAAGGCTTGTTCGCCAGTCTCGGTCTTGAGCTGGCAGGTGAGCGCTGGATCTTCGCCTACTCGCTGATGGGCCTTTGTATCGGTTACCTGTACTTCTCGATTCCGCGGGTGATCCTCACGGTGATGGCCGCTTGCGAAAGCCTGGATCGCAGCCTGGAAGAAGCCGCCCATTCATTGGGCGCCGGCCACTGGCGAGTGATCTGCGATGTCATCGTCCCAGGCCTGGCGCCGGCGCTGGTCTCGTGCGGAGCGATCTGCTTTGCCACCTCCATGGGCGCGTTCGGGACGGCCTTCACCTTGGGCACCCGCCTGAACGTGACCCCGGTGGCGATCTACAACGTGTTCACCAACTACGCCAATTTCGCCGTGGCCGCTGCGCTGTCGGTGGTGCTGGGGGCGCTGACCTGGGCGGTGCTGCTATTGGCCAGACGCCTGGCGAAAAACTCGAGGACAGTCTTGTGAGACGCTCAACACTGTTCATCGGCCAGTTGCTGTTCACCCTGCTGGTCTGCGCGTTCATGTTGGTGCCGGTGCTGATGTCGCTGCTGGCCGGGCTGACACGCAATTATTTCCAGGGCGTGTCCAGCGGCCTGACGTTCGATTGGCTGGTGCAAGTCTGGCAGGCCTATTCGCCGACGGTCTGGCTCTCCCTGCAACTGGCCGTGGCCTGCGCACTGTGCGTCTGCGTGGTGGGTGTTCCGGCGGCTTATGCACTGGTACGGATGAACAACCGCTTCAGCCGCGCGTTCGAGGAGTTGATGGTGCTGCCGGTGGCGATGCCAGGCCTGGCCAGCGCCCTGGCATTGCTGCTCACCTATGGGCAGTTTGGCGGATTTCGCAGCAGCTGGCTGTTCATTCTCGTCGGCCATGTGCTGTTCACCCTGCCGTTCCTGGTGCGCCCGGTGATGGCAGTGATGCAACGCCAGCACTTGCCCGTCCTGGAAGAAGCAGCGGCCAGCCTTGGTGCCGGGCCGTTGCGACGATTCTTCAGTGTGGTGGTGCCTAATTGTCGGGCAGGGATTCTCGCCGGGGTACTCATGGTTGTCACGCTGTCGCTGGGCGAGTTCAACCTGACCTGGATGCTCCACACGCCGATGACCAAGACGCTGCCGGTGGGCCTGGCCGACAGTTATGCCTCGGCCAGGCTGGAAGTCGCCAGCGCCTACACCCTCATATTCCTGCTGATGATCGTGCCGCTGCTGATTGCATTGCAGGCCATCAGCGCACGCCTTTCCCGTGGAGAAAAACGATGACCGGAACCACCATTCGCCTGGCGGGTTGCCGCAAGGCGTTCTCGGACGGCACCGTTGCCGTGCATGACCTGGACCTGACCATAGAGGCCGGCGAAACCCTGGCGATCCTCGGCCCGTCCGGTTGCGGTAAAACCACCACCCTGCGGCTGATCGCCGGGCTCGAACGCCCGGATGTGGGGCAGGTGTTTTTTGGCGACACCGACGTTACCCGCCTGCCCATCGAGCGGCGCGACGTGGGCATGGTGTTCCAGAACTATGCGTTGTTTCCCAACCTGGATGTGGCCGGCAACATCGTCTATGGCCTGAAGATTCGCGGCATGGCGCCTGCCGAACGGAACAAGCGCTGCTGCGAGCTGCTGGAACTGGTGGGCCTTCAGGACCATGGCAAGCGCAACATCCATGAGCTGTCCGGCGGCCAGCGCCAGCGGGTCGCCCTCGCCCGTGCCCTGGCGCCCAAGCCCCGGGTATTGCTGCTCGACGAACCCTTGGCGGCACTGGACGCGCAATTGCGTGAGCGCCTGCGCAGCGAGCTGGATCAGTTGCTACGCCATCTGGGCATTACCGCCGTGTTCGTCACCCACGACCAGGGCGAGGCCATGGCGCTGGGCGATCGGATCCTGGTCATGGAGCGCGGGCGCGTCGCGCAATTGGCCAGCCCACGGGAAATCTATCAGCAACCGGCCAACGCTTTCGTCGCCAGTTTTGTCGGCAACCTCAACGCTTTTCCAGTGCTCAAACACACGCCCCTGGGCTTGAAAGTCCATGGCGGAGAGTTGCCATGGCTGGGTGCCGGGTTGCCCGCCACCGTCTATTGCCGTCCCGAGCATTTGCGGGTGATGGACAACGAGGGGCATCTGCGCGGGCGCCTGGTGGGCCAGTTTTTCCAGGGAGCCCAAAGCCGCCTGTTGGTGGACGTCGGCGCCGCCCAACCATTGCTGGTGGACAGCACCGACGGCGTCATACATACCCCCGGTGCCCTGGTTGCCTTGGCCATCGAGCCGCAGGTGCTGTTCACCTTGTCATCGTGATATTCGTGTTTTCAGAGGGCATATTTTGAATCATCCGTTTCTCATTGCGCAGATCAGCGACCTGCATCTCAAGGCCGGGGAAAAACTGACCTATGGCGTCGTCGATACCCTCGCCGCGTTGCGTCGTGCCGTTGATCATTTGAATACCCGGGTGCCGCGTCCCGACATCGTGGTGATCAGTGGCGACCTGGTGGACTTCGGTCGCCCTGATGAATACGCCGTGCTGCACCCCGAACTGGCGCGCCTGCACATGCCTTGCTACCTGGTGCCCGGTAACCATGACAACCGCGAACATTTGCGGGCGGCGTTTGCCGATCATGACTACTTGCCAAGCGTGGCTGGGGCTCCGTTGGATTGGGTGGTCGACGCGCATCCGCTGCGCCTGATCGGCCTGGACAGCACCATTCCCGGCGGCCATGGCGGCCGGTTGCTGGACAGCCAATTAAGCTGGCTCGATGAACAGTTGGCCGGTCGTCCCGACGTGCCAACGCTGCTGGTCCTGCACCATCCGCCGTTTATCAGCGGCATCGGCCACATGGACCGCGAACCGTTCATCAACGCCTCGGCGCTGGAGCAGGTCATCGCCCGTCATCCGCAGGTAGAGCGCCTGCTATGCGGGCATTTGCATCGGCCGATGCAGCGACGCTTTGGTGGCAGCCTGAGCTGCGTGTGTCCCGGCACCTCCCATCAAATTGTCCTGGATCTACAGCCAACCGCTCCCGCGCATTTCAACCTGGAACCACCCGGCTACCTGCTGCATCACTGGCATGGACAGGGGTTGGTGACCCATAACGGCGTGTTTGGCGAATATCCCGGGCCGTACCCCTTTTATGACGCTCATGGATTGATCGACTGATAACCCAGGGACTTTCACTGATGACATTCTTTGGAGATTTATCCCCTACCCCACTCTATTCATTGAAGATTTTCTAACGAGTCATTTAACGCATCGGCCCATCAGGTGATCGGCCGAGAGCTTCCTGCTGCCTTTTCAACATGCCCGGAACAGTGATTCCGCGGTGGAGTTCGTCCTGATGAAAGCCCTATTTCAAGTACTGAGTGTTTTAACTGGCGGTGTGAGTCTGGTCCTGAGTCCATTGGCGTCTGCTGATTTTATCAGCGACAGCAAAGCCAACTTGAACTTGCGCAACTTCTACTTCAACAACGATAACCGTGATGGCGCTGCCGCACCTTCGAAGACCGAAGAATGGGGCCAGGCCTTCATGCTCAATTATCAATCCGGGTTCACCGACGGTACCGTGGGGTTCGGCCTGGATGCCATGGGTCTGCTGGGCCTGAAACTCGACAGCGGCGCGGGCCGTCATGTTGGCGGCTCGATGTTCCCAAACGATGGTGACAAGGCGGCGGACCAATGGTCGCGTCTCGGTGCAACCGCGAAGATGCGTGTTTCCAAGACCGAACTGCGTTATGGCACTTTGCAGCCGAAGCTGCCGATACTGGTTTCCAACGATGGCCGCCTGCTGCCGCAAACCTTCGAGGGTGGCCAAGTCACCAGCAATGAAATCGACAACCTGACGTTTACCGCCGGGCAACTGGAACACGCCACCGGCCGTGCTTCCAGCGACAGTGCCGGCCTGGCCGTGGCGGGCGGTAGCCAGGAAAGCAACAAATTCACCTTTGCCGGTGGCGATTACAAACTGACCAAGGACCTGACCGCCCAGTATTACTACGCCAATCTGGAAGATTATTACCAGCAGCACTTCGCCGGTTTGCTGCATGTTTTGCCACTGGGTGAATACGGCTCGTTGAAAACCGACCTGCGTTATTTCAAGACCACGTCCGATGGCAAGAACAGCAGCGCAGCCGGTCGCGCCAGTGGTTACAAACTCGGCGGCTATACCAAGGACGGCAGCGGTGAAATCGACAACGATACCTGGAGTGCAGCGTTCATTTACTCGTTGGGCGGCCATGCCATTACCGCCGGCTATCAAAGCGTGTCCGAAGACAGCAACTTTACACAACTCAACCAGGGCGGCCTGGTGGGCAAAGGTGAAGGCGGCGCGAGTCTTTATCTATACACCGACCGCACCATCCAGACATTCATCCAGGCCGGTGAGCGCACGGCATTCGCCCAATATGCCTATGACTTCGCAGGGCTTGGTGTGCCGGGCTTGAAGGCGTCGGTGATGTACCTCAAGGGCGACAACATCCAGACCGCCAGCGGCCAGGATGCCAGTGAATGGGAACGTGATATTTCCCTGGACTATGTGATCCAGAGCGGCGCGTTGAAGAACGTCGGTTTCGGCTGGCGCAACGGCATGTCGCGAAGCGATATCGCTCGTGACCAGGATCAGAATCGCCTGATCGTGAGCTATAGCATTCCGTTGATGTAAGCGGTCAGTACTGTTCGGGGCCAGGGAGTGGAACTTGCACGTGACGCTCTCCTGGCTCTACACACGCCTGCTCCAAGGCGATCGGTGATTGCACGGGGCCTCCCGCAAATCGGGCGTGGTAAGTATCCAGTAAGGAGAAGTTTTCAACGATAGGAGTGCCTTCATCCTATCCACTGGAGATCTCCATGCATTGCGTGCCCCTGTTTCCCTGTAAACCGTCGAGAGAGATCCGGCTGAGCGCGGCCACTTCAGTATTCGTGCTCGGTTTGTGTTCGTCGATGGTCGCGCTTGCTGCCGAGCCCGCAAACACTGATCCGTCCTCATCCTGGGGCCTGGGTATTGGCGCGGTCAGCAGCCAGCAACCGTATACCGGCATTGATCGGGAGAGCCAGGCCCTTCCGCTGATCTACTTTGAAAATGAATACCTACGTGTGTTTGGCCCAACCGCCGAGATCAAGCTCCCCAGCCTTACCATCAGCGACACTCAGCAACTCGATTTCAACATCGTGGGTGAATACGATTTCAGTGGGTACGACGATGACGATGCTCGAATACTCGAGGGCATGAGCGATCGCAAAGGTGGCTTCTGGGCCGGTGCCAAGGTGCAATGGCACAACAATCTGGCCGATGTCAGCGCCCAATGGCTAGCCGATGTCTCGGGCAACAGCAATGGGCAGCGCTTCAGCCTGGGATTGGAGAGGTCTTGGCGTTTGGGTGAGCATGTCAGGCTCACGCCGCGGCTGACGGCAATGTGGCAGGACAAAAAGTACGTCGATTACTACTTTGGCGTTCGCGACAGCGAAGCGCGTATTGATCGTGCGGCCTATGAAGGGAAGTCTGGCCTCAACACCGAATGGGGTGTTCGTGGGGATTACATGTTCGATAAACAGCATTCCCTATTTCTCGACGTCAAGGCAACGAGCCTCTCCGATGAGATCAAGGACAGCCCGCTGGTGGACCGTTCCACCGAAAACAGCGTGTTGTTCGGTTATCTGTACCGTTTCTGATGAGCGTGAACACCTGGCTCGGCTGATTCGCACGATCAGGCAAGCATCCGCCCGGATTGTGCAATCAGCCCCATGCAATTGTTCCTATAGTAAACCAGAGCCAAACCATCTGGAGCTGGTCCCCCTATGAGCGCCCTGAACATAAACGGCCGTGAATACACGGTCGACGTAGACCCAAGCACCCCGATTCTTTGGACCTTGCGCGACACGCTGGGCATGACCGGCACCAAGTTCGGCTGCGGCGCGGCGCTGTGTGGTGCCTGCACCGTGCACCTGGATGGCCAGGCCATTCGTTCCTGCGTGACGCCCATCGCCGCCGCTGAAGGCAAGAAGATCACCACCATCGAAGCGGCAACCAACGGCAGTGATCCGGTCGGCAGCGCCGTGCACGAGGCGTGGGTCAAACACGACGTAGCGCAGTGTGGCTACTGCCAGAGCGGCCAGATCATGAGCGCGACCGCTTTCCTCAAGGCCCAGCCCAAGGGCAAGCAGCCCACGGCCGCCGAGATCGACTCGGCCATGGCCGGCAATATCTGCCGCTGTGGCACCTACGCCCGAATCCGCGCCGCGGTGGCTGATGCCGCCAAAACCCTTGCCTGATCGGAGCTGACCATGTTGAACGAGATTTTTCCGAACGAGCAGCCTCGCGCCTTGCAACACATGCTTGAACGCGACGAGGCTGACGGCCCCGCTGCGCTGCCCCGCCGCAGCTTTCTCAAGATCGTCGGCATCGGCGGGCTGGCCTTGGGTGCGTTTCCACACCTGGCCCTGGCCCAGGAGGCCAATGGCGCCGTCGCAGCGCCGCTCAAGCCGACCCAGCAGCCCTCCGCATTCGTACAGATTGCGCCCAATGGCGAAGTCACGGTGACCATCAACCGGTTGGAGTTCGGCCAGGGCGTGCAGACCGGCTTGCCGATGATTCTCGCCGAGGAGCTCGATGCCGACTGGAGCCTGGTGCGCAGTCGCAACGGCAGCAACGACGCCGCCTACATGGACCCGGCCTTCGGCATCCACCTCACCGGCGGCTCCAACTCGATCAAGAACAGCTATACCCAGTACCGCGAACTCGGCGCCCGTGCTCGCGCCATGCTGCTGAGTGCCGCCGCCGCACGCTGGAACGTCGACGTGGCGAGCCTGAGCACTCAAGCCGGCATGGTACTCGGCCCGGCCGGCCGTAAAGCGAGCTACGGCGAGTTGGCCGAAGCCGCGATGGCGATGCCCGTGCCCGAGCAGATCACGCTCAAGGATCCCAAGGATTTCCGCATCATCGGCCAGGCCACCACCCGTATCGATGCCAAGGCCAAGAGCAGCGGTCAGCAGAATTTCGGCATCGACATGCATCTGCCGGGGCAGCTCACGGCGGTCGTCGCCCGGCCTCCCGTGTTCGGCGCCAGGATCGCCTCCCTGGATGACGGCGCGGCACGTGCAGCGAAAGGTGTAAAAGCCGTGGTGCGCGTACCGCTGGACGGTGGTGCCGAAGGTGTTGCGGTGGTTGCCGACAGTTACTGGCAGGCAAAGCTGGCACGCGATGCGCTGAAGGTGGAGTGGGATGCGAGCGCTGTAGAAAAAGTGGACAGCGAGAAACAATTGGCTCAATACCGGGAACTGGCGGGCAAGCCGGGTCCGTTGCACTTTGATGCCGACATGACGCCGCTTGCCAGCGCGCCGCATCAACTGGACGCCGAGTTCGTGTTTCCCTACCTCGCCCACGCGCCGATGGAACCCCTCAATTGCACCGTGCAGCTTGCCGGGGATAGCGCTCAACTGTGGGTCGGTACGCAGTTCCCCGGCGGTGATGGTGCCGCGGCTGCCAAGGTGCTGGGCCTCAAGCCAGAGCAGATCCAGGTGAACGTGCAGACCGCTGGCGGTGGTTTTGGCCGGCGCGGCGTGCCCACCAACGATTTCGTCGTACTGGCTTGCGAGGTCGCCAAGGCCGCCCGCACCGCCGGGGTCAACGCCCCTATCCGCACCCTGTGGAGCCGGGAGGACGACATCAAGGGCGGTTACTATCGCCCTATGCACCTGCACCGTGCGCGCATCGGTTTTGACGACAGCGGCAAGGTGCTCGCCTGGGACCACGCCCTGGTGGGCCAATCGATCATCACCGGCACCGTGTTTGGCGGGCGCGTGAAAAATGGTATCGATCCAACTGCAACTGAAGGCCTGCGCAACCCTTATCCACTGCCCATGCGGCTGACGGTTCATCACCCCAAGCTCAACGTTCCCGTGCTGTGGTGGCGCAGCGTGGGCTCCACCCACACGGCGTTTGTGATGGAAACGCTGATCGACGAGATTGCCCGCACGACCAAACAGGATCCAGTGGCCTACCGGATGAAGCTGTTTGGTGAGCAGAGCCCGCGCCATCGCGAGGCGCTGCAATTGGCCGTGGACAAGAGCGAGTATGGCAAGCGCCAGTTACCGGCGGGCCATGCCTGGGGCGTGGCGGTCCACGAGTCGTTCAGCTCGGTGGTGGCCTACGTCGTCGAAGCCTCGGTGCAGGACGGCCGTCCGGTGCTGCATAACGTGACGGCCGGTGTGCACTGCAACCTGGCCGTCAATCCACGCAGTGTCGAGGCCCAGGTCCAAGGCGCGGCGCTGATGGGGTTGTCGATGTGCCTGCCAGGTGGCGCGATCACCCTGAAAGATGGCGTGGTGCAGCAGAGCAACTTTGCCGACTTCAGCGTGCCGCGCATTACCGACATGCCGACGTTTGCCGTCCAAATCGTGCCCAGCGCCGAGCCTCCTACGGGGATGGGTGAACCCGGCCTGCCGGCACTGGCCCCGGCTTTTGCCAACGCGGTGGCGAGCCTGACGGGTAAACCGTTGCGTGAGTTGCCTTTCAAGTTGGCGTGACCGGGGTGTGAGGCTGTCTGGTCGCAAGGCCAGGCATGCCTCACAATCACAAGCGAATGCGCTTGATGTCCCGTTGCGGCGGCGCCCCGAAGAGACGGCTGTATTCACGGCTGAACTGCGAGGCACTTTCATAACCAACCAAGCCCCCTGCACTGCTCGCGTCGACGTTCTGGCTCAACATCAACTGCCGAGCGGCTTGTAGCCGTAGCTGCTTCTGGTATTGCAACGGACTCATACCGGTCACGGTGCGAAAATGCAGGCGAAACGTGGAAGGACTCATGTGAGCTTGTGCCGCCAGATCGTCCATGCGCAACGCTTGGCGAAAATTCAGTTTCAGCCAGGCGACGGTCTTGGCAATGTGCTGGCTGGGTGACCCGGCAGCGATCACATGCAGCAACTGCGGCGCGTGGGCACCGCTCAACAGGCGAGCGATGATCTCTTCCTTGATCAGCGGAGCCACTGTCTCAAGCAGCGGCGGCTCCTCCAGCAGGTCTATCAAGCGTCGCAGGGCGTCCAGCACCCCGGCATCCAGCGCTTGTACGGTAATCGGTCGAAACGCGTCGTCCCTCATGCGTTGTGACAACTGCATGCGCTCGGCCACCTGCATCACCATCGTGCTGTCGAATCTCAGCATCATGCCCAGGAATGGCTTGGCGACGCTGGCTTGGGAAACATGGGAAATGACCGGCAGATCCACGCACGTCACCATGGACTGGCCGGGCGCGTAGGTCAGTATCTCGTCCCCGATCATGGCTTGCTTGCGGCCTTGCAAGGTCACGCCGATGCCCAGGCCGTAGATGCAATGCATCGGCGCGGTGATTGCTTTGCGCCGATGCAGGCTCAAGCCGGCAATGGCGGTGATCTGGTCGCCTTCGCTGGGCACAAGCTGGCTGACCGAGCCGGCCAGGCGACTGATGTCGCTGGCGCCCTGGTCGCTGTTGAAATCGGTGTGCACATTTCACTCCTTGAAAACATCGGGCCCACGACTTGCGGTGATGGCGAACAATGTTCGGCATCACCGCAAGTCGTTGATCAATATGGACGCAGTATGCTGGGTCGGCGGTTCGAGTCGCTTGCCTGATTGGCGCAATTTCTTGCACGATTCAACGATCCATAGCCAGCATCAGTCACATCCATCTAGATATGACAAGATGTTTCAATGGCGTGAGATGCACAAAATGATGGCTTCTCCGGGGGGCTAAAGATTCTGGAAGATATAGCCGGTTGACCGTTGATCATCCAGCGCGACACCCACTTGCCCCAGTCGTTGAGCCAGGGCCGGCGTCTCGACCCGCACTTTCCAATCCCGGCGAGCCGGTGCCACGGGGGCGCGGTCGTAGCGATTGATTGCCTCAGCCAACTGCACTCGATCAGGCAAGTACACCGCCAGCGCGTTGCCCTTCCAAGCCGCGACGTTCATGCCCATCGCTTCACACAGCGCAATCTTGGCCTGGGCATCATCCCTGTCCGCCTGGCGGGAACGTTCGATCTGATCGGCCAGGACCGGATCGACGACACGGTCGGTAAACAAAACCTCGCCCGTCTCCCAGACTTCGGGAGGACAGATCTTGTCGGCTGGACGCAAGGCAATGAGCGGATTGATTTCCATTGGGTAGATTCGACAGACCAACGGCCGTTCTTCATAGATACCGCAACGGCCATCGTCGCCGAGATTGCGGCACTGCGTCAGCGCATTGCCCGCCAGTACCGCAACGACTCGAATCTGGGCATCGCCACTGGTGACTTCCACGGCCCGTTGGGCGCTATGGGCGAATTGTAGAGGCTCCGAAGGCCAGGTCGACTCGTCGAACGCCTCCAGTACGACCGCCACCTCATGTCCGCGTTGCAGCCACTGCCTTGCCTCGTCCAGCGTCAGTGGAATCAGCCGACCCTTGCAGCAAATCCCGCAGCCGTTGCAGGCAAAGCGGATCGCGTTGTTTTCCATATCAAGCACTCGCACACATGTTTTCGATGGCCTAAAAAGGCCCCTGCCACTCGGATACAGCTGTGGCAGGGCCTCAGGGCCGCGAGAGTATGTGGAGCGAAATGCCAATCCGCTTGCCGGATCCGCCGGCATGCTTGCCTGATCCAAGGTGATTTCAGGTATCAGCCCTTGGGAGGAAAATCCGTTGTTTCAGGCAACCCTTCACTTCAGAGGCTGGGAACGCGGCATCATTGAAGATGATCGGCGTCGATCACCGCCTGGGCGAACGCCTGCGGTGCTTCTTGCGGCAAGTTGTGGCCGACGCCACCATCGATCAGGCGATGTTCGTATTTGCCGGTAAAACGCTTGGCATAGGCTTCGGCAGGCGGGTGGGGAGCGCCGTTGGCGTCGCCTTCCAGAGTGATGGTCGGCACGCTGATCGACGGGAACATCGCCAGTTTCTTTTCCAGCCCATCGTATTTGGCTTCGCCCTTGACCAAGCCCAGGCGCCAGCGATAGTTGAAGATTGAAACGGCGACATGATCGGGATTTCGCAAGGCAGCGGCGCTTCGCTCATACGTTGCGTCATCGAAGTTCCACTTTGGCGACGCCAGCTTCCAGATCAGCTTGGCGAAGTCGTAGGTGTTTTTCTCGTAGCCCAGGCGACCACGCTCTGTCGCAAAGTAGAACTGATACCACCACTGCAGTTCGGCGGCCGGTGGCAGCGGTGTCTTGCCGGCCTCTTGGCTGCCGATCAGGTAGCCACTCACCGCCACCAGCGCCTTCACCCGCTCCGGCCAAAGGGCCGCGACAATGTCGGCGGTGCGTGCGCCCCAGTCATAACCGCCGAGCACGGCCTGCTTGATCTTCAGTGCGTCCATGAAATCAATCAGATCGCTTGCCAGTGCAGAAGGCTGGCCGTTGCGCAGGGTCTTGGCCGCCAGGAAACGCGTATCGCCATAACCGCGAGCATACGGAATCAGCACGCGATAGCCCTTCTCTGCCAGCGCCGGTGCCACATCCGCATAGCTGTGGATGTCGTAAGGCCAACCGTGCAGCAGGATCACCACCGGCCCGTCGGCGGGACCGACCTCGGCATAGGAAACGTCCAGCAGGCCGGCCTTGACGTGCTTGAGCGGGCCGAACGAAGTGTGACTGCCGGGGGTAATCGCGCCGACTGTGCTCGCGGGCACATCGGCCGCGCTTGCCTGGGAAGCGCTCAATCCCAATGCACCCAGCTGCATCATCGCGAACGCCAGCACGGTTGGCGCGAACAGGCGGCGATGCCGGGATGCGGATGTAGGATTCAACAGAGGTGTGTCCATGTGGAGCTCCTTGCAAACGACGTGGGGTGGGCCAATGAGACGGGCTTGGGCTGTCTCGATGGGCCCCATTTGACGTCGGCCAGGTATCGCGCATGTGTCAGCGACGGCCTTGAATGAAATCGTCCGTATCAACAATGGCCTTCGATACACAGAGATACATTCGTATCAGGAGGGCTGGATGGTTGCCTTACTTAACGGCACGCCATCTGCTTCGTGCATGCAGGTACGCGGTCGTATCGCTGTAACCCAGCTGAGCGGCAATCTGCGCCAGGGATTCGCCCTGCATTTCCAAAAGCAACTCCAGTTCGCCGCGAACCTGGTCGAGCAACTGCCTGAAGGTCGTGCCTTGCTCCTCAAGGCGTCTGCGCAAGGTTCTCGGCGTCTGGTGCAGTGCTTGCGCCAGATCGACCAGCGTTGGCGTTTCGCCTCTGGCCAGTGATCGCCGAACACCATCGGCCAGCCTGGCCGACCAGCCGGTGAAATGGCGATGCGCGGCAACCCGACGGTCGAGTTCCTGGGTCAACAGTTCCAACATGCCGTGATGACGCGTCTGCATCGGCAGGCGTGCGCTTGGGGCATCGAAGTAGAAACAGTTGACCGGGCAGTTGAACTCGACACGGTCGCCGAACCATTGGTTGTATTGGGCGTAATACGAGGGCCGCGAATGGGCGAATTGGGCGAGAGCCGGTCGTACGTCCTGTCCCGTTCCTCGCCGTAATTGCGTAACGGCCATCACGCCATAGTGCTCTACGACGTACCGCGCCAAATCCCCCGGCGCATCGACACTCAACTCGACACCCAGGCCGTTTTCGTCATTGAGCAAGCGCACCGTATCGGTGTCCGAGGCGAGCGCGGCGTAGCGTGCCCAAAGCTGCATGGACGACAAGACGTCAGGGCTGTACAGGCAAAGATAAGCCAGGACGTGCCAGTCCTGAGGCTTAAATAACGCAAACAGTTTCAAGCCGATCGCCGGATCGACACGCGCCGCTTCGCGCCAGAGCTGATCCAGCTCGATCAGGTTGTAGTCTTTTTGCCTCCCGCCAGCGTGACTGTCCAGGAAGCGCTCCAGCACCTGGCCCAATTTGCCCCGGTGAAAGCGTTGGGGTGAACGATTGACCGCTTCTCGCTCGATTCTGTCCGTTTCGCGCATTGGGAGGGCTGACTCGCTGGCTTCTAATGAAATGGCATTGCCCGCTGGGGCCTTAATCGAGAGTGCCATGAATACAACAATGCTCGCCAATAATCCTTCTGCAGTCGTGGCCGGGATATTCCTCGCCTTCATTTTGCTGGAACTTGCTTGCTCGGCCTTGCGCCAGTCATCGGCCGGCAGGCGTGATGTACTGATTGAAGTCATCGGCTCCGGGATCCTGGTTGCAATCACCTTCCCCGCCGTCATGTGGCTGAGCGGCAAGTTGCTCAGCCTGGTTGCCCCGCAGATGAAAGACGCGCTGGTGACGATCCCCTGGGCCGCCGGGTTCGTGTTGTTCCTGTTGCTGGACGACATGACTCAATATTGGTGGCATCGCCTGACTCACCGGGTTCCCGCCCTCTATGCGTTGCATCGCGCCCATCATTCCGCGCCCTACATGAGTGTCCGGATCGTTTACCGCAACAACAGTTTTTATTACCTGCTCATGCCCGGGATCTGGCTGTCCGGCATGCTGATCTACCTGGGCCTCGCGCCGGTCTACTACGTTTACCTGATCATCAAGATGACTGTTATTTTCGCGGCGCACAGCAGTGTTGCATGGGATGACAAGCTTTATGGGGTTCGTGGTTTGCGGCCTGTGGCCTGGCTTCTGGAGCGGATAATTTCCACCCCGTCCACCCACTCTGCCCACCATGGCTTGACGGCCGAGGACGGTGTCACCCATTACAAAGGCAACTTCGGCAACCTGTTGTTTCTATGGGATGTGCTGTTCGGGACGGCAAAGATCACGCGCCGACGCCCGCCAGCCTATGGAATCGAGCATTTGTCACCGATCAGTTGGCAAGAGGAATTGTTCTGGCCTGTCGTGCGCTCACGCCGTACCGCGCCCAAGGCCAGCGCACAACCGGAGGTGACGCAATGAGCCGCCATATCGTTGTGCTGTCGGGCTCCAGCCGCGGGGACAGCCAGTCGCTCAAAGTGGCGCGCTATCTACGCCAGCGATTGGCGGATCTCAACCTGTGTAACGCCAGCGACTTGATTGACCTGGCCACCTGCCGATTGCCGCTTTGGCCGGAAAAAGACCACGATGAGGTGTGGCGTACCCAACAGTCGATCCTCGCCAAAGCGACGGCACTGATCGTGATCAGCCCGGAGTGGAACGGCATGGCCTGCCCCGCGCTGAAGAACTTCTTCCTCTATGCGGGAATCAATGAGCTCGGGCACAAACCCGCGCTGCTGGTGGGCGTCTCGGCTGGACTTGGCGGTGCCTATCCCATCGCCGAGCTGCGTGCGTCGAGCTACAAGAATTGCCGGATCACGTATTTGCCGGAACATCTGATCATTCGGCAGGTGGAGTCGATGCTCAACGACCAGGAACCGGCCCACGAAGACGACAATCGCATTCGCGGACGTGCTGATTGGGCGTTGCGCATGCTCTGCCAGTACGAAGTTGCGTTTCGCGAGATACGGTTGGCCCTCGAACATCCTCCGGCGTTTGCTACCGGTATGTAGGCGCGGTCGTCACTGCAGATCCTGCCGCTCAGACCGTCCCGGCTTTGCCATGAAACGCTTGCCCCAACACCGCCAACCGCTCTGCCAACGGCGGCAGGCACTGACTGCTTCGAGTCAGGATGCCAATGTTGTCGGCATTGCGCTCAGCCACGGCCTGGACGCTTTGCAAGCGCTCATTGATACCCATTGATGCCTTGGATTGTTCCTGGGTGGTAGTGGCGATCAGGTCGTTGAAATGGTTGATCACTGCGATGTCTTCCACCACGGCGTGGAGCAGTTGCGAAGCGAGTTGGCTGGCGGACACGCAGCGCGCCACCCCATCGCGGCTGTCTTGCATGGCGACAGCGGCCTGGCGGCTGCCCTGCTGCAGCTTGGCGATGATCTGCTGGATTTCCGTGGTGGACGTCGAGGTCTTTTGTGACAGGGTCCGGACTTCGTCGGCCACCACCGCGAAGCCGCGGCCCTGCTCACCGGCCCGGGCGGCCTCGATGGCGGCGTTGAGGGCCAGCAGGTTGGTCTGCTCGGCAATGCCGTTGATCACATCCAGCACCTGGCCGATCTGTTGCGCCTGTTCAGCCAGGACTTGCACGGTTTCGTTGGTCAGGTTGATGCGCCCGGCCAGCTCGACGATCTCTTCTCGGGTCTGGTCAACCGTGCTGCGCCCGCGGTTGACCTGTTCGTTGGCCTGGCCGGCGCGCTGCAAGGTCTGGTCGACATGGCCGGCAATGTTCTCCATGGCCTGGACCAGATGGCTGATCGCGCCGCTCATCTGCGCCACTTCGTCGAGTTGGTGGCGGGCGCCGGTTTCCAGGGTCTGGCCGACCTGGGACAGGTCCTGGCCCAGGTCCGAGAGGTTTCGGGTGTCGCGTACCACGCCGTCCACCAATTGGGTGACCTGCTGGAGGAAATGATCGAAACGCTCGCTCGAGGAGACCTTGACGCCCTCGCTGTGCTGCCTGCCAGCGTCGTTGCTCAATTGCGCGGCCGCCACCAGAACCTTATCGAGCACATCCTGGTTTTCCGTGGCGTCCGCCAGGCTCTGGTTCGCCAGGTAAATCAGGATCACACTTTCCACCACCACGTAGAACGCGTGGAGAAAGATCATCGACCAGCCACCGTGGGCATCCATCACGAACACCGGATAACCCTGGTGTTGGAGCCAGTGAAAACCGAGGTGATGAACCGCAATGGTGGCGGCGGCCACGACAATTGGCAGCCAGTCACGGTAGAACGTCAACACGGCCAGCAGCACGAAAATCCCGAAGTGGAATTCGATCACGCCCCGGGTCTGGTTGATGTGCAATGCCGCCATGACCATCAACGCCACCGCGATAATGCAGCGCATGGCCCGGGTGCCGGCCAAGGCGCGATAAAGCGCGGTGCTCGCCACGCAGGTTGTCGCCCCCACCAGCAGCGCCTGGGTAAACGTCGAGTGCAGGAATGCCAGGCTCAGGGAATACAACAACGTGAGCCAAAGCAGCCCCAACATGATGCGATCGGCTTTACGGTGGTGATCGTTAAAGCGCACGGGCGATGTCATGGGGTCGTCCTTTTCAGAGACTTGGAGGGTCCGTTACCAATGCCGTTCACGTCTTGGCGGCGTATCGAGATGGAACTGTAACTGATTATCATCGATTGGTGGCATTGCGCCACCAAGCTTTTCTCACTGACCTTTGCTTTATGATGTTCGCCATCTCATGACTGACTGATGGAACCCCCCATGACTTTCGATTTCGACACGGTATTGGAGCGCCACGGCACCGGCAGTACCAAATGGAGCCGCTACCCGGCCGATGTGTTGCCGATGTGGGTCGCCGATATGGACTTCCCCGCCCCACCCGTGATCATCGACGCGCTGCACAAGCGCCTGGAACATCCGATGCTGGGCTACAGCGTGGCCCAGGACGATCTGCGTGCCGCCATCGTGGCCGACCTGTGGAGCAAGTACGCCTGGCGCGTCGAGCCCCAGCAGATTGTGTTCCTGCCGGGTGTCGAACCGGGTTTCAACATGGCGCTGCATGCCTTGGTAGAACCCCAGCAGAATGTCGTGGTGCAGGTGCCCAACTACCCGCCGCTGCGCAACGCACCGGGTCACTGGCAGTTGAACAAAGTGGAATTGCCATTCAACCCGGTCAACGGTGAATTCCACACGCCATTGGCGGCATTGCGCGAAGCATTGCAGGGCGGTGGCGCGCTGTTGCTGAGCAATCCTCACAACCCGTTGGGCAAGGTGTTTGACCGCCAGGAACTCAAGGCCGTGGCAGACATTTGCCTGGAGCAGGACGCTTGGATCATCTCCGATGAAATCCATGCCGAACTGTGTTTCGACGGCCGCGTGCACATTCCGACCGCCTCCCTCAGCCCGGAGATTGCCGAGCGCACCATCACCCTGATGTCCGCCAGTAAGGCCTTCAATATCGCCGGGTTGAAAACCTCGTTCGCCATTATCCAGAACGCCAAGCTGCGCGAACGGGTCAACAGCGCCCGGGCCGGCATGGTCGACAGCGTCAATGCCCTGGGCCTTGAAGCGACCCGTGCGGCCTATAGCGAAGCCGGCCCGTGGCTAGAGGCCTTGAAGGCGTATCTGCAAGCCAACCGTGATTACCTGGTCGAAGCGGTGAACTCCCGCCTGCCGGGCATCACCATGACCGTGCCCCAGGGTACTTACCTGGCCTGGCTGGATTGCTCCGGGTTGGGGCTGGATGACCCGCAGGGCTTCTTCCTGAAAGAAGCCAAGGTGGGGCTTAGTGCCGGCCTGGATTTTGGCGACGACGCTGGTCAGTTCGTGCGCCTGAACTTCGGCTGCCCGCGAGAGCTGCTGGAGGAAGGCATTGCGCGGATGGAGCGCAGCCTGAAAACCAGGGGCTGATCCAACAGGCGCCAACAATCCATTGTGGCGAGGGGATAAATCCCCTCGCCACAACAGTTACTCATGCATATCCGGCGCATGGACAAAGCACAGCTTGTTCCCCTCCGGATCACGGCAATACGCCCCGAAATAGCCTTCGCAATACTGTGGCCTCGGGCCGGGTGGGCCTTCGTCGATACCGCCCATGGCCATCGCCTGCTCCCAGGCGGCGCGGACGGTTTGCGGCGAGTCGGCGGCGAAGCTCACTTGCATGCCATTGCCCCAGGTGGCGGGCAGACCGTTGAATGGCAGCTGGACGAAAATCTGCGGCCAATGCTTGCCGGGCCGCTGCCAACCCTCCCCCGGCGGGCCCGAGTCGTGTTCACCCTCGATACGCTCCAGACCCAGGCAGCCGAGGACTGCGTCATAAAAAGCGACCATTTTCGGCAGGTCACGCGCACCGATCTGTATATGGCTGAACATTGTCCTGCTCCTTATCGAAACCCGTACTTTCATTGAAGCGTACAGTTTCATCCAGTGTTCGTCGCAGCTCTCTATTCACCGACGAAACGCCTGTCATCACGCTCATCGACTGGCAAGAAAATCCGACCGAACTCTGCCCGAAACCCCACAGTCCACCCTCCATCGCAACCAAGCCTGGAGAACGACAATGGTCGAATACCCTTTCCCACCTTTCCCGAAACAAAGCCAGTCAGTGCCCGGCAGCCAACGGAAAATGGATCCCTACCCGGATTGCGGCGAACAGAGCTACACCGGCTCCGGACGACTGGCGAACAAGATCGCCCTGATCACTGGCGCGGACAGTGGCATCGGTCGCGCCGTCGCCATTGCCTTTGCCCGTGAAGGCGCGGACGTGGCGATTGCCTATCTGGACGAGCATGAAGACGCCAAGGAAACCGCGCGCTGGGTCGAGCAGGCCGGGCGCCAATGCCTGTTGCTGCCCGGGGACCTGGCAAACAAAGACCAGTGCCGCAAAATCGTCGATGACACCGTCGCCCGCTTCGGGCATATCGACGTCCTGGTCAACAATGCCGCGTTCCAGATGACCCATGAAAGTCTTGAGGAAATATCCGACGAAGAATGGGTGCGTACGTTCGATATCAACATCACGGCGATGTTCAGGATCTGCCAGGCCGCGGTGTCGCACATGAAGCCGGGTGGCTCGATCATCAACACCAGTTCGGTCAACTCCGACATGCCCAAGCCGACGCTGCTGGCGTATGCCACCACCAAGGGTGCCATCGCCAACTTCACCGGCGGCCTGGCGCAACTGCTCGGCCCCAAGGGCATCCGTGTGAACAGCGTGGCACCAGGGCCGATCTGGACGCCACTGATCGTGGCGACCATGCCAGAAGAGGAAGTACAGAACTTCGGTTCCCAGACCCCGCTTGGCCGCCCCGGCCAACCGGTTGAAGTGGCGCCGATCTACGTGCTGCTGGCCTCGGACGAAGCCAGCTACATCTCCGGGACTCGCTATGGGATCACCGGGGGTAAGCCGATACTTTAAGCAAAGCGCAGTGTTTTACCTGTGGCGAGGGAGCTTGCTCCCGCTGGGCTGCGGAGCAGCCCTCAGATCTCACCAACACCACGTTGTCTGCCCGTTGGGGGCCGCTTCGCGCCCCAGCGGGAGCAAGCTCCCTCGCCACAACAGCCCCCCTGTCACAAAAAGTGCCCAGCGACAGCGCTCAGGACTGCTCCTTGGCAATCACCGAAATTTTCCCATTGCGCTCGATGATCGCGAACTTGATCTGCTCCAGGGTCTCGATACCCTGGCTCGAGCGCGCCGCTTCCATGATGTCGGCTTCTACCAGCCGGGCATGGCGCATCCGCCCCCGGAGGATTCGCCCGTCCTCGACGATGATGGTCGGACCTCCGTCGATCAGCCGCGAAACCCACGTGGAGCGCAGCTTCAGCAATGAGAATCCGACATCGATGGCAATCAGCGTCACGATTACCATCAGCGAATTGGTCATCGAGAAATCGTCCCCCAACAAGGCCTGTTGAGTGGCCTCGCCGATGATCATCAACAACACGAAGTCAAAGGTGGTGAGTTCTGCCAGAGAACGTCGCCCGGCAATCTTGAACAAGATCATCAATGCCGCATACATCGCGGCAGCTCGCAGCACCGAATCCATAGGTCACCTAAGGAAAAATGAACTGATTGAAACTGATCGTCGCGCCGCCGGAGACCGCGATGCGGCTGTGATAGGTGCCAAGCCCGTCGGCGAGCAATGACAGATGCAGGCTGGCTTGTCCCCGCTCATCGGCCTGGACCCAGAGTGTCATGCCCTGCCCCGCGCCTGCCGAGCGCACCGGCGTCGGTTGTAACGTTTGCACCTCGAAACCCTCCAGCCAGTCGCCGCCCAACTCAACTTCCAGCACGGCGTTGGGTTGACCCTTGAGCCGGATGATCATGGGATTGCTGGAGCCGTTTCGGTGGAAGGCCTCGTATTCGACGCCCAGGCTGGCGTCGTTGCTGTGCAGCTCCCGGCTGCTCAACGGCCCCTGGGAAAACAGCCCCAGCAAAGTCAGGATCACCAGCAGCACCAACACGTACCAGCCCACCCGCTCGAAGCGCCAGACCTTGTGCTGGAAAGCCATGTCTTCGCGCACCGGGAACTGGCGGCTGCGGTGGTCGTCCTGCTCGTATGGATCGGTCATGGTCTGTCCCTATCGACGCTCACCTGCCACGGCACGCTGGTGAAAGAACGGAAGTCGCTGCAACGCGTATTGCGCGGCCCACAATTGCACCTGGCCGCGGTTGCCAAAAAACCGTTCACAGCGGCTGAACAGCGCTCGCTGGCCGTTCACATCAAATGCCCAGGCAAAACACACGGTGCCGGCAGGTATACCGTCCTTGTCATCTGGTCCGAGCAGCCCGGTGGTCGCCACTGCGACATTGGCATTGGCGTCGCGCAAGGCGCCGAGGGCCATCTCCTCGGCCACTTCGCGACTGGTCAGATTGAAGGTATCGATAGTGCGTGGGCTGACACCGAGCAAGCGTTGCTTGGCTTCAGGGGAATACACCACATAGCCGCTTTCGATCAGTGACCCGCTGCCAGGCACCTCGGCCAGTAAAGTGACGATCTGCCCGGCGGTACAGGACTCGGCCGTGGTCAGGCGCAGGTCATGCTCACGTAGATAATCAACCAGGGTTTGGGCAACAGTCATGGCAGAAGGTCCTTCAGGGATGCTGATGGGTTGACCCCTGCTGTTGAGATTCATTCCCTTTGTCGCCCCGCCGCACAGGTGTTGGAAATAAATGAAACCCCTGACTTTTGCTGTACCTCAAACCCGTAAGGGCCTCATGCAGAGGCCGTCCCGATCAGGAGGTCGTCATGTCTGCACCTTTCGTCAAACTGTTCACGCACCCTGAGTACGCCTGGACAGACATTCGCGAGCAGGAACAGGCTCATCCGCGCCATTACCTGGCTCATCTGCTATTGCTGGCCCTGATTCCGGCAGTGTGCCTGTTCATCGGAACCACCTGGACCGGTTGGAGCCTGGCCGAAAACGAAACGGTACGGCTCAGCCGCGCCAGCGCGTTTCAGTTGTGCGTGCTGCTGTACCTGACCATCGTGGTCGGTGTTGCGCTGATGGGATTGTTCATTCGCTGGATGTCCCGCACCTTCGACGTCCGTCCGACAGTCAACCAATGTATCGGCTTCGCCGCCTACACCGCGACGCCATACTTCCTGGCCGGGATTTTCGGGCTCTACCCGAATCGCTGGCTGGCGGTGGCGGTCTTGTTGCTGGCCTCGGCCTACTCGACATTCCTGCTATTCGTCGGATTGCCCAAGTTCATGAGCCTTCGGAAAGAACAGGGCCTGCTCTACTCGGCGAGTGTCTGGGGCGTCGGCTTGCTGGTCCTGGTGACAATCCTGGTGGAAATGATCCTGCTATGGTTCAACTACCTACAGCCGGAATATCTGCGACTGCCGGTGGGCTGAAGGTGAGACTGCAGCCGCCAATGACGGCGGCGTTGCAGTGCTCATCGCGAGCAAGCTCGCTCCCACAGGAAAAACGCGGTCTCATCAAGAAGCAGGTCGGCTGTTAGGCCGCCTCGCGGTGGACGTTGATCTCGGCGCCCCGTTAACCCCCCTATCAAACACACTACTTATCCGTCTCCCTCATACCAATACGCCTACGCATCTCAGCCGTAATACTCTGCCGAGTTCTCTTAAGCCCAGCCCAAGGCTCATGCCCAACTTGCGCCAGACGCTCATGAACGTTATGCACATTCCACAAGTTCGCCCCCTTGAGCTCGGCCACCTCCTCACGAAAAACAGGCACCGACACCGGCAACCCTTCCCGGGTCCGAGCGGCGTAGGCACAGATGGTGGTGGCACCCAACCCATTGCGCAGGTAATCGATGAAGATCCGCCCTACCCGATTCTTCGGCCCGGACACCGCCGAAAAACGGTCCGGCAGGAGCTTGGCCATGTGACTGACGATCGCATGGCTGAACCCCTTGACCTCGTCCCAGCCCAGTTTGCGCGTCAGCGGCACCACCACATGGATGCCCTTGCCACCGCTGGTCTTGAGAAACGCCTTGAGCCCCAGCTCATCGAGCACCGATAACGTGAGCTGCGTCGCCTCGACCATGCTTTTCCAGGGCAAGGCCGGGTCCGGGTCAAGGTCGAGGACGAAACGGTCAGGCTTGTCCAGATCAACAGAGGTGGCATTCCAGGTGTGCAGTTCCACCGTGCTCATCTGCACCGCGCCGATCAGTGCCTCAGCGTTGTTGATGATCATCACCGGCTGCCCGGTCAGTTCCTTATCCAGACTGGTGATGCCGGGAATCGCCAGGCGCTCGGCGTTTTTCTGGAAGAACAGCTCCCCGGCGATGCCATCCGGCGCCCTGACCAAAGCCACCGGGCGATCCGCCAGTTCCGGCAGGATGAATTCGGCCACGCTGGCGTAGTACTCGGCCAGTTGCAGCTTGGTGGTGCCGCTGCTGGCGTCAATGACTCGCTCCGGGTGGGTGATGCGGACCTTGCCGTCCATGGGCGATACCACGTCTGGTTCAGATTTGGCCCGGGTTTTCTTCTCTGCGGTGGTTTTTTTCACAGGCTTGGCCTGCTCCTGGGTAATCTCCTTGGCCGGCTTGTCGTCGCGCAAGCCATGGAAGACCGCATGGCGCACCGAACCTTCCTTGGTCATCTCGGCAAAGGCCACTTCGGCCAACAGCGTCGGTTCGAGCCAATGCACGCCCTTGGCTTCGTAGCCGGTGGGCGGATTCGCCACGGCGGGCTCTTTCCTCTCCAGGGGCAGTAGTCGCTGGTAGATGCTTTTAAGGGTGCTTTCGTTGAACCCGGTGCCGACCTTGCCGGCGTAGCGTAACTGGCCGCTGTCGACATCATGCAGCCCCAGCAGCAAGGCACCGAAGGCGCTGCGAGCGCCCTTGGGATCGCTGAAGCCCACCACCACGAACTCCTGGCGATTCTTGCACTTGAGCTTGATCCAGTCGTTGCTGCGCCTGGACACATAGGCACTGCCGATGCGCTTGCCGATCAACCCTTCCATCTGCATCTGGCAGGCGCTGTTGAGCAGTGCTTCGGGGGTTTCCTCGAAAGCATCGGAGAACCGCAGCAAGGGGCTTTCATTGGGCTCCAGCACCGCAGCCAGTGCGGCCCGGCGCTCTTGCACCGGCACTTTGCGCAAATCCATGCCGTTAAGGTAAGGCATGTCGAACAAGTAGTAAGCGATCTTGCCGCTGCTGCCGGCCTCAAAGGCATTCTGCAAGGCCTGGAAGTCCGGCACGCCCTGGTCGTTGGCAACCACCATTTCGCCGTCGAGCCAAGCCGATTCCAAGCCCAGCGCAGCCAAGGCTTCGGCCTGTCTTGGCAATTTATGAGTCCAATCATGGCCGTTGCGGGTGAGCAGCTTTACATCGCTGCTTTCAATGCGCGCCATGACCCGGTAACCGTCGAACTTGATCTCATAGAGCCAATCGCCGTCGGGCGCGCTTTCCACCAGCGTTGCCAGTTCCGGCTTTAGGGTTTCCGGCAATGGTCCTGTGACCGCACCGCTTAGGGTGGTTTTCGAGGGGCGTTTCGGCGATTTCAGCTGGACGGCTTTCTCCGCTTGTTTCACCGCTGCTGCAGCGGCCTTGCCGCGGCGCTTGGGCACGAGGGTGCGATCGCTGAGCACGCTGTCCGGCTCGGCCTGGACCACGTCGTATTCGCTCTCGGGCCGGGCGGCCTGGTCCTGATGCTTGATCAGGAACCACTGCTCCTGCTTGCCGGGCATGTGGGTGCGCACCAGGTTCCACAGGCCGCTGAGCTTTTCGCCTTGCAGTTCGAACTTGAGCCGGCCTTTTTCATAGGCCTCATGGGGATCATCCTGGGGAATCCAGACGCCCCGGTCCCAGACGATAACGTCACCGGCACCGTAATGGCCCTCGGGGATGTTGCCTTCGAACGTGGCGTAATCCAGCGGATGGTCTTCGACATGCACCGCCAGGCGCTTGGCTTTCGGGTCCAGGGAGGGGCCTTTGGGCACCGCCCAGCTCTTGAGCGCACCGTCCAATTCCAGCCGAAAATCGTAATGCAGCCGCGAGGCGTCGTGTTTTTGAATACAGAACTGCAAGGCATGGGCGGTTCTTGCCGATTTGCGCGAGCGCTTCGCCGCCGGCTCCGGAGTGGCGGCGAAGTCGCGCATGCGGTTGTAATCATCCAGGGTCTTGCGGCTCATGCACCACCTGCCACCTGTTGCAACGCCGGATCAGCGACCGGCAGCCCGGCGGTTTCCGCGAGTAATTGATCGACCACGCGGCACAAGGCCTGTTCGACGGAATCGCCCAGCAGCAGCCCCTGTTCGAAGAGGACGATTTGCCGGTCGGCGCTGGTGCCTTCCTGCACCATGCGGCGCACCTGCTTGAACACGTCCTGGACACCCAGCTCCGCTGCGGTCTCACCGAAGGTTTGCTCGGCCAGGGTCAGCCATTCACCGATCAACATCGGCTGCTCCTGCCCCTCGACGATAAACTCCGCGAGAATCCCGTGACGCTTGGCCCGCCAGCGATTTTCCTTGAGGACCCACTGGGACATCTGGCTGTAGTGGGCGCCAGGCCGGCGTTGCGCCACGGCATGGGCCACCATCAGGCGAAACAGCGAGACCAGACAGAGGACGTCGTCGACCCGAGGACAGGCGTCACAAATGCGCAGTTCCAGCGTGGGGTAACGTGAGGAAGGCCGTATCACCCACCAGCAATCGCTGGGTTGGCGAATGGACCCGGTGCGCATGAGCATGTCGACGTAGCTGGCGAACGCCGACTCGTCTTCGAAAAACTCCGGCACGCCCATGCGCGGCCATTCATCGCAGGCCACTTGTCGATAGCTGCTGAAGCCACTGTAGCCACCGTTCCAGAACGGCGATGAAGCGCTCAGGGCCAGGAACATCGGCAACCAGGGCAGGATCTCATTCATGACCCGCACCCGATCCTGGGTGGCCGGAACTTCCACATGGACATGCAGGCCCGACAGCACGCTGCGCCGCGCCACCCGCTGGTAATCATCGAACAGTTGCTGGAAATGCAGCTCGTCGGTCGGCTGCAGCACTTGGGTCGTCATCGGATGTGAACCGGCGCTGAGCAGGCCCAGGCCATACGGTGCCAACCGCTGGTTCAAGCCTGTACGCACCTGGCTCAGGTAGTCGGCAGCCTCGGGCAGGCTGCGAAAGATGGGCGATGCCATCTCGACCTGGCACAGGAACATTTCATGGGCGAAATGCTTGCCCAGCTCGGCCTGGCACGCAGCGACAGCCTCCGCGGGTGGTTCACCCGGCATGCAACGGGTTTGCAGATCGGTGATGAAATACTCCTCTTCAATGCCGAATTTCATGCGCCTGTTCATCGATAATCCCTCCGATAGCCCCGCCGATACCTGCGCCAATGCGGGTTACAACCAACGCCACCACGGCGATCCTTTCCACGTCCTGATAACCCGGCGTCAGCAATTCCTCACCAAACACGTCCGGGTCCAATTCCTTGTAGGTCCAGCCGAAATCCACCGAGTCACACCATGGGCCCAGTGCTTCCAGGAACGGGTCGCGCCCATCCACCATCGCCACGCCGGTGTAGAGCACCAGCGAGCCGCCCGGTGTGAGCCTGGGCAAGGCCTGTTCGACGATGCGCAACGACAGCCCGGCGCCCAGTGCGCCGCCGCCATGGCGATAGGCGCGCTCGGATGGATCAGCCATGTACGGCGGGTTGGCGACGATCAGGTCGAAGTTGCCTGGCACGTCCTGCAGCACGTCGCTACGAGCGACCTCGACATTGCCCACCTCGGCCAGCGCGGCGTTCACAGCACTCAGGCGCAAGGCTTGCGGGTTGATGTCCACCGCCAGCACTTGCGCTTCACGCCGGGCGCGGGCAATCACGATCGCACCAACGCCAGCGCCACAACCGATGTCCACGGCGCGATGCACCGCAGTGAAGTTCTGTTGCAGATGAGTATGGATCAGTTGGGCAAAGCGGTAGCTGTCAGGGCCGAAAAACACCGCATCGGTGGCCTGGGTGGGGAACTGCGAATGCGCGAACAGCAAGCCATCCAGGCTCGACCAGCGCACCCGGCTACGCAACAGGCCGTCGTGTGCTTCCAGCACCTGGGCGTCTTGCAGTTGCCGCTGTTCGTCGGTGCTGATCAGCCCCGGTGCAAACGGCCGTG
The DNA here is from genome assembly GCF_052112205.1 of Pseudomonas sp. Lb2C2. Classification (NCBI taxonomy): domain Bacteria; kingdom Pseudomonadati; phylum Pseudomonadota; class Gammaproteobacteria; order Pseudomonadales; family Pseudomonadaceae; genus Pseudomonas; species Pseudomonas sp. Lb2C2. The sequence goes on along the minus strand of NZ_JAUTYW010000001.1, from coordinate 632,218 downwards.
ACCAGCCGAACACGTCCCGCAAGGTCTTGGCGCGTTCATTGCCGGGCCGCTGGTTGACCCGCTCGTGGGTCAACGGCGTCGGGGTAATGAAACGGTAGCCGTCGGCTTGCAGGCGCCGGCCCAGTTGCAACAGCGCAAGGTCCGTCTCGGACAGGCGTTCTTCCTCATTCATGCAGGGCTCCCTAGCGAAGTGCGGACTTGAGTTCGATGAAGCGGCGAGTCGCCAACAGCCCGGCCGGATGGCTATGGCAACGGGCACAGAGCCAGGGCATCAGTACCTGCATCTGCGCGTCGGGCGTGCGGCCTTGCAGTGCCTGTTGCAGGCTTTGCACATCGGGATCATCCATCGGCGTCGTTGGCTCGCAAGCAGCAACCGGACCACGTCGGACGCCGGACCTTGTGCCCTCGTCCAACCAGTCACCGGCTATCCAATCGTGCAGCAGCTGTTTTTCGTAGGGGCTGAACACGCCGAACATGGCCGCGCCGGCCCCGTCGATCAGCGCCCAGAAGCGGCTGTTCAGCGGGTCTTCATGGCGTTTTATCCAGCCTTTGCTCTGCATTGCCGCCAAGAACCCTTCCAACTGGCCTGGCGCCGAAAGCCACTGGTTGACGGTCTTGCCCTCGAACTTGCAGTAATCGGAATGCATGTGCTGGCCGAACGGGCGTTTGCGTTCGAGCATGTCCAGCACTTCGTGCTCCAGGTCGAACGAGGCGATGATGTCCCGGCTGCCCTGCCCCAGGTCGTTGAGGCGATAGCCCAACGTGACCCGGTGCCAGAAGGCTTCACGGTCCGCCTCCATCGGCATCAGTTGCAGCAATGCCTGCACGGCCTTATGGGCGTGGCCGGTACTGGCGTTGTCGATGGTGACGTGAAGGGTGAAATAGTAGGGATCGATGTCCAGTTCGCTCAGCTCATAGGCGCTGATCAACAGATGCAAGGGCAATTGTTCATAGCCCAGGTTGTAGCCGATGACCTCTGGCAGGTATTCGTCACCGGCATAGCCCAAGGCCAGTTGCACGGCGCCTTGCAGATAAAGGTCATCGTCGATGTCCGGGGCATCCGACAGGTCGTGTTCGGCAAGCAACTTGCGATAGAGCACCACATGGTTCTGCGCGGGTTGACCGTCCCCCAGTTCTTCCAGGTAGGTGCACAGCAACCCTTCGAAACGGTGGTCGTGCCAGTGCTTGACCACGCCATACAGCCAGGCACCGTCGACCCGTTTGGTCGGCGCCACGGCCTGGAGGAAGTACAGGGCGTGGGCCTTGCCGCTGAAGAACTCCCGCGGGCCGCCGTTTTTGCGCCGCTCCAGGTAGTCAGCGTATTGCCGGGCCACACCGGTGCTGTGCTGCTCGACCCAGGCCTGCAGCGCCATGGGGTCATCGGGCATCTCCTGGGGAAGCGCCGCAGCCTTTGCGATGCATTGCTGGAGGAACGCTTGGGCGACGGCTTGCTTGTCGGCGTCGTCGGGGCCCTGGAACAGTCGCTCATAGCATTGGCGCACGTGTCCATTAGGGGGGACAGGCTGGACGGTGGCCGGCCGGGATTGAAGGGGTGTCAGCGCAGTCATAAGGGCCTCTTGGGTTCTCGGCGGACGCTGAATCAGAACGTCTCTTCTGTTGCAGAGCGCCGGCAACGGCGAAAAATTCCGTTGGGTTGAAAGGCAGGCGGATAAACGGGTTGTTCTCTCAAGGCGGGAACCCTCGTTTCGCTCCAGCCCTCGAATGAGGACAAGTGCGCCAATACCAGCAAGTGAACACCCTTGTGGCGAGGGGATTTATCCCCGCTGGGGCGCGAAGCGGCCCCCCTCATTCAATCTGATACACCGAAGCGTTAGTTCTATGGGGCCGCTTCGCAGCCCAGCGGGGATAAATCCCCTCGCCACAGAATTGTGCTTGGCGGTCGTACAGGGTGTTGCGACTGACTCCCCTGCTATCCAAGGAGCAACGATGACTTTCACGGTATGGGTAGCAGTGCTCGGTGCGGTGTTACTGACCCTGGCCCTGACCTCCTCCTATCTGCGCTGGATGCCGGTCACCACCTCGGCGATGTGCCTGGTGTTGGGCGTCGCCATCGGGCCGATGGGGTTGGACGTGCTGAAGCTGGACATCAGCGACTCCTCGGTCTGGATGGAACACCTCACGGAAGTCGCGGTGGTGTTTTCGCTGTTCGTCAGCGGCCTCAAGTTGCGTTTGCCGCTCAAGGACCGCACCTGGCGCGTGGCCTTTGGGCTGGCCGGGCCGGTGATGATCCTGAGCATCGCCGGCCTGTGCCTGGCATTGCATTATCTGTTCGGCCTCAGTTGGGGCGTGTCGATGCTGATCGGCGCGATATTGGCTCCCACCGATCCGGTATTGGCGGCGCTGGTGCAGGTCAACGATGCGCGGGATGACGACCGGGTGCGTTTCGGCCTGTCGGGCGAAGCGGGACTGAACGACGGCACCGCGTTTCCCTTTGTCATCCTCGGCCTGTTGATGCTGCGTGAAGACGGCAGCGGTTTTCTCGGCGAATGGCTGCTGCGTAACGTCCTCTGGGCGGTGCCGGCCGGTTTGCTGGTCGGCTATTGGATGGGACGCGGGATTGGCAAGCTGACCTTGTCGATGCGCATCAGGAATGCCGACAGCACCTTGTCGCCCAATGACTACCTGGCCCTGGCACTGATTGCCCTGGCCTACGTCGTGGCCGAGTGGATCCAGGGCTACGGCTTTCTCTCTGTATTCGCCGCCGGCCTGGGGCTGCGCCAGGCCGAGGTCAAATCCACCGATGAAGCGGCACCGCCGGCGGAGCACCTGGTGCAACCGGTGGTGGGCCACGAAACCGTCGAGCCCCAGCAGGCTGTCCTGGGCGATACCGAGTCGCTGGACGACGGTCAATTGGCCGCTGGAGTCATGATGAGCGACATGCTCGCGTTCGGCAGCCTGGTGGAGCGGTCGATGGAAGTCTTCCTGGTGACCCTGCTCGGTGTGGTGCTGGCCAACCATTGGGACTGGCGGGCCTTGGCGATCGGTGCCCTGCTGTTTGCCGTCATCCGCCCGTTGAGTGTGCTGGCGTTACCCTGGGGGCGACTGCTCGACGGACCGCAACGGCTACTGATCGGCTGGTTTGGCATCCGTGGGATCGGCAGTCTGTTCTATCTGTTTTTCGCCTTGAACCATGACCTGCAGCCGGAGGTGGCGCAACTGTGCATCAACCTCACCCTGTCGGTGGTGGCATTGAGTATTCTGGTCCATGGTGTCACGACCCAACCCACCCTGGCATGGTACGAGCGCCATAAGCAGCCGAGGTGAGGCAATCGTGGCGAGGGAGCTTGCTCCCGCTCGGGCGCGTAGCGCACGCCTGCTTTTGGGGCTGCTGCGCAGCCCAGCGGGAGCAAGCTCCCTCGCCACAATGATGTTCGTCCTCAAGAGCGTGTGACTCAACCGCCAGGATCGCCCATCTGGATATAGACCGAATACACCCCCAGCAACACCCAGAAGGTGGCGAAGATCCATGGCGTACGCACCGAGAACAGCAACGATTTGCGGTAGCCCTTGTGCGTCGACTCCCGTTCGCTGAACAACGGCGACTCGTCGTAGGCCAGGCCCATCAAGGGTTCGGCGCGCAATAACTCGCTCTGTTTGAAATGCCAGTGATCGATGATCTCGTAGGCAGCTCGAATGCCCGGCCAGGCGTTGAGTGAGCTCAAGAAGCCCAGCAAGGCCAGGAATGGCGGCACGATCAACGTGAACAACTTGCCCCACTCCGGGTTCAGGTTGGCCATGCACGAGGCAAAGGCGATCACCAGGAACGATTGGGCGGCCAGGTAAGCATCGGTTCGGTTGGCCAGGATGCTGGTTTCGTACTGGATCTCACGGCGATAGAAATCCAGTCGCTCCTTGGGCGAGCCGAACAGTTTGGCGTTGTGTTCCGTCAGTTCTTCTTCCGGGGTGGGCCCGGTGAGTATTCTGGGCATTGCGCAGGCGGTGCCTCGGTGATGATTCGGACTCATTAGAAGAACCCGGCGCGCGGCAAGTTCAAGCCAATGGACCGCAGGCGCATCAAACCTTCGAGGAAACGCGCCCCAACCGCCAAGGTCTCTAGTTCATAAGGGCAAGAGGATGCTTGTGTGGATTATCTTGGATGGATGCAATGGCCAGCGATGCTCGTCACGGTGCTGGCCTCCTGGCTGATCGGCTCACGCCAACCGCGACGCCGGGTGGCGGGATTCAGTTGTTTTATTGCCAGCAATATTCTGTGGGTGATCTGGGGGCTTCATACCCACGCGTATGCATTGATCGTGTTGCAGTTTTGCCTGTGTGCGATGAATTTGCGTGGGTTCAAGAAAAATACCGAATAAACACATGTTCTTGTGGCGAGGGAGCTTGCTCCCGCTCGGGCGCGTAGCGCTCGTCTGCTTTTGGGGCTGCTTCGCAGCCCAGCGGGAGCAAGCTCCCTCGCCACGGGGGAAAACATTGCATTCCTGACTACTTCATCGTCTGCCCAATGATCTGCACCAGGTCTATCTGCTTGAACGGCTTGATCAACCGAGGCAATTGCGTGGCGAAACCTTCCAGGCGTTCGGCATAACCGGTGGCCAGGATGATGGGCAGGGTCGGTTGGCGGTCGCGCAACAGTTTCGCCAACTGTGCACCGTCCATCTGCGGCATGGCCATGTCGGTGATCACCAGATCGATGTCCGGGTTGATCTCATACAGCTCCAGTGCCTGGGCGCCCGATGGCGCGCAAAGGACCCGGTGCCCGAGGTCTTCGATGAGCAGGCGCGTGCTGGTGAGCACCAGGCTGTCATCGTCGACCACCAGCACTTTCAACGCGTCGACCGGCGGCGTTGTTTCCTGGATCGACGCTTTGCCCGGTGCCGGGTTGTCGGCCACTGGTAGCCACAATTGCGCGGTGGTACCGACACCTTTCTGGCTGCTGAGCGTCAGGCGGCCACCCAACTGTTCCGCCAGGCCATGCACCATGGACAACCCCAGGCCCGTGCCCTTGCCGACACCCTTGGTGGTGAAGAACGGGTCTACGGCCAAGGCCAGCGTGGCCTCGTCCATGCCCTCGCCTTCATCGGCAATCGCCAGGCAAATGTAGCGCCCGGGGGGCATTGGTTTGTCCGGGCCAGCATCAGACCCTTGCCGCTCTTCGGCAGTAATCATGAGCTGGCCGCCATGGGGCATGGCGTCCCGGGCATTGGTCGCCAGGTTGAGAATCGCCAATTCCAGTTGGTTGACATCGGCCAGCACCGGCGGCAGTGCCTCGGCGAAACGGGTCTGGACGTGTATCGACGGGCCCAGGGAGCTTTGCAGCAGGCCGCTGATGCCCTGCACCAGGGCCGACAGCTCGACCGATTCGTAGGTCAGTTTCTGCCGGCGGGCAAACGCCAGCATGCGTTGGGTCAGCGAAACACCGCGCAGCGCGCCCTGGGTCGCGTTGTCCAGCAACTGAGTGAGTTTCGGGTCGCTGGGCATGCGCTTGCGCACGATCTCCAGATTGCCAAGGATGACCGTCAACAGGTTATTGAAATCATGGGCGATGCCGCCAGTGAGCTGGCCGATGGCTTGCAGTTTCTGGGATTGGAACAGTGCCTCACGGGCCTGCTCGAGGGCCTGTTGGGCCTGGGTGACATCGGTGATGTCGCGTGTGATCTTGGCAAAGCCCAACAGCGTGCCGGTGTCGCTGCGGATCGCATCGATGACCACGTGAGCCATGAAGCGCGTGCCGTCCTTGCGCACCCGCCAGCCCTCGCCCTCGAAGCGTCCCTCATGTACGGCCGTGTCCAGCGCCCGTTGCGGCAGGCCGGCGGCGCGATCCTGATCGGTGTAGAAACGGGAGAAGTGCTGGCCGAGGATCTCGGCTTCCTCGTAGCCCTTGAAACGCCTGGCGCCGGAGTTCCAACTGGTGATGATGCCCGACGGATCGGTCATGTAGATGGCGTAGTCGACCACAGCGTCGATGAGCAGGCGAAAGCGCTGTTCCTCGTTCATGAGTGGGGTCTTGGGGTCGTTCTCAAGCATCTGGCCGGGGCATCCGTGTGGATTCTTTTTTTGCGAAGTATGGAGCAAGTCGGGCGCCAGGAAAATTCCTCAAGCCTTCAACCCTGTGGGAGCGAGCTTGCTCGCGATAGCGCTGGGTCAGTTTGCATCAATGCTGGCTGACAGTCTGCCATCGCGAGCAAGCTCGCTCCCACAAGGGGATTTGTGGGCCTCTTGGGTAACTGACCACCAGCGCGGCAACAAGTGCTGCACCCTCGCCTCGCCAAACCGGTCGTCGATCAGCATCACCACCCCGCTATCCTGTTGGGTGCGGATGACGCGACCGGCCGCCTGCACGACTTTTTGCAGGCCGGGATACAGGTACGTGTAGTCGTAGCCATCGCCGAAGATCGCAGCCATGCGTTGTTTCATCTGCTCATTGACCGGGTTGAACTGCGCCAGCCCCAAGGTGGCGATGAACGCGCCGATCAGGCGTGAACCCGGCAAATCGATGCCCTCGCCGAACGCACCGCCCAGCACCGCAAAGCCAATGCCTTGGCTGTGCTCCATGAACCGCTCGAGAAACGCCTGCCGAGGCGCTTCACCCATGCCGCGCGATTGCGTCCAGAGCGTAATCTGCGGGTACCGTTCGGCAAACAGCCCAGCCACTTGCTGCAAGTAATCGAAGCTGCTGAAAAAAGCCAGGTAATTGCCTGGGCGCTCGCGGAACTGGCGAGCCATCAACGCGGCAATCGGCTCCAGGGACGCCTGGCGATGGGCAAAGCGGGTGGAAATGCGGCTGACCACCTGCACGTCCAGTTGTTCGGCCTTGAACGGCGATTCCACGTCGATCCACACCGTTTCGCCCGGCGTCCCCAACAAGTCTGCGTAGTAATGCCGAGGGCTCAGGGTTGCCGAGAACAGCACGGTACTGCGCGCTGCGGTCAGCCTGGGCCGCAGGAACGCGGCCGGCACCACGTTGCGCAGGCACAGCGTAGACAGGCTGCGCTGGCGGCCAAGTTCGCGCTTGTGGATGTCGAACAGAAAGTGCTCGTCGAAGGTTTCCGCCACCCGGCCAAACTGCAACGCGTCGAAGTAGAACGCCTGCAATCCGCTGTCCAGGCCTTGGGGATGGTCGTTGAGATAATCGCCGATAGCCGTCGTGCAGGTGGCCAGGGCCTGGAGCAGTTTTTCCGGCAGCTTTTCATAGGCCTGATAGGCCGCCACCTGGGGCGTATGCAAGGCATTCCACTGGCGATTGACCCTATCCAGGGATTTCTTCAGCGGTTCGGGGGCGGTTTTGCGCACGCTGGTCAACGTGGCCTGGTCGAGGGTGGCGCTGTACATCTGCCGCCCCCGGTCCACCAGGTTATGGGCCTCGTCCACCAGGGTCGCGACGGTCCAGTTATTGGCTTGGGCCAGGCCAAAGAGCAAGGCGCTGAAGTCGAAGTAATAGTTGTAGTCGGCCACCACCACGTCGGCCCAGCGGGCCATTTCCTGGCTGAGGTAATACGGGCAGACCTCATGGGCCAGCGCAATCTCGCGCAACGCCGCCTGGTCGAGCAAGGTGACCTGGCTCGCCGCCGCCCGGGCGCCCGGCAAGCGGTCGTAGAAACCACGGGCCAGCGGGCAGGACTCGCCATGGCAGGCTTTGTCCGGGTGTTCGCAGGCCTTGTCCCGGGCGATCATTTCCAGCACCCGCAATGGCATCGACGGCGCGCTGCGGGTGATCACGCGCGCCGCATCCAGGGCCAGCTTGCGCCCCGGGGTTTTGGCCGTGAGGAAGTACACCTTGTCCAGTTGCTGCGGCGCCAAAGCCTTGAGCATTGGGAATAAGGTACCGACGGTCTTGCCGATGCCCGTGGGCGCCTGGGCCATCAGGCAGCGGCCGGTACTGACCGCTTTGAACACTGATTCGGCCAGGTGCCGTTGCCCCGGTCTGAAACCCGCATGGGGAAATACCAGCGATTGCGCGCCGAGGTTGCGCGCCTGTCGATGGGCCATTTCCTGTTCGGCCCAGGCCAGGAACAACGCGCATTGCGCTTCGAAGAAGGCTTGCAACTGCGCCGCTTCGAAACGTTGGGTGATGCAGGTTTCCTTTTCGCTGACGATGTCGAAATACACCAGGGCCACGTCGATGTGCGGCAACTGCAGTTTCTGGCACATCAGCCAGCCATAGATTTTCGCCTGGGCCCAATGCAGCTGGCGATGGTTGGCCGGTTGTTTGCTCAGGTCGCCGCGGTAGGTTTTCACTTCTTCAAGGCACTGGTGGGCCGGGTCGTAGCCGTCGGCCCGGCCTTTGACTGTCAGTGTCTGGTAATGACCGTCGAGGGCCACCTCGGCCTGATAACCCTCGCTGCGCCGCGAGGCGACGGTACGATGGCCGGCAATGCCTTCCAGGGCCGTGGGCGATGGTGTGAAGCGCAGGTCGAGGTCACCCACCTTGGCGGTGAACTCACACAGCGCCCGTACGGCGATGCTGTAGCTCGGTGCCGGGTTCATGCGGCCCCATCGCGAGCAAGCTCGCTCCCACAGGTGATCTGTGGTGACTCATCCACTGTGGGAGCGAGCTCGCTCGCGATGGCTGACTCTGCCCATTGCACATAACAAACGGCAACGGGCATCTGGTGTTCATGGCAGAACTCCAGCCAGCGCAGTTGGTTGTCTTGCAGGCGATCACCGGGGCCTTTGACTTCGATCATGCGGTAGGTCTTGTGCTGCGGCCAGAACTGGATCAGGTCCGGCATGCCGGCGCGATTGGCCTTGATGTCCAGCAGCAGACGGTCAAACCAGTGCTTGAGATGCGCGGCCGGCAGGCAATCGAGCGCTTGCTCCAGCAAGGGCTCGGACAGCGCGCCCCAGAATACGAAAGGCGACTGCACGCCCCACTTTTCGGCGTAGCGACGGCCGATGGTCTGCCGATAGCGACCATCGTCCAACTCTGCCAGGCAGGCCGCAAACAACTCGGCGCGACGGGCGTGAAAATCTTCGTTGAGCAGGTCCACCGGCCCGCGTTGGAACGGGTGGAAAAACGCGCCCGGCAACGGCGCGAAAATCGCAGGCCAGCACAGCAGGCCGAACAGCGAATTGATCAGGCTGTTCTCGACGTAATGCACTGGCGCGGTTTCGTCGTGCAGGTGGGCCTGGACGTGGTACTCCACCGACAAACTGGGATCGACGCGAGACAGGTGCAGCTCCAGGCGTTCCACTTCCCGGGCCATGGCCCGTGGCACTGGCGGGCCGCCCAACTTGCGCCGCAGACGGGGCACGATCCGCAGCAAGGCCTGGGTTTCGGCGGCACTTTGCGGTGCCTGCGCCGCCGCCTCGCCCAGTTCGAGGGCCAGGGTGTACTCGCCGATACGCTCCAGCACCCGGACCATCCGCAAGCGCGCGCCCGGGTAGGTGCAATCGCGATAGATACCCAAGGCCAAGGCGAAATCGCCAATGCGCTCGCCGTGCTGGCCGATCAGGAACAACAACTTGGCCCGGCGCCGCTCCAGCCACGGATTGTCCGGGGACAGCTCGTTGATTTGGGCGACGATCTCTTCCAGGGGCTCGCCGGCTTCGAAGCGTTGCTGGCAGTCGTGCAGGAACACGCAGGCATCGACGTCTTCGCGGCTGCGCAAGCCCCGTGACTCGGCGCTGAACTCGACGGTTTCGTAGGTGAAGATGCCCAGGTCCGCCAGGACAAACTCCGACCAATCCTGGTAAAGGTTGCCGAAGAACATCAACCGCAGTCGGTCGCACAGATTCATGATCGTCAGGCTGTACAGCCGGTCGTCAAGCTGCGGGCACCAGGCATGGAACGGCTGGGGTTGGTTGAGGTGATCATCCAGGGCCTGGAGCCATTCGGTCTTTTTCGCCTTGGGGTGTTCGATCAGATGGCCCAGGCACAGGAGGATTTCCGGCTTGAGCAGCACCTCGAACAGCTCGACGAGCCCGATGGGGGCCTGTTCCTCGACCCAACCCAGCGCCAGCAGTGGCGCGACGGCGGCGCCGATGTCGCCAATTTCCGGGTAATGCAGCTTGCTATGACGAAACCGTAGCCCCTTGCGCATCACCATCCGCACCAGCAAGCCCCGGGCGCCACGCGGCAGCGCGGCGAAGTGCTCGATGAAGCGCTGCTCTTCAGTGCTGAGCACATCGGCATAACGCTGCGTCAACCAAGCGAGCACCTGCTGGAAGTTGTTCAGGTAGTAAAACGGATCGTCGAGAGAACGGGCTGCCACGGAAAGAAACGCCAAGGGAATCGGGGTACTGGTTATGCATACAGATAACAGCTGTAAACCAGCCAGGCAACAGCAAAAGATGAACGGTCTCCTATATTTAAGGTGAAATCCTTCAGCCAGCGATGAACTTTCCTACGGCAAGCGAGACCAATGGCGGTTAGCTAATGTGATGGCGCGGTCGAATCAGCTGCTCCGTGTCCTTTTGATTGAGAGGTTATGGTTATGAACATCAGGTTTCTGGGCCTGCCCATGGTCGCCGTGGCATTTCTGGCGCTGGCTGGCTGCGCGTCGCCCACTGTAGTGACCTTGCAGAACGGTACCCAGTATTTGACCAAGGACACCCCCAATACTCGCACCGTCGATGGTTTCTACGAGTTCGAGGATATTTCCGGGAGGAAAGTCCGGGTCCGCGCCGATGATGTGGCAACCATTCGCAAGGAAGACTGATTACCAGTGATTCGCCTGCCGCACCGCCATCGCGAGCAGGCTCGCTCCCACAAAAGCTCGGTGGTGAACACAAATCCTGCATACACCCGAGCCCCCCTGTGGGAGCGAGCCTGCTCGCGATAGCGATATCAGGCGAACACGATCCCTTCGCCCCCTACCTGACCCAGACCAACGCCCACCAGCGTCACGGAACTGTCGCCGACCTTGAGCAGCGTGTCATTGCCCACTTGTGACAGGTACTGGCTGTAGTCATATCCTGCCCCGGCACCTGGTACGCCAAGGAACACAAGCTTGTCCCCCGCGTCGTAGCCGCTGATCCGGTCCTGGCCGAAGGCGCCGTTGAAGAGGAAGGTGTCACTGCCGCCCCCCGCTTGCATCTGGTCATTGCCCGCCCCACCGACAAAGGTGTCGTTACCCGCGCCGCCCACCAGCACATCGTTGCCGTCCTGGCCGAACAGCCAGTCACCCTTCGCCCCCGCCACCAGTGTGTCGTTGGCCGCGCTGCCCTTGATCGAGGAGGCATACGCCGTCAGGTTGGCGCCGGCCACCAGGCCATTGGCGGTGACACTGTGGCTCACCTCATCCTTGAGCAGCCCCCAGAACAACCCAGGCTCCTTACTGACCAAGGTGCCAATGTCGCGGGTGATGCTGATCGCGCCATGGGCGTCGCGCATATACAGCGTTCCGGCCCCGTCGTGGGCGAAACTGAAATCCTTCACCGACTGCTGCAGTTGCAGGCTGTTGTTGCCCTGCCCGCCCAATATCACGTTGTAGCCACCGCCATCGCGAAAGGTGTCGTTGCCGGCGCGGCCCTCCAGGTAGTCGTTGCCCTGGCCGCCCTGGATCAGGTCATTGCTGTCGCTGCCGATGATGAACGTGCTGCCGGTGTGGGTTTCGGCATTGCGATTGAGGTCCTGCACCCAGGTATTGGCGCGCGCGGGGTCAGACAGGTTGGCGACGATGATGGTGGAGTCTTTTTCGGTGAGATCGTAGAACGCCGACCCCATGATCCGGCCCATGCCATCGCCATAGCCGGTAGGCAGGTGGGAAATCCAGGTGGGGATGTTGAGGATGGAAAACGGCAACACGTTCCATGCCGTCGAAGCGTAGTGGTCATTGAAGCTGACGATGTTGTTGGTGGCCGATTCCTGTTGCCCATCGTGCACACCCACCGACGCGAGGTTGAACGTCGAGCCGTCCAGGGCGCGGAACACCGGATCGTTCTCGTAACCGATGTTCAAGACCTTGTCGGTACTGCTCTGGGTTGGCGAGGCGTAGGCGATGTAGTTGGCATCGGCGTAGAACCCCGACCATTGGCTGGCGCTCAAGTCCGCCAGGCTGTTGACCGCCAACCCGCCCAGGCTGTGGCCGCTGACCAGCACGTCGTTGCCCGTCAGGCCATGGGCCTGGGCAAACTTCGCGACGTCCCCCAGCAGGTTGCCAAAGGCTTCGCCGGCGTAGTTTTTCGCGTAGTCCTTGGGCCCCAGCGCGGCCATCAGGTCGCTGATCACGTCGCCAATGGTGTCGCCAATCAGGTTTTCCCGAGGGCCGCTGGTGCCGCGAAACGACACGCCGATTTCCTGCAAGTGCCCCGCGGCATCGTACTTGCCGAGGATCTCGACCTGCGCGGTGGTATAGCCGGTTTTTTCACCAAAAAATGTCCCGCGATCATCCACCTTGCCGGCGTAGCCCAGTTGCGCGGCGCTGATGGGCGTCCAGCCGGCTTTCTGTACCGCCTCCAGGGCCAGTTTTTCCGAGTCGGGGTTCCACGGCACGCCGGGAATCACCCCTTGGGAATCGGTGCTCCCCAGCACCGCGGTGACCAGGGTCGCCGGCAGCCCGGCACCAAAGCCGTTGTGCTGGTACCCAGCGGCAAAACCGTTGTCGAGGTTGTGGTAGGAATACAGCATGATCGCCATTGCGTCGCTGACCAGTGCCTTGGATTCGGTGGTGCCGAGGTTCTTGTAGTCGTAGATACCCATGGTTGTTGCCCTCTTTTGTTGTTGGAATCCCCTCGCCACAACGGCATCCGCGCGGTCATTGAATACCTGCCCGGGACACAAACGCCTCATCCACCTTCGCCAGGTCCTGCGGGCCGAGGGTGCCGGCGTAGTAATGCAGCTTGGTCCAGGCCATGAGGTAGTCGTAACGGGCCTGGGCCAGGTCGCGGCGGGTGGTGTAGAGCTGTTGTTCGGCATTGAGCGCATCGAGGTTGACCCGCTCGCCGCCAAGGATGCTTTGCCGGGTCGAGACCACCAGCGCTTCGGCGGAGCTCAGGGCCTTCTGATAAGCGCGCAGTTTGTTCACCCCGGACACGCAGGCGCTGAACTGGCGGCGCAATTCGATCAGCGTCTCGCGGGTCTTGGCATCCAGCTCGTATTCGGCCTGTTCCATATTGCGGCTGGCCTGGCGGGTCGACGCCGAGACCCCGCCACCGGCGTACAGCGGCACACTGACTTCCAGGCCGATGGTGTTGGTGTCGTAGCGCTGGTTATAGGTGTTGCCACTTTCCGATTCGTTCTGGCGCATCGTTGCGTAGGCACTGACCTTGGGCAGGTGCCCGGCGCGGTTGCGCTCCACCTCGAAACGCGCCACGTCCACGGCTTGGCGCTGGGACGCCAGATTGGGGTTGTTGCTCACCGCCAGTTCGTGCCAGGTATCGAAACTGGCCGGCTGCAAGGCAAAGGTCTGGAAGGTGTCGTGCAGCGGCGCCAGGTCGCCGATATCCAGGGCCGGAACGCCAATCAGCGAGCCCAGTTCACGCAAGGCGGCGTCCTGCTCATCCCGCGCCTCGATCTCTTCGGCGATTGCCAGTTCATAGCGCGCCTGCGCCTCGAGGATGTCGGTGCGCGTCCCTTCGCCCTGGCGAAACAGATGCTCGTTCTGGTGGAATTGCTGCTCGAACGCCTTTTTCTTGGCCTGGGCAATGTCGATCTGGTCCTGGGCGAACAGCGCCTGGGTGTAATGACTCAGCACCCGCACCAACAACTCCTGGCTCTTGCCTCGAAAACTTTCGTCGGCGAACAGCGCCTGGGCCACGCCCTTTCGATAGGCGGCGTAAGCCTCGTAGTCCAGCAGCGGTTGTTGCAGCGTCAGGCTGGAGCCGTAGCTGCTGTAGTTGCGATCGTCATGCTGGCTGGCGCCACGGTCATTGAGGTACGTGACCTTGGATTGGTTGCGGCCCTTGTTGTAGCTGTAGCCCAGGTGCGGCAACAGCCCGGCGCGGCCAATGGCGCGGTTCTCCAGGCCCGCATCGCGCTCCTTGATCGCGCCCAGGTAGACCGGATCATTGCGCAGGGCCTGCTCGTAGAACTCGAAGGGCCCCATGGCCCAGGCGTTGTTGCACACGGAAACGGCCAGCACGGCCACCCAATAGAAACGCTTCATAGCGCCGGACATCCTTATTCTTCGGTCAACGCAGAGCCGGCTCGGTCGAGCAGCGGTTTGAACAGGTAGTTGAGCAACGAGCGCTCGCCCGTGCGCACGAACATCTCGGCCGGCATGCCGGGCTTGATCACCAGGCCGTTGAGCTTGTCCATCGCCACGTCACTGACGCTGCTGCGCAGGACGTAATACGGCGCGCCGGTCTTCTCATCGAGCATCTGGTCAGCGGAAATCAAGCTGACTTCCCCTGGCACCCTTGGCGTGCGGTTCTGGTTGAAGGCGGTAAACAGGATGTCCACCGGCAAATGCGGGCCGACCTTGTCGATCAGGTGCACCGGCAAATGCCCTTCCACTTCCAACCGCGTACCTTGGGGGACGATTTCCAGCAAGGTGTCGCCCTGACGCACCACCGCGCCCTCGGTGTGCACCCCCAGGTTGACCGCGATGCCGTCGGCGGTGGCGAGGATTTCGCTGTGTTGCAACTCGAAGCCGGCGGATTTCAGTTGCTGTTGCAGGGTTTCACTCTTGAGCTGGGCGTCGGCCAACTGGCTACGCACCTCTTTCTGGTATTCCTCGTGGTGCTGCTGCAGCTTCAGGCTGCGACTCGACGATTCCCTGCTCCACCCGCCCGCTTTCGCCGCTGTTCTGCGCCAGTTCCTGCTGTACTTGCGACAGCTGGCGTTGATAGTCCAGCAGGCGGTTGCGCGGGATGTAGCCGTTGTCCGCCAAGGGTTGCAGGTTGCCCAGTTGCAGGCGCAGGGATTCGGCCTGGGCGGTCAGGTCGCTGCGGGCCCGGCGCATGCCCGCCAATTGCGCCGCGGCGCCCTCGATGCTGGCGCGCAACGCCGCCTGCTCCCGGGCGAAGGCTTCGCGGCGGCTGCTGAACAGTTGCCGCTGGCCTTCAAGCACCAGGGCCAGGCCTGGATCGGGATCGCGACTCAGCTCGGCCGGAAAACTCACCTGCAACAAGTTGTCCCGCTCGCTTTGCCAACGCGCCAGGCTCGCCCAGGTCATCCGGTACTGCGCCTGCAGCGATTGCACATCGGCGGCGGCCTGGGTCTGGTCCAGACGGAACAGCGGCTGGCCCTGCTTCACCGCTTCGCCTTCGCGCACCAGGATCCGGCTGACTACGCCGGCGCTCATCGATTGCACCGCCTTGCGCTTGCCTGAAACCACCACGGTGCCTTGCACCGGGATGCCCTGGTCCAGCGGCGCGAGGCTGGCCCAGGTGAAAAAACTGCCCGCGCCAATGAGCGCCAATGCCCAGCCAATGCGGGTGAAGAAACGGGCGTCGCGCTCCGGCTGCTCAACGTCCTGAGAATGTTCTAGATTCATGTCGCGCTCCTTGCTCATGCGCCACCGGGTTTGCTGGCGGCCTGGTACTGGCGACTCATGCTCAGTTCGTTGGGGGCCACCTGGGGACTGTTCGGCGGTGAGCTGCGCGGCGAGTTGTCCTGTGGGCCCGACTGGCCGGAAAGCGCCCGCAACACTTGCTGGCTTGGGCCGAAGGCTTGTAGCCGGCCTTCGTCGAGCACCAGTAACTTGTCGGCCTGGGCCAATGCCGAGGAGCGATGGGTGACCAGCACGACACTGGTGCCCTGGGCCTTCATCTGCGCGATGGCACTGGCGAGCGCCGCTTCGCCAACCGTGTCGAGGTTGGAGTTGGGTTCGTCGAGCACCACCAGGCTCGGCCGGTCGTACATCGCCCGGGCCAGCGCAACCCGTTGTTTCTGCCCGCCGGACAAACCACCGCCGTCCTCCCCCAGCACCGTGTCATAGCCTTTGGGCAGGCGCAGGATCAGCTCATGGACCCCGGCCTGCTGCGCGGCGGCGACGACTTTTTGCGGATCGGCTTGGCGAAACCGGGCGATGTTCTCGGCAATGCTGCCGCTGAACAGCTCGATGT
Source organism: Pseudomonas sp. Lb2C2 (assembly GCF_052112205.1). NCBI lineage: Bacteria > Pseudomonadati > Pseudomonadota > Gammaproteobacteria > Pseudomonadales > Pseudomonadaceae > Pseudomonas > Pseudomonas sp. Lb2C2. The sequence continues at coordinate 616,291 of NZ_JAUTYW010000001.1, read as the reverse complement.
CCTGGGGCAGATAACCAACGTGCGGGCCGAGTTGCTCGCGATTCCAGCGATGAATGTCGGCCCCGTCGAGGCGCACCGTCCCCGCGAGGGTCGGCCACACCCCCACCAGGACTCGGGCCAGGGTGGACTTGCCGGAGCCGGACGCCCCCAGCACACCCAGCACTTCCCCGGCAGCCAAGCTGAAGCTGACCTGCTGCAGCGTCGCATTGCGTTGTCCTGGTGGTCCCGCGCTCACTTGTTCAAAACTCACCTGGCCCTTGGGCGCTGGCAGCGTCATGCCGTCGTCCTGAGGCGCAAACGCCTGCAACAGCGCATCGAGACGCCGGTAAGCCAGCTTGGCGCCGCTCCACTGTTTCCACACGGCGATCAACTGGTCGATGGGGCTCAATACCCGGCCCATCAGGATCGATCCGGCGATCATCATCCCAGCGGTCATGTCGCCCTTGATCACCAGCAGTGCCCCCAAGCCCAGCACCAGCGATTGCAGGCACAGGCGCAGGGTCTTGCTCAAGGAGCTGATCACCGCGCCGGTATCGCTGGCCTGGTTCTGCAAGCCGAGAAACCGTGAGTGCACGGCAAACCACCGGCTGCGCAGCGCGCCGAGCATGCCCATGGCCTGGATCGTCTCGGCGTTGTGCAAATGGCTGGTAGCCAGTTGGCTGGACTGTTGCGAGTAGACGCTGGCCTGCCCCAAGGCTTTTTTGGTCATGGCCTCATTCAGGCAGGCCAGGCCGATCAGCAGCAGCGTGCCGACGGAGGCAAACACGCCGAGCCACACGTTGAACAGGTAGATCACCAGCAGATAGATGGGAAACCACGGCGCGTCGAAGAAAGCGAACAGCGCCGGTCCGGTGAGGAATTGGCGAATATGCGTGAGGTCGCCCAGAGATTGCCCGGCGTTGCCTTCTCCCTGGCGCAGATTGCGCTCGAACGCGGCCTGGTACACCTGGAGATTGAAGCGTCTCTCCAACTGGCTGCCGATGCGGATGACCACGAAGCTGCGGACCATTTCCAGCAGCCCGATGAATACGAAGAAGCCGACGACCATCAATGACAACATCGCCAGCGTGGTTTCGTTTTGGGATGACAACCCGCGGTCATATACTTGGAGCATGTATATCGAAGGCGCAAGCATCAAGACGTTAATCAACGCAGTAAAACAACCGACACTGATCAGAATATTTTTATAAGCGCCCAGCGCTTTAAACAGCGGCACGGCGACAACGCCCTGGCTCTTAGTCATGACTCTTCCTGCTGTTGGCTTCGCCGGATATACGGCTGTTATGCACTACCAATCTTTAATTATTAAATCGGCCCCGGCCGATGCGCACGCCTGATTGAACATACGCGTCTTGTTCCGGGATAAACGTAACAATTTGTTAACGCTCGATCGGGCGCTCAAGCCTGAGTATCAGGCCGGACTTCAAAGTGACTTGATAATGATGTTCTTGGCGCATCCCCAGATGCACTCTAGAGTTCTGTCTGCCAATTAGGGAAAGACCATCGGGTTCGGTAAACCAATGGACCGGTTCATCCCCCAGCCAGCGACCCAGGCATTCGGTTTGCCCACCGAGGGTCTGGTCCGCCTTGAGCTCGACAAGGCAAGTGTTGGCCGGTTTGTCCTGCATCGTCTGGCTTTGTGCAGTGTCCTGCGGGCTCGACAAAACGGCCAGCCACTGACCGGCCAACTGCGAGGGTTCTGCTAACAACAGGCTGCGCGCCATGGCGACTTCTCCACAAAACATCATCAGCGTAGCGAGCAACCCGGCGGTTGCCTTAGCGCTACTGGGCATGAATTTTCTACGCATTTTTTCATCCTGGCCTGGGTCCTGTAGGCGCTGTCGAGCGAAGCGACAGCTCCTACAGGGTTTAGCATCAGGCCACGATATCCGAGACCGCTGCCTGGCCAACGGTGCTGACCAGGAAGTCAGCCACGCCGAGCCCGGAGAAGTCCACCGACAGCAGGCTGTTGCCACCCGATGTCGACAACACCGCATCGCCCGCCGCACCGGTGAACGCGCTCACGAAGTGCAGGCCCGCGCCCTTGGTGATACCGGTCAGGTCGATCTTGTCCAGGCCGCTGACGAAATCAAGGATCTGGTCCGTCGCCCCCGGCCGCGAATCGGAACTGGCGGTAAAAACAAAGGTGTCCGAACCCGAGCCACCCCAGAGCTTGTCTGCGCCACCAGCGCCCCAAAGGATATCGTTGCCCGCGCCGCCCTTGAGTTCGTTGGCCACCGTGTTGCCAATCAGCAAGTCGCTGCCCGAACCGCCGATGGCGTTTTCGATGACGGCACCCTGGGCGATGGACACGTTGCCCACCATGCCGCCAACATCGGAGAACGAGGCGTCATTGAGGTTGATTTTCTGGTTCTGGGTAAAACCGGAGAAATCCAGGGTATCGCGCCCGCCCGCGTCCCATACCGAAAACACCACTTTGTCCGACGACGAAGATGCACTGAGAAAATCGCGACCGGTGTTGGAGTTGAAGCCGTAGGTCGAATCGCCGGTACGGGTCGTGGTGTTGGCACCATAGAGCTTCTGGATGGCCGCGATGTCATCCATCAGCGGACCGGAGGCGTAGGCTTCGACGCCGCCCTTGCTGAAGTTCTGGTCGGTATTGCTTTCGCTCCAGTAGCTCATGAGGCTGTAGCCACGGGTGTCCTGGCCATACGTAGCGTCATCGTAGGTCGGGCTGCCTTCGCCAGCGTTGTAGTCACCCGGGTGGGCCAGGCCGAGGGTGTGACCGATTTCATGGGTCAGGGTCTGGCGGCCGTAGTTGTTCAGGTCCGGGTTCTTGTTCTGGGTGTAGCTGCTGTTGATCAGGTACCAGGAAGTCCCGTCATAGCCGGCCCCCGTCCCCGGTAGATAAGCGAACGCCGCTGCGCCATCCTGGCCGCCGCTGTAGTTGCCGAAGGTCATGTGACCGTCGCCGCCGCTGGCTTTTTCGGTGAAGGTGACATTGGCCACGTCCGCCCAGGATTGCATGGCCAGGGCTGCCTGGCCTTTCTGCTGCGCACTGAACTGGCTGAAGCCGCTGATCCCATGCTTGTTCATGGTGCTGGAAGAGGCGGACGTCAGGAAGGTGTAGGTCAGCTCGATCTTGCCGCTGCCGTCCCGGTCCAGGTAAGCCGCGCCGTCGCGCAGCAACTGAGTGGCCGCCTCGTCGACGGAGTACGACGGTTTGCCGTTGACGGTCAGGTTGCCGCCCCGGTCGTATTGGTGGCTGAAACTATTGATCTGGTTGAACGCATTACTGGGAGCCGCCAATGATTGCGGCGCCCAGAGGAGTTGTTCGGCAGAATCGATAGCGCTGCTTTTGACTTTCGACATAAACACACTTCCTTGTTTGCAAATGGAACAGTTTTAGTCAGACAGACAATCTCTGGCGAGATCGTCCTATCACTCGCCCAATGAGGACGTAAGAAACCTGACACAATTGGAAATCAAACGTCTAGCAATTTTTTCCGTTCAATTTCACGGCCTATCCGTTAACGCCAACAAACAATAGGTTTCTGCCTCGTTAGTGCGCGTGCTCAACTGCCTGAATTAAGGATTGTCAGACAAAATTCTATTTAAATATTAAATATCGATAACTAGCAATTTGCGGACGGCGTCGCACTTCTTCCAACTAAGTGCCAGCGAAATGCTATTAATCAATATCTACTAAACCTCTACTGTTTTACGTGCGCACACTTCCCGCAGACAGCCTCGAAGCCAGCGATGCACAGGGTCGGCGTCCATCCGAGGATGCCAGAGCATGGCGATCGTGAACCCAGGTACTGGAAACGGCAGCGCAAAACTGTGCAGGCCGACCCTCAGGCTCGCGGTGTAGCGTTCGGGCACGCTGGCAATCAGGTCGCTGGAGCGGGCCAAGCCCAGCGCCGAGGAAAAGCCTGGCACGCTGGTGACGATTTCCCGGGACAAGTTCAACGCCGCCAGCGCCTGGTCGATGAGGCCATGATCCAGGCCGCGCATCGACACACCGACATGCCTGCCTGCCGCATAATCGGCGGCGCTCACCACTGCCTGGCACAGCGGGTGACCCGCGCGCACCACGCCAATCAAGCGATCGCTGAACAACGCCTGGGTTCGCAGTTCCGGGCTGGTGTCCTTGTCCACGACGGCGGTCTCCAGGTCCACGGCGCCTTCGCGAAGCGCCGTGCTGTCGCGGTCGGTCTTTTCCACGAAGCGCAGGCGCACGCCGGGCGCTTGCTCGTGGATGCGGGTGATCAGGTCGATGGCAAAGTTTTCCACGAACCCTTCGCGGGTGCGCAACGTGAAGATTCGGCTCAAGCGCCCAAGATCCGGGGTAGTCACTGGCCGCAGCACTGCCTGGGCCTGCTGCACCAGGTGGCTGACTTGTTCGCGCAACTCCAGCGCACGGGGTGTCGGTACCAGCCCTCGCCCGGCCCGCACCAACAGCGGGTCACCGGTGGTTTCACGCAGCCGCGCCAGTGCCCGGCTCATGGCCGACGGGCTGAGCTGCAAGCGCCGGGCGGCCCTTGCCACGCTGCCTTCCGAGAGCAGCACATCAAGGGTGACGAGCAGATTGAGGTCGGGAGAGGACATGGCGGGATCTCGGATTTAACAGATGGCGTTTGGTGCAGCTATAACCTGCAAATGCTGCGTCTTCCGCCATGTTATGCCCAGGCGTAACGTTCTGACAGCTCCGTTTCGAGCGCTACGGATACAGGTGACACGATGAAACCCGTCAACACACCACAAACCCGGCCGGCAACCGCGTCCGCACACCGGCTCTTTTCACCCCGTTTGGCCTTGGTCAGCCTTGCGCTTTCGACACTGCTGGCCTCTCTGGGCGCCAGTGTGGCCGCGGTGGCGCTGCCGACGCTGGCCCAGGCGCTCGATGCCTCTTTCCAGCAGGTTCAATGGGTGGTGCTGGCCTATCTGCTGGCAATCACCACGCTGATTGTCAGTGTCGGCCGTCTGGGAGACCTGATGGGCCGGCGCAAGCTGTTATTGGTCGGCATCATCCTGTTCACCTTGGCATCGGCGGTGTGCGGCCTCGCGCCTTCGCTTTGGCTTCTGGTCGCCGGTCGGGCGCTGCAAGGCCTGGGGGCGGCCATCATGATGACGTTGACCCTGGCCCTGGTCGGCGAAACGGTCGCCCAGGAAAAAACCGGCGGCGCCATGGGGCTGCTGGCCACGCTGTCGGCGGTGGGAACGGCCCTTGGGCCATCCTTTGGCGGCATGTTGATCGGCGGATTCGGCTGGCAGGCCTTGTTTCTGGTCAACATCCCTCTCGGCCTGCTGACGTTAGGGCTGGCGTGGTACTCGCTACCGGTGCGGCAAGTGCCGCCGAAGACCGAAGCAACCCACTTCGATGTAACCGGTACCGTGCTGTTGGCGATGACACTCGCCGCCTATGCCTTGGCCATGACCTCCGGGCGCGGGAGCTTTGGTGGGCTGAACATGGTGTTGCTGCTGATCGCGCTCGTGGGCGGCGGACTGTTCATTCGGGCCCAGTCCCGGGCGGTGTCGCCGCTGATTCCCTTGGCAGTCTTTCGCGACCGACTGCTGGTCTCGGGCCTGGTGACGAGTGCCCTGGTCGCGACGGTCATGATGGCGACGCTGCTGGTCGGGCCTTTTTACCTGTCCATCGCCCTCGGACTGCCGGCGACTCTCGTCGGACTGGTGCTGGCGGCAGGGCCAAGCGTCGCGGCATTAGCTGGAGTGCCTGCCGGACGCCTGGCGGATCGCTTCGGCGTAACGCCCATGCGACTCGCCGGCCTGGCGGCCATGGTCCTCGGTTGCCTGATGCTCTCGCTGGTTCCCCCTGCCCTTGGCATCGTCGGCTACCTCACGGCCATCATCGTGACAACCCTGGGTTACGCGTTCTTCCAGACAGCCAACAACACGGCCGTCATGGCCGATGTAGCGGCCCAGAGGCGCGGCGTCATCGCCGGGCTGCTGAACCTGTCGCGCAACCTGGGTTTCTTCACAGGCGCTTCCGTGCTCGGCGCAGTGTTTGCGGCTGCCGCAGCGACGAATGACATCACCCGCGCCAGCCCCGAAGCGGTGACGAACGGCCTGCACACGACCTTCGCCGTCGCCTTGGCGATGGTGACCCTGGCCCTGCTCATCGCCTGGAAAAGCCGCGAGCCAGAGCCCTTGCCCAAGCCTCGGGACAACCCCAGCCAAGCGTGATGGCATTCTGAGCATTACCGCTTAAGTCGTGATCCAGATCAAAAAAAGTGAACCAATCGCAAAACGGACTGAAAAAATCCACATGAGCTTCATTTTCAGGTGCTATTTTTAGTTCTCACTGGTAGAGCCATGATGGCTCTTCCTTCCTGACATGGGCAAAAGGAAGCGCTCGATTGAAGAAGGCGGGCAACACATGAATAAAGGATCTTTCAGCAAGGTTACGTTCCCCAACGCTTGCCAGTTGATGCGCTGGCACTTCCATCCCATGGGATTCGAAGCGAGCATGGATGCGCCTGGCAGCATGGTTGCCAGGCTGTTTGACCGTGCCAGCGGCGAGACCATGATCGCCATTGCAGGTATCCCCTGCGCGACCGTGATGAATGCTCCCGATGTGGAACGAATAATCGAGGCAGTAGAGGCCGAGCTGGAAGCTTTTGTGCCACCGGTCGGGTTGCGGCGGTTTGCCTCCTGACAGAACGGGTCACTTGAACGCTATGCAAAAGCGGCGCCTCCCTTTTTTATGGGAAGGTGCCGTTTTTTCTTTGGATTGATTAGGGCATATCCGTTGCTGCGGTCATGGCTGCTGGGGTCCCCCAAGTAGCCATGACCGCAGAAACGGATATACACACCCCCCAAATACCACGCCCCCTCAACCTCTCACCCACCGCTCCTGCCGACTCAATTCAGGCTTTTTTAAAAACACCTTCTGTGGCAGCAGCAACCAGGCCAAGGCCGGCAGTAGAATCAAGGCGCCAAGCATGTTCACCAGGAACATAAAGGCCAGCAAGATCCCCATGTCAGCCTGAAACTTGATCGGCGAGAAAGCCCAGGTCGACACCGCCACAGCCAAAGTCATCCCCGTCAGCAACACCACTTTACCGGTGAACAGAAGCGCCTGGTAATACGCCTGTGCCAGCGTATCGCCAGCACGCATTCGCGCCAGGATCACGCTCAACACGTAAAGCGCATAATCGACACCGATGCCCACGCCCAGTGCGATGACCGGCAATGTGGCGACTTTCACCCCCATGCCCAACCCCACCATCAGCGCCTCGCACAGGATCGAGGTGAGCATCAGCGGCAGCATCGCGCACAGGGTTGCGCGCCAGCTGCGGAAGGTCACCAGACACAGCAGACTGACGGCACCATAGACCCAGAACAGCATCTCGCGCATGGATTTCTTCACCACGATATTGGTCGCCGCTTCGATCCCCGCGCTGCCGGCTGCGAGCATGAACTTGACCTCCGGCATCTGGTGCCCAGCGATAAAGTTTTCACTGGCCTCCACCACCCGGTTCAAGGTGTCAGCCTTGTGATCGGCCAGGTAGACGTACAGCGACAGCATCGAACAACCCTGGTTGAACAGCTCTCGCGGGGCACGGGTTTGCACAGCACCCAGCGCGCCGTCGTTGGGGATCAGTTCATACCATTTGAAGTTGCCTTCGTTATAACCGGCCGTGGCGATCTTGCTCAGCGCGGCCATCGAGGTGGTCGATTCCACGCCGGGCAATTGCTCCAGTTGCCAGGCCAGCGCGTCTACCGCGGACAGGCTGGCGTAACGGGTGCATTGATCCTCGGGGGTCTTGATCATGACCACGAAAATATCCGAGCTGGCCGCATAGTTCTGGGTCATGAACAGCGCATCGCGGTTGTAGCGCGAGTCGGCACGCAGCTCCGGGGCACCGGGGTCCAGATCGCCGATTTTCAGCTGCAGGCTCACGGCAAAACCAAACGCGGCCAACAGCAAGCCAACCAACATGGCGCCAATCGCCCAGCGCCGTTGGGTGAACAGATCCAGCACCCGCCACAGGGGATGCTTGACCTGCGCCTGTTGCTCGGTGGTTTCCGCACTCAGGCTGCGTTGCGCCGCCGCTGGGCTGACGCCGATATAGCTGAGCAGGATCGGCAGCAGGATCAGGTTGGTGAAGATCAGCACCGCCACCCCGAGGCTGGCAGTGACCGCCAGGTCCTGGATCACCCGAATGTTGATCAGCAGCAACACGGCAAAGCCCACCGCATCGCAAAGCAAAGCGGTGATGCCGGCGGCGAACAGTCGGCGGAAGGTATAGCGCGCGGCAACCACCCGGTGGGTGCCGCGACCAATGTCCTGCATGATGCCATTCATCTTCTGCGCGCCATGGCTCATGCCAATGGCGAACACCAGGAACGGCACCAATGCCGAATAGGGGTCCAGTTCATAACCGAGCAGGGCTAGCAGCCCCAGTTGCCAAAGCACCGCCGCCAGTGAGCAGGTCACCACCACCAGGGTACTGCGTGCGCAACGGGTGTAGCCAAACAGCACCAAGACCGTCACCAGTACCGCCACCACGAAGAACAGCAGTACCTGGGTCATGCCCTCGATCAGGTCGCCGACGATCTTGGTAAAGCCGGTGATATGAATCCGCAGGTCATCGGTCTGGTACTTGTCTCGCAACGCCTCCAGTTGCCGGGAGAACTCGCCATAGTCCAGCGCCTTGCCCGTCTGCGGATTGATTTCCAGCAACGGCACGAAGATCACGCTGGACTTGAAGTTGCCGGCGACCAATTGTCCGACTTCACCGGAGCGGGCCACGTTGGTCCGCACCTGCTCGAGGCTGGTCGTCGACCCATCGTAGTCGTCGGGGATCACCGTGCCGCCGTCGAGCCCCTCCTCGGTCACGGCGGTCCAGCGCGTGGTCGGGGTCCATAACGATTTCATGTAGGGGCGGTCGACACCGGGCAGCAGATAGAGCTCGTCGTTGAGCTTGGCCAGGGTATCGAGGTAGTCCTTGGTGAAAATACTCCCCTGCTTGACCTCCACGGCGATGCGCAGCGAGTTGCCCAGGCCGCTCAACTCTTGGCGATTCTCCAGGAAATTGGCGACGTAGGGATGTCCGGTGGGAATGGTCTTCTCGTAACTGGCATTGATGCCGATGCGCGTGGCTTGCCAGCCGAGCACCAATGTCACTAGCAGGCACAGCAGGATCACCAGCGGTCGATGGTTGAAGATCGCCCGCTCAGCGAAGTTGCCTGACGCCCGGTCGAAGTCTTCCTGGCGGCCGATCACGGTTTGGGTTCTGTCGTCTTTCAAGTTTGACTCCTGTTGCACGAGCCGTGGCTCGATAGCGCTACACCGTGAAGTTTCAAGGTTTACCGGAGGCCCGCGGATCCTGGTCAGCGGCCACGCCGGTCAAGCCGACGCTGGCCAGGCTGCCGTCGACCGCCTGTTGCACGGCAGCGAGCGTCCCGCCGCTGCGGCTCTGACGCTTGTCAAAGCTTCGACCCTGGTCATGGCTGAATAAAAGTTCACCACTCTGGCTGGCCAACAGCAGGCCGCCGTCGCGCAGTTCGACGGCGCTCGCCAGTGTCGACTCGATACCGGTATCAAGGCGTCGCCAAGTGTTGCCACGATCCCCGGACCACCAGGCGTTTCCGCGCAAGCCATAGACCACCAAGGCCCCATCACGGGTGCCGAGCAGGCCGAAAAAGCTGCCCTCGTAAGGTGACCTCAAGGCCTGGAATGATTGCCCGGCATCGGTCGAGCGCAACAGCAAACCGCGCTCCCCCACCAACCACAGATCGTTGCCCAAGGCGCGGATGCCATACAGGTTCAAGCCCTGCGGATTGTCCACATGCCGCATCCACGGCTGCCAGCTTCGCCCGCCGTCGTCGGTACGGTAGATCTGGTTGTAGGCGCCCACGACGTAGCCGTGCAAACGGTCACTGAAGTACAGGTCGAGAAACGGTTTATCCGGTCCGTCATCGAGCATGCGCCGCGCCTGCGCCAAGTGGCTGGCACCGTCGGGTTGATTGACATCGCGCTCAGCAATCTGCACCGCCAAGGCGATGGCACGCCGACCGTCGAGTTGCTTTTGCCAGGTCTCCCCGCCGTCCCGGGTGTGCAGCACCACCCCCAGATGACCGACTGCCCAGCCTTGCTCGGCATCGACGAATTGCACCGCCGTCAGGCTGACGCTGACCGGCACTTTGGCCTGGCGCCAGTTGACTCCAGCGTCATCGGAGAGCAGCACGATCCCGCGCTCACCGACCGCCACCAGACGCTCGCCGGCCCGGGCCAGTCCGAGCAACACCGAGCGCTGGGCCTTGGCGGTCGGCAAAGCCGGCTGTTGCAGCACGGCCAATGTCGTGGCCTGTGCAACCAAGGGCACGCTCACCAACAGGCTCCCCACCAAGGCACAAACACCCCATAGCGGACTGCGGCGCGCTAAAAATTTTTCAACGTTCATATCGTTATTCCGCCCGGAAAATCGTAAGCGACCGCGACGAACCGCCTCCTCGCCACGGCCGCCACTGGTTCAACGCATGTTTTCGTTGGCCATGGCATCCGGCGTGTAATAGGACGCCGAAGGTCTCGCGATCTTCTGGTACTGCACCGCCAGGTCATTGCTCGATGCGTTGAGGAAGTAGGCCCCGGTGTCGAGGTTGTAGCTGCCCCACATGACCTGTGCGGTGAGGACCGGCATATCCGGCGCCAGCAGCGTCAGCGAATACATCTGCCGGCCGAGCTTGCCCTGGGCGTCATAACCGTCGGCCATCAGGATCTGCCAGGAGTCTTCGTCGAGGTAGTAGGTCCGACGCGGCACGACATGGCGCTTGCCGGATTTGAGCGTGGCCTCGACCACCCAGACCCGATGCTTCTCCCAACGCACCAGATCAGGATTGAGGAAGTTCGCCTTGACCAGGTCGTCGCTCTTGGCCAGCGCGGCGCGGTTATTGTTGTAGCCGACGATCAGCTCTTTCTTGCCCACCAGCTTGAGGTCATAGCGATCGGTAGGTCCGAACAGCATGAACGCTTCGTCGAACAGGCCGACGCCGGAGGTCACGAAGTCCGGCGTGTCATAGGCAATGTTCGGCGCCCGGCGAACCCGGCGCTGGCCGACCAGATACTGCCAGGCCGCCCGATTGGCCGGGTCCATGTCCCAATGGGTCATCAGGCCTTCGCCGGCCTTGGATGACGGCAACTCAGTCAACAGCTTGCCCACCTGGTACTTGCCCGCATAGTTTTCCAGGCTGCCGCCTTCGAAGTAGTAGGGAAACTGATAGGAGAACTGGGCCCGGGTCGCCTGGACTTTCTTGCCACCGGCGGTCATCAGCCAGGTATCGAAAGGCGCGCTGATGGTGTCGCCACCCTGCCAGGACAACCGGTAGTTCCACAGCACTTGGGCACCGTTTTCCGGGATTGGGAACGGGATACCACCATAGGCGTTGGAGACTTTCTCGCTGGCCACGTCCAGTGTGGCGCGGGTGGCGTTCTTGCTGGTGTTGTCATACACCCATTGTGGGGCGGCGGCCGAGCGATGGGTCGGGTACACGTCCAGGCGATAGTCCGGGTATTTCTTCAATAGCAGCTTGGTCCCTTCGGCCAATTCGCTGGCGTACTGCTCCATGTTGGAAGCTTTGATCGAATACAGCGGTTTCTCGCCGGCGAATGGATCGGGGCGCTTGTCACCCGGTTTATAGCCGGGTGTGACCTGGGTATAACCGCCCTGCCAAGCCGGGATACTGCCATCGGCATTGCCGGCACGCTCGCCACCCAAGGGGGTCAGATCGGTTTTCAAGCGCGCGGCCTGCTCAGGCGACACCGCTGCCTGCGCCAGCCCCATGCCAGCAAGGGCCAGGGTCAGGACGCAGGTGTTCAGGAATGTTGTGTTCTGCATGGCGAATCCACCTTATTAGAATGAGGTTTTCACGTAGAGCGAGACGAAGTCGCGGTCGGCCAACGACTGTCCGTAACTGAAATTACCGTCCTCGCGCAGCCCGGCTTTCGGTGCGCCGAAGAAGTTCACGTAATTGAGGCCGACATCCCAGCGTTGCAGATAGGTGGCTTTGAGCCCGACACTCCAGTCACCGGAATGGGTGTTGCCGAAGCCGGATTTATTGACCGCCGATGAACGCCCATCGAGCACTATCCCCATGCCGATCGGCACGGTCAGGTCGATTCCGTCGACAATCTGGAAGTACGCCGGCTCGATCAATACCCGCAGCGCCGTGGCATCGCGGGTGGTGTTGGAGTCCAGCGCGGCAGCGTTCTTGGTCACGCTCAGGGTGCGGTTCCAGGCCAGTTCGGCCAAGGCCGAGCCGCCGTCCCAGAACGCGGTGGGCGACAGCAGGTAGATCGCCGACAAGTTGGCGTGGGCGGTCTTGCCCCTGGCGAACAACTCATTGTCGCCACCATCGGCCGCCATGCCGGGGGTCACTACTTGCAGATTGCTCACCAGCGGCGCGTTCCAGCGCAGCGACGTTTCACCGGCAAAGTTGAACGGACCGTAGGCAGTGGAGAAACTGACGCCGGCGGTCTTGATGTCTTCGGCGTAGACCTGACGATAGGAACCCAGGATCGGCAAGCCGCTGGCCGCAGACGCCGGACCGTCCAGGTAGGCGTACAACCCGATCGGCGCTTTATCGTGATACTGGGCCGCGTAGAACCCCAGCTCCAGCTCAGTGCCGGTGGGTTTGTAGCGGATCTGCATGCCGCCCTGCCCCGAATTGCGCGGTTTCAAATCTCCGCCATTGACCGTGTCGTTGCCAAACACTTCGCGCAGTGGGCCACTGCCGTAACCGATGGCATCGACGTCGCTCAAGTAGCTGCCGGCGCCGGGCAGATTGGAACGTTCCCACTCAAACTGATAGTAAGCGCCCACCGACAGCTGCGGGTTGATCTGCAACTGCCCGGAGATCTGATTGACCGGGCGCAGAATCTCCTTGAATTGAGTCCCCGGTACGCTGAGCAACTTGACGACATCGGTCGGCCCCTGGGCATTGGCAATGCCGTTGCCACCGTAGAACAGGCTTTCCCCATAGATCAGGCTGTGTCGGCCCAGGCGCGCCACGCCCTGGGAATCTTCACCGAGGTCACCGCGCAAGAACACGAAGGCATCGAGAATTTCCGCGTCGCGACCATGGAGCTTGCGGGTTTCACTGAGGAAATGCGGTTGCTCGCTGCTGTCGGTGTCCTGGTTGTAGATATCGTCGTACCAGGCTGCGCCGCTCACGCGCAGACCATAGTTTTGCCGGCTCAGGTCCATTTCGGAAAACAGGTCCAGGCGGTTGGAGACCAGGCCACGGCTGAAATTCTTGTCACCCTGGCTCTGGATCGAGGGGTACAGGCCGTTGGCAGTTGGCGCGTTGACCAAGCGGCTGTCCTGTCCTTGCAGGCGCCAGGCCTGACTGTACTTGATGGTGTTGTCCCAGCGCAGTTTCCAGTCGGAGTCACCCAGGTCCATTTGCATGGCCTGGACCCTTTCGACCATCACACCGGTGCTGCATAACGCCAGGAACAGGGCGCAATGTTTGAAACCAAAGCAATCTTTGAGGTTATCCATGGACGCTTCTCGTTATTGTTATTTTTTGGCATGGCTTTGCAGCCAACACGCTCAGGTAGCGGCTTGCGCCGCCTTCTACGGCTGCGCATTCAGATGTAGGTGGAGGCCAAGCCACCATCGACCGGCAGGTTGACGCCGTTGATCCAGCGCGACTCGTCGGCACACAGGAAAGCGATCACTGCCGCCACCTCATCGGCGTAAGCGGGACGTTTCATGCGATGGGCATCGGCCTGGGTCCGGGCCTCGCCGAGCATGCTCACGAAGTCGTCGAGGATGGGCGTGAACACCGGGCCCGGGGCGACACTGTTCATGCGCACCGAATGCTCAAGGAACCAGGGTTGGGCCTGCAGGTAGGTCCAGACGATCAAGGCTTCCTTGAAGTACTGGTAGCAGGTCTGGTCCGGCACCGGGTGGTCGGCCAGCCAGGCTTGCGCGGCGGCAAAATCTTCGATGCGCGCCAGCGCCTTGTGCTGTTCAAGGCGCAACGGCCATTCGGCGCCGAGGATCGAGGCGATATTGACGATGCTGCCGCCAGCGTTGATGCGCGGCAGCAGCGCATGGCTCAAGTGGCGCAACCCAAGGTAGTTGACCCGCGCCAGCAGTTGCGGGTTGGCGGTGCCCGGCACCCCGGCAACATTGCACAGGCTGTCGATCCGCGCGGGCAGTTGCGGCAGCAACCGTTCGATGTTTTCGGCACTGCTCAAATCACCCTGCACAAAACCGTCCAGGGTCATGTGCGGCGCCTTGAGGTCCACGCCAATCACTTGGGCGCCATGGGCACGCAGCAGGCTCGCCGTGGCAGCACCAATGCCTGACGAGACACCGGTCACCAGCACAATCTTGTTGTCGAGTTTCATGTTGAGTCCTCTTATTATTTTTGTGTACTCGCAGGGCCCTCAGCTCATCGGGCCCTGTAAACCTGCCTGTCAGAACGGGTAGACCGGCGCCTGGTCCTTGACCGTCACCCACTGCCATTGCGTGTATTCGTCCCAGTCCGCCGGGCCACCGACGCTGCCGCCATTGCCCGAGGCGCCGCGCCCGCCGAACGGGTTGATGCACTCATCGGCGACGGTCTGGTCATTGATGTGCAACATGCCGCACTGCAACCGCTCACCGATAGCCATGGCCCGACCCACCGACGGCGAAATGATCGCCGCCGCCAAACCGTACTCGGTGCGGTTGGCCAACTCGACGGCTTCATCATCGGTAGCGAAGCTGACCACCGTTGCCACGGGCCCGAAGACCTCCTCGTCGAAGGCCCGCATGCCCGGTTTCACGCCGCTGAGCACGGTGGCCTGATAGAACAGCCGGTCGTGCTCGCCACCTGCCTCCAGCCTAGCCCCGGCGCGCACGGAGTCGCTGACGATGTCGTGCACCCGTTTGAGCTGGCGCTGATTGATCAGCGGCCCCAAAGCAGCTTCGCCCTGGGCGGCGTTGCCGACGGTCAAGGCCCGGGCTTTTTCCACCAGTTTGCGGGTCAGTTCTTCGGCGATGGATTCATGGGCGAGGATCAACCCGGTGGCCATGCAGATCTGCCCTTGATGCAGCCAGGCGCCCCAGGCCGCGTTCCGGGCCGCGAGGTCGAGGTCGGCGTCTTCAAGAATGATCAGTGGGTTCTTGCCGCCCAACTCCAGCGCGACCTTCTTCAGGTTGCGCCCGGCGACTTCAGCGACCTTGCGACCGGCGCCGGTGGAACCGGTGAAGGCGATCATGCGTACGTTAGGGTCGCGGCATAGCGCCTCACCGGCATCCGCCGCGCCGGGCAATACTTGCAACAGGCCCTTGGGCAGCCCCGCTACCTCGAATAACCGAGCGATCAGGAAACCGCCGCTCACTGGGGTCTGCGGATCCGGCTTGAGCACCACCGCATTGCCCGCCGCCAGGGCTGGCGCGACGGAGCGCATGGACAGCACCAGGGGAAAGTTGAAGGGCGAAATCACCCCGACCACGCCATGGGGTTGGCGCCGCGCATAAGACAGGCGCCCTGCCTCGCTGGGCAGGACCACCCCATGGGCCTGGGACAGCAGGCCAGCGGCCTGATGCAACAGCACGATGGCTTCGCGCACTTCATGTTGGCCCTTGAACAGCGCGGCGCCGGTCTCCCGGGCCACGTACAGCGCCAGTTCGTCGAAGGACTGCTCAGCCACGTCAGCGGCCTTGCGGAAGATCGCCGCGCGTTGCCGCGGGCCCAGCGCCGCCCACCCCGGCTGCGCCACGGCGGCGTCGCGGCTGGCCTTGGCAATGTCGGCGGAGTCGGCCGTGGCACAGCGCATCAGCCGCTCACCGGTGGCCGGTTCAATGATCGATTGCAGCGGACCCGAGGCAGGCACCCAGTCACCGTTGAAGACACATTCCGACTCGATCACCTGGGACAACAGGTGGCTTTTGGATGCAGACATTTAACACTCCCGGCTCTTTGTTGTTGTCATCGTTTGCCGCACCTGGAAGGTATCGACGCAAACGCCGTGCTAGTGCTTGAGCAAGCGCTGTGCCGGTTTTGCCTGCGGACCTTGATAAACCTGGCGCACGGCTCTGGATCAATGGTCTGCATCGAATACAAGGTTCATGGCGCCTCTGCCGACGTGGCCGTTGGCCAGCTGCCGCTTGTTCATTTGATAAAGTTATGCTTAATAACTATCTCGCCAGATGATCATTTCGATCACCCGCCATCAGGGGCATAACAATGAATAATCCCCACTGCCAGTTGCCGGATCACCGGATCGCCACCGAGCACTTCCGTCCACGGGGTGACAGCAACGAGCTGACCGACAGCAGTTCGCCCACGACGGCAGAACTCACCGCGTGCCTGTTTTTCTCCCCCGACGACGGCCGTATCTGGCTCAACGACCAGCGCATGTTGCTGCTGCACAGTTCATCCTTCGGTGCGTTGCGCCGGGAAATCATCGAACGCCAGGGGCTGGAGCAGGCCCGTGGCATGCTCACCCGCACCGGCTATTCCTCCGGTGCCCGCGATGCTCGGCTGATTCGCGAGCGCTGGCCCCACGCCGACGCCGCGGCGGTGTTTCGCGCCGGCACGCATTTGCACACCCTCGAAGGCATGACCAAGGTCGAGCCGCTGCATTTCAAGTTCGATGCCGACTCCGGGTTCTATGAAGGGGAGTTTCTCTGGCACCACTCCTGTGAGGCCGACGAGCATGTCGCCGCCTATGGCACCGGGCAGGACCCGGTGTGCTGGACCGAACTGGGCTACGCCATCGGTTTCGTCAGCGGGCTGTTCGGGCAATTGGTGATCTTCCGCGAAGTGGAATGCCGAGGCATGGGGCACGAACGCTGCCGTGTCGTCGGCAAGACCGCCGAGCAATGGGGAGACATTGAGCAGGACCTGAATTACCTCAACGCCTCACCGCCGACGGTCGTTCCGCGCGCCGACACCCAAGCCGACAGTGTGGCCGGAACCGCCCCGCTACCGGACAGCGAACAACCGCTGATTGGTGCCAGCGCGGCCTTCAACGCCGCGACCCAGGCCTTGCAACGGGTGGCCTTGACGCCCGCCACCGTGCTGGTCAGCGGCGAATCCGGCGTCGGCAAGGAGATGTTCGCCCGCCAGTTGCACCAATTGAGTCGCCGACGCGATGGTCCGTTCATCGCCCTCAACTGCGCGGCCATCCCCGACAACCTGATCGAGGCCGAACTGTTTGGCGTCGAACGCGGTGCCTATACCGGGGCCACCCATTCACGCCCCGGGCGTTTCGAGCGCGCCCATGGCGGCACGTTGTTCCTGGACGAGATCACCTGCCTGAGCCTGGCCGGGCAAAGCAAGTTGCTGCGCGCCTTGCAGGAACGGGAAATCGAACGGGTCGGTGGCGGCCACGGCATCAAGGTCGATGTGCGGGTCGTGGCGGCCACCAACATCGACCTGCGCAAAGCCGTGGCGGACGGCGCATTCCGTGAAGACCTGTTCTACCGGCTCAACGTCTACCCCATCGCCCTGCCGCCCTTGCGCGAGCGTCGCGATGACATACCGTTGCTGATCAATGCCTTCCTCAAGCGCTTTTGCCAGGAATACGGCCGCACCCCGATGGGCCTGACCATGCGCGCGTTGAAGGTCCTGCTGCGGTATGACTTTCCGGGCAACGTGCGGGAATTGCAGAACCTCATCGAGCGCGGCCTGATCGCCAGCGAAGAAGGCCAGGCGATTGACCTGGTCCACCTGTTTCGCAATGAGCACCTGCCGGTGGACGCGTATTCCGTGGACCTGCACGGCGGTCTCTCGCCGATGGGCATGGCCGCCAACGACGCTGCGGAAAAACCGGCCCTGCTGCAGTCCCTCAGCCAGTTGGACTCGGATTTCTCCATTGACGGCCTGGAGTCACGACTGATCAACGAAGCCCTGCAACTGAGCAGCGGCAACCTGGCAGCGGCCGCACGCTCACTGGGGCTGAGCCGGGCACAGTTTGCGTATCGGTTGAAGAAGCATCAACGGGGTGTCCCGGACTAACCCCCGAACCTGGGGTCACCACAAATCCCCTGTGGGAGCGAGCTTGCTCGCGATGGCGGTGGATCAGCTGACATTGATGTTGGCTGTGCTGACGCCATCGCGAGCAGGCTCGCTCCCACACTGGTTTCTGGGTGACTGCAAGGTCTGTGTCCGACACAAATCCCCCTGTGGGAGCGAGCCTGTTCGCGATGGCGGTGGATCGTGCTCGTCGCTGGCTGTCCCGTCGAGGCCTCGGCGGGCTCACATGACCGTCTCCATCAAGCAGGGGAAAAGGCGCCCCGCCGGTACTCGCTGGGGGTCTGGTTCATCTCTATCCGAAAATGCCGGTTGAAGTTGGACAGGTTGTTGTAGCCCACTTCAAAACAGATATCGGTCACCGGCATTTCACTCTGTAACAGCAAGCGACAGGCACGCTGGATCCGCAGCTTGCGCATCAGGTCAATGAAGCCGTGCCCGGTGATGCGCTTGAAGAATCGCGAGAAACCCGGCTCGCTCATGTCCAATTGACGAGCGATCACCGACAGGCGCAGGTCGCCGGTGAGTTCGGCTTGCAGGTATTCGAAGGCTTTATGGATGCGCTCGGAGCTGCGCGCATCGAGGGTCGGCGCGTAGCAAGGGCTCGCCAGGCTCAAGGCCTCGTCATCAGGGGCTTGGTTAAGGGTGTGCAGCAGTTCCAGGAACAGCGCCAACCGCGCCAGTCCCTGGGCCGGGCCGATGGCTTCCAGCAGCTGCGCGGCCTGCCGCGCGGTGTCGCCGCCGAAGGCCAGGCCGCGACGGGCGCGTTCGAATAGGCCCTGCAGATCCCCCAGTTCGGGCAGGGTTCGGCGCAAGGTCAGCAGCGTGGCACCATCGAATTGCAAGACCACGTCGCGCCCGGGCAGGTGCTCGCCCGGTGCCAGGTCGCCCATCCAATCGTGGGGCAAGTCCGGGCCAATCATCGCTACATGGCCAGGGCCAAACGGGCCGATGTAGTCGCCCGCCAGCAGTTTGCCGCTGCCCTGGCGGATCAGGTGGATTTCAAATTCAGGGTGATGGTTCCAGCGCGCCATCGGGTACGGGTAGTCATGTTCGTACCAGCGAAAACTATGCTCGGGCTCAGGCAGGATGACTTCCAGTTCGGCTGGTCGCTGCTCGAACAGGGGCGTTCGGTGATCAGGCATGTCGCGCCTCTTTTATCGTTATAGCGGGCACCTTACGCCGAGTGCGCAGCGGTTCGCCAGCCTCGGCCTGACCGGCCACCGATACTTTTTTAACCCGCACCTGCCGCACTCGAGGGCGTTAAAAAAGTATCAACACACGATCCTCCCTGCGTTTGTCGGTCTCCACGTGCACTGCTGTAATCGGCTTGCCATTGGCGACAAACCGCTCAGACCGACGCCACGGCCCCCACAACAATAATAATTCTGCGCCCAGGCGCAGCTCTGGAGAAGCTCATGAAAACAGTGCCCAAGGCGCTTGTCATGTTCGCGGGATTGTCGTTTGCCCTGGCCGGACAGGCCGCCGAGACCCTCACCATCGCCACGGTGAACAACGCCGACATGATCCGCATGCAAAAACTCTCGAAAACCTTCGAGAGCGAGCACCCGGACATCACGCTGAACTGGGTGGTACTCGAAGAAAATGTCCTGCGCCAGCGCCTGACCACCGACATCGCAACCCAGGGCGGGCAGTTCGACGTGCTGACCATCGGTACCTACGAAACCCCGCTGTGGGGGGCCAAGCACTGGCTCGAACCGATGACCAACCTGCCTGCCGAGTATGACCTGGAGGACATTTTCCCTGCCGTTCGCCAAGGCCTCTCGGTCAACGACACGCTCTACGCCCTGCCCTTTTACGGCGAAAGCACCGTCACTTATTACCGCACGGACCTGTTCAAACAGGCCGGCCTGAGCATGCCCGAGCAACCGACCTGGAGCCAGCTTGGTGAATTCGCTGCCAAATTGCACCAACCTGACCAGGGCCAGTACGGCCTGTGCCTGCGGGGAAAGGCCGGTTGGGGCGAGAACATGGCGCTGCTCAGTACCCTGGCCAACACCTTCGGCGCCCGTTGGTTCGATGAGCAATGGAAACCGCAGTTCGACAGCCCGCAATGGAAGGCCGCCGCGCAGTTCTACGTCGATACGCTGAAAAAATACGGCCCACCGGGCCTGACCAGCAACGGGTTCAACGAAACCCTGGCGCTGTTCAACAGCGGTAAATGTGCGATCTGGGTTGATGCCAGCGTCGCCGGCTCCTTCATCACCGACACCAGCCAAAGCAAGGTCGCTGACCGTGTGGGTTTCGCTGCCGCCCCCATCGAAGTGACCCATAAAGGTGCTTCCTGGCTGTATGCCTGGTCACTGGCGATTCCCACCAGCTCCCGGCACAAGGACGCCGCCAAGGCGTTCGTGGCCTGGGCCACGTCCAAGGACTACATCCAGTTGGTCGCCAAGCAGGACGGCATCAGCAATGTCCCGCCCGGCACGCGCATGTCCACCTACAGCGACGCCTACCTGAACGCCGCACCGTTCGCCCGGATCACCTTGAAAATGATGCAGAACGCCGATCCGACCCACCCCACCGCCGAACCGGTGCCGTACGTGGGCATCCAGTACGTGACGATTCCAGAGTTCCAAGCCATCGGTACGTCCGTCGGCAAGCTGTTTACCGCCGCCCTCACCGGACAGATCACGGTGGAACAGGCACTGGCCTCGGCGCAATCGAGTACCGAGCGGGAGATGAAGCGGGCCGGGTATCCCAAGAAGTAACGATTGGCACCCACCCCTTGGCCAGAAGGTTTACCCCTCTGTGGGAGCAAAGCTTGCTCGCGATACAGGCACCTCGATTTCTGAGAGACCGCATTTGCTTCATCGCGGGCAAGCCTTGCTCCCACAGGATTTTTTTCGTACTTCGAAAAGGACAACCCCATGAAACGACTGGAAGGAAAAAGTGCCCTGGTGACCGGCGCCGCCCGTGGTATCGGCAGGACGTTCGCCCAGGCCTATCTCAACGAGGGCGCCACAGTGGCGATCGCCGATATCGACCTGGAGCGGGCGCAGGCCACCGCCGCCGAACTGGGCGACAGCGCCTACGCAGTCAAAATGGACGTGACGGACCAGGCTTCGATCGACCAGGCCATCGAGGTCGTGGTGGCCCGGGTGGGCAAGCTGGATATCCTGATCAACAACGCCGCGCTGTTCGACCTGGCGCCCATCGTGGAAATCACCCGCCAGAGCTACGAGCGGCTGTTTTCCATCAACGTCGCCGGCACGCTGTTCACCCTGCAAGCGGCGGCGCGGCAGATGATCCGCCAGGGCCATGGCGGCCGGATCATCAACATGGCCAGCCAGGCCGGTCGGCGTGGCGAAGCGCTGGTCGGTGTCTATTGCGCCACCAAGGCAGCGGTGATCAGCCTGACCCAGTCCGCCGGGCTGGATCTGATCAAGCATCGGATCAACGTCAACGCCATCGCCCCCGGCGTGGTGGATGGCGAGCATTGGGATGGTGTGGATGCGCTGTTCGCCCGCCACGAAAACCTGCCGCTGGGGGAAAAGAAGCGCCAGGTCGGGCAGCAGGTGCCCTATGGCCGGATGGGCACCGCGGAGGACCTCACCGGCATGGCGATTTTCCTGGCCTCGGCGGAGAGCGAGTACGTGGTGGCGCAGACCTATAACGTTGATGGGGGGAACTGGATGAGCTGATAATCTGGGTTTTTATGGCCTTGAAACGACGGAAATGGACTTATTCGCCTGAAAGTTGATCCCACTATTTGAGGATTATCCCGAACGCTACCCAACGGTGCCGTTCCAAGGGATTTCAAGAGAGCGTGAATACCGTTGCCCCAGCGGGGCAAAAATTGCGCATCATAGGCGCCGTCCGCTCAAGGGAGATTTACATGCGTGCCATTTCATCCGTCGTGGGTCTTGTCGTGCTGTCGCTGGGCATGGTGTTCGCCACCAGTGCCGCGGCCACCGAAGAGACGCAACTGGTCGAGTCCATCAATCTTTACCGCAGCCAGTCCCAAAGCTGCGCCGGCCAGGCCTCGCTGGAGTTGCCACCGCTGGCGATGGATTCCCGGCTGATCCTGTCGGCCAATGGCATCGGCGACCTGCAGCAGGCGCTGGCGCGGGCGGCCTATCCAATGGTCAACGTGCAGGCCATCAGCCTCTCCGGGCCGCGTGATGCGCAATCGGCCATGAAAGCCGTCCAGGAAAGCTTCTGCCAGGTGGTGCTCGACCCGCAGTTCGTCGACATCGGCGTCAGCCGCCTGGACCGCGAATGGCGCATCGTGCTGGCGCGCCCACTGTTGTCGGCGCGCCTGGGTGATTGGCAAGCCGAGGGCCAGAAGCTGCTGAAGCTGATCAACAGTGCCCGCACCCAGCCGCGTCGCTGTGGCACCGAAACCTTCGCCGCCACCACGCCGCTGGCCTGGAACGCCACCTTGGCCCTGGCCGCCGTGACTCACACCCGGGCCATGGCCAACAACAACTTTTTCGACCACAAGGACCGCGATAACCGCATGCCGGGCGACCGCGCCGAACTGGCCGGCTATCTGGGCCAATTGATCGGCGAGAACATTGCCGCAGGGCAGGACACCGCGCTCAAGGTGGTGGATGGCTGGCTGGCCAGCCCGGGGCACTGCGCCAACCTGATGAACCCGCAGTTTCGCGAATTGGGCGCCGGGTATGCGACCGATCCCAAAAGCGATGCAGGGATCTATTGGACGGCGATGTTTGGCACTCAATAGCGCGTGGCCGGGCCATCGCTATCGCGAGCAAGCTCGCTCCCACAGGGGCTTCTTTGGCCGCGGAATCTGCGTCAGGCACGAACCTCCTGTGGGAGCGAGCTTGCTCGCGATAGCCATTGCTCGATCAACCTCAGTGTCCGTGGCTGAGCAGTACCTGCCGCAAGTGCTGCATGAACTGGCTCAACGAAGGTGATTGGGCCAGCGGCTTGCGTTGCAACAAGCCGATCGAGCGTTTCGCCGGCTGGTCGATGGCGGTCACAGCACACTGCTCACCGATGTTGAACACCGCCGTGCAGCTGGCCGGCAACAGAGAAAATCCCAACCCTTCGCGCACCAGGGCCGTGGCCGTGCTCATGTGCGCCACTTCCCAGGCCGGCACAGGATCGACGTTCAAATAGCGCAACGCAGCGTCTGCCAGGGGCCGGATGCTGGTGTCAGGCGTGAGGGCAATATAGGGTTGCCGCTTCCAGTCGTCCTGGCCGTCACGCTGCGGGTCCTTGTAGCTCAGCAACACCAGATTGTCGTCCAACAGGCGCACAAAGCTCAGTCCGGACAGATCGTCAGGCAACGAACTGATGCCGGCGTCCACCTCTCCCCGCTGCACCCAGCCCATGATTTCCCCGGCGCGGCCGTCCAGCAAGCTCACCGTCACACCAGGGTTTTCACGCTGGAAAGCAGCAATGGCGAGCGGCAGGAACGACGCGGCAGCAGTGGGCAAGGCTGCCAATCGGAGCGTGCCACGGCTCAGGCTCAGGGTGTCGCGAGCATCGCGCACGGCGTCGTTCATGTCCCGCAGCATGCGCCGGGCCTGGGGCAAGAAGTGCTCACCGGCGGGCGTCAGCTCGACGCTGCGGGTGTTACGCGCGAGCAACTGCAACCCCATGCTCTCTTCCAGTTTACGGACGCTATAGCTAAGCGCTGGCTGGGACAGGTGCAACTGTTCGGCCGTGCGGGTAAAGCTCGAAGTCTCGGCAATAAGGATGAAGGCACGAAGCTGACGAAAAGAAACGTTCATGACCAACTCATAAAATTAATGAATCAATTGATTCTATCTTTAAAATTCACAGAATAATCCAGTCTCTCCACTATGGGGCCACCCTTCAATGCCACCCCTCAGTGGAAAGCGACATGACAAAAACAATTCTCGTCGGCTGCGGTGCCGGTTTTGCCAATGATCGACCCGATGCCGCCCTGCGCCTGGCCCAAGACCTGGCACAACGCAGCGGCCAGCGCTACATCATGCTGGAACTGCTGGCCGAACGGACCCTGGCCGAGGCGCAGCTACGCAAGCGCCTGGACCCGCAGGCGGGATACTCCGCGCGCCTGTTCGATTTCCTTGAACCCATGCTGGATGTGTGCATCGAGGCCGGCATCCCGATCATTACCAACGGCGGCGCCGCCAATCCCAGGGCGGCCGCGCAACGACTGCGCCAGACGCTGGCGGGCCGCTTCCCTGCACTGAAAATCGCCTGCGTGCTGGGTGATGACCTGTTGGAAGAAACACCGCCCCGTTACGAACGCTGGTTGTCCTCAGGTCCCGAGGAGCACCCGGTTTCAGTGAACGTCTACACCGGGGCCGACGGTATCGCCCAGGCGTTGGCCGAGGGCGCTGGCATCGTGCTGTGTGGCCGGGTCGCGGATCCGTCGTTGGCCGTGGGGGCGATCCGCCATGGGTTGGGTTGGTCGGCCGACGATTGGCAGAAAATGGCCATCGCCACCACAGCCGGTCATCTGCTGGAGTGCTGCACCCAGGTCACCGGTGGCTATTTTGCTCATCCTGGGATGAAAGACGTTCCGGACCCGGCCAATCTCGGCTGCCCCATTGCCGAAATCCATCAGGATGGCCGCCTGATCATTGGCAAGACCCGCCACTGCGGCGGACGGGTCAGCGAACAGACCGTCAAGGAACAACTCCTTTACGAAGTACACGACCCTCGACGCTATCTGACGCCGGATGTCGTGCTGGACCTGGGCCAGGCCCGTGTACAGGACTTGGGCGATGACCGTGTTGAAATCAGTGGCCTGC
The DNA here is from genome assembly GCF_052112205.1 of Pseudomonas sp. Lb2C2. NCBI lineage: Bacteria > Pseudomonadati > Pseudomonadota > Gammaproteobacteria > Pseudomonadales > Pseudomonadaceae > Pseudomonas > Pseudomonas sp. Lb2C2. The sequence goes on along the minus strand of NZ_JAUTYW010000001.1, from coordinate 591,590 downwards.
TGGGTCATCCGCGTCCCGACACGCTCAAGGGCTTGGCGGGTGTGCGCGGCCTCTGGTTCGGTGAGGCGGAAATATCCTACGCAGGCCCCGGCGCCGTGGCGCGTGCCGCTCTGGCGCGGGAAATCCTGCTGCAGCGCTTCGACCAGTTGGCACCCGGGGTCCAACCCTGGATCGACCTGTCCGGGATCGCCGGCCTCTTCAACGATCAGGGCGGCCGTTATCTGCAACAACAACTGGCCCAGGCGCCCGCCCTGGAGGATGTGCGCGTGCGGATCGGCCTGACTCACACCGATCGACGGTTGGTGGAGGCCCTGCTGGCAGAGGTCGAGTCGCTCTACACCAACGGGCCGGCGGGTGGCGGTGGCGTCCGCCGGCATCTCACCGAGACCGTTACCACCCGCAGTTTCCTGCTGCCGCGAGATGAAATCCATACAGCCCTGGAGTGGTACTGATGAACCTGGTCACCCTCGCCGACTATGCCCATGCCCGTGCTGGCGACAAAGGCAACATTCTCAGCATCGCCCTGTTCCCCCACGATCCGGCCCACTATCCCTGGCTGCTACGAGAACTGACCTGCGCCCGAGTGGCCGAGCAATTCGCGACGCGACAGCCCTCCAAGGTGCATCGCTATGAACTGCCGAACCTGAATGCGCTGAATTTTGTGCTCGAGGACGCTCTGGAGGGGGGGGTGAACCGCAGTTGCGGTCTTGATCGCCACGGCAAGAGCCTGAGTTACCTGCTTCTGGCCTTGCGCCTGCCCGGACCGCAAGGCTGATCGACTCACCGCCCGCGAACCTTCGACAACAATAAAAAAGAGAGGCTGCAACATGATTACAACCCTGGGTTTCCTGATGATGCTCGCCATTATCGGATTGATATTGCTGCGCAGGATCAGTCCGGTGGTGGCGTTCACCACCCTTCCCGTGATCGTTTGCCTGTTGGCTGGCTTCAATCTCGGGCAAATCGGTGAGTTCATCAAGGCCGGCCTGATCACGGTGGCCCCGACCGCAGCACTGTTCCTGTTTGCCATCCTGTTCTTCGGCATCATGCGTGACCGGGGATTGTTCGATCCCTTGGTCAACCTGCTGATCCGCAGCACTGGCGGCAAACCGCTGGCTGTGGCACTGGTGACGGTATTGGTGACGTCAGTGGTCCATCTCGACGGCGTCGGCGCCGCCACGTTCTTGCTGACCATCCCGGCTCTGCTGCCCTTGTATAAGCGCCTGAACATGAGCCCGGCGATGCTGTTGTGCCTGGTTGGCACCACGGCCGGCGTGATCAATATGGTCCCTTGGGGTGGAACGACTGCACGCGCCGCCGCCGTGTCGGGGCTGGATGCCACCCAACTGTGGCTAGGCTTGCTGCCGGTGCAGATGGTGGGCCTGACGTGCATGCTCGTTGTCGCGACCGTATTGGGCTTGCGCGCCCAGCGTCGCCAACCGATGTCGCTGGGGGCGGCTGCAACGTGTGACATGGACAGCCTGCAACCCCAAGACCGCGAATTCGCCCTCTCTCCCCGGGAGCTGCGCTACTGGCTGAACGTGGCGCTGACCGGTGGGATCCTGGCGTGCCTGTTCACCGGCATCTTTCCTTTGTATGCCTGTTTCATGGTGGGACTGGGCATCGCCCTGCCCTTGAACTTCCCGTCCCTGGACGCCCAGGCCGAACGCCTCAAGGCTCATGCCTCCGATGCGCTGCAAATGGTCCTGGTGATGATGGCCGCTGCCGTCCTGCTGGGCGTGCTCTCCGGCGCGAAGATGTCCGATGGCATGGCATTGGCACTGATCGATATCATGCCAGCGGGCGCTGCCCAGTATCTGCATGTGATCGTCGGCTTCTTCGGCGTTCCCCTGGGGATGATCTTCTCACCGGACGCCTACTATTTCGCCCTGCTGCCGGTGATCAAGGACGTGGCCGCTGCCGCGGGTGTCCCCCTCGAGGCCGTGGCCCGGGCCATGCTGATCGGCGAGAACACCGGATTCTCCATCAGCCCGGTGGTGCCCAGCGTGTACCTGGCGCTGGCGTTGTCCGGCGTAGAGCTGCGCAAGCACATCGCCTATACGTTCTTCTGGGCCTGGGGCGTCAGCCTGGTGATGCTCGCCTTCGCCGTGATGACTGGAGCGGTACAGGTGTGACGGATGCGTTTGATGAGGCCCAGGCACTGCTGCTCAAGCGTTTGGGGGCGATTGTCCTTTGGGATCGGTGTGTATATCCGTTGTTGCGGTCACGGCCACTTAGGGTTCCGCCCTGACGGCGGGTCACTTTCGAAAAGCCCGGAAGCCGGCCCAGTCGAAAGTAACCAAAGCGCTTTTGCCCCACCACTTGGTGCCTCGCTTAGGCTCGGCATGCCCTCACTCCGGCATTGCTCCGTGGGCCCGCCGCGAAGGGCCATCCATGGCCCAGCGCGGCTAACCCGGCATCCATGCCGGGTTGCCCACTGCGCAATACCTGCGTTCGGCCAGCGTGGTTAACGGGGCGCCGAGATCAACGTCCACCGCGAGGCGGCCTAACAGCCGACCTGGTTCTGGGTGATCGCGTTTCTCCTGTGGGAACTTCTCCTGTGGGAGCGAGCTTGCTCGCGATTGCAATTCATCATTCAATTCGAATACTGACTGACACACCGCTATCGCGAGCAAGCTCGCACACAATAAGATCGGGGGTACGGCCGGAGAGATAGGCCGGTTGTTAGGCCCCCTCGCGAGCAAGCTTTGCTCCCACAGATCAGAGGGGTGTACGACCGGGAGAACCAGGCCGGCTGTTAGGCCCCCTCGCTTTTGATCTTGATCTGGGGCGCCCCGTTAACCACGATGGCCGAACGCAGGCATTGCGCAGTGGGCACCTCGGCATGGATGCCGAGGTAGCCGCGCTGGGCCATGGATGGCCCTTCGCGGCGGCCCACGGAGCAATGCCGGAGTGAGGGCACACCGAGCCTAGGCGAGGTGCCAAGTGGTGGGGCAAGAGCGTTTTGCTTACTTTTGACTGGGCCGGCTCCCGGGCTTTTCAAAAGTGAGCCGCCGTCAGGGCGGAACCCTAAGCCGCCGTTACCGCAGCAAAGGATATGTACCCAACACCAACACCAACACCAAAGAAAACGGCGCCTTCCCCTCCCTCGGAAAAAGCGCCGTATCCTTAAGTGAACAGCATTACGCTCAATGCGCAGCGTTCTTGTACCTCACCAGACAGCGTCCGGCTTACAGCGCCATGTCAGCCGCTGGATTCGCTTGCGGGGCTGCGCCCGGCTTGGCCGGTGCCACGTTAGCGGCTGGCTTGCCGATTGCCGGTGGCGGGTCCAGTTGCAGAACCTCGCTGGTATACGCCCATTCCTGGGCAACACGCTCAGGGCTTTCGTTAAGCTTGGTGCCGTAGCTCGGCACGATCTGGCGCAGTTTTTCCTGCCAGGCCGGGCTGGCAACCTTGTCCTTGAAGACTTTCTCAAGCACGGTCAGCATGATCGGTGCAGCGGTCGAAGCGCCTGGCGAGGCACCCAGCAGGCCGGCGATGCTGCCGTCCTGGGACGCGACCACTTCGGTGCCGAGTTTCAGCACGCCGCCCTTCTCTTCGTCACGCTTGATGATCTGCACGCGCTGGCCAGCCTGCCACAGGCGCCAGTCTTCCTGCTTGGCCTCCGGGAAGTACTCTTTCAGGGCGTTGAAGCGATCTTCATCCGACAGCATCAGTTGACCGGCCAGGTACTCGACCAGTGGGTACTGTTCGATACCAACCTTGGTCATCGGCCACACGTTGTGCGTGGTGGTGCTGGTCAGCAGGTCGAAGTACGAACCATTCTTCAGGAACTTGGTGGAGAAGGTTGCGAACGGGCCAAACAGGATCACGCGCTTGCCGTCGAGCACACGGGTGTCCAGGTGCGGAACAGACATCGGCGGTGCGCCCACCGAAGCCTTGCCGTAGGCCTTGGCCAGGTGCAACTGGGCGACGGTCGGGTTCTCGGTGACCAGGAACGAACCACCCACCGGGAAACCTGCGTACTCACGCGCTTCCGGGATGTCGGACTTCTGCAGCAGGTGCAAGGCACCGCCGCCGGCGCCGATGAACACGAACTTGGCGTCGGTCTCGGTTTCGGTACCGTCTTTGAGGTTCTTGTACGAAACGCGCCAGGTGCCGTCTTCGTTGCGGGTGATCTCTTCCACTTCGCTGGACAGCTTGAGGGAGAAGTTCGGCTTGGTTTGCAGGTAAGCCGCGAACTGGCGGGTGATTTCGCCGAAGTTCACGTCGGTGCCCAGTGGACTCCAGGTGGCCGCGACTTTCTGGCCCGGGTCACGCCCTTGCATCATCAGCGGAACCCACTTGCTGATCTGCTCGCGATCTTCGGAATACTGCATGCCGGCGAACAACGGGCTGGCCTGGAGGGCTTCGTAGCGCTTCTTCAGGAACGCGATGTTGTCATCACCCCAAACGAAGCTCATGTGCGGCGTGGAGTTGATGAACGAACGCGGGTTCTTCAGCACACCGTTCTTGACCTGCCAGGACCAGAATTGACGGGAGATCTGGAAAGCTTCGTTGATTTCAACGGCCTTGACGATCTCGACCTTGCCGTTCTTGTCTTCCGGCGTGTAGTTCAGCTCGGCCAGCGCAGAGTGACCAGTACCGGCATTGTTCCAGCCGTTGGAGCTCTCTTCGGCAACACCGTCCAGGCGCTCGACCATTTCCATGGTCCAGCCCGGCTCCAGCTCATTGAGCCAGACGCCGAGTGTCGAACTCATGATGCCCCCACCAATGAGCAAGACATCCACTTTTTTTGGCTCGGCGGCGTGCGTGGTCGCAAGACCCATCGCCATCGCCAGGCCCAGTAGCGCCGTGTGTGTTTTCTTCAACATGTGTGTATCCCTAGGATGAACGCCATTCCGTCCACCTGTCCTGATCAAGGATAGACCACGGCCATGGCCGGCAACGCCAGCAGGGCGGCTATCGAGAAGGACCGGAGGATGGACCTACAGGGCCGAGCAATACGTCGGCCTCTCGTTTATGTCTCTCCGGCGCTGACTTCTTGTAGGTCTTGGCTTCAGCTGGGGTGAGGGATGCTGCAAACGGTGTTCATCGGGCCTGGCATGGCCGTGCCCGATTGTCGCAGCGGGGGGAGTTTACATAAGGAAATAAACAGATCGAAGCGTCTTTTTACATTCCGGGCAAAAACGCCGACCAAATGACGGCATTTTAATGGCCCTCGGGACCGATTCGCGTAGGAGTTGAGTGGGATCTGTGTAGGAGCTGTCGAGTGCAGCGAGGCTGCGATCTTTTAATTCATTCGCTTAAGACTCAAGCGGCCAGGGCAAGATCGCAGCCTCGCTGCACTCGACAGCTCCTACACAGCCCTACAGAGTATCTACAGCACCAACCTATCCGAGCATCTGACTCAACACCGCCCGCAACTTGCCAGGCTTGACCGGCTTGTTGAGCAGCGGCGCATCCAGCTTGCGCAAGGCGCGGCGGCATTGGTCGCTGCGGTCGGCGGTGATGATCACGGCCGGGATCGCCTGGTGGAAATGCTCGCGCAGGTGCTTGACCACTTCACACCCCACAACCCCATGATCCAAGTGGAAATCCGCCAGGATCAACTCCGGCGCGCGCCCTTGCAGCACATCAAGGGCGCCCGCTTCGTCGGTGGCGGTCAAGACTTCGCAGCCCCACTGCCCCAACAGCGCGGCCATGCTTTGCAGGATGCTCAGTTCGTTGTCGATCACCAATAGACGGCGCCCCGGCAGCGGGTTGCCGGCGACCGCCTGTACCGGGACCTGGGACACGGGCAGTGGTTTTTCGGCGGACAGCGGCACCTCGATACTGAACACCGAGCCCCGCCCCGGCCGAGAACGCACCTGGACCCGGTAACCGAGGATGTGGGCGATGCGTTCGACAATCGCCAACCCCAGGCCCACGCCTTTTCGATCCGCCGCCCGACCAACGTCGAGCTGATTGAACTCGAGGAAAATCGACTCCAGGCAATCGGCCGCGATGCCCCGCCCTGTGTCCCAGACCTCAATGCTCAACTGCCCTCCCCGGCGCCGGGCCGCCAGCAGAATTGCGCCCTGAGCGGTGTAGCGGCAGGCATTGCTCAGCAGGTTGCGCAGGATACGGCTGATCAATCGCAGGTCGGTCAGCACCGCTTCGTCGCCAAAGCGCACCCGCAGCTCCAACCCCGCGGCGCCGGCCACCGATTGAAACTCGGAAACCAGCGGCCCCAACAACTCATCCAGCCGATACGGCGCCAGGTCGGGCTTGACGGCGGCCTGGTCCAGCCGGGAAATGTCCAACAGGTCGGTGAGCAGGTCTTCTGCCCCTTCGAGCGCCTGATGAGTGCGTTCGACCAACACATGCTCGGCGGCAGGCAATTGGCGTTCACGCAAGGTGGCGATCAGCAGGCGTGCCGCGTTGAGTGGCTGCAACAGGTCATGGCTGGCGGCGGCCAGGTATTTATCCTTGCTGCGGTTGGCGGCCTGGGCGACGTCACGGGCATCGCGCAATTGCTGTTCGACCAGCTCACGCTGGGCAATCTGCTGCTGCAGGTTGTGGTTGGCTTCCAACAGCGCATCGGTGCGCTCGGCCACCCGCTGTTCCAGTTGATCATTGAGCTGTTGCAGGTGTTGCCGGGCCTGCTCCAGCTCATCGAGGCGCGCCGCCAGTTCCGGATAGTGACTCTTGCGCGTCGAGTGATTGCCCAGCCCCAGCAGCCCTTCCAGGGCTTTTTGCTGCTCGTCAGAGGGCTTCGCCATAGACGACCTCGACATCCCGCTGGCTCGACTCCCGAGGGTTGGTGAGGATGCACGGGTCGTGCATCGCATGTTGCGACAGGAACGGAATGTCCGAGGTGCTCACGCCGTGCAGGCCCAGGGTCTCGTGGAAGCCGATGGTGCGCTTGAGGGCAATCAGGTGTTCCACCAACCGAGTGCGGATCTGTCGGTGGTTGAGCCCCCGGCAGTCGATGCCCAGTGTCTCGGCAATCACCTTGAAACGGTCCGGTGCCGAGTTGTAGTTGAACGCCACCACATGCTCCACCAGCACCGCATTGCACAAGCCATGGGGCAAATCGAGGAAACCGCCCAGGCTGTGGGACATCGCGTGCACGGCCCCAAGGATTGCGTTGGAGAACGCCAGCCCGGCCTGCATGCTGCCCAGCATGATTTTTTCCCGCAGGGCGATGTCCGCCGGGTTGGCGATCATCTGCACCAGGTTGCCGTTGATCAGGCGCATCGCTTCCAGCGCATGGGGGTCGGTCAACGGGCCGTGACCGGTGGACACGAACGCCTCGATGGCATGCACCAGGGCGTCGATGCCGGTACAGGCGGACAGGAACGGGTCCATGCTCAGGGTGGTTTCCGGGTCGATCAACGATACATCCGGCACCGCCGCCTTGCTGACAATGGAGAATTTCATCCGCTCTTGCTGGTTGGAGATGATCACGAATTGCGACACATCAGCCGACGTCCCCGCCGTGGTGGGAATCAGGATCAGCGGCGGGCTGGGCACGTGCAGGGTGTCGACGCCTTCGAACTCGAGGATGTTGCGACCGTGGGCAACGACAATGCCGATGCCTTTGCCGCAATCCATGGGGCTGCCACCGCCCACCGCGACGATGACATCGCAATGGTTTTCCCGGTAAAGGTCGGCACCGAGCATCACTTCCTCGACCCGCGGATTGGGCGAGACCGCGCTGTAGACGCAGTAATCGATGCCTTGGGCCTGGAGACTGGCTTCGACGTCAGCCACCCAACCGGCGGCGATGACCCCCGGATCAGTGACGATCAGCACCTTGCGTGCACCGAAGGTCTTGGCGTAATTGCCGACATTGTGCCGACAACCGGCACCGAACATGATTTCAGGAGAAACGAACTTGCGCAGCGGGCTGAGGCTCATCTTTTCAGGTACGTGGCTCATCGGTAAGCCTGTTGTTATTGTCTTGGGATACCTTGAGCCTAAAGCATCCCACCGTGATTGCAATCAGACCATTGGGTAGCCCGGCCTGAACGCGTCAGGCCGGGCCGGCACTCATCGGTTGGCGAAGTACATCGTCACTTCAAAGCCAATACGCAGGTCGGTGTACGCGGGTTTAGTCCACATGGGTCTTTCCTCTTCTTGTACCGGGCGATTCCGGCAAGGTCATTAATGCACGCCACGCCTGGGGCTCGAATGCTACTTTCGAAGCGGTGGGTGGGGTGCGTTGGTAGCAATTCAGGAGAGCGACAAACCCCATTGTGAGAGCAAGGCTTACTGTGGGAGCAAAGCTTGCTCGCGATGAGTCGCCTCGGCCTGACCGGAGACCGAGTCGCCTGTATCGCGGGCAAGCCTTGCTCCCACAGCAAGCTCGCTCCCACAAGGTGTCGTGCTGTGTTATCGGGTTAGAAGAACCCCAACGGATTGATGTCGTAGCTCACCAGCAGGTTCTTGGTCTGCTGGTAGTGGTCGAGCATCATCTTGTGCGTCTCACGACCCACGCCAGATTTCTTGTAGCCACCAAACGCGGCGTGCGCCGGGTACAGGTGGTAGCAGTTGGTCCACACACGACCGGCCTTGATCGCACGGCCCATGCGATAGGCGCGGTTGATGTCACGGGTCCACAGGCCGGCGCCGAGGCCGAACTCGGTGTCGTTGGCGATTGCCAGGGCTTCGGCTTCGTCCTTGAAGGTGGTCACGCCCACTACCGGGCCGAAGATCTCTTCCTGGAACACGCGCATTTTGTTGTGGCCCTTGAGCAGGGTCGGCTGGATGTAATAGCCGCTCGACAAATCCCCCTCAAGTCGCTCGGCAGCACCGCCAGTGAGCAACTCGGCACCCTCTTGCTGGGCAATTTCAAGGTACGAGAGGATCTTGTCGAATTGCTGCTCGGATGCCTGGGCGCCGACCATGGTTTCGGTGTCCAGCGGGTTGCCACGCTTGATCTTGGCGATTTTTTTCATCACCTCGGCCATGAACGGCACGTAGATCGACTCTTGCACCAGGGCGCGAGATGGGCAGGTGCAGACTTCGCCCTGGTTGAAGAACGCCAGTACCAGGCCTTCGGCGGCTTTCTCGATGAAGGCCGGCTCGGCCTGCATGATGTCTTCAAAGAAGATGTTCGGCGACTTGCCGCCCAGTTCCACGGTGGACGGGATGATGTTCTCGGCGGCGCATTTCATGATGTGCGAGCCCACCGGGGTGGAACCGGTGAAGGCGATCTTGGCGATGCGCTTGCTGGTGGCCAAGGCTTCACCAGCTTCGCGACCGAAACCATGGACGATATTCAGCACGCCGGGCGGCAGCAGGTCGGCGACCAGCTCGATGAAGACCATGATCGACAGCGGCGTCTGTTCAGCCGGCTTGAGCACGATGCAGTTACCCGCGGCCAGGGCCGGGGCGAGTTTCCAGGCAGCCATCAGCAGCGGGAAGTTCCACGGGATGATCTGCCCGACCACACCCAGCGGCTCGTGGAAATGATAGGCCGTGGTCAGTTCGTTGATCTCGGCCGCTCCACCCTCTTGGGCGCGGATGCAGCCGGCGAAATAACGGAAATGGTCGGCCGCCAGCGGCACGTCGGCATTGAGGGTTTCGCGCACGGCCTTGCCGTTGTCCCAGGTTTCGCTGACAGCGAGGATTTCCAGATTTTGCTCGATACGGTCGGCGATTTTCAGCAGCACCAGGGAACGGTCCTGCACCGAGGTCTTGCCCCAGGCATCAGCTGCGGCGTGTGCGGCATCCAGTGCCTTGTCGATGTCGGCGGCGCTGGAGCGCGGGAATTCGGCAATGACTTCGCCATTGACCGGGGAGCTGTTCGTGAAGTACTCGCCGTTGACCGGCGCGACGAATTCGCCGCCGATGAAATTGCCATAGCGCGGCTTGAAGGTAACGACGGCGCCTGGGGTTCCGGGTTGTGCGTAGATCATGATGGGGCCTCTGCCTGGTCGATGCCTGTCACGGGACAGGCGATAGGCCGATGGTAGAGAGCCCCGGCTGCCGGACGAATGCGTCGTTGGCAGGGGGGACTCTCGTTATTTGGTCGTAGATTTCAAGCATTGGGACGAGGCTATTTGGCGAAACGTCTGTGGGAGCAAGGCTTGCCCGCGATGAAGGCGATGCGGTCTCCCAGGAAACCGAGGCGACTGCATCGCGAGCAAGCTTTGCTCCCACAGAGCAGTCGCCACAAGGGCAACGCTCGGCTCATTATTTACTAGCGCTTGACCACCAAGTCCTTCGGCAACTTGAAGGTCCAGAGCATGCCGCCCTGGTTGAAGTCCTTCACGCGCTTGGCCACCTCACCGCCCCACAGCGGCACCGCGCCGCCCCAGCCGGAGACCACGGAGACGTATTGCTCGCCGTCCATTTCCCAGGTGATGGGCGAGCCGAGCACGCCGGAGCCGGTCTGGAATTCCCAGACCTTTTCCCCGGTCTTGGCGTTGAACGCCTGCAGGAACCCTTCAGGCGTGCCGGTGAACACCAGGTTGCCCTTGGTGGTCAGGACCCCACCCCACAGCGGCGCGTAGTTCTTGTGGCGCCAGACTTCCTTGCCAGTCTTGGGATCGATGGCCCGCAGCACGCCGATGTACTCCTCGTTCAGCGGCTTGATGGTGAAACCGGCGCCGAGGAACGCCGCGCCTTTCTTGTAGGCGATGCCTTCGTTCCAGATGTCCATGCCCCATTCGTTGGACGGCACGTAGAACAGGCCAGTGTCCTGGTTGTAGGCCATCGGCATCCAGTTTTTTGCACCGAGGAACGCCGGTGCAACGAACACCGAACTGCCCTTGGCTTCGCTGCCCGGCGCACCCGGACGGCTGGCCTCGTTGTAGATCGGCCGCCCATCCTTGTCCAGGCCAGTGGCCCAGGTGATCTTGTCGACAAACGGGAAGCCACGGATGAACTTGCCGTTGGTGCGGTCAAGCACGTAGAAGAAGCCGTTACGGTCAGCAGTCGCTGCCGCCTTGATGTCCTTGCCGCCTTCCTTGTAGTTGAACGAGATCAGTTCATTGACGCCGTCATAGTCCCAGCCGTCGTGAGGCGTGCTCTGGAAGTGCCACTTGATGGTGCCGTCGTCCGGGTTCAGGGCCAGGCGCGACGACGAATAGAGGTTGTCGCCAGGACGCAGGTGGGAGTTCCATGGAGCCGGGTTGCCGGTGCCGAACAGCAGCAGGTTCGTTTCCGGGTCGTAGTAGCCGCCCAGCCAAGGTGCGGCGCCGCCGGTTTTCCAGAGGTCGCCCGGCCAGGTCTTGCCGGCTTCGCCGCCGGAGATGCCGTTCTCGACCGCCTTGCCGTCCTTGTAGACGTAGCCCATGTGGCCTTCCACGGTCGGCCGGGTCCACAGCAATGCGCCATTTTTCGGATCGAACGCGCTGATCTGGCCAACCACGCCGAACTCGCCCCCGGCCACGCCAGTGATGAGTTTGCCATTCACGATCATGGGCGCGGCGCTGATGGAATAACCTTCCTTGTGGTCGGCCACCTTCTTGCTCCACACCACCTTGCCGGTGTCCTTGTTCAAGGCCACCAGCTTGGCATCGAGGGTGCCGAAGAACACCAGGTCGCCATACAAGGCCACGCCGCGATTGATCACGTCGCAGCAAGGGCGGATGTCATCGGGCAGGCGCGCATCGTATTGCCACAGCTTCTTGCCGGTGCGCGCATCCACCGCGAACACCCGCGAATAGGAACCGGTGAGGTACATCACCCCGTCCTTGATCATCGGTTGGGCCTGCTGGCCGCGCTGCTTTTCGCCACCGAAGGAGAACGCCCAGACCGGGCGCAGATCCTTGACGTTATTGACATTGAGGGTATCGAGCGGGCTGTAGCGCTGGCCCTGGACGCCCAGGCCGTTGGTCACGATCTGCTGCGGGTTTTTCGGGTCCTGGAGAATTTCCTGATCGGTCACGGCTGCAAGGGCCGAACCGGACAGCAGCATGGCACTGAGCAGCAGGCTCACGGCGAAGGGTTGGCGACGTGCGGGATGACTCATGACGGCTACCTCTGCGGTTATTGTTATACCCGGGAATTTTTCCCGGTCTGCCACAGATTCTTGGGCTCGGGGCCGTTGCCAACAATTACCCGCTGTGTTGAGTTTTCTAGTTCCTTGGTACACATAGAGGTAAGCGGACACCTCCTGTGGCGAGGGAGCTTGCTCCCGCTGGGCTGCATAGCAGCCCCCTGGGTCAGTCACCCTGGCTATCAATGTCGACTGGACTATTTTCAGGGCCGCTACGCGCCCCAGCGGGAGCAAGCTCCCTCGCCACAGGGGACTGTGATACCCCGGAATTACTGTGGCTTGGCATCCACCCGCTTCATCCCCGCCCGTTCATAACGTGGATAGAGATGGCTGACGCTACGAATCAGCTCATACTTACTCAAGCTGATCCCGGCAAAGCGCTCGGGGATGGGGCTGCGGATCATCTCGGCCATGTCGTCACCCCGCGCCGCGCCGTCGCGCATCAGTTGGTCGAGCCAGCCCAGGTAGTCGCGCATCTGCGCAAAGGGCCTAGCGTCGCTCGTGACCGGGCCATGGCCGGGCACGATCTGTTTCCAGGGCAAGGCCTGCAAGGTGTCCAGGTCCTGGAGCCAGACCTCCAGCCCCGGGCTGTTGGGGGTGGTCAGGGCCCGCTCGTAAAATACCAGGTCGCCGGCGAACAGCACACCAGTGGTTTCGTCGAGGATCGCCAGGTCGGCCCCGGTGTGCCCGGCCAGTGGCAGCAAGCGCAACGAATGGTCGCCGACGGTCAGCGTCCCGGCAGCCAGCTCCCGGGTCGGTAACACGACCTCGGTGCCGCGCATCCAGTCGCCCACCAGCCGGTACATGTTTTCCGCCAGCGCATCACCCTGTTGCCGCAGCAGGTCGGTGGTGCCCGCCAAGGCACCAATGGGCACGTCGCTAAAGGCCTGGTTGCCCAAGACGTGATCGGGGTGATGATGGGTCAGCAAGACCTGGATGACCGGTTTATCGGTGGTCGCGGCAATGGCCTCGCGCAGCGCCTCGCCGTAGCGCTTCGACGGCCCGGTATCGATCACCACCACGCCGGCATCGGTGACGATGAACGCGGTGTTGACGATGTTGCCGCCGTTGGCCTTGGCAAAATTCTCGGTGCTGCCTTCCAGCAGCCAGGTGCCTTCGGCAATCTGCCGGGGCTTGAGTGCGTAGTCCGTACCGGCCCACGTCGGCCAGCACAGGCTCAGGAACATCAGCAACAACCAGCGCATGGCGCGCTCCTTGTGGTCAGGGAATCGCCGCCTCGAACGTATTGCCGCTGTTATCGCGCAGCAACAGGCGAGTCTGGCCGGGGCCTGGGATGTCGAAACCCAGGTTGGGGTTTTCGCTGACCGCCGGGAACAGTTCCAGGCGCGCCAACACCTGGCCGTCGGCGTCCAGCAGTTGTGCCTGGTTGAGGAAAAACTCCGGAATGCCGCTCACCAGGCCGTTATCCATCGGATGGGCCACCTGCAGGCGCAGGCGGCTCGACTCGCCTCGTGGATAGCGGGCACCCAGCACCTCGCCCAAGTGTTCCTCCCAACCCGGCTGGGTACGCACCACGCTGGGCGCGGTGCAGCCGCCACCGGCCGCGTCGATCAGCGTCGAACCGACGTGCCACAGGCCATCGCGGGTCTGCACGGCGGCGCGCAGCGGCGTGGCTTGCTCGATACGAATGCGGATCGACAGCCAGGGCAGCACCCGCTCCCCCGGTTGGAAGTCGACGATTTTCGGCAATGGGTTCAGTTCGGCCCAGGCCAACACCCGCACGACGTCGCCAGTGAAGGCCCGGGCATCGATTTCCAGTGGCACCTGGCGTGCGTCTTCGGCAAAGGGTGGCGCCAGCAGGCGCACCCGGTCATCGAACACGAACGGCGCGTCCCCCAGCAATTGCTTGTGATAGAAGGCCCACATCACCGACGGCACCGGGTCCTTCCCTGGCTCGACCGCCGCCCACGCGGTCATTGGCAGGCCACACCACAGCAGGCACCACACGACCCATTTCATCCCGGGCTCCTATTGATACATCTCCGGCACTTCATAACGCAGGCCGTAATGGGCATAGACGGTCTTGACGCTGCCGTCGCGGATCAAGCCTTCCAGCGCCTCTTCCACCGCATAGGCCAGCTGACGGTTGCTTTCATGCACCGCCATGCCGATTTCCCAACGTTGCTTGCCCATGTTCGGGTAGGCGTTTTCCGCCAGCGCCAGTTGCGGATCGGCCGCCTCGTGCACTTGCCAATCGACCTCACCGCGCATGGCCATGACGGCGTCCACCTCCCCGGCCTGCATGGCCTTGAAGGCCTGGCTGACACCGGGGTAATGGTGGGTCTTGGCCCGGAGCATGCCGTTGAACACCGACGTCAGGTAGAACGACGGCACGCTGTCGACTTCAACGCCAATGGGGTGCTGCTGGAACACCGCGACACTGCCCACCGAATCCAACCGGCTCCGGTCGTACGCCACCTGCCAGCACTCCTGCTGATAAGGTCCGAACATCACCACCTGGGCGTTTGCCAGTTCGCCGATGTCGTTGCGCTTTTGCGCATAGTCGTGGTCGTAAGGCACGCGCATCATCAGGTCGGCCAATTGCCGCTCGTGCAACGGGCTGCTGCGCCAGATGTAATCGCGCAGGTCGTCATCGAGTTTTTCGCCCGGCGGTGCCCACATCAATCGCAGGCGCACGCCAAGCGCCTTGGCCAGAGCCTGGGCCAGTTCCACGTCCACGCCCCTGGGTTGGCCGTGGTCCTCGAAACTGTAGGGCGCGAAGTCCTTGTAGACCGCGACCTTCAACTCACCGGCGGCGATCATCTGGTCGTAGCTGCGCACCTGCGCCTGCGCCGCCTGGCCCCACAGGAGCAGGCTGCACATTACCCACGCGAACAGGCGCATGACGATCACTCCTCGACGTGCACGCTGTCGAGATAGGTGCGCACCGCCCACAAGGCTTCCTGGCTCAGGTAGTCGGCCATTTTCGGCATGTAGACCCGGCCGTCGCGTACCGCGCCGTGACGTACGCGTTCGACAAACCACTCATCGCCGACTTCGGCGGCGTCGAGCATGCGCAGGTCCGGAGCGATCCCGCCCGACTTGGCTTCCAGGCCATGGCAGGCCGCGCAGTTCTGGTTGTAGGCCGAGGCACCGATTTCCACGGCTTTTTCACGCTCGGGAGAGTTGCGATACGGGTTCTGGGCAGCCCACCCATCAGCGTCCAACGGCAAGTTGGCGTCCTTGATCGGGGTCAGTCCCTTGGTTTCCACTGCCTGGGGCACTACGTTGCCATGGGCCCATGCGGAGCCTGCGCCGGTCAGCCCCATCAGCAGTGCGGTAGCGATGATGGCGTTGCGTTTTGTTGTCATTGTTATGCCCTCTGGATTGCACGCAAGACCTCTTTGCGGAGGCCGTGCCGTCATCTTAGGAACCCTGCGGCACCAGCCGAATGCTGCTTTGGTGGCCGGGGTCTAGTTCCTTGGTAGCAGGCCATCCGACGCAGGTCGTAAAGACAGGCGGTTCGGGAAGTCTTCCCGGCAAGGGCGGGACTTTTTCCGTATCGGCCAGGCCTTGGCGCAACTCACCCTAGTCAGGCCAAAACCTTTCACTGGGAACTGCCACCATGAGAATAAAAACGCTACCCGCCCTCTCCTCCCTGACCGTTGCCTTGCTGCTCGCTGGCAGTCTGTCGCTGAGCCCCTTGGCCCGCGCCGCAGCACCAGGAGTCAGTTGGGAAGACATCGCCAACGACCACCTGACCACCCAGGACGTGCTGCAATACGGCATGGGCACCAACGCCCAGCGCTGGAGCCCGCTGGCCCAGGTCAACGACAAGAACGTGTTCAAGCTGACCCCGGCCTGGTCCTACTCATTCGGCGACGAGAAGCAGCGCGGCCAGGAGTCCCAGGCCATCGTCAGCGACGGCGTGGTGTACGTCACCGGCTCGTACTCGCGGGTGTTCGCCCTCGACGCCAGGACCGGCAAGCGCCTGTGGACCTACAGCCACCGGCTGCCGGACAACATTCGCCCGTGCTGCGACGTGGTCAACCGCGGCGCGGCCATCTATGGCGACAAGATCTACTTCGGTACCCTGGACGCGCGAGTCGTCGCCCTGGATAAAAACACCGGCAAGGTGGTGTGGAACAAGAAGTTCGGTGACCACGCCGGCGGCTACACCATGACCGGCGCCCCGGTGCTGATCAAGGACAAGACCAGTGGCAAGGTCCTGCTGATCCATGGCAGTTCCGGCGACGAGTTCGGTGTGGTCGGGCAACTGTTCGCCCGCGACCCGGACACCGGCGAAGAAGTCTGGATGCGCCCGTTTGTCGAAGGCCACATGGGCCGCCTCAACGGCAAGAACAGCACGCCGACCGGCGACGTCAAGGCGCCCTCCTGGCCTGACGACAAGACCACTGAAACCGGCAAGGTCGAAGCCTGGAGTCACGGCGGCGGCGCACCTTGGCAGAGCGCCAGTTTCGATCCCGAGACCAACACCATCATCGTCGGCGCAGGCAACCCTGGCCCGTGGAACACCTGGGCGCGCACGTCCAAGGACG
Source organism: Pseudomonas sp. Lb2C2 (assembly GCF_052112205.1). Taxonomy (NCBI): domain Bacteria; kingdom Pseudomonadati; phylum Pseudomonadota; class Gammaproteobacteria; order Pseudomonadales; family Pseudomonadaceae; genus Pseudomonas; species Pseudomonas sp. Lb2C2. The sequence continues at coordinate 575,114 of NZ_JAUTYW010000001.1, read as the reverse complement.
GCAACCCTCACGATTACGACAGCCTCTACACCTCCGGCCAGGTCGGAGTCGACCCAAGCACTGGCGAAGTGAAGTGGTTCTACCAACACACGCCCAACGACGCCTGGGACTTCTCTGGCAACAACGAGCTGGTGCTGTTCGACTACAAGGACAAGGACGGCAAAGTGGTCAAAGCCACTGCCCACGCCGACCGCAACGGTTTCTTCTACGTGGTGGACCGCAACAACGGCAAGCTGCAGAACGCCTTCCCGTTCGTCGACAACATCACCTGGGCCAGCCACATCGACCTCAAGACCGGTCGTCCGGTGGAGAACCCCGGCCAGCGTCCGGCCAAGCCATTGCCCGGTGAAACCAAGGGCAAACCGGTGGAAGTCTCGCCACCCTTCCTCGGCGGCAAGAACTGGAACCCCATGGCCTACAGCCAGGACACCGGCCTGTTCTACGTCCCCGGCAACCAGTGGAAAGAGGAATACTGGACCGAGGAAGTGAACTACAAGAAAGGCTCGGCCTACCTGGGCATGGGCTTTCGCATCAAGCGCATGTACGACGATCACGTCGGCAGCCTGCGGGCGATGAACCCCACCACCGGCAAGGTGGTCTGGGAGCACAAGGAACCGCTGCCACTGTGGGCCGGTGTGCTGGCGACCAAGGGCAACCTGGTGTTCACCGGCACCGGCGACGGTTTCTTCAAGGCGTTCGATGCGAAAACCGGCAAGGAGCTGTGGAAATTCCAGACCGGCAGCGGCATCGTCTCCCCACCCATCACGTGGGAGCAGGACGGCGAGCAATTCATCGGCGTGACCGTCGGCTACGGCGGCGCCGTACCGTTATGGGGTGGCGACATGGCCGAACTGACCAAGCCGGTGGCCCAGGGTGGGTCGTTCTGGGTGTTCAAGATTCCGAGTTGGGATAAGGCAACGGCGCAGAAATAACCCCTGACCTGTACCCCATCCCCTGTGGGAGCGAGCTTGCTCGCGATAGCGCAGTATCAGTCAACATGAATGCCGGCTGAACCACCGCCATCGCGAGCAAGCTCGCTCCCACACTTGCCTGAGTTCATGTCATGAAATCATTGCCATTGCTGCTTCTGTTCATCGGCGCCTTTGCCCATGCCGATGACCCCGACACCCCACTGACAATCAACGGCTGCCTCATCGCCGAATCCAGCCAATGCCCCGGCGCCAACCTGCGCGGTGCAAAACTGGCGAACCAGGACTTGCGCAAGATGAACCTCAGCGGCGCCGATCTGCGCGATGCCGACCTGCGGCACGCGCGGCTGGACCTGGCCAACCTTGAGAAGGCCCAGCTACAGGGCGCCAACCTGACCCGTGCCAGCCTGCAACAAAGCAACCTGCGCCTGGCGGACTTCAGCGGCGCCACGCTCAAGGCAATCCAGGGTTGGGGCCTGTTCGCCCAGGGCGCGCAATTCCAGCGCGCCGACCTGACGGCGGCCTACCTGCAATTCGCCCGTTTGTCCGGCGCCCGTCTGCACGAGGCGAACCTGCAGGCGGCGGACCTGGAAATGGCCTGGCTGAGCAAGGCAGACCTCAAGGGCGCCGACCTGCGCGACGCCAACCTGCAGGAAGCCAAGCTCGGCGAAAGCAACCTGGAACAGGCCAACCTGAGCGGTTCTCGCCAGCATTACGGGAATTTCCAGGATGCGAACATGCAGGGCTGTACCGGGTGCCCGATGTCCTGGGATCAGTGAAGACTCTGGATCACACAAAACCCTGTGGCGAGGGAGCTTGCTCCCGCTGGGATGCGGAGCAGCCCAATAGGGCCAACTCAATGAGCCTGACACACCGAGGTGCTGGGTTTTGGGGGCGCTTCGCCCCCCAGCGGGAGCAAGCTCCCTCGCCACAAGTGGTCGGCATTTCAAATCAGATCTTCACCCCGCCACCCGCACCACCCCCATATCGATCCCCAGGTGCACCAGCTCAGCATGGGGGCTGACCTGCAACTTGCTCTTGAGCAGCGTCAGGTGGTTGGACACGGTCTTGGCGCTGATGCACAGCTGTTCGGCAATGGTCCGGGCCGGGGTGCCCTTGGCGAGCATGACGAAGATCTCCAACTCCCGTTGGGTCATGCATTGCAGGCGCGGGTCGACATCCTGGCGCGAGCTGGCGCAGGCCAGTTGCGTGGCCAGGGATTGCTCGATGTAGACATGCCCGGCCAACACTCGCCGCACCGCCTCCACAAGCACCTGGGGTGCCGAATTCTTGGTCAGGTAGCCCGCAGCGCCGGCGTCCAATGCCTGGCGCACCAAGGGCAATTCATCGTGCATGCTGAAGAACAACACCCGCAGTTGTGGCAGGCGCTGGCGTAGCCGGCGGGTGGTTTCCAAGCCACTGATACCGGGCAGGCCGAAGTCCATGATCACCAGATGAGGCACCTGCTCCTGCACCTGGCTCAGCGCCTCCTCACCGGTGGCTGCTTCGCGGACCTGCAGGTCCGGCATCAACACCCGCAAAAGGCTGGCATAGCCCTGCCGAACCACCGCATGGTCGTCTACCAACAAAATGTTCATCACGCCTCCAGGGCAATATTCAAGGCCAGCGCCCAACCGGCGCCAGGCTGGCTGATGATGCGCAGCTCACCGCCCAGGCTGCGCGCCCGCTCGGACATCGAGTGCAAGCCAACACCGGCGCGCGATGGTTGCCTCGCTCCGCAACCGTTGTCGCGCACCAGCAACCGCAGGTGCCCGGCGCGGTGTTGCAGGCGAATCCGCACCTGCGTGGCGCCGGCATGCCGGGCAACGTTGGTCAACGCTTCCTGCAACAAGCGATACAAGTGGGTCTTGTCCGGACCGGACAAGGGCGGCAGTGTTTTGTCGATCCACACCTGACAGGTGATGCCCTGGTTGGCCTGCCATTGCCCGGCCAACAGCCTGATGGCCTCGCACAACGGCAGGTGTTGCAACACCACTGGGTACAAGTCATGCACCAGTGCCCGGAAACCCAATTGCAAATGCTCGCAATGCTCTTCGAGTTGGCTGACGGTCTGCTCCAGCGCCGGCGGTTGATCCATCACCAACCGCAGCAGGCAGGCGCGGGCACGAATGCCGGCCACGTATTGGCCCAGATCGTCGTGCAGGGTCTGGGCCAGCCGGGTGCGCTCTTGTTCCTGCACGGCCAGCAAGGCCTGGGTAAGCCGGGCGTTATCGGCCTGGGCCTCGGCCAGGGCGGCGGTCATGCGATTGAAATGTCCCGCCAGATACTGCGCCTCCGGGACACCCTCAGTGCCCAGGCGCACCTGCAGGTTCCCGGCTGACACCTGACGCAATGCATGCAGCAACTCATCGAGCAAACGCATGCCCCGGCGTACTCCCCAGCGAATCACCAACAGGCTGAGCGACAGCGCCAAGGCGCAGACGTACAACAGTTGCACCAAGGAATCGAGAATCTCATCGATTTCATCGCGAGGGTCAACGGCAATCCAGGCCCGCCCACCGTCCGGCAAATCCACTACCTGGGCCGCAGGGCCGTCATCCAGTAACCGGCGACCGAGCCAGGCCTTCATCCCGTCTTCATCCGCCGGGAACAGTTCCCCAGGGGCCAGCCAACGGACCCGCACATGCCGCAGGCTGCCGGTCAATCGCGGCTGAAGGCTGGCCGGATCGCGCTCGGCAGTTTCACGCAGGTAATGCACCACCGACTCGGCCGATTGCAGCTCTCGTCTCACATCGGCCGTGGCCTGGTGCAACAACAGGACTGCACAGGCCAGGTTGACCAGGGCGAAAAAGGCACAAACCCAGAGGTTGATGCGCCAGAGGGCTGACATGGTTAGCGCTCCAACCTTGAATTGACATTGACACCCACCCCCTGTGGGAGCGAGCTTGCTCGCGATGACGGCGGCACATCCGGTACTGAAGTTGACTGAACCACCGCTATCGCGAGCAAGCTCGCTCCCACAGAGGGGCTTGGAGGTTTCCAGGTTTTGGGACGATCAACCCCGATCAAACTCAGAATCAGCAGAAACGGCAGCAGCAGCGCTTTGAGAATCCGCATGGTCTGTCCCCTCCTGGTCAATGACGATGCCTTGCATGCTAAAACCCCGGCCGCCAAGGTGAGTTACTACCTTGGTACTGCACCGGCGGTACTTTCTGCATATTTCCCCATGGCCGCAGGCTTCCTATGCTGGCGCTACCTGCAATGGAGGACGTCATGCGCCGGCTCGTCAGTTACGCCCTGGTTTCTCTGCTGGCAGCGGCAACCGCTCACGCGGACGATGCCACGCCGCTGCAAGTGCGCATCGGCTACCTGGGTTATCGTCCCGATCCGGGCCCGTTGCTGTCCAACGTCATTGCCGAACCGGCCGATGCCGGGTTGCGCGGCGCTGAACTGGCTATCGTCGACAGCAACAGCACCGGGCGTTTTCTCAAGCACGACTACCGCCTGGAAAGCGCCAGCGTCGACACGCCCGAAGCGCTGCTCCAGGCCGCCCGGGCCCAACATGACCAGGGCCTGCGGTTGTTCGTGGTCAACGCACCGGCCGCCAGCCTGCGCCAGCTCAGCGCCGCCCTGCCCGACAGCCTGCTGTTCAACGCCGGTAGCGCCGACGACAGCCTGCGCACCACCGACTGCCTGGGCAACGTGCTGCACAGCCTGCCCGACCGCGCCATGCTCGCCGATGCCCTGGTGCAGTTCAGCGTGGTGCGCAAATGGCAACGGGCCTTGTTGATCGTCGGCCAGACGCCCGAGGACCAGGCCTATGCCGCCGCATTGCGCCGGGCCATGAAACGCTTCGGCATGAAGATCGTCGCCGAGAAGGCCTGGCAGTTCGACAACGACCAGCGCCGCAGCGCCCAGGCCGACATGCCGCTGTTTACCCAGACCGCCGAGTACGACGTGGTGCTGGTGGCCGACGAGCGCGGTGATTTCGGTGAATACCTGCCCTACCAGACCTGGTACCCACGCCCGGTAGCCGGCACCCAAGGGCTGACCCCCACCGGTTGGCACAAGACCGTGGAAACCTACGGCGCGGCGCAACTGCAAAAACGCTTCGAAGCCCTGGCCGGACGCTGGATGAACGACCGCGACTTCGCCGCCTGGATCGCCGTGCGCAGCATCGCCAGCGCCGTGAGCAAGTTGCGTCAGGACGACCCACTCGCCATCCACCAACTGGCCCTCAGCGACCAGTTGCCCCTGGACGGGTTCAAGGGTCGCAAGCTCAGCTACCGGCCCTGGAACGGCCAGTTGCGCCAACCGATTCCCCTGGTCCAACCCCGGGCGCTGGTGAGCACCTCGCCCCAGGACGGTTTTCTGCACCCTTCCAATGAAATGGACAGCCTGGGCTATGACCAGCCCGAAGTGAGCTGCCGTTACCCCTGATCGATAACAACAATAAGGAAAACCGCCATGCGCCGCTCCCTGATTTACCCGGCCCGGCTCTGCCCGACCCGGTTATGCAAAGCCCTCGCCCTGGGCGCGGCGTTGCTCGCCGCTGGCCCCTGCGCCGCCGCCAGCATCGCCTGGGTCTCCAACGAGAAAGACAACAGCCTGAGCCTGATCGACATGCAGAGCCTGGAAGTCATCGAGACCCTGCCGGTGGGCCAACGCCCCCGAGGCCTGCTGCTGTCCCACGACAATCGCCTGCTGTACATCTGCGCCAGCGACTCGGACCGGGTCCAGGTGATGGACGTCGCCACCCGCAAGATCATCAAGGAACTGCCCTCCGGCAAGGACCCCGAGCAGTTCGCCCTGCACCCCAACGACCGCTGGCTGTATGTCTCCAACGAAGACGATGCCCTGGTCACAGTGATCGACACCCAGACCTCCGAAGTACTGGGCCAGATCGGCGTGGGTGTCGAGCCCGAAGGCATGGCCGTCAGCCCCGACGGCAAGTGGGCGGTCAACACCAGTGAAACCACGAACATGCTGCACTGGATCGACACCAGCACCCAGACCCTGGCCGACAACACCCTGGTGGACCAGCGGCCACGTTTCGTCGAGTTCAATCGCGACGGTACACAGCTCTGGGCCTCGGCGGAGATCGGCGGCACGTTGACCGTACTCGACGTGGCGACGCGCAAGATCCTCAAGACCCTGACGTTCCAGATCAAGGGCGTGCACCCGGACAAGGTCCAACCGGTGGGCATCAAGCTCAGTGCCGACGGCAAGCTGGCGTTCGTCGCCCTGGGCCCGGCCAACCATGTGGCGGTGATCGACGCCAAGACATTCGAAGTGCTGGATTACCTGCTGGTGGGCCGACGGGTCTGGCAACTGGCGTTCACCCCGGACCAGAAGCAGCTGCTGGCGACCAACGGTGTCAGCGGCGATGTCTCAGTGATCGATGTAGACAGCCATAAGGTCCTGAAGTCGGTGAAAGTCGGACGCTACCCTTGGGGCGTGGTGGTCACGCCATGAACGCCCTGGAGGTCAGCGACCTGAGCTTTGCCTATGGCGCGCGCGAAGCCCTCAAGCAGATGAGTTTCAGCTTGCCGGCCGGACGTTTCGCCGCGCTGCTGGGACCCAACGGCGCCGGCAAGTCGACGCTGATCGCCCTGCTCACACGCCTGTACGACCTGCAACGTGGCGAGATCCGCATCGGTGGTCATTCCCTGCAGAAATCACCAAGACCGGCCTTGCGCCAATTGGGCGTGGTGTTCCAACAGAGCACCCTGGACCTGGACCTGAGCATTGAACAGAACCTGCGCTATCACCTGGCGTTGCACGGATTTTCGCGGCGCCAGGGCAGCGCCCGCATCGACGCCGAACTGACCCGCCAGCACCTGACCGAGCGGCGCCATGAACGGGTGCGCGACCTCAACGGTGGCCATCGACGCCGGGTTGAGATCGCCCGCGCGCTGCTCCACGAACCACGCCTATTGCTGCTCGACGAACCCAGCGTCGGCCTTGATCCGGCCAGCCGCCTCGCCCTGGGCCTGCACATCCGGCAACTGTGCAGCGAGCAAGGCATCAGCGTGCTCTGGACCACTCACCTGCTGGACGAAGTGCAGCCCAGCGACGACCTGTTGATCGTGCATCAGGGCCGCCTGGTTGCCAGCGGACAGGCCGACGCGGTGAGCCTGGAACACGGCGGCAGCCTCGGCTCGGCCTTCACCCGCTTGACCACCTCGGGAGCCCGGCCATGAACGCGTACTGGCATTGTTTCAGCGGTATCGTAACGCGCGAATGGCTGCGCTTCGTGCTGCAACGCACACGGTTGCTCAGCGCACTGGTCCGGCCCCTGCTGTGGCTGCTGGTGTTCGCCGCCGGTTTTCGCGCGGCACTGGGCATCGCCATCATCGCGCCCTACGACACCTACATCCCCTATGAGGTGTACATCGTGCCCGGGCTGGCCTGCATGATCCTGTTGTTCAACGGCATGCAGGGCTCGCTGTCGATGGTCTACGACCGGGAAATGGGCAGCATGCGCGTATTGCTCACCAGCCCCCTGCCCCGGGCGTTCCTGCTGGCGAGCAAGTTGCTGGCGACCTCGCTGATCTCGCTGTTGCAGGTCTATGCCTTTCTCGCCATCGCCTGGCTGTACGGCATCCAGCCACCGACTCTTGGTCTGCTGCTGGCCCTGCCGGCCTTGCTGCTGGTGGCCCTGATGCTCAGCGCCCTGGGCCTGTTGTTGTCCAATGCCATCCGGCAACTGGAGAACTTCGCCGGCGTAATGAATTTCGTGATCTTCCCGATGTTCTTCCTGTCTTCGGCGCTGTACCCACTGTGGAAAATGCAGGAAGCCAGCCCTTGGCTGTACTGGCTCTGCGCGGTCAGCCCGTTCACCCATGGTGTGGAGTTGGTGCGTTTTGCGCTGTACGAGCAGTTCAACCTGCTGGCGATGACGGTGTGCGCGGGGTTGACCCTGGTGTTCGCGCTGTTGGCGGTGTGGACGTTCAATCCGCAGCATGCGGCGTTGCGCAAGGCAGGTAGCTAACGCCTCATTGCACAGACAATCTGTGGGAGCAAAGCTTGCTCGCGATGGCGGCGGTTTATCCAGAATTGATGCTGCCTGGCACACCGTTATCGCGAGCAAGCTTTGCTCCCACAGGGTTCGGTGCATGTTCTCCATGTCACGCGGGTCTTTAGCACTCAAATTACTACTTTAGTACTGGTTTTCCTGTCTATGGTCGCATTCACAAGACCTCGACCCTGGCATGTAATGGGCGCATAACAAAAAGGATAAATCCTATGCCCCGTTTACTGGCAATCCTATTGCTGGGCCTGGCGCTGAATGTCGCGCAGGCCGATACCACGCTGTTTTCAGCACAGGGCTATCGCATCGCCCAATACCGCAGCCCGACGCCCGCCACCGTCGACGGCGCCCAGACCCTCGACACCCAGGCCCTGCAACGTCTGCTCGGTCAAGCCCAGCCTCCGGTGCTGATCGACGTTTATCGTCGGCCGTGGCTCCAGGGGCGTTTCATCGACAACGAACCCCATGCCAACCTCCCCGGCAGCCTGTGGCTGGCCAATACCGGTGACGGCGATCTCGACCCAAGCTGGCAGGACTATTTCAGCCGTCACCTGCACGCTGCCACCGGCGGCCGGCTGGATCTACCGCTGGTCTTTTATTGCCGCGCCGATTGCTGGCTGAGCTGGAACGCGGTAAAACGCGCCGCCGCCATGGGCTATAACCATGTGTACTGGTATCGCGATGGCCTCGATGCCTGGGAGGCGGCCAACCTGCCCCTGCAAGCGGCCCGGCCCGAACCCTTTCCCTGATCTTGCAAGAAGTGCGTGCAACTGCCCTGCCCTACACGACAATAACGAGGTGAATGGCCATGTACAAAATCCTGATAGCCGACGATCACCCACTGTTTCGCGAAGCCATCCACAACGTCATCAGCGACGGTTTTCCTGGCAGCGAGGTCATGGAGACCGCCGACCTGGACAGTGCCCTGGCCTTGACCGCCGAGCATGACGACCTGGACCTGATCCTGCTGGACCTGAACATGCCCGGCATGCACGGGCTCAATGGCCTGATCAACCTGCGCAACGAGGCACCGACCATCCCCGTGGTGATTGTCTCCGCCGAGCAGGACAAGCAAGTGGTGCTGCAGGCGATCACCTATGGCGCGGTGGGTTTCATCACCAAATCCTCGCCACGCTCGCAGATGACCGACGCCATCGAGCAGATCCTCAACGGCAACGTGTATCTGCCGCCCGACATCATTCGCACGCAAAAAAGCCCGATGGGCCGGCGCCTGAACGAAAACCCGAGCTTCCCGCCGGAGCTGCTCCAGGCCTTGACCCGCAAGCAACTGCTGGTGCTCGAACGCATGACCAAGGGCGAGTCGAACAAGCAGATCGCCTACACCCTGGACATCGCCGAAACCACGGTCAAGGCCCACGTCTCGGCGATCCTGCGCAAACTCAATGTGCACAACCGGGTGCAGGCGATTCTCAGTGCCGGGGATATTGATTTCGGGGCTTACCTGCGGCGTTGAACGGCTGAACGCTACAGGGACAGGGTGAACAACTCTGTGGCGAGGGAGCTTGCTCCCGCTGGGCTGCGAAGCAGCCCCATCCTGCTAACTGAGTAAACCGGATACACCGAGGTGCCTGGGTTTGGGGTCGCTTCGCGCCCCAGCGGGAGCAAGCTCCCTCGCCACAAAATGGGTCGGGGTCAATGGCTCTTGGTCTGGCCCAACAAATGACTCATCGCAATCTTGAGCTTCATCGGCCGCACCGGCTTGTGCATCAGGGTGTGCCCGCGTTCGCGGATCTGCTGCTTGAGCTCGTTGCTGTAGTTGGCGGTGATCATCATGGCCGGGATCGGTGAGGCCCGGCGGGCGTTGATCCGGGCCACCGCATCGACGCCGTTCTGATCGTTGTCCAGGTGATAATCGGCGATCAGCAGGTCGGCCTCGGCGTGGTAGTTGTCCACCTGGCGGGCCAGGTCCTGCTCCGACAACGCCGTCACCACCTGGCAACCCCAGCCCTCCAGCAAAGTACGCATGCCAGCGCAGATCGCCGCATCGTTATCCAGCACCCAGACCCGCGCCCCACGCAGGCGTTCGAGCATCGGTTCGCTCATGTCCAGGCACGGCAGCGGTTTGGGCGCGGTGGCGCTCAGCGGCACGTCGATAGAGAACATCGAGCCCTTGCCCGGCCAGGAGCGCACCTGGATCCGATGCCCGAGGATCCCGGCGATTTTTTCGACAATCGCCAGGCCCAGGCCCAACCCACGGTCCTGGTTCGGGCGTTGCACGTCGCCGCGTTTGAACTCCTGGAATATTTCCTCCAGGCGGTTCTCGGCAATGCCGATGCCGCTGTCCCAGACCTGGATCGACACGCGCTGACGGTGTCGCCGGCAGCCCAGCACCACCCGGCCGCTGGGGGTGTAGCGAATAGCGTTGCTCAGCAGATTGCGCAGGATTCGCGCGAGCAATTGCATGTCGCTGCGCACCAGCACCGAACAACCGACAAAGTGCAGCGCCAGCCCTTCGCTGCGGGCGATCTGGGCGTATTCGGCGGCCAGGTTGTCGAGCAGCTCGCTGAGGCCGAACGGCGCGACATCGGCCTTGATCACCCCGGCGTCCAACTTGGAGATGTCCACCAGGGTGCCCAGCAGGTTCTCCACGTCCTGCAGCGAATTGCTGACGTTGCGCACCAGTTGCGCGTTGGCGACCGGCTCGCGGCGCTCAAGCAAGGCACTGGTGAACAGCCGGGCGGCGTTGAGTGGTTGCAGCAGGTCATGGCTGACCGCTGCGAGAAATTTGGTCTTCGACAGGTTGGCCTGCTCGGCCTCGCGCTTGGCCTCCCGCAGACGCAACTCCACCCGGCTGCGCTCGTCGATCTCGCGCAGCAACTGCTCGTTGAGGGTGGTCAGTTCGGCCGTGCGCTCCTGGACCCGCTGTTCCAGGTTCTGGTAGGCCTGGTGCAGCGCTTCAGCGGTGCGTCGGCGTTCGGTGATGTCGCGGATCAGCACGAAAATCCCCACCACTTCGCCGTTGGCCAGGCGGTTGGGTACATAGGAGCGCAGCATGTAGCGTTCCTGGTTGTTGATGTTGGTCTCGGCGAATTCGAAGGTGACGCTCTCACCCGCCAACGCCCGCGCCACGTAGGCTTCCAGGCGCTGGTAATGCTGCTCGCTATGGGCTTCGCGCAGGCTCTGGCCGAGCATCACGCCACGGGGCCAGCAATACCATTGCTCGTAGACCTTGTTGGTGAATTCGTAGACCAGGTCGGCGTTGAGGTAGGCGATCAGCGCCGGAACATGGTCGGTGATCAGGCGAATCCAGCGTTCGCTTTCGCTCAGCGCCTCGGCGTGCTGGTAGCGTTCGGTGATGTCGGTGAAGGTGTTGACGTAGCCGCCAGTGGGCAATGGATGTGTACGGATCTCCAGGACCCGGCCATCGGACAGGCGCTGCTCGGATTCGTGGATCAGCCGGCCGTTGCTGTCGCGACTGGCCGGGGTCAGCAGTTGCAGTTCACTGTCGGCAATCACTTCATTGAACGGCCGGTGGGCCGCTACCGGTGCCAGGCCACTGAGTTCGAGGAAACGTCGGTTCCACAGCTCCAGCACGCCTTGGGCGTTGACCATCGCCACACCCTGGGACAGGTTGTCCACCGCCCGCTGCAACAGGTGGGATTTCTGCGCGATGGCCTGCTCGCGGCGTACGGTTTCGCTGAGTTTGACGTCGGTGATGTCGGTAAACAGAATTACCCGGCCGCCCTCCTGGGTCGGCCGCTCGCTGACTTGCAACCAGCGCCCGTTCTGCAACCGATACAGCACGTGCTCGTCGGCCTGGCCCCGGGGTTCTTCGCTGAACAGCCCGTTGGCGGTCATCAAGCGTTTGACCTCGGAAAGACGCATGCCGGCGATGATGCGCACCCGGCTGTTGGCCCAGAAGGCCTTGAAGCGGCTGTTGAACAGAACAATGCGCTGCTGCTCGTCGAACAGCACAAACGCATCGGAGATGCTTTCGATGGCGTCGATCAGGTGCCGGTGGGCGGTTTCCGCCCGCAGCCGCGCCTCGCCCAGCAAGTGATTGCCGGCCTTGAGTTCAGCCATGGCCTGGTTCAACGCATCGGTGCGCTCGCGAACCTGCTCGGCCAGCACCACCGAGTGCTGGAACGCCGCATACGGGTCGTTGCCCCGGGTTACGCCGGACTCCACCCGTTCGATCAGCGCCTCGTTGATGCGCCGCAACTTGCGATTTTCATGCTGCAGGGCAGCGAGCTGGGCCTGCAGCTCAACGATGGCCGGGGACGCGATGGCGGGCAATGGCAACTCCGGTGAACGTCTGGTTGATGTGCATGCCATTGAACTGTTCTCCATAGGTGTTGAACCCCATCACCCGTTGTTCGCGCAGGAACTGGCCGATCTGCTCCAGGCCGCCGCGATCTTCCAGCTCCAGGCGTCGGAGAAAGCAATCGCAGCCGATGGTCAGCAGCAAATCGCCGAGGCGTGCCTGCAAACCGTCGAACAGCGTTTGCAGGTTGTGCAGCAAGGGCCCGGGGGTCATCGCAGTGAGAACGATGCCGTTCTCCACCGCACAGTAGAAACTCAGGCTCAGGTCCGAGTGCACCTGCTGAATGGCCCGCACGTAGTACTGGTCGTTGATGCGCACCGCCAGTGGATGAGCGGCGAATACTCGATAGTCGAGGGCGCTCACCGGCACGCCGATGTGCCGGGCGTATTCTTCGGCGGCGGGTTCGGCGTTGAGTTCGTAGACCCGTCGCGAGGCGCTGTCGGCGCCGGTCACCACCAGTTTCTCCTCCCGGGGCAGGATGTGATGGGTGGTGAAGACTTCGAATTCCAGCCAGGTATTGATCAACACCACCACCGCCGCGCCACTGTGGAACTGGCCTTCGAAATACACGTGGGTGTGGGTCAGGTAGTTGTCATCGCCGGCCGACCCGCCGAAATGGGGGATGTCCCCCAGCGCGGCGCTCAAGGCCGCCAGCACCATTTCCTCGCGGCTGGACAAGCCATCGAGCAGGGTCAAGGCGAAACTGTGGCCCTTGATCGGCGCCAGGGCGTTGCTGCGACAGCCGCTGGCCAGGCGCTCGACCATTTGCTGGGCGTCGATCAGGCTGAAGTGCTCCATTTCGCCGATCAGTTCGGCGGCGATGGAAAAGTGCCGGTGATCGAACCCCACCGCCGTCACACAGTTGCGGCCGTAGCCCTGGGAGGTGATTTCACCGGCGCTGGTACAGCCCACCAGGCGAATCCCGCCGAAACTCTGGGACAACGCCTGGCCCAAGGCCGGCAGGTCGTATTCGGCGGAACAGAAAAACAGCACGAAGCCCAGGTGCGGGTGCAACAACTGCCGCGCCAACTCCTGGGCTACCTGCTGGACGTCCGTCGCCTGGGACATGGCGCTCACCACACCTTCGCTCTGGGCCTGCTGCATCTTCGCCTCCGACGGGTGCGTGATAGGAGCCCTGAGTGTACGAAGCCGCGGCGGGTCGACGAATGCTACTTGGGTAGCGGGTGGACGCTTCCATGGGATGAGAAGGTGATGCGCATGGCCCTCCCTGACATGAAATACCTTTGTGGCGAGGGGATTTATCCCCGCTGGGCTGCGAAGCAGCCCCAGAACGGCCCGCGCGGTGTGCCAGGTTGATCCAGTCAGCTTGGTTTAGGGGCGCTTCGCACCCCAGCGGGGATAAATCCCCTCGCCACAAAAAGCGGTTCGGTGCTGGCAATAGAGCGGTTCGGTACGCGGGCAATATCAGTGGTTCATCGGCGCCATCGCGCTCACCTGCCCCAACAGTTTCTGGTCGATGTCTTCCAGGCGCAGCACCCGGCCGCCGCTATCGCTCGCCAGTTTTTCTGCCGCCTGGGGATCGGAGAACGAAGCCAATACCACGCCCATGGCGCCTTTAAGCCCGCTGCCGATGACGAAGTAGGCGGTCCGGGCGTCGATCAGGTGGGCGTCATCCGGTGTGTCCCAATGGCTGCGGCCCATGTCGTGGACATATAGCTTGACATCGGCTCGATGGTTTTCCGGCTGCAACCACCAGCCCAGCATCTCCGCCGGCGAGCAGAATTTCTTCACGCCCCCTGCCCCGACCGCCGCGCCCTTGGGCCCGGGGAAGTCAGTGATGACCATGCCGCACACATGGCACTCGTCACTGGGATGAAACGCCAGCGCCGCCTCGCTGGCCGCAGGTGGTTCGACCTTGCCGCACGCCGCCAGCGCCAGCGCCAGGCACACCAACACCCCGGCCAAGAGGCGGCCCCCCTTGAGGTACACCTTGTTCATCGTTGCATGCTCCCTTATCAAGATTGAAATTCACGGGCACCGGCGATTGAACAGCCGATAGGCCAGCCACAACGGCACCGCCATCCACAGGCCCAGGCACAGCCAGAGCAAAGGCGCCGACACCGGCAGGTCGCTGCCCAAGGTCAGCACCGCGGCGCCGCTGGACGCCGCATCGAATCCGGACAGGTTGATCAGCCGATACACGTCAGTAGGGTTGAACAGCAGCAGCCAGGGCAACAGTTCCGGGCTGAAGCGCCCCTCGCTCAGCACCAGCAACGCCAGCAAGGCCAGGTCGAACACCAACACGAAGAAAAACCACCCCCCCAGCGCCAATCCGGCCGCGGTGGATTTCTCTGCCGACAAGCTGCTCAGCACATAGGCCAGCCCGAGGAACACCCAGCCCAGCAGCGTGCTCGATACCATGAACCGACCGAAGGCCCAGAGCAGCAGGCTCAACTGGACATCGTCCACCCACAGAGCGATGGCAAGCATCGCGCAGCCAAAACCGATGAAAGTGGCCAGGGCCAGGATCAAGCCGTGCCCGACAAACTTGCCCAGCAGCAATTGGCCGCGGCCCAACGGGTAGGTCAGCAACAGCAACAAGGTGCCGCTCTCGTCCTCGCCGACAATCGCGTCATAGGCCAGCAGCAAGGCAATCAGCGGCATCAGGAAGGTCGCCAGGCTGGACAGGCTCGCCACCGTGGCTGGCACCGAGGTGAACCCCAGTTGACCGGACGCCGCCGCGCCGAGCCAGGCGATGCCGATCGCCAGCACCGCGAACAACAGGCTGATCGCCAACAACCAGCGATTGCGCAGGCCATCGCTGAATTCCTTGCGGGCCATGTTCCAGACCGGATTCATAGGCTGGTCTCCTCGGCCGCGGCACGGACCATGTAATGACGGTACAAATCCTCCAGCGACGGCGGCTTGATCTCGACATCCGACGGGTCATCCTGGGCCAGTAACTGGCGCAGCAATTTAAGCTTGCTGCCATCCGGCGCGGACACTTGCACCCCCTCGGCGCCCCAACCTTGGGTGGCGTGCCCTTCACTGCGCCAATGCTGGCGAAGCCAGTCGGCCCGCGACAGGCCCGAGGCGCGGATCAGCGTCGGCAACCCGGCGTCCTCGCGCAGCCGGGCCAGGCTGCCCAGGGCCAACAGGCGCCCCCGGGTGAGAATCGCGGCGCGGTTGATGTGAGCTTCCACGCCAGGCAAGACGTGAGAACAGAGAATGATGCTGGTGCCCTGCCAACGCAGGCGGTCGAGCAACTGATAGAGGTCCTGGGTGGCGATGGGGTCCAGGCCCACGGTCGGCTCATCCAGCAATAACAGGCGCGGTTGGCCGAGCAGCGCCTGGGCCAGACCGAGACGCTGGCGCATGCCCTTGGAATACGTCTTCACGCGCCGTGTCGCGGCACCCGCCAGCCCGACCTCTTCCAGCAAACGCTGCACTTGCTCCGGTGCAGCACCTTTGAGCCGGGCAAAATGGCGCAAGGTTTCCAGTCCGCTCAGCTGCGGATAGAACATCACGTTCTCGGGCAGATAACCGAGCATCTGCCGCACGCTCGGGTCACTGGGCGCGCGGCCGAAGACACGCACCTGCCCCTCGCTGGCCCGCAGCAAACCGAGGATCAGCTTCATCGTGGTGGTCTTGCCCGCACCGTTATGCCCGAACAGGCCGAGCACTTCGCCCTGGGCCAGATTCAAGTCCAGCCCGCGCAGCACAGCGACATCGCCATAGTACTGGCTGACGCCTTCGATCTCGACGACGTTCAAGACGCGTCCTCCTGGGCACTGTTGCGTGGCGGGGGTTGGACAGGCGTTTCCATCAGCGGATGACTGTCCATCACCCCGGGGGATTTCATCACCGGGAAGGCTCGCTGCACCCAACGCAGCAGTTCGATCCCCGGGCTGTTCATCAACAAGCGCACCTGGGGATACAGCCACAGCAGGCGATCGACGTTGTCGTTGGGTTCATAGGCGACATCGCCCAAGCCGTTGCCGTTGCGATCCCAGCCCAGGTAGTCGCTCCAGTAATTGCCGCGCCCGTCCACCGACCATTCCTGCAACCGCGTGGCAACGTATTTGACCTGGCGCTGGTTATGGACGAAGGCATTGCCGGCGATGCGGTTATCCTCCGAGCCAGCCGTCAGGTGAATACCCACGGCGCTGCGCTCGAAATGGTTGCCTTCGATGCGGTTGAACAATGAGTTGTAGATGAACAGGGCCTTGCCCTCGGCGCCGGTGATCATGGTGTCGCCGGTGGACCCGTCGCGCACATCGGTGACGAAGTTGTCGCGCAGGGTCGAATAGGTGATGTAGTTCATCAGGATCCCGTAGTTCTGATCCTGTTCGGAGCGATTGCCGATGACCGTCAACTGGCGGCTTTGCATCAAGGCATAACCGGTGCGGGTACGCCGGGTGACGTTATCCAGCAGGCGGTTATCGTTGGCGAACATGTAATGCACGCCGTAGCGCAGGTCCTCCAGGACATTGCCCTGGAGCAGGTTGCCGCTGGAGGTGTCGATGTAGATGCCGTCGCGGGTTTCGCGCACCTGGTTACCGATGACCCGGGCGCCGTGTACGGCATACAAATGGATGCCATTGCCACGGTCCTGGGAGCGCAGGCTGGGGTCGCCCTGGATACGGTTGTCGATCAGGCTGACGTCCCGTGTGCCATCGACCCAGATACCGAAGCCCTGGCCCTGCATCCGGTTGCCACGCACCACAGCCCCTTGGGCGACCGGTTGGATGAACACGGCGGCATTCATGGCCGTCAGGTCGTGGCCCCAATCCAGGAACGTACAGCCCTGGATCCGCACGTTCGGGGCGCGAATGATCACGCCATTGCCCTCGCCCTGGCCCTGGAATACCGCATCCGGCGCACAGGTAAGGGTCATGGGCTGGTCGATGCTGAACGAGCCCCGGTACTGGCCCGCAGGCAGGCGCCATTGCTGGTCGCCCTCGGCCTGCAAAGGCAAATCGGTGATCGGCTGCGGCGCGCCGAGCGCGCCGCCCGACAGCAGGCAGAACACCAGGGCAATGACCGATCGACGAACGTTTGGATGCTGCATATTCCCGGTCATTGCGCCTGTCTCCCTAATGAATGACTCAGGCCTTTTCAACCAGCATGCGTCCGACCATTTCCATGTGCAGGGCGTGGCAGAACCAGCTGCAGTAGTACCAGTGCAAACCGGCCTTATCAGCGATGAAGGTGATCGATGAGGTCTGTTGCGGGCTGATCTCCATGCTCGCGCCGTGGTTGGTCATGACAAAGCCGTGGGACACGTCTTCGATCTGGTCGATGTTGGTGATGGTCACCGTCACCTCGTTGCCTTGCTTGACGGTGAACTCCGTCAGGCCATAGGCCGGCGCCATCGACGTCATGTACACCCGCACCTTGTTGCCGTCGCGGATGACCTTGTTGTCGGTTTCCAGGTTGATGCCGTCCTTCTTCGCCAGCTCCACGGTGCCGGCGAAGAACGGATCGTTGCGGTTCCAGATTTTCTGGGTCTTGATCTGGTCGCGCCGGGCGAGAATGCAGTCATGGGGTTCGGCGAACGCCGGGCCGTCGTGCACCAGCTTCATTTCTTCACCGGAAATGTCGATCAACTGATCGTTCTCCGGGTGCAATGGGCCGGTGGGCAGGAAGCGGTCCTTGGAGAATTTGCACAACACCACCAGCCACTTGCCGTCCGCCTCGCTGGTTTCGGTGAGGGACGCATGGTTGTGGCCGGGCTGGTACTGGACGTCGAGCTTCTGCTTGATGTAGTTGACCTTCTCACCCTTGTAGGCACGGATGGCCTCGTCCATGTTCCACTTCACCACCTGGCTGTCGATGAACAAGGTCGTATAGGCATTGCCGCGCCCGTCGAACGTGGTGTGCAGCGGCCCAAGCCCCAGTTCCGGCTCGGCGACGATCACTTCGCGTGGGTCCTTGAAGCGGTCGGCGAACAAATCGTCCAGGCGATCGATGGCGATCATCGAGACCGTGGGCGACAGCTTGCCGTTGGCGATGAAGTATTTGCCGTCCGACGAAGTATTGAGCCCGTGGGGGTTCTTCGGCACGGGAATGTAGCGGGTGAATTCGGAGTCCTTGCCATCGGTCTTGCGGCCATCGACCACCGGCACCTTGGAGCCGTCCAGGTTGATGAACTTGCCGGCCTTGATCGCCGCCTCGATACGCGGGATGTTGAACACCACCACCCAGTCGCGCTCGTTGCGCATCATGCCGCCCAGGTCGTAGGCCTTCTCGGAGTTGTAGCAGGTGCTGGCGGCGTATTTGCCGGTGTAGTCAGCGTCGGAGTTGTCCAGGTTGCCGTCGACGATCACCTGGAACGCCATTTCCATTTTCTCGGCATCGATGGCGTTGAACATCGTGAAGCTGTTTTTGTCCTGCAGGTCGAAGGTATGGCCGTCGTTGGGGTGCGGGATCACGAACTCAGCGTTGGCGAACACGTACTTGGTGTACGGCACCTTTTGCAGGCGCAAGCCGTGGATGGCTTGCACGTTGGGCACGGTGAGGATCTTGTCGCACTTCATGATGTCCAGGCGAATGCGCGCGACCCGAGAGTTGGCCTTGTCGTTGATGAACAGGTATTTGCCGTCGTACTTGCCGTCGGTCATGGAGATGTGCGGGTGGTGGCAATCGCCGTTCTGGTACTTGGCGCTGTCGCCCAGAATGCGCTTGCTTTCGTTGGTCAGGCCCCAACCGGTGGCCGAGTCGACGTTGAACACCGGGATGCGCATCAGCTCACGCATCGACGGCACCCCCAGCACCCGCACCTCGCCCTGATGGCCGCCGCTCCAGAAACCGTAGTATTCGTCCAGCTCCCCAGGCCCGACGTGGACCTTGGACTTGGCCTCCTTGGCCGCCGCCGCCCAGGACTCACGGGTGAACGTCCCGGCCCCCAGCGCCGTCGCGCCGGCCAGTACCGCACCCGTTACCGCGCCGGTGCCGAGAAAGCTGCGCCGGCTGACACCCCTGGGTTCTTCCACCGAGCCTGGGGTTTGGTTTTCTTTATCGCTCATGCTGTGTGCTCCATGAAGAATGAAACGGTCAAGGGACAGGCCATTGGGGTGCCTCAAGGCGCCGGGTTCACCTGCACCACGGGAATCAGTTGCGGATCGGTCGCGGTCGCCTTGCCGCGCTTCTTGCGCTTGTTGATCAGCGGCGGGCATTTGTTTTCGTTGTGCCAGGTCATCTGGCAGTCGAGGCAGTAATGGCATTCGTTGGCATTGATCCGGCCATCGGGATGAATCGCCTGGATCTCGCATTCCTTGGCGCACAGTTGGCAGGGGTTGCCACATTCCTTGCGGCGCTTGAGCCAATCGAACAGCCGCAGCCGGGTCGGCATCGCCAGGGCCGCGCCCAGCGGGCAGACGTAGCGGCAATAGACCTTGCGGGTAAACAGGTTGATCACCAGCAGGCCCACGGCGTAGGCCACGAACCACCACTGGCGGTCGAACCTGAGGGTGATGGCGGTCTTGAAGGGTTCCACTTCGGCCAGCCGTTCGGCGGTGGCCATCGACTCCAGCGAGACGCCGAACAGCACCAGCAAAATGATGTATTTGATCGCCCAGAGCCGCTCATGCACGGCGAACGGCAACTCGTATTGGGGCACCTTGAGCTTGCGCGCCAGTTCGTTGATCAACTCCTGCAACGCGCCGAACGGACACAGCCAGCCGCAGAACACCCCGCGCCCCCACAGCAGGATGCTGCCAGCGGTGAACACCCAGAGGATGAAGATCAGTGGATCGGTGAGGAACAGCTCCCAGCGAAAGCCTTCGAACAAGGCGTGGACGAAGGTCAGCACGTTGACCACCGACAACTGGGCCAAGGCGTAGCCGCCGAGAAACACCACGGTGAAGACCAGGTAACCGCGGCGCAGCCAATGCAACAGCGTCGGCCGCCGGGCCAGTGAGTCCTGGAAAAACAGGATCGCCGTCAGCACCAGCAACGCGGCCCCAAGCACGCTGATTTCGACACTCTTCTGATACCAGAGCGTCAGCCACATCGGCCGGCTGGCTTCTTCGGCCGCCGCCAGTTGCTCGGCGGTCGGCAATGGCCGCTCCAGGTAGGGCTCCGGCAACTGATAGGCCAGCTCGAAGCTGCTGAAGGTGCCGCTGACCGGTCCGGTCTGACGGCGCACCAGCAGCTCCAGGTTCCAGGGCGAACCGGGGTCGAAACGGTGGGAGGCGCGGATGATGAAAATCGCCATTTCATCGAAGTCCGGCATGTCGTCGAGGGCCACATCATTCAGGCGCTGAAAATCCAGGTCGCGAAAGCTGATGGTGTCGCCGGACTGACGCAACTGCACCCGGTCGAAGATGCCGCCACGCACGTATCCCGAGCCCTTGAAGGAATAACGACCGCTGCCCATCACCGCGATGGCCTGCTCGCCCGGCTTGAGCTCGGCCATCAGTGTGTGGTATTGCGCCTCACCCAGCAGGTTGCGGCCGATGGTGGGCGGATTAAGGTGGGTGGCATAGAGGTCGATGAAGGTGTCGTTCACCTGCTCGCCGCTGGCGGTTTCGACCTGTTCGGCCTCGGTGCCCTTGAAGGACGCGTCGACCTGGCCACGGGTCAGGAGCAGACGGCGGATAGCGCCGTTGCCGGTCAGAGTCTTCCAGTCGGCGGGCTGGTAGATGTCCTCACGCACACGCGCTGGCGCCACGGCCAACCCCGCATCGCCCTTGACCAGGCCCAGGGACACCGCGACATCGTGGGCGGCACGCATGATGACCTCGTTGACCACCATCGCCGTCACGGTAGCCCCGGCGATGGCATCCACGGTCACGGCATTCGGGTCGCTGGAATGCCCCACCACCACTCGCTGATTGACCTTGATGCCGCTGTAGCGTGCGCTGAACGCGTGGAGTTTTTCTTCGGCGATGCCGATCAGCAGAATCGGCTCATGGTGTTCGAGCACATAGGCATCGAGGATCACCCCGGCAGGATCGAGAATGACCTGGACGTTGATCGGCTTGCCTGAATAAGCGGGAATGTCCACCACGTCCAGGCTCTGGAACACATAGCCGACGACCTTGCCTGCGATGGACAGCTTGCGAACCTTGAAGGGCCCATCGGGCTCGGAGATCGCGTCGGTCTGGTTCAGGACGTGATGGATGCGCTGTTGTTGGATGTCACCGTAGTCCCTGGCCTGGGCCAAGCCCGTGAACAACAGCAGGAGAACGAACAGCCCAAGGGGCCAGAAGCGGGATAGGTGCAGCATCACAAAGGGAGGGGTCATGGACGCCAGGGCTTAAAGACAGGATCTTGGCGCTCATGGTAGGGGCCGGCACTCTGCTGGGCCCTTGATTGAAATCAACTTGGAAAAACTTAAGCCCGTATCCGTGAACAGGTGCTCTTTTACCCAGAGTAAATTTTTATCGCACGCGAACGGTTGAACCCGGTCGCATAATTGTCAGCGCTGTGATCCAGTCCATTCTCCATTGCCATAATGCCCCGATGCATTACACCAACGTCCACAAGGAATGCCCGATGCCGCCACGCTCCGCCCCTGCTTCAACCGCCGACCTGCCGCAAGGCACCGGTTTCGTCCGGGTGCGTGGTGCCCGCGAACACAACCTCAAGAACGTCGACGTGGACATCCCCCGCGATGCGCTGGTGGTGTTTACCGGTGTGTCAGGCTCCGGCAAGTCGTCGCTGGCCTTCTCCACGCTCTACGCCGAAGCCCAGCGTCGCTACTTCGAGTCCGTCGCACCCTATG
Organism: Pseudomonas sp. Lb2C2; assembly: GCF_052112205.1. Lineage (NCBI taxonomy): Bacteria > Pseudomonadati > Pseudomonadota > Gammaproteobacteria > Pseudomonadales > Pseudomonadaceae > Pseudomonas > Pseudomonas sp. Lb2C2. The sequence continues at coordinate 553,215 of NZ_JAUTYW010000001.1, read as the reverse complement.
CGCGGCGCCTGATCGACCAGGTCGGCGTGCCGGACGTGGACAGCATCGAGGGCCTGCCGCCGGCAGTCGCCTTGCAGCAACAGCGCGGCACACCCAGCGCACGCTCATCGGTGGGCAGCGTCACCACCCTGTCGAGCTTGATTCGCATGCTCTACTCCCGCGCCGGCAGCTACCCGGCCGACCAACCGATGCTCTATGCCGAAGACTTCTCGCCCAACACGCCACAGGGTGCCTGCCAGCAATGCCATGGCCTGGGCCGGGTCTATGAGGTGACCGAAGCGTCCATGGTGCCGGACCCGTCGCTGACCATCCGCGAGCGCGCCCTAGCCGCCTGGCCCATGGCTTGGCAGGGCCAGAACCTGCGGGACATCCTGGTGACCCTGGGCTATGACGTCGACATCCCCTGGCGCGACCTGCCGAAAAAGCAAAGGGACTGGATTCTCTTCACCGAAGAAACCCCGACCGTTCCCGTCTACGCGGGACTGACGCCGGCCCAGACCCGCGCCGCTCTCAAACGCAAGCTCGAACCGAGTTACCAGGGCACGTTCAGCGGCGCCCGACGCTACCTGCTGCACACATTCATGCATTCGCAAAGCGCGCAGATGCGCAAACGCGTGGCGCAATACATGCGCGCCAGCCCCTGCCCGGTGTGCGAGGGCAAGCGCCTCAAACGCCAGGCGCTGACCGTGACCTTTGCCGGCCTGGACATCGCCGAGCTGTCGCACCTGCCGTTGCTTGAACTGGCCGAGGTGCTCAAGCGTGTCCTGGCGCCCAACTACCTTGCACAGGCCGAAGAAACAGGGGATGTCCTCAGCCACCAGCAAACCCGAGAGGCCCGTGAGCAACGCGCCGCCAGGGGCGATAATCCCCATGCGGGCGGGCCCGACGCCCGCCACACGCCCAACCTCTCCCTGGAGAAACGCCTGGCCGCCCAGCGCATCGCCGCCGAGCTGCTGGAACGAATCACCACCCTCATCGACCTGGGCCTCGGCTACCTCGCCCTGGAGCGCAGCACACCGACGCTTTCGTCCGGCGAACTGCAACGCCTGCGCCTGGCGACACAGCTCAATTCCCAGTTGTTCGGCGTGATCTACGTGCTGGACGAACCCTCCGCCGGCCTACACCCGGCCGACAGCGAAGCGCTGTTTGGCGCCCTGCAACGCCTCAAGGCAGCGGGCAACTCGGTGTTTGTGGTCGAACATGACCTCGATACCATGCGCCGCGCCGACTGGCTCATCGACGTCGGCCCGGACGCCGGCGAACAAGGTGGAAAAGTCCTCTACAGCGGGCCGCCGGCAGGCCTTGGCCAAGTGCCTGAATCACGCACCCGTGGCTACCTCTTTGGTGAAGAACACATTGCGGCACGCAGTTCCCGAGTGCCCGGGGATTGGCTGCGCCTGGAAGGCATCACCCGCAACAACCTCGACAACCTGAGCGCGGCCTTCCCCTTGGGCTGCTTCACCGCCGTGACCGGCATCTCCGGCTCGGGCAAATCCAGCCTCGTCAGCCAGGCCCTGCTGGATCTGGTCGGCGCCCACCTGGGCCAGGCCAGCCCCAACGCCGAACCCGATGAGCAAAACCTGGAAGACGAACCCGTGCAAACCAGCGGCGGGCGCGTTACCGCTGGGCTTGAAGCGGTCAAGCGGCTGGTGCAGGTGGACCAGAAACCCATCGGTCGCACCCCGCGCTCCAACCTCGCCACCTACACCGGGTTGTTCGACCACGTGCGCAAGCTGTTCGCCGCGACAGAGCAGGCGCAAGCACTGGGATTCGATGCCGGACGGTTTTCCTTCAACGTCGCCAAGGGACGTTGCGAAACCTGCGAAGGTGAAGGTTTCGTCAGCGTGGAGTTGTTGTTCATGCCCAGCGTGTACGCGCCCTGCCCCACCTGCCATGGCGCGCGCTACAACCCGCAGACCCTGGCGGTGAGCTGGCAAGGCCTGGACATTTCCCAGGTGCTGCAACTGACCGTGAATCAGGCACTCGAGGTGTTTGCCGAGCAAGCGGCGGCCCGGCGCTCATTGCAAGTGCTACAGGATATCGGACTGGGCTACCTGCGCCTGGGCCAACCGGCCACGGAACTGTCCGGCGGCGAAGCCCAGCGGATCAAGCTGGCGACAGAACTGCAGCGCAAAGCCCGGGGGGCGACGTTGTATGTGTTGGATGAACCCACCAACGGGCTGCACCCCCAGGACGTCGACCGCTTGTTGGTACAGCTGAATCGCCTGGTGGAGGAAGGTCACACGGTGGTTGTGGTGGAACATGACATGCGCGTCGTGGCACAGAGTGACTGGGTCATCGATATCGGCCCGGGCGCGGGCTCCCAGGGCGGGAACGTCGTGGCCTGCGGGGCTCCGGAGGAAGTCGCGGCCTGCCGGGAAAGCCGGACGGCGGAGTTTCTGAAAAGGGCTTTGCAGCCTGGGGAGTCGAAACGAAACCGCTCTCGATAGGGGAAACGAATCATCTGTGGCGAGGGGATTTATCCCCGCTGGGCTGCGAGGCAGCCCCAAAAAAAGCTGATTACATGAACCTGACACACCGCGACGTCAGGTTTCAGGGCCGCTACGCAGCCCAACGGGGATAAATCCCCTCGCCACAGGTATATCAGTTGGTCACCTCACCTCAGACCGTACGCGAATACTGAACCGTCTGGTCCGCCCCCAGGTACGCGTCGAAGGCCATGGCCACGTTGCGCATCATCAATTGCCCCTGGGGCAACAACACCAGCTCGTCGTCGCGAATCTCCAGCAACCCGTCGCCCACCAGCTCCTGGAGCCGCTCCAGGGCATCGGCGAAATACTCGCTGAACCGAATGCCGTAGGCGTTCTCGATTCGGCCAAAATCGATGCGCCCATGACACATCAGTTCGCTGATGACCTCGCGCCGCAGGCGATCGTCGTCGCTCAGCCGATAACCACGCTGCACCGCCAGCAAGCCTTGATCCAACCGGGCGTAATACTGGGAAAGCTCCTTGACGTTCTGGTTGTAGCTGTCGCCCACCTTGCCGATCGAGGACACCCCCAGGCCAATCAGGTCGCAGTCGGCGTGGGTGGAATATCCCTGGAAATTGCGCTGCAGGCTGCCCTGGGCTCGGGCGCGTACCAGTTCGTCATCCGGCAAGGCAAAGTGGTCCATGCCGATGTAGACGTAGCCTGCTTCAGTCAGGCGATTGATGGTCAGCTCCAGCAATTCCAGCTTGCGCTCTGGCGGCGGCATGTCTTCTGGCCGGATCATCCGTTGCGCCCGCACCCGTTGCGGCAGGTGGGCGTAGCTGTAGGCCGCGATCCGGTCCGGACGCAGGGCGATGATCTTGCTCAAGGTGACATCGAAACTGGCGATGGTCTGCAAGGGCAAGCCATAGATCAGATCGACGCTGACCGACTTGAAGCGCGCCAGGCGCGCGGCTTCCACCAGCTCGACGACCTGGGCTTCGCTTTGCACGCGATTGACGGCGATCTGCACCTGGGCATCGAAATCCTGGACGCCAAAGCTCAGGCGGTTGAACCCCAACTGGCGCAGGCCTTGGATCTGTTGCGCATCGATGGTCCGCGGATCGACCTCGATGGAAAACTCATGGGCGTCGCTGTCGTCCATGTCGAACGACTGGTGCAGGCAGTCCATCAAGTCGGCCAGTTGCTCATGGGTCAGGTAGGTCGGCGTGCCCCCACCCAGGTGCAGTTGGGTCAGTTTGCGCGAGCGGTCGAACAAGGCCGCCTGCAGGGCAATTTCGCGCTTGAGGTAGGTCAGGTATTCGACGGCACGATGGGTCTTGCGCGTGATGATCTTGTTGCACGCGCAGTAATAGCAGAGGCTCTGGCAGAACGGGATATGGATGTACACCGATAACGACTTGGGCAGCGGCGCCTGGTTACTGCGCTGGGCAGCCTGCTGGTATTCGTCCATGGCAAAGGCCTGGTGGAACTGCGGCGCCGTCGGATAGGAGGTGTAGCGCGGCCCCGGGCGGTCGTATTTCTCCACCAGGGCACGATTGAAACCGGATGCAGCATTCATGATGGGTTCAACTTTTCAAAAGGGTGTGGACCTGCGTCATCCAGTCCTGGGTCGAACAGATTGCAGATCGCATCGACGTTCAAGCGCCCGGCGGGCAGGATGCCGATAAACCGGCTCGACAGTTCGATCAATCCCTGGTCATGCAACACTTCCAGCGACGGCCAGACGGACGCGAAATGCTCGCGAAACACCAGGCCGAAACGCGCCTCGATGGCCACGATATCCAGCTCCAGGTCACAGGAAAGCTGCTCGGTCACACTCGCTTTGACCTGATCCTGCGCCTCACAGCGCCAGCCGCGACACACCGGCAATTGTCCGGCGTCCAACTGCTGGCAGTATTGATGCAGGTCGTCGGTGTTCTGCACGTACAGGTGCTCGATCTGCGTGATGGCCGACAAACCGAAGCCCACGTGATCACAGCAACCGTGACGGGTAAAACCCTGGCAATTGCGATGCAGGCGTCCGTGCTCCTGGGCCACCGCCAGGTCATCGTCGGCCCTGACGAACTGGCCCAGGCCGATGTAGTGATAACCGGCGCCAATCAGCTGTTCACAGCAGATCTGCCGCATGGCGTCCTTGTCGGCCGGGCTGCAAAACGCGCCGGCCATCCCGGCGTTTTTCGAGCGATAACGATACGGCGCGCGGGCATAGTCGAAAACGTGCAACCGGTCCGGTTCCAGTTCGATCAGCGTCGCCAGTTTCAGGGCGAAACTGCTCGGCGTCTGCCAGGCGTGGCCGTAGCCCAGGTCAATGTTGATGGAGCGAAAACCAAAGGTGCGCGCCGCATCGATCAACGAATGGATCGGTGCCGGGTTCTGGTAGCAATCGACCGACAGATCGCTGTCGACACCAATGTCGGGCACGCCGATGCTGACATGGGTGAAACCCTGGTCACGGATCAGGCCCATGGTCGACCAATCGGTGTGGTGCAGGTCCACCTCGATGCTGTGGTCGCCGCCGTCGTATTCACTGAAGTCGAAGCGCTTGCGCAGGTCACTCATCAGCTTCTGCAGGTGAGCGATCACCGGTGTACCACCGGTCAGGCAAAACTGCTCGACGCGCCGCCCTGCTCCCAGGTGACAACCGACCAACCCCAACTCATAGGTCAGGCGTTGCAGGTAGCCTTCGATCTCGCCGCAGCGGCAGTCACTGGCCAGGGGCGAACACGACGCCAGCCGCAAGCGCGAAGGCAGGTGCACCGCCACGGATAGGGGCCGTCGTTTCTGACGGCTGCTGCGCAACCCTCGAAGCAGGTCGAGCGAGCCGATGCCTGCGTGGAATCTACGTGTACCGACCGGACAATCGAAATCAACCACCACAGGGGCACGTCCCGAGGGTCGCTCACCGAGGGTATGGAACGGGTCGAACATGACAATCTCCGAGTGGCTGTGCGGGAGCAGTTTGTGGGGTAACCCGCCGGGTCACCTTGACCTGTATCAAGCGCCTTGGAACCACGCGCCAGCGCTTACCAGGTGATGTAGAACATGGCCTTGGCCAGCAGCACGATCGCGACCATGTGCAGGAACACGCTGGTATGGATGATGTGCACATAGCGGGCGTTCATGCGTCCGCTCCTGAACAGCCACATGGCCCAGAGGAAATGCCCCAGCACACTGCCCGCCAACAGGATCTTGAGCCCCAGCAGCAAACCGAAGGATGACTGCAACGGCTGCGACAGCACCGGCCAATAGCGCAGCCAGACCATGCCAATGCCCGCGCCGAACAGCACCAGCAGCACCCACGGCATCAACTGCCGGGCGCGTTGGCTGATGCCTTGCTCCAGCAGCACCATGACCTTGGCGGGCAATTGCTTGCGAATGCTCTCCAGGAACAGGACTTCGAAGAAAACCGTGCCGATGAACACCAGCGCGGCAAACAGGTGCAAGGTCAGAAACAGCGGATAACTCATGAGCTTCCTCGGTCGCCCTCTTCAACGGGGCGATGGTTTATTCGAGGTTATCGCGCCATCCCAAAAGTGGGGTTGATGCCAATCAAGGAAAGCGCAATGCCTGCCACACCACCAAACCCTGTGGGAGCGAGCTTGCTCGCGAAAGCGTCGGATCAGTTGCATCGAGGTTGACTGGCGCACCGCTATCGCGAGCAAGCTCGCTCCCACAGGAAAGGGCATCGTCGGCGTTGAGAAAGCGTCAACAGAACGTTACTCCTGCGCAATCCCCACACAACCGCTGATCAGTTAGTCCGGCTTTTTGACACTTTCCCCGATATGCGGTCACAACTTTTGCGTTCCGTTGGGTCATAACTCCGAGGTCGTCGATGGAATATTGGCGTCTACCGAGGTTTAAGCCTGATACGGAGATAAGCTCATGATTTTCAACGTACAAGATTTTGGCGCCAAAGGAGATGGCATCACCGACGACACGGCAGCCATCCAGAGTGCGATTGATGCGGCGGCCGCAGCCGGCGGTGGGCAGGTGTACATGCCGACCGGTACGTACATCGTTTCGGGGGGAGAGGAACCTTCCGATGGCTGCCTGATGCTCAAGAGCAACGTCTACCTGTACGGCGACGGCATGGGCGAAACCACGGTCAAGCTGGCCGATGGCTCCGACACCAAGATCACCGGCATTATCCGCTCGGCCTACGGTGAAGAAACCCACGATTTCGGCGTCAGCAACCTCACCATCGACGGCAACCGCGACAGCACCACCGGCAAGGTCGACGGTTGGTTCAACGGCTACATTCCCGGCGAAGAAGGCTACGACTCCAACGTCACCCTCGACAGCGTCGAGATCAAGAATTGCTCCGGGTACGGTTTCGACCCCCACGAGCAGACCGTCAACATGGTCATCAAGAACAGCGTGTCCCACGGCAACGGCCTGGACGGCTTCGTCGCCGACTTCCTCAGCGACAGCACCTTCGAAAACAACATCGCCTACAACAACGACCGCCACGGTTTCAACGTCGTCACCAGCACCCACGATTTCACCATGACCAATAACGTCGCCTACGACAACGGCGGCAATGGCATCGTGGTCCAGCGCGGCAGCGAAGACATCCCCTCGCCCAGCAACATCACCATCACCGGCGGCGAGGTGTATGGCAACGGCGCCGAAGGCGTGCTGATCAAGCTCTCCAGCGAAGTGACCGTCACCGGCGTCGACATCCACGACAACGCCAGCGCCGGGATCCGCATCTACGGCAGCAACCATGTCGAGGTCCTCGACAACACCCTCAACAACAACTCCCTGGGCGGTGCCGTACCGGAAATCATCATCCAGTCCTACGACGACACCCTGGGCGTGTCCGGCAAGTACTTCAACGGCAGCGACAACCTCATCCAGGGCAACATCATCAGCGGCAGCGACCTGTCGACCTACGGTGTCGCAGAGCGCAACGAAGACGGCACCGACCGCAACGCCATCATCGCCAACACCATCAGCCACACGAGCAAGGGCGCCACATTGGTGTATGGCGACGGCAGCTACGTCAGCGCCACGGTGCCGATGACCACCGTGCAAGGCACGGCGGGCAACGACACCCTGCTCGGCAGCGCCTCCAACGAGATTTTCTACGGCGGCGCCGGCAACGATACGATCAATGGCGCGGCCGGTAGTGACATCCTCGTCGGCGGCGCCGGCATCGACAAACTCACTGGCGGCACCGGTGCCGATACGTTCCGGTTCGTCGCCCAGTCGGACAGTTACCGCAATGCGACCACCAGTTTCGATGACACCATCACCGACTTCGACGTCACCCAGGACAAAATCGACCTCGCCGGCCTCGGTTTCACCGGCCTGGGCAATGGCCGTGGCGGCACCTTGCAAGTCAGCTACAACGCCACCAGCGACCGCACCTACATCAAGGACTTCGACGCCGATGCCAACGGCAATCGCTTCGAGCTGATTCTCTCGGGCAACCTGGTCAGCACCCTGACCGCCAGCAACTTCATCTTCAACCGAGTGGTCACAGGCACCAGCGGCAGCGACTCGCTGCTGGGTAGCGATGCAGCCGACACCCTGCTCGGCCTGGCGGGCAACGACAGCCTCAGTGGCGGCGCCGGCGACGACAAGCTCGACGGCGGCGCAGGCATGGACACCCTCACCGGCGGCACCGGGGCAGACACCTTCGTGTTTTCAAGCCGCCTGGACAGCTACCGCAACTACAACACCGGCGGCGTCAACCTCGGCGACCTGATCACCGACTTCGACATCAGCGCCGACAAGATCGACCTCTCCGCCATGGGTTTCACCGGCCTGGGGGACGGCAGGAACAACACCGTGTACCTGGTGCTCAACAGTGCCGGCACCAAGACCTACATCAAGTCCCTGGAGGCCGACGCCAATGGCAACCGCTTCGAAGTGGCGCTGGACGGCAATTACCTCAATACCCTGAGCAGCGCCAACTTCGTCTTTGCCACCACCTCGCCGACCAACCAGGCGCCGGTGCTGGCCACGCCTTTGCTGGACCAGAACGCCACCGAAAACACCCCGTTCAGCTACGTGGTGCCGGCCACCAGTTTCACTGATCCGGATAACGACAGCCTGAGCTACACCGCCAAGCTCGCCGATGGCAGCGCCCTGCCCAACTGGCTGGTCTTCGATGCCGCCACCCGCACTTTCAGTGGCACGCCACCTGACACCGCGTCGGGCACCTACGCCATCCAGGTCACCGCGAGCGACGGCAGTAACGCCACCGTGAGCGACAGCTTTACCCTTGCCGTGCAGGACGTGCCTGCCGCCATTGTGATCAATGGCACGCCGAACAACGACACGCTGACCGGCACCGCGGCCAATGAGCAACTGTTCGGTGGCGCGGGCAACGACACCCTCAACGGCGGCGCCGGCAACGACATCCTGGTCGGCGGCACCGGGGTGGACAAGCTCACCGGTGGCACGGGAGCCGATGTGTTCCGCTACACCTCCAAACTCGACAGCTACCGCACCAGCTCCACCAGCGCCAGTGACCAGATCCTCGACTTCGACGTGACGGCGGACAAGATCGATGTGTCAGCGCTCGGCTATACCGGCCTGGGCAACGGACTCAACGGCACCCTGCAGATCACTTACAGTTCGTCGACCAACCGCACCTACCTCAAGGACCTGACGGTCGACGCCAATGGCAACCGCTTCGAGGTGTCGCTGGCAGGCAACCTGGTCAGCAGCCTGACGGCCAGTCACTTTGTCTTCGCCGACCAGAACACCCCCAGCAACGTGGCGCCGGTCATAGCCATCCCACTGCTGGACCAGAACGCCAGTGAAAGCACGCCGTTCAGCTACACCGTGGCCAGCAACAGTTTCACCGACGCCAACCAGGATGTACTGACCTACACCGCGACCCTCGCCAACGGCAGCGCCCTGCCCGCCTGGCTGAGTTTCAATGCCACCAGCCTGACCTTCAGCGGCACCCCGACCAGCACCGCGGCAGGCAACTACGACCTGCTGGTCAAGGCCACCGATCCCTCGGGCGCATCGGTCAGTGACAGCTTCGCCCTGGTGGTGGCCGATGCGCCCGCCAACACCATCACCGGCACCAACAACGCCGAAACCCTCAACGGCACGACCGGCGCGGACCTGATCCTTGGCCTGGGCGGCAACGACACGATCAAGGCTGGCACCGGTGCGGACATCGTCGACGGCGGTGCCGGACGCGATTCGCTGTACGGCGGCGACGGTGCCGACACCTTCCGCTACAGCAACCTCTCCGACAGCTACCGCGACTACGACACCGGGGGCGTCACGGCCACCGATACGATTTATGACTTCACCGTCGGCGTCGACAAAATCGATGTCTCGGGGCTGGGTTTTCTCGGCCTTGGCGATGGCAGCAACGGCACGCTGTACATGACCTTGAACGCGGCCGGCGACAAGACCTACATCAAGTCCGCCGAAGCCGATGCCGACGGTAATCGCTTCGAAATCGCCCTCAACGGCAACTACCTCAACACCCTCACCGCCAGCGACTTCGTCTTCGGCGAGCGCGCCCAGCAGGACATCCTCTACCTGCCGACTCTCGGCCAATCCAATGCGCGCCTGCTGCGCATGACCGAGGACGACGACCAGTCCGGTACCTCGATGCTGGTCAATGACCTGGACCGCTACACCACCTACGACGTGCGCAGCCAGTTCACCGATGCCGACGGCAACGGCATCGACATCGCGGTGGGCGGCAGCACGGTCAACGGCCTCTCCACACTCAGCGCCGAGGAGCTACAGCTGTGCTGGTGGCTGACCGACACCAACCAACCCGGGCCGGCACTGTTGCGCGCGGTGACGTTGCTGCGCGACCAGCTCACCGAACTGCAGTCGATCGACAACGTCACCATGGGCATCATCTGGGGCCAGGGCGAGGAAGCCGCCCAGGAAATCGCCCGCGCCACCGACAAGGCAGCGGCAGCAGCGGCCTACAAGGCCGCGACCCTGAAGGTGTTCGACTACTTGCACGCCCAGTTCGGCAATTTCAGCGTGTACCTGATGGAAACCGGTCATTACTCGGAGGACGCGGCCCGGGCCCGGGGTTATTCGGAAGAGAAAATCGCCTCCATCGTCGAGGGTGTCGGTTATGTGCGGGCAGCCCAGGAAGCCATCGCCGCCGAGCGCGCCGACGTCAAGCTGGCGTTGGACTACACCGACCTGCCCTTGCGCTACGAAGTCGACCCGCTGGTGTACCCCGATGATGTCTGGCACCTGCACGAGGAGTCGGCGGAAATCGTCGGCCAACGCCTGGCGGACTACATCGCCGATGACCTGGGCTTCCAGGGCAATCCTAACGACAACAACAGCGTGCAGGACATCTTCGACAACGCCCAGAACCAGGGCGGGATGATCGCCGGTACCGACCAGGACGACACCCTGGTGGGCAGTTCGGGCAACGACACGCTGGACGGTGACCTGGGCGCCGACACCCTCACCGGTGGCGACGGCAACGACATCTACGTGGTCGACAACGCCTTCGACAGCGTGGTGGAAACCAACACCTCGACCGCGCAGATCGACACGGTGCAAGCCTCGGTCAGTTGGACACTGGGGGCCAATCTGGAGAACCTGGTGCTCACCGGTGTGTCGGACATCGACGGCACCGGCAATGAACGACGCAACTTCATCACCGGCAATACCGCCAACAACATACTCAACGGCGCCGCCGGGGCAGACAGCATGAGCGGTGCCGACGGGGACGACACTTACTTTGTCGACAATGCCGATGACAGCGTGATCGAGACCAGCACCAACGCGGTGACGGGCGGGATCGACAGCGTGCACAGCAGTCTGGCGGCCTACACCTTGGGCAATAACGTCGAGAACTTGTATGTCGACAGCACCGGCGCTGCCAATGGCACCGGCAACGCCCTGGACAATACGCTGTTCGCCGGCGCCGGCAACAATGTACTGGATGGACGCGATGGCATTGATACGGCGAGCTATGAACGTGCGCTGTCTGGCGTGACCGTCAACCTCTCGACGTCGGCGCAACAGAACACCGTGGGGTCCGGGCTCGACACCTTGAAGTTCATCGAGAACCTGAAGGGAAGCGCCTACGCCGACACGCTGTCGGGGAACAGCGCGGCGAACGTCCTGGATGGAGGGGCCGGCAACGATACGCTGGTGGGTGGTTCGGGCGATGACCGGCTGATCGGCGGCGCGGGCACCGACAACCTCAGCGGTGGCACGGGTGCGGACACCTACGCATTTGGTGCGCTGTCGGACATGGGCGTCGGGGCTTTGCGCGATGTGATCAGCGGCTTCAAGAGCGCGGAGTTCGACAAGTTGGACCTCACCGACCTGGACGCCAACCCGCTGACCGCCACAGTCGATGCCTTCACGTTCATCGGCAGCAGCGCCTTCGATCCCAGCAACGCCACCGGCCAACTGCGCTTCGTCGATGGCATCCTCTCCGGCAGTACCAACGCCGACGCCACCCCCGAGTTCGAATTCGAACTGGTCGGTGTCAAGGAGCTGCACGCCAGCGACTTCACCGCCTGATTGCCCCCTGCGCAGGCTTGCCCGCAATAGCGGCGGCACATTCAGCATGGATGCTGACTGACCCACTGCTATCGCGAGCAAGCCCGCACACAGGGATAAGTTGCAAACTTGAACCCTGGACTGTCTAGAACAAACTCTGCACCTGTTCCAATACCGCGCGGTTCATCTGGCCGGTGTGGGTGTGCAGGCTCACATAGCTTTGCAGCATGTCGAGCTTGGTGTTGAGCAGGTCCCGACGGGCCTGGAACAGCCGCTGCTGCGCGTCAAGAATATCCACCGTGGAACGCACGCCGCCCTGGAAGCCTTTTTCCGTCGAGGTCAGTGCTCGCTGATTGGACTCCACCGCCCGTTGCATGGCCTTGCTCTTGGCAAACCCGGCGACGACGCCCAGGTAATCAGCCTCGATATCCTCGGCCAGTTGCTGGCGTTGCACGTCGTAGTCGGACTGGGCGCCGGCCAGTTGCGCTTCGGCCTTGGCCACCGACGCCCGTACCGCCCCGCCGCGATACAACGGAATATCCAACTGCACACCCACGTAGTAAGTGTCCTGGCGCGGGTCGAGTTCCTGGTATTGACGGGTTTCCCGGCGGGTCAACTGGGTGGTCAGCGACAAGGTTGGATAATGCCCGGCGCGCTGGCTGTCGGCCTGGGCCTCGGCCACTTTCACCGCCGCCAGTCGGGCGGCCAGCTCGGGGCTCGCCTCGCGGGCAATCGCCGTCCAGTACGGCAAGTCCTGTTCCGGCGGGATCGGGCTACCGGCGGCCAATTCTTCGCGCATCGGCAGGATGTCATCGATCGGCACGCTGGCACGCCCGGACAAGGCCCGCAAGGCCGCCACTCGGCGCGCCTGGGCTTCAGCCTCCTGGGCTTGCACCAGGTCGAGCCGCGCCTGGGCTTCGTCGATATCGGTGATCGCACCCTGGCCGCCCTCATAGAGTTTTTTACTCTGGATGACCAAGCCATGGATGGCCGCCTTTTGCTGCTGGATCAGCTTGATCTCATTCTCGGCCCGGGCGACGTCGAAATACCCCTTCGCCACCCGGTCATACAGAGTCTGGCCGGCCACATCGAACACCTGGGTGCCCAGTTGACCGCGCGCCTTGCCCTCCTGATACGCCGCCCAGCGTGCCTTGTCGTAGAGCGGCTGTTGCGCCGCCAAGGTGACGTTGTTCGCCTGGTAATCGTTGCTGTTGACGTAACTGCTGTCGTCACCACCGTCGGTCCGCCCGCCGTAGCCGTAGCGCGAGCTCAGCGACACTTGCGGGTAAAGGCCGCCACGCCCGATGTCCTCTTCATGCCGCGAAGCTTCAAAGGCGTGGGCCGCCGACTGCACGGTCGGATCGTTGAGGCGCGAAGCATCGTAGGCGGAGGTCAGGCTCAGCCCCCCCTCAGCGGCCCACAGCGGATTGAGCGCCGCCCAACCCGCACACAGGCTCAGCAATACATGCAAACGGTAGCGGCAACGATCGACCATGCTCATTCCTCCTTGAAGGCTGCAAGCAAACGTTCACGCAAAGGCTTCATCAGGTAATTCATCAAGGTGCGCTCGCCCGTCACCACCGTGACGTCGGCGAGCATGCCCGGGCGCACCAGCAGGCCGGCGCTCTGCAACGCAACCACGGTGTCGGCAGGAATCTCGACCTTGGCGGAGAAGTACGGTTGGTGTGTCTGCTCATTGATCAACTGGTCCGCCGACACTGTGGTCACCGTGCCGGTAACCGTCGGCGTATCCACCCGTTGCAGTGCGGTGAAATGCACGTGCACCGGCAGGCCCGGGCGCAGTTTGTTGGCCATCAGCGGCTCGAAACGCGCGGTGATCGCCATCGGCGCATCCAGCGGCACGACCTGCATCAGGGTCTGGCCGGCCTGTGCCACACCGCCGACGGTATGAATGCTCACGTCCATGACCTGCCCGGCCACCGGCGCTCGGATCGCACCGTTGTCGACTTCAAACTGCAAGGCACGAATCTGATCGGCGTAACCGGCGGCCTCGGCCGAGACTTCGCTGAGCTGGGTTTCGGCATCGCGACGGAACTCCTGCTGCGCCTGCAAGGCCTTGAGCCGGCTTTCGTTGATCGCCTGGCGAGTCCTGCCGACATCACCCACCCCAGAGGCGATCTGCCCCGCCAACTGGGCCGCGTTGCGCTCGGCCTCGAAGAGTTTGTTGCGCGGAACGTAGCCTTCCCGGGCCAGATCGCGCAGGCCTTCGAGCTCCTGCTGCTGGAAGCGCATCTGCGCGTCGTAGTTGCGCTTGACGCCTTCGTAACCAAGCAATTGCTGCTGCAAGGCCGCGGCTTCGTGCTCTATGATCTGCAAGCGGCTGCCCAGCTCCGCGCGGCGGGTGATGAACAACTGGCTCTGCAAGGCCATGGCCGCCTTGACCCGCGGTTCGTCGGCGTGGGCCAGCAGTTCCGCGGGCCATTGGATCTCGGTACTGCCCAGGCGCTCGGCAATCAAGCGCGCCTCGATGCTGCGATCGTTGAGGAGTTTGCCCAGGGTCACGTCCAGTTGCGACTGCGCCTGCACCGTATTGAGCTGCACGAGCAATTGCCCCTGGGTGACGCGGTCGCCATCGCTGACCAACAGTTTTTCCACCACCCCGCCGACCAACGACTGCACCGCCTTGCGCTCCCCCGCCACCACCACAGTGCCGCTGCCTACCACCCCTTGGTCGAGCGGCGCGAGGCAGGCCCAGAGCAGGAAACCGCCCAGCGTCAGGACCAGGAATCCCATACCATAACGCGCCGCGCTCCCGGCATCGGTACTGGCGCTGGGCAGCGTCGTGGTGCTGCGCACGCTCAGCCCTTGCTCGCTGTACGCTTGTGCCCCTGGAGTCAGATCACGCATCGCCGCCCGCCTCCCTGACTGCGGCCGGTCTCGGCCCCGGCATCAATGCCTTGAGCACCCGGTCCCGTGGCCCGAACGCTTGTTGAGTACCGTCCTTGAGCACCAGGATGTGATCGACCACCGCCAGCACACTGGGCCGGTGAGTAATCAACACCACGGTGCTGCCGGCCGCCTTGAGCGCACTGATAGCCTGCACCAGCGCCAGCTCACCGGCGTCATCGAGATTGGAGTTGGGCTCATCGAGCACGATCAGCGATGGTCGTCCGTAGAGCGCGCGGGCCAGGCCCAGGCGTTGTTTCTGCCCACCGGACAAGCCAAGTCCGCCGGGACCCAGCGGCGTGTCGTAGCCCTTGGGAAAGCGCAGGATCATTTCGTGGATACCAGCATGACGCCCGGCGGCGATGATCTTGTCGGCGTCCTGCTCACCGAAACGGGCGATGTTGTCGGCGACCGTGCCATCGAACAACTCGATGTCCTGTGGCAGGTATCCAAGGTAAGGCCCCAAGGCGTCGTGGGACCACTGGCTGATCTCGGCATCGTCCAGGCGCACCGACCCGCCCATGGCCGGCCAGACCCCGACCAAGGCGCGCGCCAGTGTCGATTTACCGCTGGCGCTGGGCCCGACCACCGCCAGCACATCGCCTTTGGCGAGGCTGAAATTGATCCCGCGCAGGATCGGCTGCGAAGCACCTGGCGGACCGACATACAACTGCTCCAGGCGCACCGCACCGGTCGGTGGCGGCAACGGCATGCGCAGACGCTCGCGCGGATGCTGGGCCAGCAATTGGCTCAGGCGCTGGTAGCTCTGGCGTCCGGCGTTGAATTGCTTCCACGAGCCGATGGCGATTTCCACGGGGGCCAGGGCTCGCCCCAGCAACAGCGACATCGCAATCATCATGCCCGCCGACAGTTGGCCTTCGAGCACCAGCAAGGCCCCCAGGCCCAAGGCCAGGGACTGCCCGGAGATACGCACGAAACGGGTCATCGAGGTGATACGCGCGCTGCGGTCGCTGGCATGGGCCTGGGCGGCAATGATCCGTTGCTGCAACAGGCTCCAGCGCTGACGCAGCGGCCCGAGCATGCCCAGGGCCTGAATGACTTCGGCATTGTGCAGCGTGCTGTTCACATAGATCGACGACTGCACCCCCAGCCGATTGGCCTCCCCCAGGCGCGCTCGCGTCGCCAGTTCTCCCCACAGCGCCAGGCCGATCAGCACCAAGGCCAACACCAGTGTCAGCACGCCGAACCAGGGGTGAAAGATGAACGCCACCAGCAGGAAGATCGGCAGCCAGGGTGCATCGAGCAAGGCGATCAGGCCCTGCCCGGTAATCAACTGGCGCAGCGTCGCCAGATCGGTGAGCACTTGCGCCGGGTTGGCGTTGTGCTCGCGCAGGCTGCGGGCAAAGGCAGCGTCGAAAATCCGCTCACCCAAGGCTTCGTCCAGCCCCGCGCTCATGCGAATCATCACCTCGCCACGGACCCACTCGATCAAGGCGCTGAACATGAATAGCCCCAAGGCCATCAAGGTGAGCATGAACAAGGTGGTTTCGTTGCGGCTGGTCAGGACCCGGTCGTAGACCTGCATCATGTAGAGCGACGGCACCAGCACCAACAGATTGATCACGCCACTGAACAATGCCAGGGCCCAGAACACCCGGCGGTAGCTCAATAAGGCAGCATCAATGTCATGACGCGGATCGAGTAGAAAGCGCATAAAAAGTCAACCCGCAATAGGAATAGTCGGTCCTGGCGCAATCCATCGCGAGTTACTTGCCCTAAGGCGTCAAAAAAAAGAGCGTCATGTTGCTGACGTGCAGCTATCTGAGCCGATCGTCGCCGCTACGGACGCCAACTACTGACAACGCATCCACTGGTTAGTGCCGGTTCGACGGGCTGGGTTTTTGAGGGGAGTGACAGACGGAAATACCACACGTCAAGACTGAGGTTTTTCAGTCTTGAACAGGCGCTGGGAATAGACCCTTCGGCTTATGGTTGCAAGTACGCCCCCAACAGGACCTGTCGGGGGCGTACGTTTGACTTCGGCACCTGAACGACTCGGTGCAATCTTTCATCAGGCCGCCTTGCTCAGGGGCGCCTCGCGAGCCTGGCTTCTATCTCCAACCAGACACAGCAACAGCGACAAGACGATCGCACCGATGCTGATATTCATCCACGGCGTAATTTCTTCATCGAGCAGTAACGCCGACCATGCGATGCCTGCTACCAGCGCAGCGAAACTGGCGAATGACACATAAATCCCACCGGCCCGGCGTACCAATTCGAAGAAGGACCAGACCTCCACCGCCGTGACCAGAACCAGCAACGTCACCTCCGGCCCATGCTGGACCAGCCCTTGATACCCCGCCTCCGACGTCGACGTCATGAACAATGGCAATGCCAACAACGCCGCAATCACCGATTCATAGGCCGCCATGGTGAACACGCCTAACCCCTTGGGCCAGGCTGCGGCGACATACAGGTTGTACAGCGCGTAGCTCACCGGAACGCCAATGGCTGCGGCCAGCCAAAGCCTTGACGAGCCCTCGGGAAGCGCCGCGCTGGGCAGCAGTAACATCATGGCAGCGCTGATTCCCAAGGCAGCACATGACAAATGCCAGACAGTTACCGTTGCCAAGCGCAGGATAAACCCCAGCAAGATGCAAAAAACCGGAGTACTGGTGACGATCAGCGTGAGCAGCGTCGAATCGATGTACGGTGCCACGATCAGCTCAAGCCATATTGGAAAGGCATACCCCAAGACGCTGCAAATGATGAGGAACACCCACCAGGACGCATTGATGCGCCACGAACTGCGGCTGACTGCCATGAGCGCCATGAATGCCATGGCAACGCCGAACAGCGTCGGAAACAGAATAAGATCGGCTTGAACCCCTGTGCTGGTAATTTTCTTTACCAGCACGAAATGCAGCCCCCAGGTACTTCCCATCAGCGCGAGCAAAAGAAAGTTGATGTAACGGGTCATGCGTTAACTCCTTGTCTAAACGCTTCCAGCTCTACGATATCAATGCGCGAAAGCTTGAGCATGGGAAGATACCCGGGCAGATCCGGCCAACACGGCCTCAATCATTTGCTCAGGGGTAAGGCCGAAAGGTTGACCATGTTCCCAGCACTCACGTGAAGCGATAGCCTCGGTGATTGCCAGGTCATCGATGCAACCGGACAACGATAACGATTTCACTACCGCGAATACCCTCAAGGCTTCAGCATCTTCCGGCACCCTGACAATGCGAGCATTCAACGCAGCAAGCCACGTTGACGAATTAACCAGCGAGAAATCTTTCAACCGGTGACGCATGGCAGCGTAGATTTCATCCATCGTGTAGCTTTTGTTGGAGCACAAGTGATAAATCCTTGCACCTGACACGGATTGGCGTAACCCGCTCACGACAGACGAAGCGATTTGCTCAGCGATACGGTCCACCGGACAAATTTCCAACTGCATCGGCATGATCGGGAACTGGCCTATCCGCTGGCAAACGCTCAGGAACTGGTAGACATAATCGTTACGAGCTTCTTCAAGGTTCATGCTGCTTCCCCAAAGTCGTCCACATCGATAGATCGTCGCCTTCAGTCCGGAGGTCGCACAGTGTTCCAATAACATCTCGGTCATCCACTTACTTTGCAGATAGCCGGAAGCCACGTTATCGACTTCCATGATTTTGGTTTCCGGCGTAGCCAGGAGAGATGGTTTTGTATCGAACAAGGCCAGGGATGAAATGAAATGAAAACTGGCTTTACTCGCAAGCGCCAGATTTATGAGATTCAGGCTCCCTTGGACATTGGTCGTCACCAACTTCGAATAGGGCGACAACATGTTGGTATCGGCGGCGCAATGAACAATATCGCTGACGCTGCGTTGCAAGGCATACAAACCCTTTTCGTCGAGACCGACGTCATTCTGATCCAGATCGCCAACGATAATGTGCAGTCTCCGCAGCGCTTCATTTCTCACGCCGAGCAATTGTGTGAGCTTTTTATGCGGGGATTCGGTGCTGCCCATGGGAGAACGCACCAAGCAATAAATGGGACGCTGCGTGCTCTTGAGCAATGCGCGGACCACATGACGCCCAAGCAGTCCCGTTGCCCCCGTCACCAATATACCGTCCTTGGCGCAACTGACTCGTGGCGCACCGTGGCGAATCAAGCCACTGAGTCGTTCAAGCTCAGCGTAGCGCCAGTCCTTGAAGTCTCGTGGGCGTTTTTTTGCGATTTCAGGGCCGCCAACATCGTTCAAGATGGCCCCCATGCTGGGGTATTCATAGAGTGTGGAAAGCGGCCACTCGTGCCCGCTGTGTTTCTGTAACAGCATCGCCAAGCGTACAATTTCCAACGAATCCGCCCCATTTTCAACAAGGCTGGCATCCCAATTCAGTTCACGACCGCCCAACGTCGACTGTATTTCCCGGGCAATTTCGCTTCCCGCAAAAGGGCACGACAGATCTTTGCTCGTTGCGTCTACAACCGCCATTGCGAGCCCTCTTACTGCGTTGTAATCGATCTTTCCAGCCAGATTACGCGGTATTTCGTCGAGCAGGATGAAGCTGTTCGGAACCATGTAGGATGGCAGGTCCAACATCAATTGTTGACGTAACGCCAGTTGCGACACCTTCATGCCGGGCATCAGTTGAACGACACAAAGAAGCTTGCTATCACTGCCGGCGTCCGTCATGAAAACGCAGCAGTCAGACACTTCCGGTAGTGTTCGAACAATGGACTCGATTTCACCCAGGCTGATCCTGAAGCCTTGCCGCTTCACCACGTTATCCATGCGTCCGTGATATTCCAACGCTCCATCGCGGCCAATGCGTCCCAAGTCTCCGCTTTTGTAGTAGCGGCGCAGGCTCCGATCGTTTTCCACCCGCACAAAGAATTTTTCCGCCGTCATGTCCGGATTGTGCAAATACCCCTCGGCCACACCTGGGCTGGATATGCATATCTGCCCCATTGCGCCGAGCGGCGCAGGTTTATCAAAACGGTCCAGCAAGACAATTCGGCTACCGGCGATGGGCCGACCAATAGAAATGTCGTTTCTTGAATCGTCATCCGTATCAGGACGTCGTACTCGCTGGAGAGCGGTAACGACGGTCGTCTCGGTCGGGCCATAGGAATTGATCAACGTCGGGCGCGGCGCGGGGAGACGGTACCAGTTGTGTATGTCTGATTTGTAAAGGGCTTCTCCCCCAATCACGACCAGATTAACGCAAGAAGGAAATCGCAGGTGTTGGGAAGTACAAGCCAGGCTGAGTTCTCGCCAATACCCGGTCGGCAAGTCAAGAAAAGTAATCTGCTGTTCGTCGAGGAACTGCAGAAAGCTGGCAGGCTGCAAATCGACGGATGAATCACGGATAACCATTGTTCCACCAGCCATCAGGCAACAATAGATTTCTTCGACAGAGGCGTCGAACGAGACCGTCGCAAACTGCAGGACCTTGTCCTGGCTCGTAAGGCCGAACGAGTGCCTGGCCACGCTGGCGTAATACGAGAGCGAGGCGCGAGAGATCAATACACCCTTTGGCCGCCCCGTGGTCCCGGAGGTAAACAGTACATATCCGCACCGTGGCTCGTCGTCCGGTTGAGCTGCGCTCAGGGAGAGTCCCTGCGCCACGACAGCATCGCCTTCTACAACCCAGCCTACCCGCGCATCTTCAAGCATCAGCTTGCTTCGCTCAGGAGGAAGCTGCGGGTCTATCGGAATGTAGATAGCGTCCAGCGAGAGAACCGCCAAGGCCGCAACGACGAAGTCGCCGGACCGGGACATTCGCAACGCGACTCGACTGCCCGGCCTCACGCCTTGACCTGCCAGTTTGGCGGCCAGCTTGCGGATGTCAGCCGACAACTGGCCATAACTGATCACCCGGCCAGCGTCGCAAATCGCCACTTTGTCCGGGTCGCGGCAGACGTGGCCATCGAAAGCCTCCAGTACATCCTGCTGATCGACGCCATGCAGTTTTCCCAGCAACTCGGAATTCGAATGTTCCGGGCGGGCACGTTCCACGAGGTCCGCTACAACGAAACTATTTTCGTGCTGCAATGCAGAGGCGACGCCATGCAATGTATCGAGCATCTCATGGGCCAGGCTTCGCTCGAGAAGCTGTCCATCAAAGACCAATTCGACGTCGGTCTCGCTGACGCACATCTGCAGTCGAGCGGCGCCAAATACGCCTGGGCACTGTTCGGTGTCGGACCAGGCGCGGACCTGCCACGAAGTATGCTGCGCGCCAGGGATAGCCCCCAGCGATACCTTGCAGCAATCGAGAAGTTTACGGGCCGGCGCCTGCAAGTCGATGTTCGGGCAGTCAACCTGCCCTCGGCGCGATACGACTGTGCAGTTCAAGTTTTCGACCCAATTGGCGTACCAGCTAGCCGTGATGAGCCAGGCCGCCAGTAGCCGGGCATCCAGGTCAGAGTCCGAAGTAGCCCGTTCAAGCCTGATCGACGCCTCGGTCACGGCGCATTCCCCGGCATGGGTTTGTGGACTTCGCGCCGGACCTGTGTGTTCGATTTCATCGAAGGTCATCTCTAATAATCCTTTATAGGTGAGTCGCAACGACAATCAGCCTAAGGCGGCGACAATCACTCGGCAGAGATGGTCGATCTGCTCTCGATTGATGCAGAGCGGCGGGGCAATTTCTATCGTGGGATCGTTTCGGGTGTAATACAAAGAGGTGATGATCCCGTTGTTCAACAAACGCTCTCGAATCACTTTCACTTCCTCGGCTGTGGCAGGTGCCGAAGAGTTGCTTGACCGCAGGTGGATCGCCTGAAGCAAACCAGTACCGGTGAGCCCGGAGACTTTCGGGTGGTTCCCAAACAAGTCTTGAAGCACACCTTTCAAGTAAATGCCCATGGACGAGGCGTTTTCAAGCAACCGCTCGCGCTCGAGAATCCCGATATTTTCAAGGGCGGCGGCGGCCGCAGCCGGACGACCGCCAAACGTAGCGCCATGGGCGAACATGCTGTCCTCGCCCTGGGCAAAAACCGACGCGACCCGCTCGCTGACAATCGTCGCGCCGAGCGAGTCGTATCCGCTGGTAAGCCCTTTCGCGCAAATAATAATATCGGCCTCAAGTCCATACTGCTCGGCGCTGAACCAACTGCCCAGGCGCCCGAACCCGGTAATGACTTCATCGACGATCAGCAACGCGCCGGTTTCCTCGCGCAAGCGCTTCAAGCCATCAAGATATTCAGCAGTAGGGGTTACCATGCCATTGCTGGTTTCAACCGTTTCAATCAATACGCCTGCAACATCCTTACCCAGGCCTGGCGTAGCGTGGAGCACGTCGCTGAGAGGGTCTGTACTGTCCTGCATCGAAGCAATGGTGGCAGTCATGGGCAAGAGCGGGCCAAACTCTTCCTTAAGCGCCGCGAATCCACATACGGACAGCGCGCCCAGCGTGACACCGTGGTAAGCATGGTCGCGAGACACCAGCCATTTCCGCTCGGGTTCGCCATTCCTGACCGCGAATGCCCGAGCGATTTTCAATGCAGTCTCTACTGCCTCCGAACCGCTATTGGTAAAGAACACCCGAGCATTGGCGCCGACAACAGGTGATGCCAGGCCGGCGAGCGTCTGGGCTAATCGGGAAGAATAGGGGTTTGAAAAACTGAACGGGGAGCAGAACGCCAGCTTCTTGGCTGCTTCACTGGCCGCATCAATAATCGAATCACGCCCATAACCCACATTCACGCAATACGCCCCGCTGATGGCGTCCATATACCGACGGCCTTCCGAGTCTGTTACATAGATCCCTTGCGCTTCGATTATGGATGAAGGGAACGCATCGGTTTTACCAATCTGGTCGGAGGGGAAAAAATGAAGCCAGGTATTGTTATTATCAGATGAAACGTTTTCTTTAGACATGCAAGGTCCTTACGCTTCAGAAACTGAGCGCTTTAATCATCAGGTATCGGCTGATAAACGACTGATCCATGACCAGTCGCATTATTGATATTAGTTATAACGCGCGCCATCGCTCCCGGCCTTTAAATGGGCAGCGGTAAACGGTGGAAGACGAATGAGTCCGGACTCGGCTGACAGACTCGCGGCCAGAGGATCGGTGAGATAAATCTTACTATCACCTTGAAGGTCGATAATGAGTTCCTGGGCCGAAAAAAGATGCTCCGTCGCGCCGGGAGCCACTCGATTGGAAAGGGACAGGCTTGAATTCGACGCGGCGGCAGGCTCCGCAACAGTGCCATTAAGTATCTGATGATCAAGTTCAAGGCCGAAGATATCCTGGTAGATCATCAACTCCACAAATCCACGCAAGATATGAGGGGCGGCGGCATCACCGAAGCGATCCAGCGCATGACCGATCAGATTATCAAGCACCCAGCGACCATGGGCTTGGTCGACCGAGGTGTGAACATCGAAATAATGACAATCCACCCTCCCTCGGTATATCTCGCGAACCGATTCCCCCAGCTGTTTTTGCCACACGATAAAACAGGCTTCGTTACGGAAAAAAGCGCCGAGGTAACGCAAGAACTTACTCTTGTCGTGGCAGATTTGGTACGTGTAGGCCGAAACCAACATATTGCTGGTGAGGAAATGATCCTGATACGCATCCGGCGTATCGCTCAGGCCCAGATCAAGCATGGTTTTTTCGTACAGGTGGCTGTGCTTGTCTTCCGGCACACCATTACCCATTTCATCTTGATAGATGCGCAGCAGATGGGACTGCAGGGTGCCGAACGCGCCAGTCGCGTACAGGCCCATCGGAGCCCCTTCAATAAGAAACTCAATCGAGAACTGTGTCAGTAAGCTCCTCATCAGCCCTTGGGAATTAGGGTCGTTGAGAATATAGGAGAGCGTCGGATCGAAGTCGCCATTCTTCAGGCGAGCGAACTCTTCATCCAAGTGAATGCCAAAAAAAGTCTTCAACTGTTCGGCCGAGACGGAGAAATCCACTTTATCCAACTGTGCACTGACCGGCGCAAACACAACAGCCTCAAGGGTTCGCAACTCATCCAGCGCTTTCTTACTTTTGTCCCGACCGTATCGCTCGTCAAGATGCTGTTGGATATCCCCATCAATTTCTTTATTCAGAAAAAGCATGTCTTGTTCATAACAACCGATCAGGCGCTTCACATTTTTATTCATGCGAACACCCAGCAACTCCTCCGTGGCCAGGTCAAGTTCGACCAACTGCCCATTGGGAAGTTGGTAATCAAGGCGAATGGAGCCATCCAAATATTTCATAGAATCCCTTTCACTGAGGTGTTATTACCCCTGCACCAAGAGGCTGGCACAAGCATTATTTAGGCGACTGTTTTATTTCATTTGGGTGAAATATTTTTATCGAGTCAGGAACCAAGCCTCGATAGAAATGAGGGCGTGAAGCAGCAAAAGCCTGCTGCCTCGCGAGGAAACAAGGTACGGAAGTACAAAGTCGGGAGCAGCAGGACGCCGCGCAGATAGTTAAGAACAACAGGAAAGATCGAGACGTGCGGAGAGGAACAGAAGTGCATTTAATTCATTCCTTGAATAACTTTTCCTGGATCCAATCTTATAGTCGCAAAAATGTCGCTGTCAACGTCAAAAGATGCAAACAGATGTTCAATATTATTCTCACCGCTTTTAAGCTTCCACGAAACTCAGGGCATGACTATTTAAAAAAAACCAGCACTTTCAAGGCTTAGTAAAATGTTACTGACACCTGGCACAGTAAAAAATAATTTACAGCCGACAAGGCCTAAGTTTTTTTGTACACGCCCGTCGGATTCAGGCTTGTTCAATCTCGAGTAGACAGCAAAGGCCGGCCCTGTTGGCGCAACCTGGATTGCCTGCCGACAGGCCAAAGAAGATGGAGGCAGGCTGGCTCACCCCAGGGAAGCCACCTGCTCAGGACGCGGCTGTCGGGATGTCATCAAACCAATAAAGGAAATGATCAGCGCCAGCCCCAGGGTGGTACTGACCTCGCTGCGGTGCTCGGGCGTGATCATCATGACCGCCAGCGCCGCCGAAATGAACACGATGACCAACCAGGTCAGCCAGGGGAACAGCCACATGCGAAAAGTCAGCTCGACATTCTGGCGAAGCAACATACGGCGCATGCGCAGTTGCGAGATGGCGATCACCAGGTACACCAGCAAGGCGATGGCGCCGGAGCTGGCGAGCAGGAACTGGAACAGGCCGGCGGGCATGAAGTAACTGAACAAGGTGACGCCCGCGCCCAACACGGTACTGGCAATCACCGCAGACCTTGGAACACCGGCCGAAGACGTTACCTTCAGCGCCTTTGGCGCATCGCCACGACGCCCCAGCGAGTACAACATCCGCGAGGCGATATAGATCGAGGAGTTCATGCAACTGGCCACCGCGATCAGCACCACCATATCCACCAGGAATTTGGCGTGGGGAATGTTCATCAGCTCCAGGGCCCGCTGGTAGGAACCGACTGAAGCCAAGAGCGGATCGTTCCACGGCACCACGGAAATGACCACGAAGATCGACAGCAGGTAGAACACACCGATACGCCAGATCACCGAACGGGTGGCCTTGGCAATGTTCTGCGCGGGGTTATCGGATTCAGCCGCCGCGATGGTCACCGCCTCCGTACCGATGAAGCTGAACATGATGGTGATAAACGCGCCCACCACCGCCGACAGGCCGTTGGGTGCGAACCCGCCGTGCTCCTCCATCAACCGACTCAGGCCGCTGGCTTCACGCTCGGGAATCCAGCCCATCAGCACCGCGAAACCCAGGGAGATGAAGCCGATGATCGCCACGACCTTGGCCATGGCGAACCAGAACTCGAACTCGCCGTATTTGGACACGCTGAACAGATTCGTCACGGCCAGCAGCACGATCGACACCGAGGCGAACAGCCAGGCATCGACGGCGGGAAACCATTGGTTCAACACATGGCCGGCGGCCAACGCTTCGATGGGAATCACCAGCACCCAGAACCACCAGTAGAGCCAACCGATGGTGAAGCCTGCCCAGCGTCCGATGGACTGGTCGGCATAGGTGGAGAATGAGCCGGTGTCCGGATTGGCAACCGCCATCTCACCCAGCATGCGCATGACCAAAACCACCAACAGCCCGGAGAACAGATAGGCCAGCATGACGGCCGGGCCGGCGGCGGCAATGGCATGTCCCGATCCCACGAACAGACCCGCACCGATGATCCCGGCAATGGACAGCATGGTGACGTGACGAGGCTTGAAGCCCTGTGCCAAATGGCCGTTCGAATCCTTGAAGCTGGGGCTGGTCATTTTTTTATTCTCTTGTGATCGAACATTGAGACGCGCGCAGGGGCAGTCGGTGCTTCTGGTATTCCCGCCCCTCCTGGAAGCGGTACCTCTTGGTCGGGTTGATCCACCCTGGGCGAACGTGCGCACTTGCGATGAAAAGTCGCGCCACGTTACCTGCCTTCCCTCCCGAGTTAGTTACCTGAACGCGCCATCCCTGTGCCTGATTTCGCCAAGTAGGGCATGGCATTTGGCCGCTTGCCAGGTGTCTGGATCGCGGTATTGAGCCACCTCCTTGAGGGGGGGCATGAAATAAACCCTTTAAAAACTTTACTGGGTTAAGTATTTTGCATGCCTATGCCCGGTCTGTTGTTAACCAGGAACCCTGTGGGAGCGAGCTTGCTGGCGATGGCGGTATTTCAGTCGACTTCAATGCGGCTGATCCAACGCTATCGCGAGCAAGCTCGCTCCCACAGGGCTGGTGTACCAAGGCCTTTAATCGCTGCTTTCCAACAAGGACCTCCCGTGAGCGGACTGCGTGAACGTCAAAAAGCCGAACGCCGCCAAGCCATCAGCAAGGCGGCGGTCGAACTGTTCGAGCGCCAGGGTTTCCAGAACACCACCATCGAGCAGATCGCCAGCCAGGCCGGCGTATCGGCGCCTACCGTCTTCAAGTATTTCGGCAACAAGCAGGAGATCATCCTGGAGATCCTGCACGACGCCGACCAGCGCGCACTCACGGACACCCGCAACCAGATCCCTGAAATCGAAGACCCGGTCGAAGCGCTGTGTTATCTGGAGCGGCTGTTGACAGGCTACGCACTGGAGGTCATGCATCCGAGCCTGTGGCGCGAGTTGCTGCCGCTGATCCTGTTTGGTGGCAACAACGGGCTGCCCGAGGGGTATCGCGCCATGAACGATGCGCTCAGGGCCGAAATCAGTGGGTTGATCAGGGAATTGCAACAAGCTGGCAAGCTGCGCGCCGACCTCGATGTCGACCTCGCCGCCTTCCTGTTGAACGACTATTCGCACTTGCAGCTGTTCAGGTTGGTCAACCAGGAGCAACCGGACATCGAGGCACACTCCACCCAGGTCCGGCGTATCACCGAATTGCTCTTCCTGGGCATGCGCGCCTGAGTGAACACCCCACCGATACGGACCCGGCGCCGCAACACCGGGTCACACTGATCAGCGATGGGTCTTGATGCTGGTCCAGGTGCGGGTGCGGATCCGCTCCACCGCCGCCGGCACCGGCTCCAAGGCGAACAGGGTCTTGCGCGCCTCGTCCGGTATATACATGGCGGGGTTGTTGCGAATTTCAGCATTGACCAGCGCCGTAGCTTCCTTGTTCGGGTTGGGGTAACCGATCTTGTTGCTGATCCGAGCAATGACGTCGGGACGCAAGATGTAGTTGATGAACGCGTAGGCCTCTTGGGCATGAGGGGCGTTGGTGGGCACCATCATGACGTCCGACCACATCGGCGCGCCCTCCTTGGGCAGCGCCATTTCCACCTTGACCCCCTTCCCTGCGTCTTCGGCCAGTCGTTTGGCCAGGGCCACCCCACCGGACCAACCCACCCCTACGCAGATCTCGCCGTTGGCCAGGTCCATGCCATAACGCGACGAATTGAAGTAGGTGATGTAGGGGCGAACCTTGAGCATGGCCGCCTGCGCCTTTGCGTAGTCTTCACGTTTCTGGCTGTTGGGGTCCAGCCCTTCGTAGTGCAAGGCGATGGGCACGATCTCGTTGGCGGCGTCGAGCAGGCCGACGCCGCAACTGGCCAGCTTGGCCATGTTCTCTTCCTTGAAAAGGATGTCCCAGGTGTTCATTTGCACATCGGCACCCAGCACCTGCCGCACCTTGTCGACGTTGTAGCCGATCAGGGTCGTGCCCCACAGGTACGGCGCCGCATAGCGGTTACCCGGATCGCCCACCGTCTCCAGGGACTTCATGAACTCGGGGTCCAGATGCTGCCAGTTCGGTAATTGGCTGCGGTCCAGGGGTTGGACGGCACCGGCGGCAATCAGGTGACTGACGTTGGAACTGCTCGGGTAGACCACGTCATACCCGGAGTTGCCGGTCAGCAGCTTGGACTCCAAAGTCTCGACGCTGTCGAACACGTCATAGATGGGGCGGATGCCGGTTTCCTCCTGGAAACTCTTGAGGATTTCAGGCGGCAGGTACTCGATCCAGTTATAGATCCGCACCGTCCGCTCTTCGGCCAGGCTCGCGCCACTGACCAGCATCGAAACGACAGCGCCCAGCAAGGTGTTACGCAAAAACAGGTTCATGATCAAACACTCCAGCGCGGCCGCGAAGGCTCGCGGCACTTAATAGCGGTAGGTGAAGTAGAGTTCCAGCGCGCTGAATTTCCGGTCGTCGCCGAAGATTTGTTTGGCCGCTGCCATGGGCTTGACCCAGTTATAGGACAGCGAGGTGGACAACGACTTCGACGGCGCCCAATCCAGGAAGACTACACTCTCGTCGGCAAACCGTTTGTCGCTGACAGCGGTGCCCATATAGTTTTTTTCGTCGAGCCAGAACTGGTAGTGGATCGCACCGAGCGTAAGGGTTTCGTTGAGGTGGGTCTTGAGTGAGAACTGCTGGACGTTTTCGTTGCTGTTGAACAGCAGGTAGTTGCCGACGACATCGCCGATCAGCCAGGTGCCCCAGTCGACGAAACCCTTGCTCAGCGGGTCCCAGGCTTTCTGTCGGTTGTCCGTGAGGTTGTCGTCGCCGGAAAAGCTCGCGTAGCGGTAGCCGATCACCGGGGTCAACGGCAGCGTGCCAAAGGTGTAATCCGCCTGGCCGTACCAGGCCTTGGCATCGTAATCCACGCCTTCGCCACTGCCTCGCTCCAGGGCGTATTCGGCATTGAGGGTCAGGTCCGGGATGCCCGGGAGCTTAGCGTTCAAGGCCCTGACGTTGTACACCAGCATGCCATCGCGGCGGCGCGGCAATGTGCTGCCCTTGGGGCCCAGGGCCTTGACCTTCAACGCGGTGGCGCCCAGCGTCACCTGGTCGTCGAGGTTGTAGTCCAGGTTCACGCCGCTCATGCGAAAGTCACCCAGGTCGCTGTCGGTTGCCAGGCTGAAACCCTGGACCTTCAACGCGCCATGGTCCCAGGCGACCACCGCCGAATCCTTGAAGGCAGTGCGTGGGGCGAGCCAGTAGGCACCGTCATTCAATTGGTCGAGGTTGCCATCCATCACGATGAAACCGTTGCCGATCATGTAGTTCTGGCGACCGCCCGTGACCGTCCACTCCCCGGCCCGGAAACCGCCATAGAACTCTTCGGTCGACACCTTGCCGTCGGAACTGCGGGTGAAGCCACCGGCATCGCCATCACCGAAGGTGGTCGCCCCCACCAGGGAGCCGCCGGCCAGCAGGCTGAAATCCGGCTGCACGGCGTATTCCAACTTGATGCCCGGCTTGACGTAGAACTCCTGCCAGTCGATTTTCGTGCCGCCATTCTTGCCGCTGCGCATGTCCACCACGCCGCCGCCAAAGTTGACGTTGCGGGTGGACAGGACTGCACCACCGGCCGTTAAGTTGACCTCGCCCTTGAGGTTGCCCTCCTCGAAGGTGTAGCCCGCCCAGGCAACCTGGGCGGTCAAGGGTAACCCGAGCACGAGGAACGTTCGGGACAAACGCATCATGGAAACCATATGGAGCTCCTGTGTGATTATTGTTGTTACAGGGCAGTGAATGGCGGCGCAAACCCGCGCCAACACCTGGCGGGGCCAGGTGAGCGGAACGAAATTCTTGTGTTTATCGGATGAAGTCAGGGCGTCAGTTGCGCCGCGATGGCACGCAACATGCACACGCTATCGCCGTCGAATGGGCTGACGGCTTCGCCCAGGGACGACTGCTTGACGATCACCACGCCGGACGGTTTGTCGATGAACAGGTATTGACCGTGGATGCCACCGGCCATGAGCGCCTGGCTGTGGTCGTTGAACACATACCATTGGCTGCGGTAGGACGCCCCTGGAGTCCAGCTCGAAAAGTCAGGGGATGCAGCGTAGATCGCCGGGTCGGCTCCGGCAGCGATACCGGCCAGCGCCTCGGCCGAGAGCAGTTGTGCCCCACCCTGGCGGCCATCGTTGGCCAGCAGGCGACCGAAGCGCGCCATGTCACGCAGGGTCGCACTGAAGCCGGCACCGGCGACGCTGCGCCCCCAGGGATCCGCCAGGAAGTAGCCGTCACGCTCACAACCCAACTGGCTCCAGACCTCCTGCAGCAACTGATGACAGGCCTTGCCTGACGCCCGCTCCATGACCCAGGCCAACGCCTCGGTGGTGGCCGTCACGTAATGGAAAAAGCCGCCGTGACTGCCGCGCTTCCTCAGTGAGGGCAAGTACTGGTACAGGGATTCGAAGGTCGCGTACTGCGCGGGCGCCGGCTGGAAACCGCAGGCGTAACCATATTGGGAACTCTCTGAATCCGGATCCTCATAGACCTCGCTGTAATCGACGGCCACCGCCATGTCGAACAACTGGCGCACGGTCGCATCGGCAAACGCGCTGCCCGCCAGTTCCGGTACGTAATGCGTGGCCGTCAACGTAGGGTCCAGCAAGCCTTCGCAGACCAGTTGCTCGCCCAGGGCACCGATCAGCGACTTGGTCACCGAAAACATGATGTGTCGGTCCTGGGGACGCTGGCCGTTGAAGTAGCGCTCAAACAGTACGGTGTCGCCCTGCAGGACCAGGAAAGCATCGGTCTGGCTGGCGACCAGGTGATCGATCACGCTGATGCTCAAGCCACACTCGCTGTCGAAATGCAGCTCATCCAGCGGTTGGAGCGCCTGCTTGAACGCGCTGACCGGCCCGCTGCCGGCCTGCACGTCGATGGAAGGACGCAAGCGCGCCAGGTTGCGGAAACCCCATTGGTTGAACGGCGGGCTCATCCAGTTGTGCCAGGTGACGCGGCGGTGGGGTTCGGCGGGAAAGCCTTGCATGAGTGAAGGTGCCAGGCGTGCGTCAAATGGCGATTCGTGAGTCTCGACGTAAAGACTGGCCAGTGAAGGCACGGTGTTCTGATTCATCGGGTTGCCCCTGCAAAATGACTCTGCGTGAAAGCAGATGCAGGGAAATAATTACCCGATGTTATTTTTTAGTCAATAAAACTTTTTATCGTCACTTCAATTAATTTCGTTAACGGCGACATGACCAATAGATCTGTGCTGAATTCTGGGACGAAAGCCCTAAGCAAATAACTAAAGGTTATTTGTTGTCTATTTTTTAGATCATTTAGATTAAGTCTCAAGCCCAATGGCTTCGCGGTACTGCCTCAAGAACGTTGGCATTTACCCCTCCTCAGTCACGGCAAATCTCATTAACGGGCCACCGTCATGCAGCTTCTAACGCTTCCCCCCTCTCCCGGCCTGGCCACCTCGATTCGTGCCACGGCCCAGGTCTTCGAAGACCCCACCTCCCGCGCTTTGCTGGCTCACCTGCAGCAAGTCGCGCCCAGTGACGCCAGCGTGCTGATCATCGGCCAGACCGGGACCGGCAAGGAACTGGTGGCGCGCCACGTACACAACCTAAGCGCCCGTCGCCACAAACCATTTGTTGCGGTCAACTGCGGGGCGTTTTCCGAAACCCTGGTGGAGGCCGAGTTGTTCGGCCATGAAAAAGGCGCGTTCACCGGCGCACTGACGGCCAAGGCCGGTTGGTTTGAGGAAGCGGACGGCGGGACGTTGTTCCTGGATGAAATCGGTGATTTGCCGTTGCCGATCCAGGTCAAGTTGCTCCGGGTGCTACAGGAGCGCGAGGTGGTCCGGCTGGGTTCGCGCAAGAGCATCAAGATCAATGTGCGCGTGTTGGCGGCCACCAACGTGCAGTTGGAAAAAGCCATTAATGCCGGGCACTTTCGCGAAGACCTCTATTACCGCCTGAATGTGGTGAGCCTGGTGCTCAAGCCGCTGCGCGAACGCCCCGGTGACATCCTGCCACTGATCCGCCACTTCATTGCCGAATACAGCCGCAGGCTCGGGCACGGAGAGGTGACGCTGGATGCCCAGGCGCAGCGCAAATTGCTCGACTATTCCTGGCCGGGAAACATCCGCGAGCTGGAAAATGTCATCCACCACACCCTGTTGATTTGCCGTAACAACGTGATCGGCGTGCAGGACCTGCACCTGTCTAACTTGCGTATCGAACGCCAGGACAACCCGCCGCAGGCGCCCCCTCAAAGCGCAGAGGCGCTCTTGCACAAAGCCTTCGAGAAACTGCTCGAGCAAGAGCATGGCGACTTGTATGAAAAGGTCGAGGCCGAGTTGTTGCGCACCGCCTACCGCTACGCCAATTGCAATCAGGTCCACACCGCCAGCCTCCTGGGCCTGAGCCGCAATGTCACCCGCACGTTGCTGATCAGGATTGGCGAACTGGTGGTCAATCGACGTCGCCCGGCGCTGGACACGCGCGATGGTCGGGTGATCAACCTGTCGACCTGAGCCCACACCTCTGTGGCGAGGGAGCTTGCTCCCGCTGGGGTGCGCAGCGCCCCCATGAAGCGGTTGACATCCACCTGACACGCCTCGGTGACTGGCTTTAGGGCTGCTGCGCAGCCCAGCGGGAGCAAGCTCCCTCGCCACAAAAGCGGTTCCACGGCGGCCCATTCAGGGGGAGCGCTGCGCTTCAATTCCGGCACATTGCTCGCCTCTCGTTCGCGCTCCCAGGTAGAAATCCTGGAGATCACCACGGGCCGCCAGTTGTTCGGCACTGCCTTCACTGACCACGCGGCCGCTTTCCAACACGTAACCATAGTGGGCGTAGCGCAGGGCGACGTTGATGTTCTGTTCGGCAATCAGGAAACTGACGCCATCGCGCTGATTGAGTTGGCGCACGATCTCGAAGATTTCCTCGACGATCTGCGGCGCCAGGCCCATCGACGGCTCGTCGAGCAAGACCAGTTGCGGCTTGGCCATCAGAGCACGGCCTATCGCGATCATCTGTTGCTCGCCGCCCGAGGTGTAGCCAGCCAGGCTTCTGCGCCGCTGTTTCAGGCGCGGAAAATGGTCATAGACCGACTCCAGGTCAGCCAATAACTGGCGCCGCGGCACCTGGCGCGCCAAGGCGCCGGCCAAGAGGTTCTCCTCCACGGTCAACTGGGCAAAACAATGCCGCCCTTCGAGTACTTGCACCAGGCCGTTCGCCGCCAAGGTGTGCGGGGCGCTGTGGGTCACCTCCCGTCCCTGATAGACGATCCGCCCCCGCACCACTTCGCCCCGTTCGGCGCGCACCAGGTTGGAGGCTGCTTTCAACGTGGTGCTTTTACCCGCGCCGTTGGCGCCCAGCAGCACCACGACCTGCCCTTTTGCCACCTCCAGCGACACGCTGCGCACGGCCAGGATGGTCTGTTCGTAGAGGACTTCAATATCGTCGATCTGCAGAATCGGCACGTTCGTCGTCATGCTGTTTCACCTTTTCCGGTAACGGCCGGACGCGTGTGCCCGACCGCCGCGATGCCTCAGGATTCCTTGCTGCAATCGCGCGGGGTAATGCCTTTTTCCCGGGCGTACTGATGCGAAGACGCTTCGATGATCGGTCGCAGCAAAGCGCGGTCAGCCTGTACCCAGTCACTGATCAGCTTCCACTGCGCACCGTCCCATTGCTGGAAGCGCACCGCACCACCGCCTTCATGGTCCGAGCACGACAACTGCAACGGCTGCACCAGGCCCAACGCCCCCAGTTCCTTGAGCCGAGCGTCGTCGAGCTTGAGGTTCTCGAAGCCCCAACGCACTTGCTCACCCGTCAGGGGTTGCTTGCCGAATTTCTGCTGGGCAATGCGCAGCGCTTCTACGTTGAGAATGCCGTTGACCACGCCGAGGTTGTAATACACCGTGCCGAAACGCTTCGGATCGGCCAGGTCGCCATGGCCGGCGTCGACCACTTGTTTCTTGATGCCCTGCAACACCGGGAAATCGGTGCCCGAAGGGTGCGTGGTGATGGCGATGAAACCCTTGGCCGCGGCACCGGCCGGCGCGGCGTCATCCTCGGAATTGCTCCAGATGTTGCCGATGATGTGGTCGGCCGGGAAACCGACTTTCTGCGCGGTTTTCAGCGCCACCGGGTTCATCACACCCCAACCGCGCAGGATCACCCAATCAGGTTTTTCCCGACGGATATTCAGCCATTGCGATTGTTGCTCGTTGCCCGGGTGCGGCACCTCCAGCAAGGTCAGCGCAAAGCCGTACTTGTCGGCCAGGGTTTGCAGCACTTCGTTGGTTTCCTTGCCGTAGGGCGAGCCGTGATACAGGGTGACGATCTTCAGGCCCTTGAGTTTGTCCAGCCCCCCGGCCCTTTGGCCGATGTAGTTGATGATCGCCGACACTTCGGAATACGGGTTCAACTGCAACGGGAAGACGTAGGGAAACACGCTGCCGTCGGTGGAGTCCGTACGACCGTGGTTGATGGTGATCAGCGGCAGTTTGTCGGCCGTCGAGCGCTCCAGGGTGGCGTAGGCAATACCCACCGACAATGGGTTGGTGGCCGCCGCCGGCGCGCCGTTCAAGCCTTTCTTCAGGCGCTCGTAGCACTCGACGCCTTTTTCGACCACGTATTCGGTTTCGCACTCGCTCCAGGTCAGCTTGACGCCATTCACGCCGCCATTGGCGTTGACGTACTTGAGGTAGTCGATGAATCCGCCGAAAAAACCGGTGCCGCCGGCCGCATAAGGGCCGACGCGATAGCTTTGCAGCGGGAAGTATTGTTCGTTGTCCGCCTGGACGGTGAAGGCCGTGGCGGTGAGGCTCAGGGCCAGTGCCAGGCTGCTGGCGAATGATCGTTTGAACATCGGATTTTCCTTGTTATGAAGCCATAGGTAAGCCAACAAAATGGAACTGCAAACCCGCGCTGTGCGCATCGCTCAGTAGCGCAATGGCCACAGCCGTGCGCGCTGGCGAAATCTCTGCCAGAGGCGCGCAAGGCCCTCTGGCTCCTTGATCAGGAACAAAATGATCAGGGCGCCGAATATCATCTTCTGCAGGTTCTCCACCTGGCCGGCGTCAATCAGCCCGCCGGGCAGCAGCGACACCAGGTTCGAGAGCAACACCGGAAACAGCACGATGAAGGCGGCGCCGAGGAAGTTGCCCAGCAGGCTGCCGAGGCCGCCGATAATGATGATGAACAGAATCTGGAACGACCGATTGAGGTCGAACCCGTGGGGCTCCACCGTGCCCAGGTAAGCGAAGGCCCAGAGCGCGCCAGCCACCCCGAGGAAAAAACCGCTGATGGCGAACGCCAGCAGCTTGGTTTTTGCCAACGCAATGCCGATGACCGCGGCGGCGGTGTCCATGTCGCGCACCGCCATCCAGTTGCGCCCCAACTCGCTGCGCACCAGGTTCTTGCCCAGCCAGAACAGCGCCACCACCACCGTCAGGGTCAGCAGATAGCGGCCGGCCGGCGCGTCGAGGTTTACCCCGAATACCTCCAGGCGCGGCGCGCTGATCACCCCCGAGGCGCTGTTATTGGAAAACCAACTGAACCGGGTCAGCGCCCAGGTCACGAAGAACTGCGCCGCCAGGGTCGAGACCAGCAGATAGAAGCCCTTGATGCGTAAACTCGGCAGGCCGAACAGCACCGCCACCAGGGCCGCCGTCAACCCGCCCAGGACGATACTGACCAACAGCGGCAAACCGGCGACCCGTACTTCGAGGTTGTAAGTGGCAAAGGCGCCCACCGCCATGAACGCCGCTGAACCGAGGGACAGTTGCCCGGCATAACCAGTGAGCAAATTGAGCCCCAACCCGGCCAGGGACAGCACCAGGAATGGAATCAGGATCGCGCTGAACCAATAGTCATTGCCCAGCCAGGGCACCACGACGAAGGCAAACAGCAGCAACGCGACGAGTCCGTGACGGTCCTGGCGCAGCGCGAAGACCCGACGGTCCTGGGCATAGCGGGTGTTGAACTGGCCTGCTTCTCGATAAAACATCATGCGTTCCCCTAAACCCGTTCGATGGCCCGTTCGCCAAACAACCCCGCCGGACGCACCAGCAGAAACAGCAGCGCCAGCACGTAGGGAAACCAGTTCTCGATGCCGCTGCCGATGAAGGGCCCGAGGTAAACCTCCGCCAGCTTCTCCGAGGCGCCGATGATCAAGCCACCGACAATCGCGCCGCTGATGGAGGTGAAGCCGCCGATGATCAGCACCGGCAAGGCCTTGAGTACCACCAGCGAGAGCGAGAACTGCACACCGAGGCGAGCGCCCCAGAGCAGCCCGGCGACCAGCCCGACAAACCCCGCCACCGCCCACACCACCACCCACACTCGTTGCAAGCGGATACCCACGGCCAACGCCGCCAGTGGGTCATCGGCCACCGCCCGCAACGACAATCCGAGCCGGGTCTTGTTGAACAACCAGGACAGCAGCAACACCAGGACCGCCGCCGTCAGCGCGGAAAAAATGTCGAACTGCGACAACAACATCCCGCCCAACTCAAGCGGTTCGTCGCTGATGCCCAGTTCCAGGCCATGCACCTGGGCGCCCCACAGCGCCTGGGCGAAGCCTTCGATGACGTAGGACAGCCCGAGGGTGGCCATGAACAGCGTGATCGGCGAACGGTTGACCAGAGGGCGCAGCACCACACGCTCCACGGCCACGGCGATCAGCAGCATCGCCGCCAGGCTGATGAGGAACGCCAGCCAGAACGGCACGCCGCGTTCCAGCAGGCTGACGAAGGTCAGCGCCGAGAACAGCACCATCGCGCCCTGGGCGAAATTGAATACCCCGGAGGCCTTGTAGATCAGCACAAAACCGATGGCCACCAAGGCGTACATCACCCCCGCCAACAACCCGCCAATCAATACTTCAAAGAAAAATTCCATCGCTGTTCCTGTTCTGCGGGCGCAACTTGCCTGCCCTCCCTGGTGGGAAGGCGTCGAATATCCAGTGTCAGTGGCGAGTGCCCAGGTAGGCCGAAATGACCTCGGGGTTCAGCCGTACTTCCTCGGGCGATCCGTCGCCGATCTTGCGACCGTAATCGAGCACCACCACATGGTCGCTGATGTCCATGACCACGCCGATATCGTGCTCGATCAACACCACGGTGGTGCCCAGTTCACGATTGATGTCGACGATGAAGCGGCTCATCTGCTGCTTCTCGGCGGCGTTCATCCCGGCCATGGGTTCGTCCAGCAGCAACAGCCGAGGCTCCGCCGCCAGCGCCCGGGCCAGCTCCACCCGTTTCTGCAAGCCGTAGGGCAACGTGCCCACCAGGGTGTCGCGCCAGGGCTGCAAATGCAGGAACGCGATAACGCGCTCGGCCGCTTCGCGCTGGCGGTCATCCTCGGCCCGAGCGCGACCGATGCGCAGCGCCTGCTCGATCCAAGTGCTGCGCCGTTTGAGGTTACGTCCGGAGAGCACGTTGTCGAGCACGCTCATGCCCTTGAACAGCGCGATGTTCTGGAATGTCCGGGCGATGCCGCGTACGGCCACGTCGTGGGGGCGCATCCGGCGCCGCTCCTGTCGATCAAAACGGATGTGCCCGTCCTGGGCCTGGTACACGCCGCTGATGACATTCAGCAGCGAACTCTTGCCGGCACCGTTGGGGCCGATCAAGGCGCAGATCTCACCGGTGGCGACACGAAAGCTGATGTCCGTGACCGCTTTGACGCCTTTGAATGACAGCGAAATATGCTCCAGCTCCAGCAAATGCTCGGTGGCCGTCTCGGTCATGGTGCGTCTCCTCTCAGGCCAATTGCGACTGGAGCCCGCTCCAGCCATCGGTGGTTTGCTGCACAAGATGCGTCGGCGCTTCCCAGTGGGCCGCATCGCCCCACTGGCGAACCCTGATACCCAATGCCTGGAAAAACGCCTGGGTTTCGGGCGGCAACGCATCGCCCACCAGCAACGGCGCGCGGGTCCTGGAAAACCCCAGCACGTCGCGCAAAGGCCGACGCACCAGCCAGTCACCCAGATGCCGTTGCAGGACGTCGGGATGGGCAGCCAACGCCCAGTCCACCAGCCCACGCGACCAACTGCCCGGCGCCGGCAAACGCTCCAGCGCATAACGGTACAAACGCTCATAGGTTTCCCGCGTCCCGGCCACCAAAGTCGGGCCAAGCTCGCGACGATCGCGATCACGGGTCGCCAGGTTCTCCGGAAAGTTCAGGCGAAAACCGGCTATCAACCAGGGCGCCAGCAGATAGCGGGTTTGTCCGCCCGAGGCGAACGCCCGCGCGGCCAATGCCTCTTCCTGCCGTCCCAGGCCTTCGCGCGTCACCAACCGCTGGCCCTCCTGCAGCAGCTCGGCGTGGCTGACGCGTTGCTCTTCAATCGACTGCCCAGCCCTGCGATAAAAGACAAAGGCCGTTTGCAGCACTCGCCCCTGCGGTGCCCGTTCATTGGTTGGCTGCTCGGCAACCAGCGCGGCGTAATCAAGCGCTTGAACGAATGGCGTCGAATCGGCCAGGCCACGCTTGTCGAGATAAACCAGCACAGGTGCAGCCACCTGCGCCGCACGCAGACGCAGCATCTCCTCCAGGCCTTCGACCAGGACGAAATCCGGCTGCAGCGTGCCGAGCAGTTGCACCTGTTCGGCCGCCACCTCCAGCGGGTCGAACAGACTCGCCACGCCACCCAGCCACTGCACGGCCAAGGCCGCAAGCAGCGCCTGCGGCCGAGGTCGGCTGATGATCGTCAGGGTCGCGCCCGCTGAAAAACCGCGGATTTGCAGGGCACTCGCCAAACGGCGCACCTCGTCGACCACTTGCGCCCAGCTCCGCTCCTGCCAGACACCCAGGTACTTATGGCGCAGCGCGACATCCGCGCCATGCCGATGCGCCTGTTGCTGCAACCACTGGGGCAAGCTGGCCGGTGCCGCGTCGAGAGTGTCGGTGAACGTGCCCATGCTGCCTCCC
Source organism: Pseudomonas sp. Lb2C2 (assembly GCF_052112205.1). NCBI lineage: Bacteria > Pseudomonadati > Pseudomonadota > Gammaproteobacteria > Pseudomonadales > Pseudomonadaceae > Pseudomonas > Pseudomonas sp. Lb2C2. Next base: position 514,336 of record NZ_JAUTYW010000001.1, on the reverse strand, counting down.
GCGCCTAAGCGACTGCCGCCGTTTTGGCTGGCACTTTGCGTTGCTCCAGCTCACGCACCAGCGGCAGGACCTTACGGCCGAAATACTCGACTTCTTCCTGGAAGTGCAGAAAGCCGGCGAGCACCAGATCCACACCCACGGCCTTGAGCGCGACGATGCGTTCGGCGATCTGCTGCGGTGTGCCGATCAGGTTGGTCTTGAAGCCATCGTTGTACTGCACCAGGTCCTCGAAGCTGGACTTGGCCCAGTTGCCCTCGCCTTCCGGGCTGGACTTGCCGGCCTGCTTCGCCGCATCGCCAAAGGCATTGACGGCCTCGGGATCGGCCTGGTCGATGATCTGGGCAAGGACCGCCCGCGCCTCCTCTTCGGTGTCGCGAGCAATGACGAAGGCGTTTACACCGACCTTGACCTTGTGATTGTTGGCCGCGGCTTTTGCCCGGAGGTCATCGATCTGCGCCTTGACGCCTTCCACGGTATTGCCGTTGGTGAAGTACCAGTCCGATACCCGTGCGGCCATGTCCCGCGCCGCACGCGAGCTGCCGCCCTGGAAGATCTCCGGGTGCTGCTGCAGTGGTTTTGGCTTGAGGGTGTAATCGTGGAAGCGATAGAAGTCACCGCGCAAGGTGAAGTTGTCGGTGGTCCAGATGCCCTTGAGGGCGGTGATGAACTCTTCGGAACGGCGATAGCGCTCATCGTGTTCCAACCATGGTTCGCCAATGGCGGTGAACTCGCCCTTGAACCAGCCTGACACGATGTTGACCGCCACCCGGCCGCCGGTCAGGTGATCGATGGTTGCGATCTGCTTGGCCAACACCGACGGCGTCCACGGCCCCGGCAACACTGCTGCGATGACTTTCAGGCGCGTGGTGGCGGCCAGCAAGGCATGACTGAACGCCACGGACTCATGCTGGTATTCGGCGCCGTAACCGGCGGTAAAGCGCACTTGGGACAGGGCGTAGTCGAAGCCGGCCGCTTCAGCGATCTGGGCCAGCTTGCGGTTGTAGTCGATGCCCCAGTCGGTGCGTTGCTCGATTTTGCTGACCACCAGCCCACCACTGACGTTGGGCACCCAGTAGGCAAATTTGATCGTGTCCTGGCTCATTGCATGTACTCCACGGCTCGTTTTGAAAGGAAAAATGGATCAGGCGGCACTGGCGTCGCGTCGAACGCTCGGGACCAGGCTCAGCAACGCCGACTCGACGGCGCGCTCGATACGTTCCAGCACCTGTGCGCTGGAGATCTGGTATTGGGTGAAATCGGTTTCGCTGGCATAGACCCCCACCGGCAGGCTCAGGGCCTGGAAGAAGCCGAACAGGGGCCGCAGTTGGTGATCGATGATCAAGGCATGGCGATCCGAGCCGCCCGTCGCGGCCAGCAGCACCGGTACATTCTTGAGGGCTTCGTGATGGACGAAATCGAACAGGTGCTTGAACAGGCCGGTGTACGAGGCCCGATACACCGGGCTGGCGGCGATCAGCAGATCAGCCGACTCAATGGCCTGCAGATCCTCCTGCACGGCAGCCGGCAACGCCTCGCGACGCAAGACCCCGGCGAACTGTGGGCCGACCTTGGCCAGTTCGATCAGACGCAACTCGATCGGCAGTTGCTGTCCGAGCCTGTCGACCAATGCCTGGAGCAGGACCAGCGTGCGCGACGGGTGCTGCACGCTGCCTGACACCGCCACCACTTTGAATTGCTTGCTCATCGCCTACCCCATGCCTGGAGACGCCACCTCAGCGTCTGCACAAGGTGTAGAGCAGTAACCGTGCCAGTTGGATATCTCATTAATAATCAAAGCATTACGAAGTTATCCGAATCATTTCACTGTCGCTCGACGGACAAGCTGTTGATCCACTGTTGCGTGGCGAACATCCGCTGCGTCGATATCCGTGGCAGCAACTGTTGCCGGGCACACAGTTGCGCAGCAGATTGTCCTCGGCAAGGACAGCCCCTGCGCTGATGAACGCTGTACAAGCCCCGTATTTACGGGCGTCTGGGCTCGGGCACGGACTGTGCAATAGCCGCTGGCACCGGCAGGTTTCTCCCCCTGCCCACCTATTCGTCATAAGAAGGAACCTCACCATGACCGCACAGCAACAACACCTGCCACCGATCCTGTCCACCGGCACCGACTATGAGCCCTTGGCCGAACGCTTTCGGCCGATCTTTGCACGCATCCAGGCCGGCGCCCTGGAGCGTGAGCAGACGCGCAGCTTGCCTTTTGAACAGGTGAAATGGCTGAAGGAAGCAGGCTTTGGAGCCATTCGCGTACCGGTCGAATATGGCGGCGCCGGGGCTTCGTTGCCGCAGCTGTTGCAACTGCTGATCGAACTGGCCGAAGCCGATTCCAACCTGCCCCAGGCGCTGCGCGGGCACTTTGCATTTGTCGAGGACCGTCTCAACGCCCACGCCAGCAGCCCACAAGACATCTGGTTCAAGCGCTTCGTCGAGGGTGAACTGGTGGGCAATGCCTGGACGGAAGTCGGCGCCGTGAAAATCGGCGACGTCGTTACTCGGGTTTCCCGGCAAGGCGATCAATGGGTGGTCAACGGCACCAAGTACTACAGCACCGGCAGTATCTTCGCCGACTGGATCGACGTGTATGCCCAGCGCGACGACAACGGCACCGACGTGATCGCCGCCGTGCGCGTGCACCAGCCGGGCGTCAAGCAAAGCGATGACTGGGACGGTTTTGGCCAACGCACTACCGGCAGCGGGACATCGCTGTTCGAGAATGCGTTGGTCGAGGCAGAAAATCTCATCGACTTCTCTACCCGCTTCAAATACCAGACCGCGTTTTATCAATTGGTGTTGCTGGCCGTGCTCACCGGCGCCGGCCGCGCTGCGGTCCACGACATCACCGAGCAAGTACGAAAACGCACCCGGGTCTTCAGCACCGGCAATGCCAGCGAAGTGAGCCAGGATGTGCAGGTGCAACAAGTGGTCGGCAGGGCCTCGGCCCAGGTCTATGCCGCCCAAGCGACTGCCCTGCGAGCCGCGAGCGCCTCCCAACGCGCCTACGAAAGCCGCTTCAGTCAGAACGACGCGACCGAACACGCCGCCAACATCGCCGCCGAACTGGAATCGGCCCAGGCCCAGGTGGTCATCTCCGACCTGGTGCTACGCGCCACCAGCGAGCTGTTCAATGCCCTTGGTGCCTCGGCCACCAGCACCAGCAAGGCCCTCGACCGCCACTGGCGCAACGCCCGCACCGCCGCTTCGCACAATCCGCTGATCTACAAGGAGCGCATTATTGGTGATTGGGAAATCAATGGTACGGAGCCGCCGTATGTCTGGCAGATTGGTGGGGGGTCCAAGCAGCTTTGAGTAGATGGGTTGGTGTGTATATCCGTTGCTGCGGTAACGGCTGCTTATGGTTCCGCCCTTACATTGCTCCGTGGGCCCCCCGCGAGGCGGCCTGACAGCCGACCTGACTCTTGGTAAAACCGCGTTTCTCCTGTGGGAGCGGGCTTGCTCGCGAAAGCGGTGGTTCAGCTTGCGTTGATGTTGGCTGTGCCGACGTCTTCGCGAGCAAGCTCGCTCCCACAGGTTTTTGTGTCGTGTGCAGAGGCTGTGAACACCCACAGTGCTCGCTTCAAAACAGGCCGGCTTTAAGGCCGCCTCGCTTTTGATTTTGATCTGGGGCGCCCCATTAACCACGATGGCCGAACGCAGGTATTGTGGAGTGGGCATCCCGGCATGGATGCCGGGATAGCCGCGCTGGGCCATGGATGGCCCTTCGCGGCGGCCCACGGAGCAATGCCGGAGTGAGGGCATGCCGAGCCTAAGCGAGGCACCAAGTGGTGGGGCAAGAGCGTTTTGCTTACTTTTGCGCTGTTCAAAAGTGAGCCGCCGTCAGGGCGGAACCCTAAGTCGCCGTTACCGCAGAAACGGATATACACACCAACCAATCCAAAAAACGATGAACGATCTGCCCCAACGCAAACACATGAGACCAAGCACAAAAAGGATCAACTAGCTGACGACCAAAACACACCGCATAATCCATCTACCCCCATCCACCCGAAGGGTCGCTGAAGATGACAGTTATCCATAAGGCCGCTCAGATAGGATACTCAGCAGAAGCCAGCACCTATACCCAAGGGCGCCCAGACTACCCAAGCGAAATACAGGCATGGCTCAGCAGTGCACTGGAAATCAGCCCAGGATCGACAGTCATTGAGTTAGGAGCCGGTACCGGTAAATTTACTCGCCTGCTGGGCTCAATGGCGATCAATGCCATCGCCATCGAACCGGTCGAGGCGATGCGAATCGAATTTGCCAAGCATCTGCCGAACACCAGGATTCTGGAGGGAACGGCCGAATCCATTCCCCTCGAGACAGGGACAGCGCAGGCGCTCGTATGCGCCCAAGCCTTCCACTGGTTCGCGAATGAAACCGCGCTCCAAGAGATTCACCGAGTACTCAAACCGGGCGGCCGGCTCGGCCTGATCTGGAACGTGCGTGATGAGTCAGTGGACTGGGTGGCCGACATCACTAAGATCATCACCCCCTTCGAAGGCGATACCCCACGCTTTCATACAGGAAACTGGCGACGCCCCTTCAACGGACTTTACTTCTCGGAGCCCGAACTGACCTGTTTTAGTTACACCCACGCAGGCAGCCCCGAGACGGTCATCCTGGATCGCTTTCTGTCAGTGAGCTTCATCGCAGCGCTGCCTGACGCAGAGAAAAAACAGGTAGCGGATCAACTACGGGCCTTGATTCAGACCCATCCGGCGCTGCGCGGGCGCCAACACATTGAGTTCCCTTATCAGACACACGCTTATTCATGTCGCCGCCTGGATTGAATCACGACGCCATCACCCCAGCAGGAACTCGTACCTGATGCCCTCAAAACACTGGCATCATGCCTTTTTCCTTGCACTCATGGAGTGACTGTGACGAATCTTTGTGCCGCCCCTGAGTTTGCTCCCGCCGCCACTTTACCGCCCTACCGCTTCTTTCCCCGGCTCGGGATGTTTGTACTTGCGACCCTGATAGTCTTCCTGGCAGCAGTGCCCGAAGTCCTTTTCATACCCGCAGACATGCAGGCCTACCTGACGTTCACGACCACCTCGGGTATCACCGCGCTCGTTCTCCTCGCTCTCTTCGTCCTGCAGTACCGCGCCGATGCGCGTACTCAATGGCGTGGTCATTACATAGGCAAACCCCTGCGGTGGGGCGCGCTTGGCATCGTTGGCTCCTACCTGTTTTTCGGGGTTGCCATCCTCGTGCTGGGGTTGCCGCGAGAAGTGTTCATGGCCGAGCTTCTGGACGGGCTCAACCATTGGCAGGCCACGATCAAGATCGCCTCGCTGATCGTGCTGCCACCCATCGCTGAAGAGTTATTTTTCCGCCATTACATGCTGCGACTGTTTCCCTACGAGAACAGCCGTGCCTGGACATGGATCGCGATCATCGTTACGTCAGCCATCTTCGCCGGCATGCACATCCAATACGGGAACTGGATAACCGTCGCGCTGATCTTCGCCTGTGGAGGCGTATTCGCCATTGCGAGAGTGGTCAGCGGTGGCCTGCTGGTGCCGGTGCTCCTGCACGCGCTGGCCGAAATGGTTGCACTGACCACTGACAAGTCCTTCTCGCTGATGGGGCTTTACGGTTGAGTCAGGCAAAGGCGCAATGCCACGCTATGATTTCGCAAACGTCAGCACCTCAAACAAGGGCAACCATGAACGCTCACGCAGCGTGCCTCGGACTGTTTGCCCTGACACTCCCACTCCCCTGGGAGTCCCTTCAGGCCTCGACGTGGCAGATCTGCCATCTGGAGCTGCGCATCGTCGAAGTACTGAAACAACCCTACCCGCAGCTACAGGCGCAGATCGTGAAGGCCAGGCCGAAGTCCGCCTCGGTGGAGTGCCCCGCGCAAGGCTCATCGCTCACCTTTACCCCGGAAACCCCGGACTACCAAGCCACGCTGCCCCGCCGACAATGGCCCGGCAAAGGGCAGTCGGTACGGGTGGACTACCGCTACCTGGATGGCGTCTGTAAAGGCGACGGCAACTCCTATGCGTGTCGTATCAAGCACTACCCGGTGGTGGGTCGATAATCAGGCACCTGGGGAACGTGGCATTTAGCTGATGGCCTCATCGCGAGCAGGCTCGCTCCCACAAAAGGATCTTGCGCAACCCCCTGTGGGAGCGAGCTTGCTCGCGATGACGTCGGCACAGCCAACCTCAACACAACTCAAGCCAACAGCTCAGTGATCCACCGGACCTGCCGAGCAACCTCTTGCAGCTTCTCTTCCGGCACGGCTTGCCGCGCCTTGGCGAAGCTGGTGAGGGTCTTTTGCTTCTGGCGCAGCAGGCGCTGCCACTTGGCCAGGAAGATCGGGGTGCGGGCTTGCAGCTGCAGCGGGCCGAAGTACAGCTCCTCGGCGGTGTACGTCACCGGCCCAGCGCGCTCGGCGACGATGATCTCGTAGTAGAAACGGTTTTCCTGCAGCAGTTCCTCGCAGAGGATGCGGTAGTCGTGTTCCATCAGCCATTGGCGCAGCGGTTGCTCACCGCCATTGGGTTGCATGATCAGGCGCTCCTGACCGCTCAACCGCGCTTTGCCGCTGTCCAGGATGTCGCGGATCGTCTCGCCGCCCATCCCACAGAGGCTGATCGCCGTGATCCCGTCTTCCGGCTCGATCGCCGCCAGGCCATTGGCCAGGCGCACGCTGATCTGCTGTTCCAGGCCATTCTCGCCAACGGTGCGTTCGGCGGCGCTAAACGGCGTCAGCGCCACCTCGCCAGCCACCGCCATCGCAATAGCGCCACGACGCAACAAGGCCACCGGCAGGTAAGCGTGGTCCGAGCCGATATCGGCCAGGCGCGCGCCCGCTGGCATATGCGCCGCCACGCGCTCCAGGCGCATGGACAAGGTCTGTTCGTTCAACTGCAATTCCCTGGATTAATCGTAGAACGGCTCGACCGCGGTCCGGCTGCCGACAAAAAAGCTGTCCGCAACCAACCGCAGCGGCTGCAGGTCCATGTCGCTGGTTTTGTCGGCAATCAATTGCTGAAAATGTCGATACACCGCTGCGTACTCGCCTTCCTCGGAAACAGCCTGGCCCACGCCGTCGATACTCAATAGCGCACCGCCGTTGTCCAGGCGCAGGACGCCTTCGGCGCAGCGAATCTCGATGCTCCAGAGTTCGTCATGACCATGGTCGAAGTCGAACTCCGCACGAATATCGAGGTGGCGCGCGTCGGCCATCTTGATGCTGGCGGCAATCGGCGACTGGCAGTTGTCCGGCACGCGCAACTCGGCGGACTCCACGAACAGTGGCAACGCCAGCAGATGGGTCACAATCGACAAGGCATTGATACCCGGATCGAAGACGCCCAGGCCACCGGGTTGCCAGATCCACGCCTGGCCCGGGTGCCACTTGCGCACGTCTTCCTTCCAGTCGATCTGCACGCTCTGCAAGGTGCGACTCGCCAGCCAGTCACGCGCGGCTTCGATGCCCGGCGCGTAACGCGAATGCCAGGCGAACAGGCCGCTGACGCCTTGCTCGCGGACCTGCTCCACCAGCGCCATGGCTTCTCCCAGCGTGGCGCACGGCGGTTTTTCCACCAGCACGTGTTTACCTGCCGCCAGCGCCTGTTGCACCAGGGCGAATCGACCTTGTGGCGGTGTGCAAAACGCAATGGCATCGACCTGCGGACCGTTTTCGAGCAACTCGCCCAGGGACCGGAAGTTCTCCACCCCGGCGCAAGGCTGCCCTTGCGTGGCGACAGCCACCAGTTGGAACGCAGGGTTGGCGTGGATGGCTGGAACGTGTTGATCCTGGGCAATCTTGCCGTAGCCCACCAGCCCGAGACGAATCGGTTGCATCGATGACTCCTGATTTTTGTACTTGTGATCGGGCAGCAAACTAGACGCAAATCGTCCGGCGGACAATGGGGGCCGTGCAGTCTCTATACGATTGTCCTGCGCAATTGGGCAACAGCCGTGCAGCAAAGACCTCAGCTGCGCCGCGGCTCACTGGCTGCCGTCACGACGTTGGTTACCCGACCAAAGAAAGGTTCGAGTCGCTCCCGCGGCGCATCATGCTCCACCACCAGGGTGGCGACCTCTTCGCAGGAGGCCACCTGATAGTGGGCAACGCTAGAGAGCTTCTCATTGGTCACCGCCGCAATCACCTGTCCGCTTGCCGCGACCACCGCGCGCTTGAACTCCGCGTCATCCAGGCCGAATGCCGTGACGCCATTGTCCGGATCGATGGCGCAGGCGCCGAGGACACACACGTCGAAACTGAATTGGCGCAATTGCTGGACAGCCGTCAGCCCGATCACACCACCCGCGTTTGGACTCAAGCGGCCACCCAGCAGGATGACCTCGGCGCGAGGCAGCTTCATCAACTGAACCGCAATCAGCGGCGAATTGGTGGTGAGGGTCAGCTTTAATTGCGGATCAATGGCGCAGGCCACGGCCAGGTTGGTCGACCCGGCGTCGATGAAGACGTGCTGGCCCGCGCGCAGCAGTGCAGCGGCCGCTTGGCCGAGACTGCCCTTGCGCGCCGGGTCTTTGCGTACGCGTACGTCCAACGACCCTTCGACAGCGGGCAAGAGTATCGCGCCGCCATAAACGCGCTTGCACACCCCCGCCGCTGCCAATGCGCCCAGATCACGCCGTATCGAGTGCTCGGACACATTGAATTCGCTGGCCAAGTCGGCCGCGATCACCCGGCCATACCGGGCAAGACGCTGGCTGATCAATTGCTGGCGTTCGCCGGGGAACGCTTCGTGAGGAGAAGTCATGATGCTACAACCTGCATAAACGAGCGCTAATGATCACAAACGAGCAAATAGTGCCGGTTATGCAGCGAGGCGTCAAACCCGCTTGTTCAAGCGGGCTGCCAAACGTCAGAGGTCAAGCGGCCCCAGGGACATTCGTGCCCATACCCAAGGGCAGGAAAGGTTGAATCTCATCGATTTCCTCGGCACTGAGGCGCAGCTGTGCGCCGGCAATCAGTCCATCGACCTGCCCGGGACGGCGGGCACCGACGATGGCACCGGTCACCACTGGCTTGCGCAGCACCCAGGCGATGGCCACTGCCGCCGCGCTCACCCCATGTCGTTCGCCGATACCGGCCAAGACCTCGACCAGCGCCAGGTTCGCGCTCAAGCGAGGCTCCTGGAAGTCCGCGCTTCGAGCCTTGCGCCAATCGTCATCGGGCAATTGGGCGATGCGCTCGCGCGTCATGCTCCCGGAAAGCAGTCCCGATTGAAGGGTGGAATAGGCCAGGACACCCATCCCCGCGTTCTCGCAGAATGGCAGGACGTCTTCCTCGATATCTCGCATCAGGGCGGAATAAGGCGGCTGGAGTGAGACGATCTCAGTCACCGCCTGGGCCCGTTGGAGTTGCGCGACATCGAAATTGGAGACGCCGATAGCGCGAATCTTTCCCTGTTCGCGGGCGGTGGCCAGCGCCGAAAGCGCACTCTCGATTCCTTCGCTGCTGCCATCTGCAGGAAAGGCCGGCCAGTGGATCTGATAAAGGTCGATGGTTTCGACTTGCAGCCGGCGCAAGCTTGCCTCGACCTCGGCGAGCAGCGATTGAGGCGCCAGCGAGTGCGAGATCGCTTTGGTGACCGGGTCCCAGACCAGACTGCCCTTGGTGAACACCAACGGTCGCCGTGAAGCTGGCACCCGACGCAACAGTTGCCCAACCAGTTGCTCGGCATGGCCCAAACCATAAACCGCCGCGGTATCGATCCAGTTCACACCCCGCTCGACGGCATATTCAAGGGCGCCCAGGCTGTCCGCGTCGTCCTGCGCGCCCCAACTGTATTCCCAGCCGGTGCCAGCAATGGCCCAGGTTCCCAGGCCAATGGGCGAAATCAGAAAATCCGATGATCCAAGACGATTCTTTTGCATTGCGAGTTCTCCACAGATGATGTGGGCCAGTATCCGCGAGCGATCTCATGACGATAAGATGGGTAATCGCATTTGAACTACTGAACACTATTCATGAGTCAGCACCCCGATCTTTCCGAACTCGATGCCTTTGCGGCCGTCGCTCGCCACCGCAGCTTTCGCAAGGCCGCCGACGAGCGTGGCGTTTCGGCTTCGGCATTGAGTCACGCGATGCGTGCACTGGAAGCGCGCCTGGGTGTCAGGCTGCTCAATCGAACCACGCGCAGCGTTACCCCGACCGAGGCCGGCCACCAGCTATTGGCAACGCTGGCCCCGACCCTGCAACAGGTTGCCGATGCGCTGGCGCAACTGACATCAATGCAGGAAGTGCCTGCCGGCAAGCTTCGTCTCAACGTGGCGCGTCCGGCGGCGCGTGCGGTGTTTGCGAAAGTGCTCGCGCCATTCGTGGCCAGGTATCCACGTATTCAACTGGACCTGGTCACCGATGATGGCTTGACCGACATCGTGAACGGCGGGTTTGACGCTGGCGTGCGTTTTGGCGAAAGCCTGGCCGGCGACATGATCGCCGTCCCTGTCGGCCCCCCTCAATCGTTCGTGACCGTCGCTTCACCGGCTTATCTGGCCGCAAAGGGGATCGTCCAGGCTCCACGGGACTTGCTCGACCATGCCTGTATCGCCCGACGTTTTCCCAGCGGCAAACTCTACGCCTGGGAATATCAGGCAGAAGGGCAACCGATCCGTTTGTCCGTCACCGGCCCGCTCATTCTTGAAGACGATGCGCTGATGGTCCAGGCAGCAAAAGATGGCGCCGGGATTGCCTACGTCTACGAGGAGCTGGTGCGCGATGACATCCGCAATGGGCAGCTCACGGAACTGCTTGCGCAATGGAAAGCACCACCAAGCCGGTTTTTCCTCTACTACTCCAGCCGACGCCATGTGCCACCGGCCCTGAAAGCGCTCATCGCGTTCATCCGGGCGAATGATGGGCCAACCTGAAACCGGCAGGCAAAAAAAAGCCCCGCGACCGAGGACGGTGCGGGGCAAGGGAATTGGTTGGTTGCGGCCAACCAAAGGAGCACAGTGAAAAAACGTTTACGGGCCGGTCAGATGCATTCCTGTGCGGCGCGTTCAAAACTCGAAGGCAGGAGGTTGGAGGCCAGCAAATGTCGCTCGTAGATGAACACCTTGCCGCCGCTGCCAGCCTTGTAGGCTTCCAGCACGTTATCTGCCGAGACTTTGCTCGGCACCACGATGCGGTAGCTGCGCTGGGTCTGCGAGACCAGAGGGTTCAAGGCATTGCCTTGCAATTTCGGTACGACGCATTCAGCGTATTGGGCCGGGGTCTTGCTGGTCTGCAAGGTCAAGGTCGGGTCGTTCGGTGCCGAGGCACAACCGGCCAGCAACAACGGGGAAAACGCCAGGGGAAGCACAAATAAAGGGCGCATGGGTGGGGTCCTGAAAATAAAAGTACGGGGTTGCGTGTTCGATGGCGCTGATTTTCCAATGATTGCCGGCAAAGCAGAACTTGCATTTGGTAATGGTCACTATTACTCCTAGCAATAGTTGTCCGCTTAGAAAGATTGATGAGGCCTATTCATGAGAACGTTTGATCTGATTCGCGACTCGGTCTTACCCGACTTCCGTGAGCGGGTGGCTGATTACCTGATCCAATACGAAAGCGTGCTGTTGAGCAGCACCGAACCCGACCCGGAGCTCAGGCGCGCCACGGCCAATCAACTGCGCGGTTATTTGCGCGGGTTGAACACCACTCGGGTACTGGGCATGGCGGATTGGGAGGAGCTGGATCGGCGGGTGGTGGATACGTGGCTTTAGCGCCCGGCTGGATTCATTGTGGCGAGGGAGTCGCCGACGCTGCGCTGTCGCGCAGGGAACTAGAGCGACGTCCACGAGATATCTGTTTTTGATCGTTCCCACGCTCTGCGTGGGCATGCATCCCGTGACGCTCTGCGTCACCTTCCAGAAGCGGAACGCAGAGCGTCCCGCGACATCCCCACGCAGGAGCGTGGGAACGATCGATATGTATGTTCACCTACGACGCGCCTACGACAGCTCCTACATTGTCGCATTAGCCCCCTGCTGATACTCCCGAGGCGTGCAACCGAACTCGCGGCGAAACACGGTGTGCAGGTATTGCGCCGATTTGAAGCCGCAGTTCTGGGCGATGTCGGCAATCGGCGAGTTGGTGTTTTCCAATCCGTTGGCGGCGGCGGCCAGTTTGAAGCGCAGGATTTCGTCGTGGACGCTGCAGCCCCGCTCCTTGCGAAAGTGCGATTCCAGCGATGAGCGCGACACTCCCACATAGGCCGCCACCTGGGCCGTCTTGATGCCCTGGCAGGCGTATTGGCGGATGAAGAGCAGTGCCTGCATGACATAAGGGTTGCCCAACGGTTGATGCAGGCTCGACACCTGCACATTGATCGCGTCAGGCGGGACCAGGATCTGCGTGCCGGTGGACGGCATGCCGTGCAGCATTTGATGGAGCAGGCGTGCGGCGGTGCGGCCCATGGTTTCGGTGCCCTGGATCACCGAGCTCAGCGGCACCCGCGTCAGGCTGCGGGTCAGCGGGTCGTTGTCGATGCCGATCAACGCCACCTGCTCAGGCACGGCGATCCCGGCGGTCAGGCAGGCTTGCAGCAACTGCCGGGCGCGGGCGTCGCTGACGGCGATGATGCCGATGGGTTTGGGCAGGCTTTGCAACCAGGCGATCTGCTGTTCGACGGCGCTGTCCCACAGCGGTGCGCTGGTGCCCATGCCGCGATAGACCTCGGCGTGCAGGCCATCGCGCTGCACCAGCCGGCGAAAGGCTTTTTCCCGTTCCTGGGCCCAGCGATTGGCTTGTGCCTCAGGCAGGCTGAAACAGGCAAAACGCGTCAACCCGGCCTCGATCAAGTGCTCGTAGGCCAATGTCATCAACGCATCATTGTCGGTGGCGACATAGGGAATGCCCTTCGGGTAGGCGCGTTCATCCTGATAAGAGCCGCCCACCGCCACCACCGGCAGCTTGATCCCGGCCAGCGCCTCGCCGATCAGCGGATCGTCGAAGTCGGCGATGATCCCATCGCCCTGCCAGCGTTCAATGCCTTTCAAGCGACAGAGAAAATCCTCCTCGAGGAACAAGTCCCAGGACGCGCGCGTGCTGCTCAGGTAGTTGCCGATGCCGCTGATGATGCCGCGGTCGTAGATCTTGCTGCCGTTGAACAACAGTGCAATGCGGTGAACGGGCGGGACGGTTTTCATTGGTTTAACCCTGGGCCGATGCACACAGACTAGGCGCGCAAGCAGCGAACCTCAATACTCAAAATCGAACTGCTCGTTGGTGATTTTCATAATCAGCAGCCACAGGGCCGGCGTTAGTATCGAGACACCGCCAAGAATAAAAAGGAACTCGCCCATGTCGTACTTCCCCGCTGTCGACAAGATTCGCTACGAGGGCCCCGCCAGCGACTCGCCGCTTGCCTTCCGTCACTACGACGCCAACAAACTGGTGCTCGGCAAACCCATGCGCGAGCACCTGCGCATGGCGGTCTGCTACTGGCATACCTTCGTCTGGCCGGGGTCGGATGTGTTCGGTGCCGGCACATTCAAACGCCCGTGGCAGCACGCCGGGGATCCGATGGAAGTGGCCATTGGCAAAGCCGAAGCGGCCTTCGAGTTCTTCTCCAAGCTGGGCATCGACTACTACTGCTTCCACGACACCGATGTCGCCCCGGAAGGCAGCTCGCTCAAAGAGTACCGCGAACACTTCGCCCAGATGGTCGACCACCTGGAGCGCCATCAGGAAGAGACCGGGATCAAGCTGTTGTGGGGCACCGCCAACTGTTTCAGCAACCCGCGTTTTGCCGCCGGCGCCGCCAGCAACCCGGACCCGCAAGTGTTCGCCTGCGCTGCCGCCCAGGTGTTCAGCGCCATGAACGCCACCCAGCGCCTCAAAGGCTCCAACTACGTGTTGTGGGGCGGCCGTGAAGGTTACGAAACCCTGCTCAACACCGACCTGAAGCGCGAGCGCGAACAGCTGGGCCGCTTCATGCACATGGTGGTCGAGCACAAGCACAAGATCGGCTTCAAGGGCGATCTGCTGATCGAGCCCAAGCCCCAGGAACCGACCAAGCACCAGTACGATTACGACAGCGCCACGGTGTTCGGCTTCCTGCAGCAGTTCGGCCTGGAAAACGAGATCAAGGTCAACATCGAAGCCAACCACGCGACCCTGGCCGGGCACAGCTTCCATCACGAGATCGCCACGGCTGTATCCCTGGGCATCTTCGGCAGCATCGACGCCAACCGTGGCGACCCGCAGAACGGCTGGGACACCGACCAGTTCCCCAACAGCGTCGAGGAAATGACCCTGGCCACCTATGAAATCCTCAAGGCCGGGGGCTTCGGCAATGGCGGGTTCAACTTCGATTCCAAGGTCCGGCGTCAGAGCCTGGACGAGATCGATCTGTTCCACGGCCACGTCGCTGCCATGGACGTCCTCGCCCTCGCCCTGGAACGCGCGGCGGCCATGGTGCAGAACGATCAGTTGCAACAGTTCAAGGACCAGCGCTATGCCGGCTGGCAGCAACCGTTTGGCAAAGCGGTCCTGGCCGGTGACTTCAGCCTTGAATCACTGGCCGAGCATGCCTTCACCAACGAGCTGAATCCCCAAGCCGTCAGCGGTCGACAGGAGATGCTCGAGAACGTGGTCAACCGCTTTATCTACCCCTGACAACGGGCAGTGGTCGGGGCACAGGGGCTGTTACATTCGCGCGACAAATCTGTGCCCACGGCGCGCTGCAACGCTCTACAGTTCTACCCGGTATCACGCTCATCGTCAGGCAGTGTCTTTCAAACAACAATAAAAGGACGCACCACATGAATACATTCAAACGTACCCTGCTCGCCGGCGCCCTCGCCCTGCTCTCGCTTCCGGTCATGGCCGATGCGGCCCATCCGAAAATCGGTTTTTCCATCGATGACCTGCGCCTTGAACGCTGGTCGCGCGACCGTGACTACTTCGTCGCGGCGGCGGAAAAACTCGACGCCAAGGTCTTTGTCCAGTCGGCCGATGCCAACGAGCAGAAGCAGATCTCGCAGATCGAAAACCTGATCTCCCGTGGCGTCGATGTGATCGTCATCGTGCCATTCAACGCCACCGTGCTGACCAACGCCGTCGCCGAAGCCAAGAAGGCCGGGATCAAGGTTGTGTCCTACGACCGACTGATCCTCAACGCCGATATCGACGCCTACATTTCCTTCGATAACGAAAAGGTCGGCGAGATGCAGGCCAGCGGCGTGCTGAAGGCCGCGCCCAAGGGCAACTACTTCCTGCTCGGTGGCGCCCCGACGGACAACAACGCCAAGGTCCTGCGCGAAGGCCAGATGAAGGTGCTGCAACCGGCCATCGACAAGGGCGACATCAAGATCGTCGGCCAGCAGTGGGTGAAGGAATGGAACCCCACTGAAGCTTTGAGCATCGTGGAAAACGCCCTGACCCGGAACAACAACAAGATCGATGGCATCGTCGCCTCCAACGACGCCACCGCCGGCGGCGCCATCCAGGCCCTGGCCGCCCAGAAAATGGCCGGCAAGGTGCCGATCTCGGGCCAGGACGCTGACCTGGCAGCGGTCAAGCGCGTGATCGATGGCACCCAGACCATGACCGTCTACAAGCCACTGAAGCTGATCGCCTCCGAAGCCGCCAAGCTCTCGGTGCAACTGGCGCGCAACGAGAAGCCGACCTTCAGCTCGCAATACGACAATGGCAGCAAGAAAGTCGACACCATCCTGCTCACCCCCACGCCGTTGACCAAGGACAACATCGACCTGCTGGAAAAGGACGGGTTCTACACCAAGGCGCAGATCGCCGGGCAGTGATCTGACCAGGCAATCAAGCAGAAAACCTGTGGGAGCGAGCTTGCTCGCGATGACGGCAGCACATCCAACATTGATGCAAGCTGAACCACCGCTATCGCGAGCAAGCTCGCTCCCACAAGGTCACATGGCTTGACTGCCTGCCCCACTGCTGATGTGTGAGCCCTTTTTCATGAGTCCTTGCCATGTCCGACTACCTGCTGCAAATGAACGGCATCGTCAAAACCTTTGGTGGTGTCAAAGCCCTGAACGGCATCGACATCAAGGTCAGGCCGGGTGAGTGTGTCGGCCTGTGCGGTGAGAACGGCGCCGGCAAATCCACGCTGATGAAGGTGCTGTCGGCGGTCTATCCCTACGGCACATGGGAAGGCGAGATTATTTGGGACGGCCAGCCGCTCAAGGCGCAGTCCATCAGCGAAACCGAAGCCGCCGGCATCGTCATCATTCACCAGGAGCAGACCCTGGTCCCCGATCTGTCGGTGGCCGAAAACATCTTCATGGGCCACGAACTCACGCTGCCCGGCGGACGCATGAACTACCCGGCGATGATCCACCGCGCCGAAGCCCTGATGCGTGAACTCAAAGTGCCGGACATGAACGTCTCGCTGCCGGTTTCACAGTACGGCGGTGGCTACCAGCAACTGGTGGAAATCGCCAAGGCGCTGAACAAGCAGGCTCGGCTGTTGATCCTCGATGAGCCCTCCTCGGCCCTGACCCGCTCGGAAATCGAGGTGCTGCTGGACATCATCCGCGACCTCAAGGCCAAGGGCGTCGCCTGCGTCTACATCTCCCACAAGCTCGATGAAGTGGCCGCCGTGTGCGACACCATCTCGGTGATCCGCGATGGCAAACACATCGCCACCACCGCGATGGCGGACATGAGCATCCCGAAGATCATCACCCAGATGGTCGGACGGGAAATGAGCAACCTCTACCCCACCGAACCCCACGACATCGGCGAGGTGATTTTCGAGGCGCGCCACATCACCTGCTACGACGTCGACAACCCCAGGCGCAAACGGGTCGACGACATTTCGTTCGTCCTCAAGCGCGGGGAAATCCTCGGCATCGCCGGGCTGGTCGGCGCCGGCCGCACGGAACTGGTGTCAGCGCTGTTCGGCGCCTACCCCGGCCGCTACGAAGGTGAAGTCTGGCTGGGCGGCCAACCCATCGACACGCGCACGCCGCTCAAGTCGATCCGTGCCGGCCTGTGCATGGTCCCCGAAGATCGCAAGCGCCAAGGCATCATCCCCGACCTGGGCGTGGGCCAGAACATCACCCTGGCGGTGCTGGACAATTATTCGAAACTGACCCGCATCGACGCCGAAGCCGAACTGGGCAGCATCGACAAGGAAATCGCGCGCATGCACCTCAAGACCGCGAGCCCGTTCTTGCCGATCACCAGCCTCTCCGGCGGCAACCAGCAAAAAGCCGTGCTGGCGAAAATGCTCCTGACCAAACCCCGTGTACTGATTCTCGATGAGCCGACCCGCGGCGTGGACGTCGGCGCCAAGTACGAGATCTACAAGCTGATGGGCGCGCTGGCGGCCGAAGGCGTGTCGATCATCATGGTGTCCTCGGAGCTGGCCGAAGTCTTGGGGGTTTCCGACCGCGTCCTGGTGATCGGCGAAGGCCAGTTGCGCGGCGACTTCATCAACCACGAACTGACCCAGGAACAGGTGCTCGCCGCCGCGCTCAGCCATCCCGATGGCCATAACAATAATGATCGGAAGTCCGCGTAGATGAATCAGGTCAAACAGCTGTTTTCCCGCTACAAAATGCTCGCGCTGGTGATCGCCGTGGCGCTGATCTGGCTGTTCTTCAGTTGGCAGACCGACGGCGGATTCTTGACCCCGCGCAACCTCTCCAACCTGCTGCGGCAAATGTCCATCACCGGGATCCTTGCCTGCGGCATGGTGCTGGTGATCATCAGTGGCGAAATCGATTTGTCGGTGGGTTCGTTGCTTGGGCTATTGGGTGGCCTGGCGGCGATTCTCGATGTGGTCTATCACATCCCGCTGCTGGCGAACCTGAGCCTGGTGGCCCTGTGCGGCTTGGTGATCGGCTTGGGCAACGGCTACATGACCGCCTACCTGCGGATCCCGTCGTTCATTGTTGGCCTGGGTGGCATGCTTGCTTTTCGCGGCGTCCTGCTGGGGGTGACTGGCGGTACCACCATTGCCCCGGTGTCACCGGAACTGGTCTACGTTGGCCAGGGTTACTTGCCGCACACGGTCGGGACCGGGCTCGGCATCCTGTTGTTCGCCCTGACGCTGTTCCTGACCTGGAAACAGCGGCGCAACCGTGCCCTCCATGGCCTCGCGGCCCACTCCCTGGTGCGTGACGTATTGCGCGTGGTGGTGATCGGCGCGGTGCTGGCCGGGTTCGTCTATACCCTCAACAGCTACGACGGCATCCCGGTGCCGGTGCTGCTCCTGCTGATCCTGCTGGGCGTATTCAGCTATGTCACCAGCCAGACCGTGTTCGGTCGACGTGTCTATTCGGTGGGCAGCAACATGGAAGCCACGCGCCTGTCCGGCATCAACGTACAGGCCGTGAAGCTGTGGATCTTCGGCATCATGGGCGTGATGTGCGCCCTCGCCGGCGTGGTCAACACCGCACGCCTGGCCGCCGGTTCACCCTCGGCCGGCAACATGGGCGAACTCGACGCCATCGCCGCCTGCTTCATCGGCGGCACCTCCATGCGCGGCGGTTCCGGCACGGTCTACGGCGCCCTCCTCGGCGCGCTGGTGATCACCAGCCTGGACAACGGCATGTCCATGCTCGACGTCGACAGCTACTGGCAGATGATCGTCAAAGGCAGCATTCTGGTGCTGGCGGTGTGGGTGGATGTGAGTACGCGGACGGGACGGCGTTGAGCTGTACTCGTCACTTGCTGGCAGACGCCATCAGCACGCCGAAACCCAGGAAGGTGATGCCCGACAATTTGCCGACGATCCTGGCGCCCTGGCTCGACGAGAGCCAGCCCCTGGCGCCATTGGCCATCAGCGCATAACCGCAATGCACCAGCACCACAAGCACGCTATAGGACGACACCAGCAAGAAGAACTGGCTGTAGTAATCGCCCTCCGGCTTGATGAATTGAGGGAACACGGCCAGGAAGAAAAACCCGGCCTTGGGGTTGAGCAACTGGATCGACAGCGCCTCGCCGAATCGCCGCCACGGGCGCGTGGACGTGACCGTGAGTTCGGGCACGAAGCGTTGGGTGCGCCACATCTTGATGCCCAGGTACAACAAGTACAGCGCGCCGATGTATTTCAACAGCGTGAAGGCCGTCGCCGAGGCGGCCAGGATCAACCCCAAGCTGCTGGCGCAGATACCCGCCACGATAAACGCGCCCGACGCGATCCCGAAGATGCCCGGCAGCGCGCCGCGCCAGCCATGGCGCAAGGCATTGGAAATCGTCAGCACCACACCGGGGCCCGGGCTGAGCACCGTCAGGGTCGCCAGGATCAGAAAAAGTCCGTAACCGGCCATGCATCACTCCACATTGAAGGCGAATTGCTGTGGCCTTCAGGGTGGCGTGGCACCGGGACGCTGACAAACGCTTTAATTGCAGCGCATATGTGACTAAATTAGACACATGATCGCCAACCTCCCCCCGTTGAACGCCGTCCGCGCCTTCGCCGCTGCCGCTCGCCACCAGAGTTTCAGCCGCGCCGCCGAAGAACTGCACGTCAGCCACAGCGCCGTCAGCCGCCACGTAAAGCTGCTTGAAGAGCGCTTGGGTGTGTTGCTGTTCGAACGTCGAACCCGCCAGTCCTTGCTCACGCCGGCCGGCCAGGCTTTCTACGAACAGGTCAGCGAGGCGCTGACCCAGATCGCCAACGCCGCCACCGCACTGACACGCAGTGCTGCCCAGCGCAAAGTGACCATCAACGTGCGCCCCTCCTTCGCGGTGCGTTGGCTGATCCCGCGACTGCCCGACTTCATGGCGCTCCATCCAGACATCAAGCCCGACGTCGTCACCAGCACCCGGCCTCCCGATCCGTTACGGGAAACGTTCGACGTGGTCATCCGTCGCGGGCACGCCGGCTGGTCGCCCCATGTACAGCCCACGGTGTTGCTGGAAGACGACCTGCTGCTGGTCGCCGCACCGTCGTTGCTGCAAAGCGTGCCATTGGAAAACGTCCACGACCTGGCCCGGCACACCTTATTGTCGGGCAGGACGCGCAGCAGCGATTGGCAAGACTGGGCGGAACACGCAGGGATCGAGCCATTGAACAACTTGCCGACCCTGCAATTCGATCACATGCACCTCGTGCTGCAGGCCGCCGTCGATGGGCTGGGCGTGGCGTTGTGTCCGGCTTCGCTGCTGGGCAGGGATTTGTCCAACGGGCGCCTGACCTGTCCACTGCCGTCGTTGCGCCTGCCGCTAGTCCGCTATTACTACGGGGTGTCCAGGGATGCGGTGGCTGAGACGCAGGTTTTTGTTGATTGGTTGCTAACCCATTGTGGGAGCGAGCTTGCTCGCGATGGCGCCCTGTCAGCCGACATCAATGTTGACTGATCGAATGCCATCGCGAGCAAGCTCGCTCCCACAGGGGAATTGCGTTAGCCGGGAGATGCCTTATGCGCTTTGGAGCGCGGCCAACGGCGCTCCGAAAATCTCGTAGGAATTTACCTCTGTGGCGAGGGGATTTATCCCCGCTGGGCTGCGAAGCGGCCCCAAACCAGGCACCTCTTTTCGCCAGGTACTCCGCAGGTACCGGTTTTGCGACTGCTGCGCAGCCGAGCGGGAGCAAGCTCCCTCGCCACAGGTGGAGCGTGCGTCCTACAGGTCGGTTGTGGGTGCCGGGATCGACTTCTATAGTTGGGTCGTCGCTGGCTTTGGCCGGTGGCTGGGTTTCGCAGCCCTCGATGAAAAAGATCTAATACCGTCAAATGAAATTCAGGCAAACTTGCCCGCGTTCATTTTATGGCGGTTGTGCGCGGGAGACTTTCGGGTCTGCCGAGTTTTTGGATTCTTTCCTCGGTCTGCGAACCCTCGCGCAACTGCCACCCATTTGATTCGCAGCAAAAAGGTGGCATTTCTTCTTTCTTAAAAGGAATTCAACCTCATGACAACTCACTCATCCAGCCGCTTCACCCCTCTCACCCAAACCGCCACCACCCATCCCGTCCTGCTGATCGACACCCAAGCCCCACTCCCCGAACTCCACGCTTGCGCCAGCGAACGCCTGCACGCCACGCTCGATTACCTGACCTTGGTGGCGTGCAGCAGCCTGCGTGATTCGGCATCGAGCGACATCAACACCATCACCAACGTCGCCCGGATCCTGGTGCAGGATGTGGCGGATGTGTTTGGCGTGATCGAACAGCGCGGACTGGAAGGCTAGCCAGCCTCTGTGGCGAGGGAGCTTGCTCCCGCTGGGTTGCGAAGCAACCCCAAAACCAGTCACCGCAGTGCAACAGGTAAACCGCACCAGCCGGTTTTACGACTGCTGCGCAGCCGAGCGGGAGCAAGCTCCCTCGCCACAGTGCCCCCTGTCCCTGGGTCCAAACAGAGGCCACATACATCTGCGCAAGCAAGTCTTGCCAAGCTGGATTGCCTGCAGGTACTGTCAGGCCATGAATTTTTCTCAGATCGCCTCGACCACCACAACCACGACCGCCAAGGCGGGTCGTGAGGTGTCGTGAGCCAATAACACACGTATCTCAAAGGCCCGCCAGCGATGGTAAGGGCCTTTTCTTTTGCCCTTGCGTCGCTGGCCCACACGCAAGGAAAGCACCATGCACGCTCTGTTGATTCTCGATATGCAAATTGGGTTGTTTCACGGCCCGGATAAACCCTGGGCCGGCGAAGCGTTGCTGGACACGTTGAATGGCTTGCTGCTCAAGGCCAGGAGGGCTGGGGCACCGATTTTCCTGGCTCGCCACGTAGGCCCGCCTGGCTCGCCCATCGAGCCTGCAAGCCCGCTGACGCAACTGGTGCAGGCACTGCAGTTGGAGGGTGATGAAGTCATCTTCGAAAAAAACCGCCCCAACGCCTTCACCCAGACGGGCCTGGCAGAGCGGCTAAAGGCTTGCGCTGCTGAAGGCCTGGTCATCACCGGTATGAAAACCCAGTATTGTATCGACAGCACCTGCCGAGCCGCTCGGGACCTGGGGTTCGACGCGGTCCTGATCGCCGACGGTCATACCTGTTCCGACACGCCTGAATTGAAGGCAGAAATGATCGTCGCCCATCACAACGCAACCCTGGCAGGCGCCTTCTGTCGTGTCGTTCGCGCTGAGGACTGGTGCTTCTAAACCCCATCAGAAGATCGGCTCACGTCGGGCCGGTCTTATCCAACAAGCGGAGCTCACTGCATGGACCCGTTGCAACCTTCAGAATGTACCGGCATGGAGGACATCCGACGCGAAATCGATGCCCTCGACCAAGCGGTCATCACGTTGCTGGGCAAGCGCTATCAATACGTGCTTGCGGCCTCTAAATTCAAGACCTCGGCGGCCTCGGTGCAGGCACCGGAGCGTTTCAAGGCCATGCTGGCGACACGACGTGTGTGGGCCGAGGCCGAAGGCTTGAACCCGGATGCCATCGAGAAGATGTACAGCGACCTGGTGCATCACTTCATTGCCGAAGAAATGAAGCGCTGGACGGCGAATCAGTCCCACAACTGAACCGCGGTCGGCAATGGCTCCCATCCTCCGCAGGATCAGAAGCAGTCACCGATAACGGTTGTGCGCCTTTGTCCACTGTTGCCCTCGGAAAATAACCAAAAGCCCATTAAGAGATCGACCAGGGCAAAGGTAAATCAAAGCCTTGGTTGTACTGCGCTTCGCTCCGTTTCGCCAGCGTCAAGAATTCGAAATTTGACACTACAAAGCCATCACCTATCGTTCCTCCCGAGACCGCACCCAGGGACCGGGTGGCCCGGACACCCTTTGAAGGGCGGTCGTCACTGTCATTACCCTCAAGGAGCAACAACATGTCTGGAGCGACCCAAACCATTGATGTGCTCGTCAACGTTGACGCCGATTACCTGCTCGCCCACCCCAATGACGTAGGCGGTGCGATTGCCATGCTGGTGACCCGCAGCGCCATCGACAGCCACGCCAACATCTCCAGCGGCGAAGGCGAAGGCGGTAACGAGTTGTGGTTCGACGTAAAACCTGGCGACATCATTCGCTGGCGCGCCACCACGCTGTCGCGCAACTTCGACCGCATCGCATTGATCAAAAACGTCGTGATCGGCGACCCTCATCAGGGCGGTGATTACAAGGGCACCATCTCGACCCCGCAATCTTTCAATATCCCCGGCATTCCAGTGCCCTATCTGGACAACGGTGCCCCCGGAGGCATTGCCAAGACCGATGTGACCTATACCGTCTGGCAGTCCACTGCGCTGAGCCCGGGAAAGCTCTGGTACCAAATCGTCTTCGTTCTGCTGGACCGTAACCTGAACCAGATCGGCCCGAACAACACATGGGATCCCTACATCACCGTCAATAATCAATAACTGAAATGCACACAGCCCCGGTCGGTTCCCTTCGTCGTTGACGAGGGCGCCGGCCGGGGCTGTGTGCAGGTTCTACAGCATTTCCTTCCTAAGCCGCTTTTTCAAACTCCATCAATGCCTCCAACACCAACGGGTGCAGGACAGCGGCGGGATGTTTCGTTTGCCAGGCCATCAAGTCGCGATACATGGTCGGCGTCCAGAAGCTCTTGATGTGCTGGTACACGCCCCGCACCGCCACCGCGTGATCCGGCTCGCTGGCGAAGTACTGGGCGATCTGGTTGGCCATCTTGATCAGGCTGTCAGAACTCATCGACGCACCTCGGCTTTCTCGGCATGGCGACGTTCCCTGAGCAAGCGGCTTTGTTCATCACTGAAGGCCTGGTAGCGCTTCTGCCATTCCGAAGGCTGGCTGACCCGCACGATCTCGACCGCCGTCACCTTGTATTCCGGGCAGTTGGTGGCCCAGTCGGAGTTGTCGGTGGTGATCACGTTGGCGCCCGATTCAGGGAAGTGGAACGTGGTGTAGACCACGCCCGGTGCCACCCGCTCGGTCACCTTCGCGCGCAGTACCGTCTGCCCGGCACGACTGCCGATACCCACCCAGTCTTCGTCGACGATCCCGCGGTTCTCGGCGTCGGTTGGGTGAATCTCCAACCGGTCCTCCTCGTGCCAGGCCACGTTGTCGGTGCGTCGGGTCTGGGCGCCGACGTTGTACTGGCTGAGGATGCGTCCGGTGGTCAGCAGCAGCGGGTAGCGGCCGTTGACCTTCTCATCGGTGGGCACGTAGCCGGTGAGCATGAAACGGCCCTTGCCGCGCACGAACTGGTCGATGTGCATGGTCGGCGTACCGTCCGGTGCGGCATCGTTACAAGGCCATTGCAGGCTGCCGTGACGATCCAGTTCGGCGTAGCTGACACGGGTGAAAGTCGGCGTCAGGCGGGCGATTTCATCCATGATTTCCGAAGGATGGTTGTAGTGCATCTTGTAGCCCAGGGCGTCGGCCAGGGCGATGGTGGCTTCCCAGTCGGCCTTGCCGGCCAACGGGTCCATCACCTTGCGAACGCGGGAGATGCGGCGTTCGGCGTTGGTGAAGGTACCGTCCTTCTCCAGGAACGAGCTGCCCGGCAGGAACACGTGGGCGAACTTGGCCGTCTCGTTGAGGAAGATGTCCTGGACGATCACGCATTCCAAAGCGGACAGCGCGGCCGTCACATGCTGGGTGTTGGGGTCGCTCTGGGCGATGTCCTCACCTTGGCAATAAAGGGCCTTGAAGGTGCCATCCAGGGCCGCCTCGAACATGTTCGGGATACGCAGGCCCGGATCGGGTTGCAGGGTGACGTTCCACGCCTGTTCGAACTGGGCGCGTACCGCTTCGTTGGAAATATGCCGATAGCCCGGCAGTTCGTGGGGGAACGAGCCCATGTCGCAGGAGCCCTGGACGTTGTTCTGTCCACGCAGCGGGTTCACCCCGACACCTTCGCGACCGATGTTGCCGGTGGCCATGGCCAGGTTGGCGATGCCCATGACCGAGGTGCTGCCCTGGCTGTGCTCGGTGACACCGAGGCCGTAGTAGATGGCCGCGTTGCCGCCGGTGGCGTAGAGCCGTGCGGCGGCGCGGATCTGCTCGGCAGGCACGCCACACACCGGGCCCAGCACCTCGGGGGAGTTTTCCGGCAGGCTGACGAAATCGCGCCAGCGAGCGAAGTCCGCCGCCTCGCAGCGTGCCTCGACAAAAGGCTGGTCAATCAAGCCTTCGGTGGCAATCACATGGCCCAACGCGTTGAGCATTGCCACGTTGGTGCCCGGACGCAGTTGCAAGTGCAGCTCGGCACGGGCGTGAGGCGAATCCACCAGGTCGATGCGCCGTGGGTCGATGACGATCAGCCGTGCGCCCTGGCGCAGGCGGCGCTTGAGCTGGGAGCCGAACACCGGGTGCGCGTCAGTCGGGTTGGCGCCCATCACCAGGATGACGTCGGCTTTCATCACCGAGTCGAAGTTCTGGGTGCCGGCGGACTCGCCCAAGGTCTGCTTGAGGCCGTAACCGGTAGGCGAATGGCAGACGCGGGCACAGGTGTCGACGTTGTTGTTGCCGAACGCGGTGCGCACCAGTTTCTGCACCAGGTAGGTTTCTTCGTTGGTGCAGCGGCTGGAGGTGATGCCGCCGATGGAGTCGCGCCCATACTTGAGCTGGATCCGGCGCAACTCGCTGGCGGCGTAAGTGACCGCCTCGTCCCAACTGACTTCCTGCCACGGGTCGTCGATGTGCTTGCGGATCATCGGCTTGGTGATGCGGTCCGGGTGCGTGGCGTAGCCCCAGGCGAAGCGGCCCTTGACGCAGGAGTGACCGTGGTTGGCCTG
Source organism: Pseudomonas sp. Lb2C2 (assembly GCF_052112205.1). Lineage (NCBI taxonomy): Bacteria > Pseudomonadati > Pseudomonadota > Gammaproteobacteria > Pseudomonadales > Pseudomonadaceae > Pseudomonas > Pseudomonas sp. Lb2C2. The sequence continues at coordinate 488,729 of NZ_JAUTYW010000001.1, read as the reverse complement.
GCCGTTCTTGTCCGGGACCATGCGCACCAGTTGTTCGCCTTTCATCTCGGCGCGGAACGAGCAACCCACGCCGCAGTAGGCGCAAGTGGTAATGACGCTGCGCTCCGGCTGGCCGATCTCCACGACGCTCTTGTCGATCAGGGTCGCCGTCGGGCACGCCTGCACGCAGGCGCCGCAGGAAACGCATTCGGAATCGAGGAAGTGGTCACCGCCGGCCGCCGCCACTCGAGAGTCAAAACCGCGTCCGGTGATCGTCAGGGCGAAGGTGCCCTGGATTTCCTCGCAGGCACGCACGCAGCGGTTGCAGACGATGCACTTGCTCGGGTCGTACTCGAAATACGGGTTGGAAACGTCCTTGGCTTCATCCAGGTGATTGGCGCCTTCGTAGCCATAGCGCACTTCACGCAGGCCCACCTGCCCCGCCACGGTCTGCAATTCGCAGTTGCCATTGGCCGAGCATGTCAGGCAGTCCAGCGGGTGATCGGAAATGTACAGCTCCATCACGTTGCGTCGCAGCGTGGCGAGCTTGGAGGTTTGCGTGCGAACAACCATACCTTCGGTTACCGGCGTGGTACAGGACGCGGGATAGCCGCGCATGCCGTCGATTTCCACCAGGCACATGCGGCAGGAGCCGAAGGCTTCCAGGCTGTCGGTGGCGCAGAGTTTGGGAATGGTGGTGCCGAGCAAGGCCGCGGCACGCATGACCGAGGTGCCGGAGGCGACGCTGATTTCGCGCCCGTCGATGGTCAGGCTGACCTGCACGTCGCTTTCGCGCGCCGGGGTGCCCAGGTCGATATCGCTGCAGGGATCGAAGATAGTGATCATTGGTCGGCCTCCGTGGTCGCCAGACCGAAGTCGGCGGGGAAATACTTGAGGGCACTGGCGACGGGGTAGGACGTCATCCCACCGAGGGCACAGAGCGAACCGTATTGCAGGGTGTCGCACAGGTCCTGCAACAGCAGGGCCTGTTCCTGGCGAGCACCGGCTTCGGTGCTGGCGATCAAGCGATCCACCACTTCCACCCCACGGGTGGAGCCGATCCGGCACGGCGTGCACTTGCCGCAGGATTCCTCGGCGCAGAACTGCAAGGCGAACCGGGCCATCTGGGCCATGTCCAGGCTGTCGTCGGCGACCACCACGCCACCGTGACCGAGCATCGCGCCCATGGCGGCGAACGCTTCGTAGTCCAGCGGCGTATCGAATTGCGCAGGCGGCACCCAGGCGCCCAATGGCCCGCCCACTTGCGCGGCCTTCAGGGGCCGACCGCTGGCAGTGCCGCCGCCGTAGCCTTCCACCAGTTCACGCAGGCTCAGGCCGAAGGCGCGCTCCACCAGGCCGCCGTGACGGACGTTGCCGGCCAGTTGGAACGGCATCGTGCCCAGGGAACGGCCCATGCCGAAGTCGCGATAGAACTGCGCGCCTTTCTCCAGGATGATCGGCACCGAGGCCAGGGTCACCACGTTGTGCACCAGCGTCGGCAGCCCGAACAGGCCTTGAATCGCCGGCAGTGGCGGTTTGGCACGAACCGTGCCGCGCTTGCCCTCGAGGGATTCCAGCAGTGCGGTTTCTTCGCCGCAGATATAGGCGCCGGCCCCGACACGAACCTCAATGTCGAAGGCGCAGCCGCTACCGCTCACGTTCGCGCCCAGATAGCCGGCGTCGCGAGCGATGCGCAGCGCTTCGTTCAGCGTACTGATGGCGGCCGGGTATTCCGAACGCACGTAGATGTAGCCCATCGTCGCGCCTACGGCGATGCCGGCGATGATCATGCCTTCGACCAGCAGGAAAGGGTCGCCTTCCATCAACATGCGGTCGGCGAAGGTGCCGGAGTCGCCCTCATCGGCGTTACACACCACATACTTCTGCGCCCCCACGGCATCACGCACCGTGCGCCACTTGATGCCCGCCGGAAACGCCGCGCCGCCCCGACCGCGCAGGCCGGAATCCAGCACGCTGGCGACCACGTCTGCGCCATCCATCTGGATGGACCGGGCCAGACCCAGGAAGCCGCCCCGGGCACGGTAGTCGTCCAGGGACAGCGGTTGCGTGATGCCGGCGCGCGCGAACAGCAGACGCTGCTGGCTCTTGAGATAGGGAATGTCCTCCACCGGGCCCAGGGCCAGCGGATGGCTGCCGGGATCGCCTGCCAGCGCATCCAGCAGCCCCGGCACATCGGCCGGTGTGACAGGGCCAAAGCCCAGGCGGACGCCGGCGCTTTCAAGCTCTACCAGCGGTTCCAGCCAATAGAGACCACGGGAACTGGTGCGCAACACCGTCAATGACAGCTGTCGGCGCTCAGCCTCACGGGCCAACGCATCGGCCACCTTGTCCGCACCCACGGCACGGGCCACCGAATCGCGGGGGATACAGAGCGTCAGCATGCGCCCTCCTCCATGCAGTCATTGACCAACTGACGCAGACGCTCGGGCGTGATCCGCGCATGCAACTCCCCATCCAGCTCCAGGGCCGGCGAGCAGACGCAGGCACCCAGGCAATAGACTGGCCGCAGGCTGATGCTCCCATCGGCGCTGGTGCCGTGATCGTCCAGCGCCAATTGCTCGCGCAGCTGCGCAGCCAGGGTCTCGGCGCCCATGCTCTTGCAGGACTCGGCCCGGCACAGGCGCAGGGTATGGCGCGCGGGTGGCGTGGTACGGAAGTCATGGTAGAAGCTGATGACCCCGCGCACTTCAGCCTGGCTGAGGTTGAGGGCGTGGGCGATCTCCGGGACGGCGCTGTCGGGGACATACCCGCAGCCTGCCTGGATGGCATGGAGAATAGGCAGCAAGGCACCGGGGGTGTCCTTTTCGCGCGCAAGCACGCTGTGGATCAACGGCAGGTGAAGCGTCTCATCAGGCATAAACGTACCTCGGCATCTCGAACGACACCGCCGCATAGCGGCAGCCGTCCGGAGTCTTGGCTGCGGCGTCCGGTCCACGTCACGGTCGCGTGGCACATCCGATCGCCATTCTCGCTCTCCGGCCAGGTGTCTTTGGCGCACCTGGTCCGGGGCATCCTCACAGCTTGCCACTCCCGGGGGTTGGCGATTGCACATGGACGACGAAACGTGTTCTGAAAGCGACTAGACGTGAAAAGTTGTCCTACGCCGCGGGAAGTCAAATACACAAGTGATTGTAGGCGACGCGCAGCGATCGGTGGCTATTGGCCGTTTTCCTGACTGCCAGCGTGGCGAGTGCTTTGCTGGATCACAACACAAGGTTACAAACACAATATATATGTATCGTTTTCACAGCGTAGTACCGAGAGATCATTAAGGGAGTTTAAAACCTAAAAACCGCAAGGACGCCCAATGTCCCCCAAAATACTCGCCTCATACTCTCTGTCACTCTCACTGCTTGCCACCAGTTTTAACACAACAGCAGAGGAATATTATTGGCATATTCAACCGGAAGCTTGGAATTGGCACGGACCACAGAAAAATCATCTATCCCCAGAACTAGCCTGTCGTTTTTTGCACGAAAACACTGACTACGAAATGTATGAATACGGCTCTGCCACTCCCACTTCAAAGGAAAACCAATGGACCTGTAACCTTTTCTATGGCAACGTCCCCGATGACAATCTAGCCATATCGATATACAGGTATCGCAACTCATGCGAAGGCGGGAAAACTTTTAATAAATTTACCGAACAATGCGAAGCCCAAGGGGTGGACAATAGCTGCCCTTCAAGCCTCACGGGAAATCCGATAAATTTCGCAACAGGCTATAAAATACAACTCGAAAATGACTACTCTGTTTCGAACTCACATTCAGCTTTAAATCCACTCGAATTTTCAAAGTCCTACAGAAGCGCCGATGGAGCATGGCGACATGGTTATTCATCCTGGCTAAGCTTCGAAGAGAACCTGATCACGCTTGTTCATCATAATGGAAATCTCTCCTATTTCGAAAAGGAAGGTGCGTCGTATAAGGGTAAGCCACCAGAAACAGGCAAGCTCACCCGCCTGTCCAACCGCTGGAGCTATCATGCCTCCAACAACCAGGTGCTTGAGTTTGACAGCGACGGAAGGCTCATAGCGCTTATCAAATCAGGGATCGCATTAAACATCACATACTTAAATACCGTTGCAACTGTCACTGATGGCTTTGGCAACACCTTAACGTTTACCGAGGACGTAAAGAAGCAACCTCTTACCGTCACAGCGGACAACGTAAACATTAGCTACATCTATAATGATTACAAACAACTTACTTCAATGACCAAAAACTATCCAAACCACACTGAAAACAAACAATACCTCTATCAAGACCCCAACGACAGCAGACTGCTGACCGGTATTATCGATGAACGCGGGGTGCGTTACGCCACATGGACCTATGATGAACAAGGACGCGCCATTTCAGGTGAGCACGCTGCTGGAGCTGAAAAAGTCCTGGTCAGCTACAACAGCGATGGATCGTCCACGGTCACTAACGCGTTGGGCAAGCAGACGCACTATCAATTTGAATTGATTCAAAACATCAAACGCATCAAATCCATTACAGGGTTTCCATCGACCAACTGTCCCGATAGCAACTCAAGTTTCACTTACGACACCCGCGGTCTGCTGACAACAAAAACAGACAACAACGGCAATATAACCACCTACCTCTACAACGACCGAGGCCTGGAAACCTCTCGCACGGAAGCGAGCGGCACTTCTCAAGCGAGAACGACCACCACCGAATGGCACCCGACGCTGTATTCCCTAGTGCGCATCAACGAACCGGATCGCTCCATTCACTACACCTACGACACTCAAGGGCGCCAACTCAGTAAAACAATCATTTCACGTTAATTCAGAAGGATCTGAATATGAACACATTGACATGCAAGGTTGCTCTGCTCGCCCTCGCTATGGGCGGAACCATTACCACCCTTCCTCTTTGCCAAGCTGCCGAACGTGGCTGGTCGTTCACCTACAATACCCAGGGGCAGCTGGAGTCGTCAGATGGGCCCCGAACAGATGTAAGTGACATTACCCGCTATGAATACGATACCAAAGGACACCTGGCACGCATTATCAACGCGCTCGGTCACACCACCACATTTTCCAACTTTGACACCGCCGGCAGCCCTAAGACAGTTGTCGATGCCAATGGTGTTATTACAAACCTGACCTATGCACCACAAGGCTGGCTGAGGTCGTTGAGTACCGCTACCGGCACTGTTCGCCTTGAGCACAATGCCGTGGGCGACATCACCAAGATCATTCGTGCAGACAATAGCTGGTCGACTTACACATGGGACGACGCAAGGCGGCTCATCCGATTGACCAATAACGCAGAGGAACAGATCGAATTTGATCTCGACCCGATGGGGAACCGGGCTGCAGTACGGATCAAGGACAAGACCGGTAAGCTGACCAAACAACATCAATGGGTGTATGACGAACTGGGTCGCTTGCTGCGCTCAGTGGGTGCGGCCGGCCAGACAAGCCGGACACTGTACGACCTCAACGATAATCCGATCGCGCTCACCACCCCCCGCAATCACAGCCATCAACGGGCCTTTGACTCACTGAACCGTTTGGTGACGAATACTGACCCGCTTAATGGCATCACTCAACTTGAGTACGACGTTCAAGATAACCTCACGCAAGTCCGCGACCCACGTGGTGTAACCACTCAATATCAATACGACGGCCTGGGAAACCTGACGCGAGTGAACAGCCCTGACAGCGGAGCCACTCACTACCAGCACGATGCCGCAGGCAACGTAACGCAACAGGTGGACGCGCGTGGTGTGGTCACGACTTTTACCTACGACGCGCTCAATCGCCTGACCGCCCGCCGCTATCCGACGAACCCGGCACTGGACGTTCAGTTCCACTACGATTCGATTGCCGCCGGTAACAAAGGCATCGGCCGACTGACAGCCGTGGAGGACGTCAACGGGGTGCTGAATTACACCTACGACGCCCAAGGCAACGTTACAGCCCAGCGGCAGACAGCGCCCGCAAACACAGCGACTCAGCCAGAACGAATAGGTTACGGATACGATGCAGCCAATCGATTGAGCAGGATCGATTATCCAACAGGTTTCAGCGTCGTCTACTCGCGCAACATCGCCGGAGAGATCAGCCAAGTGCAGGTCCGGCGCGGCACGGGGCAGCCGACCGCGTTCGCCAGCAACATCACGTATCAACCTTTCGGTCCGCTTAAAAACCTGACCTGGGCCAACGGGACTACGCTTCAACGTACCTACGATCTGGACTACCGACTTACCGCTCAAACCGTTGCAGGCCAGAGCAACGCCTATACCTACGACGGCCAGGGAAACATGACTCAAATGCAACGCGACTCAGTCGACAACCATGGCTACAGCTATGACCCGCTGGATCGCCTGATTGGAGAATCTACTGCTTTCAAACGGATGACTTACGTTTATGACCCCGCGGGTAACCGCACCCGAAAAGCGCTCAGCACGTTGATTGACGGCGAGTTGCGTGTCACCGCTGGCACGTCTTATCAGTATGGGGCGAGCAACAATCGGTTGACGCAGGCAGGCACCCACTCGGTAGACTTCGACGCGGCAGGCAACCTGACCGCAGACCGCGCCAATCGTCAGTTTTACTACGACGAGCAGAATCGCCTGAGCAAAGTGAAAATCAAGGGTGCTGTCAAGGCTCGGTTCCGCTACAACGCTTTCGGCCAACGAACCAAAAAAATCACCTCTCAAGGCACTACAACATTTATCTACGGGTTGAGTGGCGAACTTCTTGGCGAGCACGTATTCGATAACCAAGACAAGAAGCTGAGAAGTCAGTTTTATATCTGGCTCGACGGGGTGCCCTTGGGCGGGATCAGTGTGAGCTACGGTGCAACGGGCGCGCCTGCAAACAGCGCCGCGTTCTACCTCCATAGCGACCACCTCAACACACCGCGAATCGCAACGAACGCGGCGCGAACCAAGGTATGGGAGTGGGTTTCCGATGCATTTGGTACAAAGCAAGCCAGCGGACAACTGGAAATCAACCTGCGATTTCCCGGTCAGTACTACGATGTCGAAACTGGACTCCACTACAACTATTTTCGTGATTACGACCCGAAAACTGGACGCTATATGCAGAGCGATCCGATTGGGCTCAATGGTGGCCTTAATACCTATGGGTACGTAGAGGGGAACCCAATTTCCAAGTTCGATTTCTGGGGGCTGCAATCAGCATTCCCAAGAGTCGGCGGTATGAGTGCGGATCAACTTTCTAACTACGGGAAAGCGCAATCTACTATGAGTTCACCCACAGTTCAGGCTGCACAAGCAAGGGGAGCCTCAACATGGCAGAATCTTTATGCACCAGATTATGTCTCTGCCGAGGCAAGTGTTTATATGATGACATGCAGCGTGACTTACACCAGATATGGTGACGGATTTTGTGGCTGCGGTATTACACGCGGATACCCGAGCAGTGGGTTTGGCATAAATGCATCAGCTGGTTTTCTTCTATCCCCGCTCATGCCATCAAAACCTCAGCTGAATGACTATTTGACTGGCCATGGAGCATCGGCTAGCTATTACTACGGTTTTGGCGGTGCTTTTGCTGGAAACGCTGCCGGCGCAGCAGTAAATGTCGGAGTTTGGATTGGTGGTGGTGCGGCAACTCCTGGGGCAGTTAACAGCCAGATAAACAAATAATGAAGCACAAAGCAAACCACCTCATCCTGTCGGCCAAGGCCATTCTTGCCTTGATTATCCTATCCACTATTTTTTACTGGACTACAAGTCAAAGAGAGCAAAAAAATAGCTACGTGGGGATTTCAGTCCTTATTCGTGAAGTTGAGAAAGTACGCCCTCCTAGTGGTGCTGTACTCATAAACGAATGGAGCAATCACAAGATGAGCACAGCAATAGTTTCAAAACGATATAAGACCGCGCTGACTCAAAGCCAAATTTTCGATTATTACAAATCAGGTCTCGAGTCAACTGGATGGAGTCGTATAGATGGTAGTGGTCTCATCAGTGAGTACTGCAAGGGGGTATTGCGTGCAGGGGTTGAGTTCAACCCCGACATAGGCTTCTACACATTCTCTATAACTTGGCGGCAGCGGATTGCAGCCAAATGCGGCACTTAATTTAATGTAAAAACCAGCAACCTGCGACAAGAATGTAGCTTTGCGATGCTCATTGCATCGAAACAGCTTTGCGCTCCCCCTTCAAGCCAAACGGACTAAACGACAGACATTAAACAAATGAAAACCATTACTTCTCATACTAATTACTCGAACAGATTGAAATAGTTAAATGTTTGGATGGCGGCGGCCGTTGGAACCATGAAAAAAGCGGGTGCGAGCACAAATAAAAAATGGAATTAACATTTTAAACATGACGACTTATTTGTACGCTACTAAACGTTACGGTTTGCGCCAAGCCGTAACATTCCTTCAATAGCTAGTGTGAACTGCCCCTCCGCCAGAACAAAGTGTGGCCGTGACTGGAAAGATAATATTCCGAGCGGAGAAATCGTATGGACACATACGCAGCCAAGGGCAACAATCCTCCTGAAACCGCCCCCAAAACTGCATGACATTTCTTAACAATGGAATCTTAAGGACAGAGACTAGCTCTGAAGGTGCATACTATTAATACCATTCTTAAACTGTCGAAAACATCAGCAGCACTGATTGCTCTGGTGACTGTGGTTTTTGCTACCATTGGACTCAGATACCAAGAGCCCGTGAACATTGAACGGGCTTGCGAGGACTCTCCACCCCTGCTAATAAACAACTTCAATAGCTGCAGCTTTGTTGATCAGACTTTGAACCTCCTTGAAATAGAAGGCTACAAGCCTGTAATTCTAGAAAATTCAGAAAAAAACAGTGGTTTTTTGCGAAAAAAATTCTCTTTAAAAATATTTGAAGTACACAACTACAAAATAGATAACAGCACCGGCCCTGCGCAATTCAGCTTTATAAATGGACGACTATTTGCCATTTCCTACTTTCCGAAAGCATCAGACACGGTATTCGAAAGGCATCCAGCAAGTAAATCCGAGACGCTGACTGTAAAACACCTGACCAACCACCAAGGATTGAAATACATATCATGGTCAAACAATCACCTTGAAACCTATATCACTTGGTGGATATCGAGATTCTCATAAGGGCTAGCATGTGAATTGCTGAGCGTTACGGCTTGCCCCAAGCCGTAACGTTTTTTAGAGGTATTTTGAGCGCCCGATTTCGATTCCGAACATGCTGACCAGAATACCCACACCGAAATGAACCCCGTGAAGAAAATCCGACATGGACGACGAAACGTGTTCTGAAGCGACTTTTTGAAAGCCTTACCCGTGAATCAACGTTTGCCTGAACTAGTAGACATGCGTTGGATCCGCTTATTTGAACCGTCGCTCGCCCTTAATCGGCTTGGCGCAACGCATTGGCGACCAATGTAAACGCAGGCGAGGGTTGCCGCCGGCTGGGATAGTACAAATAGTAGCCTGAAAACGGCGGACACCAATCTTCCAGCACGCGCACCAGCCGGCCTTCTTGCAGGTACGGTTCAAACTCTTCTTCTGGCAGGTACGCAACGCCCAGCCCGGCCACTGCCGCCTGGACGATATGCGTCGACGTGTTGAAAATCAGCTGGCCGTCAACTCGCACGTTCACCTGTTTGCCTCGCCGCTCGAAATCCCAGACATAGAGCCCGCCTGATGTCTGCATGCGCTGGTTGATACAGCGATGGGTCATCAGGTCGCGCGGACTCCTGGGAATGGCGTGGGTAGCGAAATACGCTTGCGAAGCGACGGCAGCCATCCGCAACGGAGGGCCTATCGGAACGGCAACCATGTCTTTGTCGATGGTATCGCCCAGGCGCACGCCGGCATCAAAACGATCCGCCACGATGTCTCGAAAGCCGTAACACACGTCAAATTCAACGTTTACATCCGGGTAGTCGTGCAGCAACTCGGTAAGTTTGGGGAGCAAGGTCGTGCGCAAGACATGATCGCCGCAGGTGATGCGTACGGTGCCCGCGGGCTTGTCGCGCATCTCCGTCAGCATATCCAGCTCCGCTTCTATTTCATCGAAGCGATTGCCTATCGCGTGCAGCAGCCGCTCGCCCGCGATGGTCGGCGAAACGCTGCGGGTAGTCCGCGTCAGTAACCGGATCTGCAAGCGTGCTTCCAGGCCATTGATGGCCTGGCTCAGTGCAGATTGTGTGACACCCAATGCCCCGGCAGCGCGCGTGAAGCTGCCTTCGCGCGCGACCGTGACGAAAGACAGCAGGTCATTGAGATTTCTTTTGATCATGGTGAGACGCATCTAAACCAATTGATTAGCCTTGCTTATAGCCTTGTTAAGCATTCATTAGCTAGTCGCGTGACTGTCCGTCGCTCACCATGCTCCCCATGAACAGGAATGAAAACAGAACTGCGATGAGGGCAACCTGGCCTGGCTTGCTGGCTTCGATGCTCGTGCTTGGCAGCTACTCGACAATGAATGAAGCCGCATCGGCATCTTCGCTAACGGAGAACACGGGCATGTGGATGACCGTCGGGGAACAACGCTTCGCCATCACCCTGTCCGACAACACAGCTGCCCGCGCGCTTGTCGCGTTATTGCCACTGACGTTGGACATGAATGATCTCAACCGCAATGAAAAGTACGCCACCCTCCCCCGAGCACTACCTACCCAAGCGAGCAAGCCGGGAACGATCCACAACGGCGATCTGATGCTGTACGGCCCGGACACCCTGGTCGTCTTCTATACGAACTTCGATTCAACCTACGCATACACACGCTTGGGACGTGTGAACGACCCCGCAAGACTGGCTCAGGTGCTGGGCCGGCGGGGTGTGCAAGTGACGTTTTCCCAGAATTGACTACTCCGCATCGATAGGATTTCCAATGAAAAAGATCATCGTTTTATTAACCCTTCTTGTCAGTTCGCTCTCAGCAATAGGAGCCGATATGTCCAACGGCGCAGATAACTTCTATACCAGCGACGACGTGACCGTACAGAAGGTCAATTTCAAGAACCAATATCAAATGAACGTGGCAGGCAACCTGTTCATCCCGAAAAAACTCAATGGCAAGAGCAGAAGTCCGGCGATTGTCGTGGGCCACCCGATGGGCGCAGTGAAGGAACAGAGCGCTAATCTTTACGCCACGAAAATGGCCGAAAGAGGCTTCGTGACCCTTTCCCTGGACTTGTCGTTCTGGGGCGAAAGCGAGGGGCGGCCGCGCAATGCAGTCTCGCCGGATATCTACGCCGAGGACTTCAGCGCCGCGGTGGACTTTCTCAGCGCCCAGCCTTTTGTCGACAGGGAGCGCATTGGCGCAATCGGCATTTGCGGCAGCGGCAGCTTCGTGATCAGTGCAGCCAAGATTGACCCGCGCATGAAAGCCATCGCTACCGTGAGCATGTATGACATGGGCGGCGTCAATCGCAATGGATTGAAGCACTCCCAAACGCTTGAACAGCGCCGGGCTATCATCGCCCAAGCCACTCAGCAGCGTAGCGTGGAGTTCGCGGGCGGTGAAACGCTTTACACCAGCGGTACGGTGCACCAGTTGGACGACAATACTCATCCTATCCAACGTGAGTTCTATGACTTCTACCGCACCCCGCGCGGTGAGTTCACGCCATCGAGCTCGTCAAAAGACCTGACCACGCACCCAACGTTGACCAGCAACATCAAGTTCATGAACTTCTACCCGCTCAATGACATCGAGACCATCTCGCCTCATCCGATGTTGTTCATTGCTGGCGCCGATGCACACTCCAGGGAGTTCAGCGAGGAGGCTTACAAGCTCGCCGGTCAGCCCAAGGAACTTGTCATCATACCGGGAGCAGGCCATGTCGATCTTTATGATCGGGTCGACCTCATTCCGTTCGATAAGCTGACGAGCTTCTTCCAGACTAATCTGAGGTGACAAGGGGGCTGGGTTATTCCCCTCGCCCTCCGTCTCCCGCAGGTTATCCTGGGAGAACAGCCTAGTGCGTGTGATAGCAGGCGTTGTCCTTTGAGCGGTTTATCACACGCAGGGGCGGTTTGTGCTGCAAATCGCTTTGCGGATGGTTCGTTGGATTCCCAAACAAGACTGCCATCTCGCCACAAGAAACAAAAATCATCGCTATGCTACCCACAGATAGATGAGTCGGGTAACGCCCCTTCTATGCGTATATCAAGGAGGATTTGATGATGCGGGAAGCAACCACTGGACTCGAAAAACAGATTGAGATCGCGACAAAACTACTCTCTCTGTCGGCAAAAATCGGATTACTGATTGGCGGCACATGCATCGTCAGTTATTTATTGAGCAACGGTCATTTCCCACAAGGCGTATCCGTTGGAGACAGTTTGCTATTTCTGGTCACGGCGTTTTGCTTTGGGCTGGTTTGTGTTTTCTTTTCAGTCTCCGTCACGGCTGTAGGGATATTACTTTCGCCGTTGTTCATACCGGTGCTTAGAAGCTTCGTCTGGCTACATGGAAAAATCACCGACAAAAAACCCATACTGGAATTCAAACGACCCAAAATAACCTTCCTCTCGGTGTTTTTTGGAATATGCGGCGCAGTGACCATTTACTTCCTCACCCACAAAAGCCCTTTGGAACATATTCAGCTCATCCTTCTGCCTATTTTTCAGTACATCGTTTATTCAGCCTATCTGGAACAAAACAAGAAAATAAAAGCAGCGCAGCCATCGGCACCCGAAATTGTTGATCCCGAGCAGCATGACCAGGATCCGCACGCCGAAATGAAACCCTTGAAAAAAACCCGCGCCGTGATCGTCAGCGTCATCCTCCTGACGCCCCTTCTCATGGGGGGCGTGACTTCAGACTTGCTGCAAGCGGCCATGAGCTTCGCGCAAATACGTATAGAAAGGGCAACGATTCTGGTGAAACCGCCTTACGCCAACCTGTTGCCAACCCCCAAGGACTCACCGCTGGAGGACTACAAAAGATTTGAAAATGCGACGGTGATTTTCCGAGGAGTTGGCATCTCGACGCTCATTGAAATGCACTCCGAGGGAACGGCGATCCGGTTGGAGATCCCGAATGACTCGATCATTGTCGAGCGCCGTGTGAAGCCCATTGCCAAAGTCAGGAAAAATCCTGAGAAAACGGAAAGCTGATACCATCCGCACATTGACACGCTGAGCAGAACGACATGAATCGCCGCAAGAAAATAAACCAGTTATTGAAGGCTAACGCCAAGAAAGCCAGTGCCAAGCTGGCTCCCAAAAACAAGAATCAATACATCAGCAAAGCCGACCGATTGAAACTGGAAGCCGAATCCAGTGACGCCCCCATCACACCCACGCAAAGCTGATCCACATCACCGCCCCCTCTGAAGCGCTGCGCCAGAACCGCCACGCCTCGCTGCTTATCTCAAGGGATCCTGCAGGGCAACGACGGCCAATGACGCAGTCCAGACCACCGAAACCCCGTAATTGAGCCGCTGGTACAGGCCGAACAAGTGGCCGTCGGCCAATGCCGTCGCCATCAGCACAACGGTCACGATGGCCAGGACTACGCAAATCGCCGAGAACATGGCGAACCTGGGCGACGACAGCAGAGACCTGCCAAGGAAAGCCCACAGCGCTCCCGCCAGAGTGAGCGAGATGAACATCACCAGCCCCGCAAGATTGTGGCTCTGCTGCGAGACCGACGGTTGAACCGGCGCACAACCTTGGTCGCAGGAAAAATAGCCGGTCGCGAAACTTGCCAAACCATGGACGAAAATCAGTACCGCGCTAAGCAAGGCCATCCGCGATGCCTTGAACCGTCTCGCAACGCCTATTGCGAAAAGCACGAACATCACACCCAGCGGAAAATTGTTCACCCAAGCAGAGAAGCTGTGGGTTGGCGCTCCAATGGCGCCTAGTTGGCTCATGGCTTGATCCAGATGGCTGTAGCCTGGATAGGCCCGCGCAGTCAGTGTGACTCCCAAAAACAGCCAGAATGGAATCAATATTCCGCAGCCTAACAAAGCGCGATCAATGGTTTTCATGCGGTGACACTCCCTGTCGTTGTGATGTGCATTTGTGGGGTGATGTGAATCTGGCATTGATTCAAGCATTCACCCACTCACTCAAGGACAGGGCGCAGGAAACTACGCTCATAGCTCACAATGAATCGTTGTTCCGTCGCCTGGGTGATCAATTCAACACACTCCGGATCCTGTTCGGCTTTCCTTCGATAGTTTTCGTAGTCGGCCAGGCTGGGGAAGCTGAACAGGCAGTAGGCGATATTGTTGGCGCCTTCGGCGGGTAGAAAGTAGCCGTGATGCTCTCCCCCCATTCGGGTCACCACTTCAATCCATTGGCGCGAGTAGCTCTCGAAAGCTGAGATCTGGTAGGGGTCAATGACATACCTGACATGGCAAGTAATCATGGGCTCAATCCTTTGAAAATTGGAAAAGCGGATTCTACACAGGATACCTTCCAGGTTTTTCAATGGGTTGAACATCAGGGTGAGGAATTTTAAGGAAATGGGCATTCTTGATCGCTTGTTCGGCGGCCGCTTTACGCGGCCGCCACCGGAGGAAACGACTCTCAGCGACGCGGCGATCATGCGGGAGCTGCATCCCTATCGATCCGAGCTCAAGGCATTTGCTCAAGCCATACTGGCGCAAGCACACCTTCCTGACCCCGATGGAGCCCACCTAATGGTTGCTCCCCTTTATCCTTTTACCAACCGAGTGTAGGCATACCAAACTGACGCCCTCGCCACATATCTTACCTTTCGTCAAAGTTGCATGCGGAAGACTCTGGCTTCTCGTGGATTTCCATATGTCGTGGACAATCGATCAAGGAAGCGTTGGGCGGACGCGGCATCCGTTGCCTTGTACTCGCCACAGTTGGGATCGAAGATATGGTAGTCATAATTAAAAAAACCACCCGACATATAGACGCCAATAGCATGTTGACCTTTTGATTGTCCCGATTGGGTGACGAAGATGATGGCGTAGCAATGCTTGGTCTCAAAGCCCGTGGCAAGGTTGCTCCAGATGACGGTAGTGGGTTGGCTGACGTTGCTGCAGCCGAACTTTGATAGCACCTGCCGGGGAATCGTATCGCCCCGCACCTTTAACTCTGCATCTGTTTCTATGGCCGCATCGATCAACGGTTGGCGCTCCATGACATCTACTCGCTCCCTCATGATTTTTGCCACCTCGACCATCATCTCGAGCCCTTGGGTGGCGGTTCCCATCCGCGTCAGTCGAGCGAAGGAAACACGTTGCTCTTGGGCAATGGTTTGATAGGTATCCTTCTGGAAGAAGTTTCCGAAGCGTTTTTCGGCAGAGCTGTTCGGATTGCTCCATTTGTCCTTGGAGTCAGATAGCATCAGCTGACACCACTTACCCACTAAGGACACGCACAAGCCCTCGAGGTCGTGGATCCCGAGTTTCAACCGATAATCACGCTGCTTAAATAAATAGGATCTGCTAAATGGCATTTGTGCTCTCCCTGCTTTACCAATGGTGCATAGCCCACCGGAGCAAGCGTAGCAGCGAACGCGCAGGGCAAGCAGGTGCTGAAGTGGCCTTGATAGCTTCTGAACAAAGAGGCGTCATCGCTGGGTAGCGTTATCCCGCTGAACGAAGCGAGCAACGCAACAGTCGGAGCAACAGGACCCTCGGCAAAGAAACCTGGCTCATGCCCCTACGATCTGCTGCCCTCGCCACATTGCTCACTTTCGCTGCAGGCACAGCAACGGCGGCGCCTGAACCGCTGCGCCTGGAAAGCCTGAAACGCTGCGGCGACCTGCTGGAAACCCAGCACCAGGACTGGTGCCTGACCGTACGCGGGTTGGGTGAGGCAACACCGCAGTTGAACCTGGGCGCACAGGTCATACCCGCAGACACTCTCCAGCGCGAAGGGAAAAACCTGCGCGTGCGCCTGGACAGCGCCAATTACCAGAGCGGCCCGCTCTGGCTGCAGGACGGCCCGCGCGCCAGCAATGCCGCCTGGCTGACCCTGCGCAACAGTCACGTACTGGCCGCCGGGCCGGACGAAGTGGCGAACAACATGGATGGCCTGACCACCTACGTCGACCTGGTCAGTGTGCTGATCGAGGAAGACCGTGACGGCCGCCAGGAAGCCGAGCGCCTGGCCCGCAAGTACGGGGCAACGGTGGTCGGCAGCATCGCGCCGCTGAACCTGTACCAACTTCGCCTGCCGGCCAAGGACTTGGTGCAGCGTGACGCCCTGGTGCTGCGCCTGGGCAGCGAGACCAGCGTGGACGCCGTGGTGATCGAGGAGTCCTCGGCCGAAGAAACCGAGCAAGCCGCAGCCCATTCTGAAGAACCGAAGAAGCCAGCCCTGGACTCCGATGAGTGGGCCGCGAACCGCTTTCTCGACGCGGTGAACTACTATCAGCGCCGCCTCCCCGGGCGACAGCCGCCCATCCAACCGCAACCGGTGCGTATCGGCCTGATCGAGCGTGATGTGGATTTCGACACGACGGATTTCGCCGACCACCTCGGCGCCTGCTCACCGCCGCGTACCTGCGTCTACGCCCGCGATGCAGACAAACCGGACAACCATGGCACGACCGTCGCCGGCATTCTCGCCGCGCGCTGGGACGACAGCGGCAACACTGGTTTCCTCCGCGGGCTGGACAAGGCCAGCGGTGGCTTCGAGGTCATCGTCGAACGTAATTCCGATGCCGGGATCACCGCCAATATCGCCGCCTCGGTCAATCTCGTGGAGGACGGTGTACGCGTACTCAACTGGAGCTGGGGCATCCACCGCGTCGGCGCCAAAGACGTCAAAGGCGATGACGTCGATTCGCTGCTGCGCTCGGGCATCGCCATGGGCGGGTACGAGGAGTTGCTGGAGGAGTTCTTCCTCTGGCTGCGCAAGGAACATCCCGACGTGATCGTGGTGAACTCCGCTGGCAATGGCGCTTCGTTCTCGGGCAGCGATGAATACCGCCTGCCCTCCTCCTTCATCACCGAACAATTGCTGGTGGTCGGCGGGCACCAGCGCAGCGAGCACACCGGGGTCGCCGTCGACGACCCAGCCTACGCGGTCAAACGCAGTTCTTCGAACATCGACATGCGCGTCGACATCACCGCCGCCGCATGCGCGCATGCCTCGACGGCCAACGCCGGCCAGCAAGGCGCAGTGCATTGCGGCACGTCCTACGCCACGCCCATGGTCGCGGGACTGCTGGCGGCGATGCTCTCCATCAATCCGCAACTCCACCCCGAACAACTGCGCATGCTGCTACGCCGCAGCGCCATGACCATCGGCGACAACCACGACTTCGAACAGATGGACGCCGAGGACCTCACTGCGCCCATCCTGCCGTCGGAGCGCCGCTATCAGCTCAACGACAAAGACGTCGGTCGCTCGGCGCGACTGGACATGCAAAAGGCCCTGGACCTGGCCGCACAAAGCCGCGACCGCGTGCGTTGAAAGTCAAGGTCACGTCTCACTCAAGACGATGCCCGCCTTGCGCGGGCAAAACCAGCCATGCATCAGCCCCGCCTGGTAGAACTGTACCGGCGCCTCGAACCCAGCGGTCTCGATGAGACCGGCGACCTGCTGCGTCGGCAGGATAGCCACGTCTCGGGCGTAGGCGGCACGAGCTCTCACCAGCATTTCCGGCTGTACGCCTGCAGAGGACATCAGCGTCATCCAGTTGCGCAGTAGTGCCTCATAGGCAGGTGATTCGGTGTCAGCGGCGAGGTCGGCGTTTGCCAGTATTCCACCCGGCTTGAGCCGGCGGGCGATCTCGTGGAAGAACGCTATACGGGCTTGTGGCTCGAGCAAAAACTGAGACACCAGAAAGCAGGTGGCACCGTCGTGGTCAGGCTCGGCAGGCAGCGCGTCGAGGTAACCTTGGTGAAAGCTGCAACGCGAGAGGAAGCCTTCTTGTACCGCTTTCTGCCGGCAGATATCGAGCATGGCGTCCGAGGGGTCAACGGCGGTGAAATGCCAGCCGGGGTTCTGCTTGGCCAGGTGGGCCAGTTCCGCACCGGTGCCCACGCCGACACAGAGTATCCGGGCATGTTCCGGTAAGTCAGCGAACACCGCGTCGAGCAGGGTGTACAGGGCGTCACGAATGGGCGCCATTCCCGCCCATTGCTTATCGTAGCCAGCGGCCTGCTGGTCGAATAAGGCCTTGAGTTCTTCATTGCGCATGGAGAGCACCTTCCTTTGCGTCGTGATGGGATGTAACCACGATGATGTGGCGACGCTTTCAGTATCCCAGGGCTGTCAAGCCCCACCGGTTGTTCGGTAGGTGGATTGCACGAGCCCCGAAGGAAAGCTGCGGCTGGATATCAGTTTCAAAGCCACATCCCGCTCAAGCCCGCCGAACAACGGCCGCCCCGAGCCGATCAACACGGGAACGGTGGTGATCACCATATCGGTGAGCAACCCATCGCGCAGGAACGACTGCACCACCTGTCCACCATCCACATAGACGCGCTGCACGCCTTGATTCTCCAGCTCCGCCATCAAATCCTTGGGGGCCAGATTGGAGAAACGCACCTTGCCCTTCAACGCCTCAGGCACCGGCGAATCGGCTAACTGTTCGGACAGCACTATCACGGGCCGGTCGTAGAACCAGGTGTCGAAGGTCCGCACCTTTTCATAGCTCCCGCGCCCCATCACGATCACGTCCTTGTCGGCGATGAAGGCTGAATAACCGTGGTCCTCGGAGGGGTCGTCGCGCTGTAGAAGCCAGTCGATGTCACCATCGGGTCGGGAGATGAAGCCATCCAGGCTCGTGGCGATGAAGACGTGGGCGGTGGGCATTTTGGGGGTTCCTTGTTGTTTTGCTTGAGCACCAATGCAAGACCATCAACGCCGATTATGGAAATGAAAGTAGCGGCCGCATTCGCGAACGCCACCTTCATCACGTATCAGTCAGGCGTTCTTAGCGCGTGCCTCCATGGGCCTTTTCGGCGTTGAAACCATCGAAGTTATCGAAGACACCCATGAAGCCGGGAACGGTCAACGCTCGCGCCCAGTCGCGCTGGAGTTCGCAGTACATCTGCACGCGGCTGATGAGCTTCGCGCCCGCCTGTTCCATTCGGCGCAACGCCGCCTCGTGCGCGGCCAGTGACGTGCCGCCGACCGCATCGACCGGCACATAGACGTCATAACCTTCCTGAATCGCGTCGAGGACCGGGAACGTCAGGCATGCTTCGGTCCAGAGCGCAGTCATGATGAGCTTCCTGCGGCCGATCGCTTTGACCGCCTGCTTGAACTCTGTGTCTTCCCAGCTGTTGATCGAGGTGCGGTCATAGGTTGGCAGATGGCCGAGCACGTCCTGCAGCTCCTGGATCGGCGGCTTGTTGCGGCCGGTCGCGACGTTGACGGTCGAGTGAATAATCGGAAGATTGTAATTGACCGCCGCCTTGGCGACGCTCGTTATGTTGAAGACGAGCTCGTCACGGGACATCGAGCGAATCGAGGAGACCTGGATCGGCTGGTAGTCGATGATGATCAATGCCGAGTTCTCGGGGGACAGGAGTTGGTCGGTCTGCGGGTTGCGGATATTCTCGCTTGCCATTGGGCAAATCCTTTTATGGGTAATCCACGCTCGTGGGAGAAATGATTTTCCGGGAGACATGCACCAGCGGCGACGTTGCCCGGAAGCAGCATTGTGCTGTTCCCCTATTCGGTGCAGTAGTAGCATTGCGCGGCGAGCTGTGTCGCAGAAAGAGGAACGCTGAAATGGACATTGAAGAGCTGCAGACCTTCGTCGAAGTGGCTGATGCGGGGGGCATTTCACCTGCTGCGCTTCGGCTTGGCGTGTCCAAATCGATCGTCAGTCGCAGACTCGTTCGGCTTGAAACGGAACTTGGCGTCCAGCTGCTTGCACGATCCACACGCGGGGCGGCGCTCACAGAAGCCGGGGCTACGTTCCGCGACTACGCCGCCAGAGTCTGCGCCGAGATCGACATAGCCAAGGAAACGATCCTCCCCGCCGGAGCCCTTCGTGGCCGTTTGCGAGTCGCCGTACCACTCTCTTTCGGCCCGACGCATTTCGCGCCCGTGCTCGCGGAAATGGCACGACGCCACCCCCAGCTTCATATCCAGACCTGCTACAGCGATCGTTTCGTTGACCTCATCACGGAGGGTTACGATTGTGCGATACGGGTTGGCTACCTTCAGGACTCCAACTTGATCGCAAGGCGCATCGGCCCGACTTACACGCAGCTCGTCGCGAGTCCGGACTATGTGAAAGCGCATGGGTCACCTGAGTCGCCCGAGGAACTCGCCGCCCATGAGGCCCTCATGCAAGGCACCGAAGCCTGGCAATTCATGGATGGCGACAAGATCATCACGGTCCGTCCGCGGGGGCGCTTCAAGGCCGACAACGGCATCGCTCTAGTCGCCGCTGCAACTGCAGGACTCGGGATCGCGTACCTGCCCGATTGCCTTACCCACGAACACATCATTTCGGGGGCACTCGTACCGATCATGCCGCGTCATCCACCGCCCCCGGCAGGTGCCTATATCATCCGCCCGCCAGGCCAGCATCCCGCACGCAAGATACGGGTCCTCACCGAACTCCTGATCGAGTACTTCGGCGACTCTCCACACCTTGCGGCGCTGCCGCCGGTCTGAGGCATGACAGCGACCACAATGCTCGTCGTGACTCGACTCATCGAACAACCCGGTTCGTTGCATCAATGAGGTCTGCCTGGCCTCCGGCAAGCGAGGGCGCTGAAGCAGCCACCATGTCGTGTGGAAAGCCAAGGGGGATTGCGCTGGCAGCGTCCAGCTGTGCCAGTTGATCCGCCGTCAAGTGAACGTCTGCTGACGCCAGGTTATCGGCCATCTGCTCCGGCGTGCGTGGACCGATGATGGGCAGTGTTCCCTTGGCCAGCACCCAGGCGATCGCGATCTGGCCCGGTGTGTGGCCGGTTTCTTCGGCGATCGCTAACACGGCATCCACCGTCGAGGTCTTGCGCTCGCTGTTCTCGTCATGGATGACGGCCCCCAAACCCTGCGCACGACCAGTTTCCCCTTTACGGTATTTACCGGTCAGCAGACCGCCTCCCAGCGGCGACCATCCGACTGTTCCCAGATTGAATGCCGCCGCCATGGGCAGAAGTTCACGTTCGGCCGAGCGCTCGACCAGGCTGTGCTCCAATTGCACCCCCGAGATAGCCGACCAACCACGAAGCTCGGCCAAGGTGGCTGCCGTTGCCACACGCCAAGCCGGGAAGTTGGACAGTCCGCTATAGAGCACTTTGCCAGAGCGGATCAGGTCGTCCAGCCCCCGGACAATCTCGTCGATAGGCGTTACGCCATCAGGCATATGCACCCACAAAAGATCAATGTGATCCGTCTTGAGCCGCTTGAGGCTGGCTTCCACCGAGCTGAGCATGGCTTTGCGGCTATTGCCGGAGCGCAGGACGCCGGCACCGGGTGAGTCACCGAGCGAGAATTTGGTCGCCAGCACCACTTCATCGCGCTCGGTGGCCATGAAATCGCCGAGAATTGATTCCGATTGGCCAAATTGATACTGATCGGCCGTATCGATGAAATTGCCCCCCGCTGCACGGTAACCGTCGTAGATTTTACGGGCCTCGTCCAGGTCGGATCCGTAGCCCCATCCTTTACCGAAGTTGCCAGTGCCCAGCGCGAGCGAAGAAACCCGCAGGCCGGTATTTCCAAAAATGCGATAACGCATGGCGACCTCCTCATCAGGCGCGTCGCAAAGTCGACGCGCCGGTCCGGTGACGGGTTCTCAGGACCTCACGAACGCCAGAAGGTCAGCATTGAGCCTTTCCTTATGGGTATCGGTAATACCATGGGGTGCCCCCTCGTAGACGATCAGCTTACTGTCCTTGATCAGCTCGGCCGAAGCTCGGCCCGCTGCATCGATAGGCACGATCTGATCATCGTCACCGTGAATGATCAGCGTTGGCACGTCGAACTTCTTGAGGTCCTCGGTGAAGTCGGTTTCCGAGAATGCCTTGATGCTGTCGTAGGTGTTCTTGTGGCCACCCAGCATGCCTTGCATCCACCAAGCGTCGATCACCCCTTGTGACGGTTTAGCGCCTGGGCGGTTGTAGCCAAAGAACGGACCGCTGGGGATATCGATGAACAACTGCGAACGGTTGGCCAGGAGCCCGGCACGGATGTCATCGAAGACCTTGACAGGCAGCCCTCCGGGGTTGGCTTCGGTCTTGACCATCAACGGTGGCACGGCGGAAATGAGACCGGCCTTTTTCACGCGCCTGGTACCATGACGACCAATGTACCTCGCCACTTCGCCGCCCCCCGTAGAGAACCCGAACAGCGTGGCGTCCCTCACATCCAAGTGGTCGAGCAACTGCGCTAGGTCGTCGGCGTAGTGGTCCATGTCATTGCCGTCCCAGGGTTGGCTGGAGCGGCCATGGCCACGGCGGTCATGGGCGATGCAACGAAAGCCGTTGGCGGCCAAGTGATACATCTGCGATTCCCAACTGTCCGCGTCCAGTGGCCAGCCATGGCTGAACACCACAACCGGCCCCTTGCCCCAATCCTTGAAATAGATTTCCACGCCATCTTTGGTAGTGAAGGTGCTCATGGTTTTGTGCACTCCATGGTGGTTTTGAGGGGCATTGGTTTCAGACGCCTGAGCAGCCCCTTGACTGCAGCCGATGATCCCTGCGCAAAAGCGCAAGAGCTACGTAAAAACGGCAATTTGGAGATGAAGTTTCACTGATCTATGCAATCGGTGTGTTTGCCTGTTTTACGTAGTGCGGTGCAGGGATTCCAGCGACACTTCTACAACCTGAGCCGAGTTGAATGGCAAGTTGAAATGGAAAAAGCTCACGTCACGAGTAGACAATCCCCTTCCAGGACAAAACCGCAAGGCGCGTGGCAAGGTGCAAAACACCAGGCAAACGTCGCCAGGGTGCTGACGCTGCTGAAAGCCCATGAAGAGCGACCGATTCGTCTGTCGGAACTGTGTCGCCATGCCGGTATCAGTGAGCGCACCCTGCGCTCCATTTTCAAGGAAGTATTCGGCATGGGACCCAATCGCTACCTGCATGTTCGTCGCCTGCATCTGGTCCGGGCCGCGTTGTCGATCGCCAGTGCCCACACCGAGTCGGTCAGCGCCATAGCCTTGCGCTTCGGCTTTTCCGACGGCGGCCGAATGGCGTCCGATTACCACACGCTGTTCGGCGAATACCCCAGCCAGACCCTTATGCGGATGCCACCTTGAACAGTGCCTAGCGATGCGCAAGTGCTTTCACGGACCTCAGGGATTGTGCCGGGAGCATCCCGAAATGCTGACGATATTGACCGGCGAGTCGGCCAAAGTCCCAGACACCAAAGCGTGAACAAATACTGGTAATCGTGTCGCCAGGCCCTGCGTGGCGAATCGCGAAACGAATGGCGTGTAGTCGACGCACCATCAGATAGCGATGCGGGCTCATGCCCAGGTACTCATTGAAGACATTGCGTACCGTACGTTCGGAGGCACAGGTCGCATGACAAATGTCTTCGGTGTACACCGGCTGGATGTCCAGCACCTCGAGCAACTCCAGGGCCCGCTGGAGTATTTCCCTGTGGTCTCGACTGTGCCGGGCCCCGGCGTGTAATGGATCGATTGGCAGCAACAGGCGGAATACCACATCCATCACCTCCATGCGCGCGTCATGCTCGGCGCTCTCGGTATGCAGCACTTCGGGTGTATGGGTTTCGATGTGGAACAGACGGCGCGCCAGCCAGATCAGCGGAGCGATATTGCGATGGGCGTTGCTGACCATGTTGCGATGGAGCACGGAAAAGTCGAACTCGTCATCGCGGACCGCCGCCCAGCGCAGCACCAGTTCGCAGGACATGGCGACGGTCAGCCAACTGGCGGGACGTTTCGCATCGATGTGGAACATGGCGTTAGGCACCATCCAGCCGACTCGTCGTCGGTTGAACGCATGACCATCGACCACCGTGGTGTCGTGCCCTGTCAGGGGCACGAAAATATTGAAATAACCTGGCAGACCAACGCCGGTGTACACCGTTGCGGCGCCTTCGCGACCACTCATCAGCGCCACACCGTTCAAGTCGACAACGTTGAGTTGCCAGTCGCGCTGTTGCCTGGCGTGAAGGACATAGCGCCCCTGCACGCCATACAGGGCCTCTTCGAATTCATCGAATTCAGAACACACCAATTGGACCATTGAATGAACCTCAATGCCTTGGCAGCCTCCTTGCCAGATCGGAACTGGCAATCAGCATAGCTCACGAACTCGACGGCAAATGGACGACTGCCGCCGCCCATCAGCGATCAGCATGCCAGGTATTCGTCCGTGGAAATGACAGGTGCATAACCAAAAGCGAGCGTGTCCATGAAGGCTGCGTGCACTTGAGCAGCGGGCACCGGTCCACGCGCGCTGGTTCTTGAAGGGTGCGTGGATCTCGCTTGACCACATGCCGAAGGAAAGCGGCGGCAGGCCCACCTAGCGGCAACACAGGCACCCACTGACCACCGGCTGATCAGGGTCGTTTTCGAGAAATGTGACCACGACTTCCATGCCCGTCCGGGGCGGCCCAATTTCACAACACCAATCGACGCCCCCCTTCAGCCAACAACGACTCTTGTCGTCAAATCGATCTTCGCGGTCCCAGGGGAACTTGACCTTGATCCTTCCAAAGCGCCGATCACTCTGGATCCCCTCGTCTTCTAAAGCGACGACTACAGCAGCCTGCTTGCTTGGCACCTGAGGTTTCTTGTGAGCCAACGGCGGACGATAGGGCACATTCCATGGAAGAACGATAAAGCGGTTGCGGTAACCCTGATGGAAGTCATCCTCGCTGTCAGTGCTGCCACCGGCGACGTCCTCACTCAATACCTGTGGTTGCCGGCCTTCGTGGATGACCTGAGTCAGTAGCCATGGAGCGTTCCACTCCTGGCGCGGATGGCCTGAGATTTCCAGCACATGGCCACTGAGTAACCGAGTCTGGTCACTCTGCCCCTCAGCTTGCCGATAGGCCGCATGGCGGCGCTCCATAGTCCGAAAACGTATCTGCTTGCCGTGCTCATGACCGGTGAAACGCTCCGGCCGGTGATCTTTTTCAATGTCCTGCTGTTGCTCCACATCATAGTTGCGATGCGAGATACGACTGGTTAGCTGTCCCAGGCGCAGGTTGATGCGCTTGATCAGTGGCTCGTTGGTCACCCTGTCGCACGCTTGTCCATAAGCAGTCGGGTACTCCATCCTGGGGAAAACCGCCTGATCATCACCAAAGACCAGCACATGGCCTTGAGCACTGTGTTGGAAGTGAAAGTGGATACCCTCCTCCTCGCACAAACGCTGAATGAAGTGCAAATCTGTTTCGTCGTACTGGGTACAGCAGTCACGCTCGGGGTAGGTCGACCCCAGATGAAACCGATAGGCGTCGCCCAGAATGCCGTGTTCTTCCAGTATCAAGGCGACGATTTTCGGCACCGAGAACTGTTGATAGATCCTCCGGTTGATGCGGTGGCGCAAGTAGGACAGGTGCGGTACGAGGGCCAGGCTGTAGTGCGTCAGACGCTGGCCATGACTGCTTTGAGCGATGTGATAGACCCGCCCATGAATGCCGTTGCCCTTCGTGTCCAAAGCCAGAAAAGCCTCTGTGTCGAAGAGCGCGTCCAGATCCAGGTCAGACCGCTCGCTAACAAACGCCACGTTGAAGAGATAAGGCCTGCTGATTGCCTCTTCTCCGGTGAATGCGAGCACTTGAAAATCGTGCTCACAACCGTCGATTGTCAAACTGAAGTGCGTTTGATTGGCTGGGCTGAACATCCGCTGTTCTCTTTTTAAAACCTGCTGCTCGCCCCACGCCCATGTATGAAATAAAGGCTTGCATCGAGCAGCAGGCGACAAATCAAGTCAGATCACACACCACTCTTCACTTTGGTCCAGATCCGCGTGCGAATCCGCTCCAACTTCAATGGCAGTGGCTCAAGTGGAATAAGTGTTGCGACCGTTTTTTTGTCTGGATAAATCCAGGGATTGTCTCGCAGCTTCTGCTCGACAAACTCAGCGGCATCTTTATTGGCGTTTGGGTATAGCGTGTGGTTTGAGGTCTTGGCAATAACTTCTGGTCGCATCATATAATTAATGAACGCCATACCTTCTTTGGGATGGGGAGCATCTTTTAACAGGACCAGATTCTCCGACCAGGACAGCGCTCCTTCGCGAGGAAGGCTGTAGGCAATCTTGCGCCCCGTGCTGGCCTTCTCGTTGCTGGCCTGTGCAGCAAGGGCACCATTAGCCCATCCCACAACTGCACAGATATTACCGTCAGCCAGGTCGGCGTCAATTCTGGAGGAGTCGAAATAGAGGACATAAGGGCGGATTCTCAACAGCAAGGCTTGGGCTTTCAGGTAATCATCCGGGTTCTTGCTGTTGCTAGGGAGTCCCAGATAGTTCAAAGCAATCGAAATGATCTCGCTGGGAGAGTCAAGCATTGCCACACCACATGACTGGAGCTTACTAATGTTTTCTTCTTTGAAAATCAGGTCCCAACTATTCACCGGAGCATTATCACCCAGCGCGCCCCTGACTTTGTCAACGTCATAGCCAATGCCGGTAGTGCCCCATAAATAGGGCACAGCATAGCGATTACCAGGGTCATTGACCGCGAGTTGGGACAAGATATCGGGATCGATATGTGAAAAGTTACTCAGCTGATTACGATCCAACGGCTGAAGGACTCCCGCCTGGATCAGGCTGGGCAACACATTGGAGGTCGCCACAACCACATCATACCCGGTGCGTCCAGCCATGACCTTGCTCTGCATGATTTCGGCACTGTCGAACGCATCCATATGCACGCTCGTACCAGTTTCCTGTTCAAACTCCTTTGGCGTCTCCGGCGCAAGCAACCCGAACCAGTTATACAGATACATCCCGGGCTCTACAGCCGCTACTGATGTGCTTATCCCGGCACAGAGAAGCGAGGACGAAAAAATGGTTCGCAAATGTGACTTTCTCATGCAACATCCTTGTCAAGACGATATGCCCTCATGGCTATCGTAAACCCTGGCAGCGAATATACCGGGTGCTACCGAATAGTAAATACCTACGAATACTTACCCTTGACCTGCCAATCCCTAACCCTAAAGGGGTAGAAAATGCCGTTTGACCTTCACAGCCTGGCTTGGCATCGATCGATTGGAAAGCTGATCATGCAGTTGAACCGTCCAGACTTCTGGAGTTCACTTGTTCGCACGTTAAATGAGTACGTGCAAATCGATAATTGGGTTGTATTGATTTTCAGCGATCAACACGTACAGGTCGTCAGTCTTCCTGAGGTAGCAGACGCGGAAGAAGTCGACGCATTCACTCATCGTTACGTGAAGGGGCTTTATCTACTTGATCCATTTTATATAGCTAATCGAGAAAACCCACAGAGCGGCTTCTTTCACCTATTGGATATTGCACCCGAGTACTTTCTTGAAACCGAGTACTACCACAAGTATTTTGCACAATACATCTCCATGGATGAGGCACAGTACAATGTCCAGCTCGACACCAATAGAACATTGTGCATTTCCATTGGCAGCAAAGTCCGCTTTAGCCAGGAACAAATAACCATGCTTGACATCATCAAACCGTGGGTAACCGCATTGATGCATCAGCGCATGGTTTTTGAAACTGACGTAGATAAAACCCTGACTGAGCCGCCTCTGTGGCCGGAAACGGTCAATCAGCTTGGCACACAAATAACAGCACGCGAGAGTGACGTACTCCGTTTATTACTCAGCGGCTTCTCCAATAAAGAAATAGCCGGAAAGCTGTCCCTCTCGGCGGAGACCATAAAAGTTCACCGCCGCAATATTTACGCAAAACTAAACATCAAGTCGCAATCTGAGCTGTTTGCTCGATTTTTCATGCCAAAACAAAATGTTCCCGCTACCCATTGAAGTCAGGGCAGCGGGCTGATTTGCGCGGTCATGCGCCTGCAAGCATCAAGTCCAGATTCTGCACCGCCGCGCCAGCGGCGCCCTTCCCAAGATTGTCAAACACCGCAGCCAGCAAAACCTGCCCGGTCTCATCATTCTCAAACACCGACAATCGCAAATCATCGGTTCCGTTAAGCGCTTGAGGATCAAGGGACGTCAACTCTTTAGCTTCCTGCATCGACATCACCTGTACATGGCTCGCATCGGCGTAGTGCTGCATCAGACAGGCATGCAACTGCACCGCGCTCACGCCTGGCGCCAACAACCGGGTTTGCAAGGGTATGGTCAGCACGATTCCCTGCCGGAAAGCGCCATAGGCCGGCACGAACATCGGCCGCTCCGTCAGGCCGCTTTGCTGCTGAATCTCCGGAACATGCTTGTGTGCCAGCCCCAGCCCATAGACCTGAAATGCCGACGCCTGCGCTGCGCCCGCACCCTCATGCTCTTCCACGCCGGTCCGTCCTTTTCCGGAATAACCCGACACGGCATGAATGCTCATCGGGTAATCCCTGGGCACCAATCCGGCCTCCAGCAATGGGCGCAGCAACCCGATCGCCCCCGTTGGGTAGCAACCGGGATTGCTGACCCGACGCGCGGCGGCGATGCGTTGGGCCTGTTGCGGATTCATCTCTGCGAAACCATAGGTCCAGTCTGGGTGGGTGCGGTGCGCCGAACTCGCATCGATCACCCGAACGGAGGAGTTTTCGATGGTCGCTACAGCGTCGCGGGCGGCTTGGTCGGGCAAGCAGAGAATAGCGATGTCGCAGTGGTTGATGGCTTCGGCGCGACGTTGCGGATCCTTGCGATGTTCGGGGCTGAGTGTGAAAAGCCGCAGATCGCTGCGCTCGCGCAGACGTTGATGGATTTGCAGCCCGGTGGTGCCTTGGTCGCCATCGATGAATACAAGGGGACTTGCCATGGAATGCTCTCGGACATTGGAAATCAGGAGCCCAATCTTCAGCGACGCTCTAAGATAGGAAAAGTTGAATTTATAAACGATGAAATTCAGTTTTTCTGAACAAGGAAATCCTCATGCGCGAAATCAGCCTGGACCGTCTGCGCACGCTGGTGGCGATTGCCGACCTGGGATCATTTGCCGAAGCGGCCCGTGCGCTGCACCTTGCACCACCCACCGTCAGTCTGCATATCGCCGACCTGGAGGCGCGCGTGGGCGGCAAGCTGTTGTCACGCACGCGTGGCCGCGTTCAACCTTCAGCGATAGGGAACACACTGGTGGAACGCGCACGGCGCCTATTGGCAGACGCAGAGCAGGCACTTGAAGACGTCGAACGTCAGGTTCAAGGATTGGCCGGACGTGTGCGGCTAGGCGCCTCCACGGGGGCCATCGCACAGTTGCTGCCGCATGCGTTGGAGACATTGAGCCAACGCCACCCCGCGATCGATGTACAAGTCGCGGTGCTCACCTCCCAGGAAACCTTGAAGAAACTTGCCGAGGGCTCCTTGGAGATCGGTTTGGTCGCGCTGCCGCAGTCCCCGGTGAAGGGCTTGCGGATCGAGCCGTGGCGACGAGACCCAGTCATGGCCTTCTTGCCAGCTCGCTGGGAGTCCCCGGAGGCTGTGACCCCCGCTTGGTTGTCCGCTCAGCCGTTGATTTTGAACGACACCACCACGCGTCTTTCGCGCCTGACGGCGGAGTGGTTCGCCAGTGATGGGCAGCAGCCTGCGCCGCGCATTCAATTGAACTACAACGACGCGATCAAAAGCCTGGTGGCGGCGGGATATGGTGCGACGCTGTTGCCCCATGAGGCGGCCACGCCATTGCTCGATAACAGGATCGTCATGCGGCCTTTGAAGCCCTTATTGTGGCGTCAACTGGGGATTGCCCACCGCAGTCGGGACATCGAACGGCCTACGCAACATGTGCTGGATGTGTTGTGGGAGTTGAGCGCGGAGTGATTTTGTCTGGGCATGAGGTATTCTGCGCGGCGTTAAAACACGATCCAGGCCTGCGGCGTGCCACTTTGTACGCCCCATTGATCGATCTAAAAGCGGCGCACCAGGAGGTCTGCATGTTGTTTGGACATCGGTTCGAGCGCACCGCGCAGGATGACCTGTACATCCACTCGCGCAACCGGGTGCAGAGCGCCTTCGTGCTGCTGACAGGCGTGCTTGCCTTCATCTTGCCGGTGGCGTTCGCCGTGTTTGTGACCTCTGATGAAGGCTCGCCCCTGACTGACCTGGATCCGCTGACTTCACTGCTGATCGTGCTCGGGCTGCTGCTGATTCCTGCACTCGGCCTCCTCCTGATGGTGTACACCGGCATCCGCGAGACCTTGCTGTTATCGCGACGCGACGGTGAAGGCAAGCGCCGCACCCGAAACTTTTTTGGGCGTCGAGAGCGTGTGCATTCGGTGTTTAGAATCGATACCCCCAAATGCCTCGAACTTCGCCGCCGCCAAGATGCCGAGCCGGCCTACACCCAATTGTGGCTGGTGATGCGCGATGGCAGCGAACACCGCCTGACGACCGACAACGTTCCGGTGGTGCCAGGAAATCAACACACCGACTTGTGGTTGCGTGAGCTGGCCGACTACCTGAACGTGGCAGTGCCCACCGAAGTCGTGGTGGGCTCGACGGCGGGTGTGAAGAAGGCAACCTACAGGCCTGCTCCAGCCCCAACCAGCGGTAAAGCGGTGAGGGAAGCCAGGCAGCGCAAAGCCAAGGGGCTCACGCCTGCCCATGCGATCACCGAAAAACTCGGCACGCCCGCACGCGCCCTGCTCCTTCTAATGGGTGTTTTCCTGGCACTATTGGAGCTGAGTCGTGTCATCGCATTGGTGCCCGCTCTGTTTGCCGGGCGGCTGCGTGTCGGCGGTCGAACGGGCACGACAACCTTCTACTGGGCCGAGCAACCGCTCACCTTCTCATTCAACATGCTGGTGGGCATGGCCGAGGTGTTGATCATCGGATTCATCGCCTGGGGTTGTCTGCGCATGGCGATCCGGGGGCGGATGAGTTCCAATCCCTGAAGCGGTCAGTTCGACCACAGCGTCACATAACCCTCAAAGCCACCTTTAAATGGCAGAATCTCCTTAATTGATCGTTTTGGAGACCACCATGCTTCGCGTGTTTGAACAAAGACTCGACCCCTTCCCGCCCGACGAGGTACCGCCACCGCCCGCAGGCCTGGCTCGGTTTCTTTGGGCGTGCACACGGGGCGCCCGCGGTTACATCCTTGCGTTTGCGCTGCTCAGCGCCGCTGTGTCGATCTACGAAGCCTGGCTGTTTTCTTTCCTCGGTCAGGTCGTGGACCTGCTCTCGACCTGGCAGACCGGTGGCGATGCGGCGGCGCAGGAGAATCGCGTGCTATGGGGCATGGGCATCGTCATGGTGGCAAGCATCGGGCTGGTGGCGTTGCGCACCATGGTTCAGCACCAGATATTGGCGATCAATCTGCCGTTGCGGCTGCGTTGGGACTTTCACCGCCTGATGCTGCGCCAAAGCCTGTCGTTTTTTTCCGATGAGTTCTCCGGCCGGGTCACCACCAAGGTGATGCAGACTGCGCTGGCCGTGCGCGACGTGCTGTTCACCCTGATCGAGATCGCACCCGGGATCGGCGTGTATTTCATTGCGATCATCGCATTGGCCGGCGGCTTCGCCCTGAAACTGATGCTGCCGTTCCTGGCCTGGATCGTGTTGTTCGGGCTGGCCATGCTCTACTTCGTGCCCCGCTTGGGCAAAGTCGGGCAGGAACAGGCCCATGCGCGCTCCTCGATGACCGGACGTATCTCGGACGCCTACACCAACATCACCACCGTGAAGCTGTTCTCCCATTCCAATCGTGAAGCGCACTTCGCGCGCGCGGCCATGGAGGATTTCAAGCAGACCGGCTTTCGCCAGATGCGCCTGGTCAGCCAGTTCGAGATCGTCAACCAGGCGTTGGTGGTGGGGTTGATCATGGCCGCAGGCGGTTATGCCCTTTGGCTGTGGCACCAGGGCGAAGTCGGCGCCGGTGCCGTGGCGGCGATCACTGCCATGGCGCTGCGTATCAACGGCATGTCGCATTGGATCATGTGGCAAATGACCTCGCTGTTCGAGAGCATCGGCACCGTGCAGGACGGCATGGCCACCCTCACCCGCGGCCCCAAGGTGCAGGACGCGCCGGACGCCGGGGTACTGGTGACCTCCGGCGGAGCGGTCACCTTCGACAATGTGAGCTTCAACTACAACGGTGAACGCCAGGTGCTCGATGGCTTGAGCCTGAACATTCGCCCGGGCGAGAAAATCGGCCTGGTAGGCCGCTCCGGCGCGGGCAAATCCACGCTCATCAACTTGCTGCTGCGCTTCTATGACGTCGACAGCGGGCAGATCCGCATTGACGGGCAAGACATTGCCCACGTGACGCAAGACAGCCTGCGCAGCGCCATCGGCATGGTCACCCAGGATACGTCCCTGCTACACCGCTCCATTCGCGACAACATCGCCTATGGCCGACCCGATGCCAGCGACGCACAAATCCGCCGTGCCGCGGCCAATGCCCAGGCCGATGAGTTCATCAGCCAATTGAGCGACCGCCAGGGTCACAGCGGCTATGACACCTTGGTGGGCGAGCGCGGCATCAAGTTGTCGGGCGGCCAGCGCCAGCGCATCGCGATTGCCCGAGTGATGCTCAAGAACGCCCCGATCCTGCTCCTCGACGAAGCGACCAGCGCGCTGGATTCGGAAGTCGAAGTCGCCATCCAGGAAAGCCTCGATGAAATGATGCAGGGTAAAACTGTCATCGCCATTGCTCATCGACTGTCGACGATTGCGGCGATGGATCGACTGATTGTCATGGATGATGGGCGCATTATTGAACAGGGTACCCACGCTGAATTGCTCGCCAGGAACGGCATCTATGCGCGGCTGTGGCACCACCAGAGTGGCGGGTTCCTGGGTGAGGATCGGTGGGTGAGCGAGGCGATGGATCAGGTGTGAGGGTGGATGGCCTGGGTGATCTGCAGGTGGGTGTTTTGGGTCGGAAGCTGTCCTCCACAACGGGCAGCTTTCGGCCAGAAGCGGACCCGAGCCTCGCTCCACGACAACTAAATCGATTCAGTAAATGCGCTGGGCCGAAAGCTAAAGCTGAGGCTGTCACTCGTCAAACAAAGTCCAGCCTTGACGTGAGCACTACACCACCGGTAAAGCCGTGATTAACTTCCCGTTTCCTGTCGTGACGACCGGTGGGTGGCACTTCACCTCGTATTGGAATCGAGATGGGGGGCATGGTGTCACTCACGGGGATTTATTTTCCGATAGAACGGCGTTCTTTGGTGATGCGGGGATCTCGGATGCCACCGAATTGTTGGCAAAGCGTGGATTGCACGCTGACGACAGCGCTTCCTTGATCTCCTGGCGGCAGGCACGGCCGAGCTTCGGGAGATGAGCAAGAGCGATAAGGTTTCAGCATGGTTGAGCACTCAGGAGGTTCAACCGCAGGCGTAAGATCAAGTCTATCTGCTAGCATGCTGCTATCCAAGATCGCAGGGAACGGTACATGGCAGTCACAGATCTATTTTCAAAGCGTCAGAAGCGGCTACGCGGGGGTGGCCCAGACGTCTATGTATACGACAAGCTCCCAATGCCTCTCCGCATTCAGATGCTTTATATGCTCAACGAGCTCATCGGCGACGAACACGAGTTCTACAAGACTTTAAGTACATGCAATCAAATTGTCCATTATGTCGTTAAGACTCTCCGTCTCGAATACGGAAAGCATCACATCGCGACTGACCCTGAAAACGATGATTATCATGAGCTGATTCTTTTCCTTCGAAAAGAGGAAGATATTGAAAGAGTCATGGATGCCATAGAGCTGATCATTAATCAGACACATGAATACCCTGATTATGATGAACAGTGCCGTGACTTTATCAATGATCTCAATATAAGATTTCGAGAGCATGGGGTTGGTTATGAGCTCATCAATGGCGAGATTATCCGAATCGACTCAAGGTTTCATCATGCGGTTGTAGTTAAGCCTGCGATCCAGTTCTTGAAGCAACCGGGATTCGAGGGCGCTCAGCAAGAGTTCATCCTTGCTTATGAGCATTACAGGCATGGGCGGCATAAAGAGGCCTTGAACGAAGCCCTGAAGACCGTCGAGAGCACTATGAGGGCTATCTGCAGTGCCCGCGGCTGGGCTTACAAGTCATCGGATAACGCCAAGCGTCTAATAGTAATATTACAGAATGAGCAGTTATTTCCTGCGTATTATCAGAGTCACCTTTCCGCCCTTGTGAGTCTGATGGAGGGGGTTGTCTCGCTAAGAAACAATGAAAGTGCCCACGGTCAGGGCCCGGAGGTTAGACACGTGAGAGATGATGTCGTGGCTTATGCGCTACACATGACTGCATCAGTTGTTGTAATGCTCGCAGGATTACACGTAGATAAACCCTGACCAAATGGCACCCTTAAGGTTTTCAGGATTGTAACAGGTACTGAAGTATTGAAGTTATTCAAGGAAGAGCATGTAGACGAAGGGTGATCAGTTATAAGGTTAGGGGCCATCTGGCCCCTTTTTTATATCTTGAAATCCATGTTCGGCTGAATACAAAACTGCCAGAGTGGAAGCTTATCGCCTTTGTATTCGTCAGGAATATGCACTGAAAACACCTCAGGATTAACCTTGGCATCAAGGGCATATATCTTACTTTCGTATACGGTATGCTCATTGTAAGCGCTAGTGACCATTGAACTCAGTGAGCCTAGCATTGCAAATCCCTGGTCTTCTTCCCATGGTACGTCAGGGTAAAAATCATACCGTATAGACCTAACTCTTTCTCCATCCATCTCAGCCGAAGGATCGTCGGTAGTCCAGTCTCCGAATCTAATGAGATAAAATGCAATATGCTTTTCATTTTCCGTCAAAATCTCATTATCATGGCAGTACAGCTTGACATCACCAATTGTTATTGAGGCTTGTCCGTTTTCGTTGACTCCTGACTCTTCTTCGGGCTTTGCAATCAACTCGATGCTCAAATTCGGCTTAGTGCCGATCATTCTATCCCCCAGCAATATCATTTCGCTCTTGGCGTAGCCTTCAATGAAGTTGGTCGTATATTTATTCCGATGTTCAGTCATTGATTCTTTGGATAAGAGCACCCACTTTCTGATTCTGGAGAAGTAAATCGCAAACTTTACAGCTGTACCTTGTAGCTTTGCATAATTCTCCAGCCGTACTACGTAGTCCTTCCGAAACTCATAGTCCTCTTTGGGATCACCATGATGGCAGTTCTTCACCTCTACAAGAAATCTTGTTCCGTCATTCAAGGCAATAGAGTAATCGGGCGCCTGAACATTCATTCCTGCGGTGAATATTGCACCACTGTCTTCCTGCTTTACCATTGCGCACTTGCCTAAAGCTCCGACAACATGAGCAAATAAAGCTTCGACTCGCTTACCGTTCAGCAGGTTTTGGTTCTTAAGAGATGATTTGAGAGACTTCCCAACTTTATCTAGGAAGTCTTCGATATCCTCTTCTGCTTCGATTCTGTAATTATTATCCCTGCTTACGGCGGTAAATAGTTCAACCGGGTCGAATTTTAATGGATCTCTCGGCATGCGTTTCAAGAATTATTCCTTGTCAAAAATCCAGCGTTGAGCGTCACGTGGGGATCAAGGCAGGAGCTGAGGATGCGTTGCCAGTGTTAGCAGCACTTCCTCCATGCCGAACGGAACGAGCAACATTAAGAAGAAGCAGAGCTGAATCCTATGAGGTACCAGGCCCAGATCGGCAGAGCTCAACAATAGCAAAGAGCCTAGACACTTGGCTTGGCGATAATGGCTTTCTGATTTCCGTCCGGCTACGCTCATGCGTATCAGTGAGGAAGTGCGATGAGCCAGTACCTATTGAGTTTTGCCAGGCAGAATCTTCAAGGACGCAGTGACGCTTACCTCGTGCTGCTCTGGTGCATGTACCAGGCGAACCAAGGCAAGGGCCGCTATTCCGACCACATCAAAACGCATATCACAGCGGCAGCTGACCAGTTGCTGGGGCGCAACTATCAGCGCATCGCCGCACGCTTCAAAAAGGTGCTCGACAGCAAGCCGGAACTGGATCGAATACCGCCGTCTGGACTCGGCACGTTGGATTACCTTCGCGTAAAAAACTTCCGAGGCTTCGGAGAGTTTGGCCCTGACGACACAGGCACCTTCATTCGCTTTAGCAAGCTGAAGAACATTTTCTACGCACCCAATGGCGGCGGTAAATCATCGTTGTGCGAGGCGTTGGAAATCGGCACCACTGGCGATATCAAAGAAGCGGCCAGGCGCAAGACTAAGGTCAATCAGTACATCGCCCGGGGAGAGGTGAAGCCCAAGCTCATGCTGATGGGAACAGACAAGTTACCAGTCAAGCGAAGCATCAGCTGGTCGGGCTGTTTCATTGATCGGAACCGTCTTCAAGAATTTTCGTTGCTGGGCTCCAAGGATACTGGCAGTGCCGAGAGTGATGTCCTGGCCACCTTGTTTGGTTTGGAAGAACTCCAGGAGGTCATTTCTCGGTTCGTCCGGCCTGAAAGCTTCTCGCTCAAAGCCTTCATACGTGCTGATCAGGCCGAGGCACTGAACACCCTGGAATGTGCCCGGGTAAGCCTGGGCCAGTTGCGGCGTAATCGCAGGGCAGACCTTCATGCATCGATTTCCGAGAGTTGTAGGCTGCTGGGGCTGAGGGCCGACCAAGACTTCGATGTGCGCCGAAAGGTCTTGCGGTTGCGCGACACGGTTGAAATACATATTCGTGGCGCTGAGCGCCTGCGAGCCGCCAAGGCCCCGTTCGCTATATCGCTGAAGCAGGTCAGGCGTATCTGTGCCATCGCTCAGCGCTTGCTCCATCGCAGAGCCGATATCGAGAAGATGTTTCTGCAGAGGGCCAGCGAGGTCAATTATCGCGCCGTATATGAGGCATTGTCGGCCATCGAACAGTTGCAGGCCGGGGAAACCTGTCCCGCATGCCTGACGCCCCTCGACCAGGTGGTGATGAACCCGTTCGAGAGGGCGCGAGAACAGATCAAGGCGTTGGGTGCACTGGAGTCCCTCAAGCAATCCAGGCAGATAAATGACGCCCGGATCGCGCTCTGGGCTTCACGAGTCGCGACCGGAATCGGCGCGGTGAAAGGCAATGAGCACGCCGGTGTTCCCTGCCCACTGAACATGGACGAATTGGAGGCGGAGCTTGCAAAGTTCCATGCCGCTACCGATCGCTCGGAAGTGGCGCCGTCCGTTCTCGACTCGTTTCTGAAGCTCTGCGCGCGGGGTGCAGATCAGATCGAAGACTACTTGCGCGCCTGTGAGCGCAAGCTTCGGGAGGTTGGCCAGGCAGACGCCCAGGCAGCCCGCCTCGAAGAACGGGTGACGCAGTTGAAAGAAATTGACGAATTGCTGAAGCTGCAGTTCGACAGAAAAAAACTGGCTATAAGCGAGTTCAAGGTCGCCAACGACCAGATGACAGACCTGAAAAAGCAAAAAGCGGCATTGCTCAACGATGCAGTCGACAATAGCCACTTCAACCAGTTGCTCAAGGATCTGGAAGCTGAGTACCGAACGCTGTACCGCGACTTGCTGGATTACAAGCTTGAGCTGGAGAAAGCGCGAATAACAGGGATCGAAGCCAAGGCTGCCGAGTACTACCGCGCGATCAACAACCACGACGATGACCATGAGCAGATCGCGTCGTTGACCTTCGACCGCCAGGCGGATAGCTATCGGATCAAGATCACCAGCGTGGACGGATCATTCCTTGATGCGTTTGCGGTGCTCAGCGAAGGGCATCTGCGAGCGCTGGGTTTGTCCATCCTCTTGGCGATGGCTGAGAAGAACAACTTCCCGCTCATCGTATTCGATGACGTCGTCAATGCGATCGACACCGATCACCGATCGAACATCATCGACCTGTTCTTCAGCGATGCTTACCTGCGCCGGATCCAAATGGTCGTCACCACCCATGACCGTCTTTTCTGGGAGCGTTTCTGTATTATTGCCCAGCGTCATGCTCAGCAGATTCAGTACACCAGTAATGTTCTCAGTTATACGAACAAAGGCATTCTAG
Source organism: Pseudomonas sp. Lb2C2 (assembly GCF_052112205.1). Taxonomy (NCBI): domain Bacteria; kingdom Pseudomonadati; phylum Pseudomonadota; class Gammaproteobacteria; order Pseudomonadales; family Pseudomonadaceae; genus Pseudomonas; species Pseudomonas sp. Lb2C2. The sequence goes on along the minus strand of NZ_JAUTYW010000001.1, from coordinate 450,812 downwards.
TCATTGATCACGTGGGCAGCTTCCAGGAGAAAATTCTTGCCGCGCTTTCGGTATTCGATGTGCGTCAAGCGCTGCTCTATTGTCGTATCTGGTTCGAATCCATGGTGCTTGAGTTCTGCATAGAAAATGAAGTCAAAGTGACCGCGCAATTTAATAAATCACAGCTCAAGAAGAGCATGTACCTGCAGGTCAGCCTGGAACACACCTTTTCGCTGGTGGAACCGTTCATTGACTATGACCTGTCATACTTCAATTTCATCAAGAATGACCTGGTCAACTGGGGTGGGCAGAACCAGGAGCACCACGCCTTCGACGAGGGCAGCCTGAACTTCGTGCACTCAAAGACTAGCAGTGAAGTCGTTAAAATCTACGACGCCATCCGCTATTTGGAGTGCCAGCTATTTACAGCTAAGAAGAAAGAATCAGGTGTCAAATGTCTTGCCGAGCTGAACGGTGATATCGCGTGGAGGCAGCGCAAGCTTGCCAAACTCGCCAAGGCGCCAGAAGAGGTGCAGAAGGAGCACCAGGCGGCGTTGAAAGCTCTGGAAAAACGCGCGATCGAGCTCGACCAGGAGCTTCAGTTCATCGAACAGTGTCTCGCCAGCGTCGCTCAGCGCGAGCAAGCTAAAGAACTGCCATAACCTCTATTCCGCTTGGAGCAGATCTGGCTGCTTTGGGCTCATATTCGGCGAGGACTCAACGGGCGCTTAGGGTCTATTTTAGTCGATTACGACAGGCAGCTATTGGCCGATTGCAGCCCTTCGTGAGAGGCAGCAATCGGCCAAAAGCGGTCAGTGGATTTAGGGTGCTTGCGCCTCTAGCTGTAGCTTTGTAGGATCCTGCGAGCGCCCGACAATAGCGGTTCACATGAACAGCAGGTCAAGCCTGGAAATCGAGGGCGTTGATTTAAATTCCAGACTTCGATTGCGCTGCTATCAGATATGGAGATTCTTCTACTTTGAATTATGGACAAGCTGTTGCAGTCGTCGAAGCCTTTCAAAATCTTGCACACAGAATTGACATTGAATTTCCAGAACGCCTCGCAGCACTCATGGGAATAGCACATACACCCCCTTCAAAGGCTGCACTGAGTAGCCTTGTAGATTTTCACTGGATCGATGCCGAAGAAGCAGAACGAGAAATCAATGAGTGGCTTAACCCTGATGACCAGCAAGGTCGAACCTTTCTTCCCTTTGCAGCTACAGGCGGCGGTGAGCCCTACTGCCTGGTTCGATTGGAAAACGGGACTTCGGGGATCGCTCAGGTACTTCATTTTGCTCAGCCATCTCCACTTGCCCATGCCGATATCTCGTCGTTCGTGACAAGGGAATACGTGCGCGTCGCTACGGACTTATCTTGGCTACCGCCTCAAATGGACTTGAGTATCGCACTGAAAAGTGAAGTGGCATTGATCGAAACGGTTTTACTACCCGCAGACTATGCGCTTCTTGAGGCCCTGTTTAGTCGACAGTGTGTCGCCATGAATTACCAGACTGGCCCTCGAGGCATCTCGAAAATTGTCAAAGCCTTCATCTCTCAAGAAGAAGAGGAATCGTTAGCCGCCCGACTATGCCATCCGAACCCAACCGAGTTCGAAGCTCTTCGTGCTTGGATGCGCTGAATGTGTCTCCACTAGGAACCGAGCCAGTGCCGGCCAACACTCACCACTTGCCAATACTCGCTTTGGGTTTTTGCCCGTCCCAATAGACAGCAATCGGCCAGAAGCGGTCATCCAGGTTGGGCGTCATCCGGGTTGATTTTGTCTTCGACGTCAAATCTACTCAACAATGCGGCTCCATCCGAAACACCAAGAATCTGATCAATTGCGGCTATTTTCTGGGTCGCACAGTCGAGTTGAAAGTCAACATTGCTGTATGTAGCCTCCGCTTCATTGTGGAGTGCATAGGCCATATGGGCCGCAACACGGACGCTCATTGGAGCATCTACATCACTGCCCAGATAATCTGCAAGCAACGTCCTGATCTCTATCAGTGCAAGCGCGAGTAGCCTGGTTTGAGCAGTCTGCATAAAGGCATCCCGGGTATTACAACGAATTTGCGAACGGATTTCGCGAGATTACATAAACTTTCAGACTGTCAAAAGCTAAAGACCGTTATGGGTCGGAAGCAGCCCTTCGCTTCCGACCCAATCCATCTTGGGAAAAATGGAATCTATTCCACCGAACGCTTATCTAGGGTCGATGACATCCAGCGCCCGGTTTGCCAATAGCAGACCTAGTTCAATCAATTGTTGCAGCCCTAGTGCAACATGCCGTCGAGAATCCTCCAGATCGAACGCTAAATCGTTGGCCATGGCATTGGCGGAGGCCAACGTTTCGCTGAGGTTGGCCAGCAGGCTTTCCGCATCGACACCCTCCACGACGGTGAATAGCTGCTCCGGAGGTGGCTTCTTGTCAGGCTGGGCGGGTTTGGGGTTCAGATAGGAATCGATGACACGTTCGGCGTTGGCGTCGGCCGCGATGTCCAGGTGCAGCGGTGGAACAGGTGGGTCGGGGATGAGTTTGTCCATATGGACCTCCTAACGTCAGTCGGATCCGCCACTGTTCGCGACTAAACGAAGTGGGGTGGCGGCTGTGCGCAGGTTAGTCGACCGGGACGTTAGGAAACCGGCGCACTCGAAAGTGCCCTGCGCACAGCCACCATAAAATCAGCGAGAAAATCGTAGCCTGACTTCAAGGAGACCTTGCGCCTAACGAGATACCGAGCGACTAAACCCGACCGCTGAATTGGCAGCGGTGGACAAAGACTAGGCACCGAAATCAGCAGGCGCAAGGGACTGGAATTTTCTAGGAAATGTCCTGCAAGTCAATGGGCAATATTCGCTCCGTCGATTCCTACGAGAAGCTCGTACAACCCTTCCACCACCGAAACGCTGCGCTGCGCGACGGGTGCGATGTGATTGGAAGACCACAACCATGGCTCAGCCAATTAATCCGGCAGATGCCATAATCCCTCCCTGCTCATACCAGAGACGGATCAATGACCACCGAACGCTACGACCAACTCGCCATCTTCGCCGCCGTAGCCCAGGAGCGCAGCTTCACCCGCGCAGCGGCCAAGCTGGGCATGTCGCAACCGGCGCTGAGCCGGGCGATGCGTCAGTTGGAGGAGCGGCTGGGGGTCAGGTTGTTGTCGCGAACCACTCGAAGTGTCGCCCCGACCGAAGCCGGTGAACACCTGTTGCGGGTGGTCGCGCCGCGGTTCGAAGAGATCGATAACGAGATGGCGATGCTCAGTGAGTTTCGCGATAAGCCGGCGGGTAAGTTGCGCATCACTGCCGGTGAGCACTCCGCGATCACGATCCTGCAATCCGTTCTCGCCAGGCTGCTACCTGATCATCCCGACCTCAACATCGAAATCATCGTCGACTACGGCTTTACCGATATCGTCGCGGAGGGTTTCGACGCCGGTGTGCGGCTGGGCCCACAAGTTGCCAAGGACATGATTGCCCTGCGCATCGGCCCTGACATGCGCATGGCGGTGGTTGGCTCGCCGACGTATTTCGGCCGGTACCCCAAGCCAGTCATTCCCGACGACCTCACGGCGCACAATTGCATCAACCTGCGCATGCCGACCCATGGCGGCCTCTACATCTGGGAGTTCGAGAAAAACGGACAGGAACTGAATGTCCGGGTGGAAGGCCAGTTGGTGTTCAACACCATCGCGATGCGCCTGGAGGCCGCCCTTCAAGGGCTGGGGCTGGCCTATATGCCGGAGGACCTGGTCCAGGACGCTGTCGCGCAAGGCCGGTTGATTCGGGTGCTGGAAGATTGGTGCGAGCCGTTTTCCGGCTACCACCTCTACTATCCCAGTCGCCGCCAAAACTCACCGGCCTTCACGCTGTTGCGCGAAGCTTTGCGTTATGAAGGTTGACTGGCCTGAACGGTATCCAAGGCTTCACTGGCACGCTTGGCCGCAGCGGCATCACCCTGCTCGCCCAGTAGCTGGATCAGTTGCCGCAGTTGCGAAGCGCTCAGGCCGACTCGCAGGCTGGCGGCCATGTGCGAGCGCAGTTGTGATTCCACGCCGGGGGTGACCGCCAGCGCGGCGACGGTCGCCAGCTCACGGCTTTGCCAGTCCAGGTTGTCACGCTCGAAAATGTCGCCGAACAGGTGCGTCTGCAAGTACTGGTTGATGACCGGGACGAAGTCGAACAACGGTCCCTGGACGGGCGCACCGGCAATGCGCGTCTGATTGGCCCTGCCCGCCGCCAGCAGCGCATCGCCGGTAGGAATCAGGCGCGCGGGCTCGCGCCCCGGGTCGTCCTGGACGCCGCGTTGCTTGCGCGCCTCCACCACTTTCATCAATTCGCCGAGAGCGTTGAGGCTGCGGGGAAAGCCGCTGTAGGCGTAAAGCTGCACCAGGATTTCCTTCGCCTCGCTGACGGTGAGGCCGGCATCCAACCCTTGATTCAGGGCGGTATTGAGGCCAGGCATATTGCTCGTCGCCATGGCGGCGGCAATCAGCGGGATGGCTTGCTGCTTGGTCGATAGGGTTTGCGAAACAGCCACGGCATCCGGCTTGGCCGATGGCGTAGCCGTTCCAGCGGCACCGTACTGTTCTTCGCTGACCTTCTCCAGCCACTCCACGTTTTTGCCTTCCACCGTACCGGTCACGGCCAGGTGGGTCATGGCGCTCGTCGGCGCGGCACCATGCCAATGCTTGATGCCTGGCGGGCAGACAATCACGTCGCCCGGGCGGATCTGCTGCACGGGCTTGCCCCATTCCTGCGTCAGGCCGACACCGGAAATCACCACCAAACGTTGTCCGGCGGGATGGGTATGCCAGGCCGAACGCGCGCCCGGTTCGAAGCTGACGTAGGCGCCGGAGGCATTGATTTCATTGGTTGCCGGGAACAGAGGATCAACGCGCACGCGCCCGGTGAAATAGTCCGCCGGGCCTGCGACTGAAGCCTGGCTGTCGGCCCGGCTGATCTGTTGCGAAGTCCGCGACTCGCTGGTGCTTTCTGTACTGGCGGCGCCGGCAAAAGGCGCCGCCGCGCATAGCGCAAAACAAAGGCTACCGGTTGAACGCAGAGTCATTTGGCTTTCCTCTCGATTGATATCGTAGAGAAACAAATTACCCCTGCCGCATTAATCGATAAACCATGCCAATGACATAGCATTTATATCGCAATCGCATAAATCCGATTTACTTGATCTCGACCAATCGCACTGCCTGTGATCCGTCCAGAGACAGGTGAATCACGGCGGCCCTGCTTGGGAAATTCGGCGCGTCCTCAGTTAGCATCAATGTTGGATGTATTGCCGCTATCGCGAGCAAGCTCGCTCCCACACTGGAAGCCGGGACAACCGCCATTGTCCTATCCATCCGAAATCCCCCGGGAGCTTGCACTGCCCGGCATCAGGCCTCTGAACGAATGCGCTCGACCAGACGCGCCTGGAGTGCTTCCAGCTCCTCGGGATCCGCCTTGCCCCTGCCATGCACGCCGGGCGCCTCACCTTCCCAGCGAGGGATGATGTGCATGTGAATGTGATAGACCGTTTGCCCGGCCACAGCACCATTGAACTGCGCGACCTGAACCCCGTCCGGCTGCAATTCGTCCACGATGATCCGCGTCAGGCGCTGCACGGCAGACATCATCGCGCCCAGGACGGCAGGCTCGACCTCAAGGATATTTCGCGCCTGGGAGGCTTTGGGGATGACCAGGACATGGCCGCGCGATTGAGGAAAGAGATCCAGGAAGGCCAACACATCGGCGTCTTCGTAAATCTTGTAGCACGGCGCATCGCCGCGAAGGATCAGCGCAAAGATGTTCTGCGGATCGTAATGACCGTGGAGACTCATGATCACTCCTTGAATGGGTTTAGAGAGGTAGGTGGGTTGCTGGTAAGAGATTTAGCACAGTCCTGGGGCAACGTCTTGTCGAGGGCTGCTTGAACACCGGGACTGGGCTTGCTGGGGAGGGTGTTGGATCAGTGGGGATCGGTGTTGGATGCCAGGCCGCTTTCGCGGGCCTCCTTCAGCGTAACGGTAATTTTCTGCTGCAACTCACTTTGCGAAAAAGGCTTGTGCAGGACCGGGCACCCGGCGTATTCGGCTGGCAGTCCGCTGGCGCCGTATCCGGTGCTGAACAGGAAGGGAATATGGCGACCGCGAAGGATTTCGGCCACCGGAAAAACCCGCTCGCCAGCCAGGTTGACGTCCAGGATCGCCAGGTCAACCTGCGCCGAGCCAGCGACTTCACATGCAGCAGCGAGCCGAGCGACCGACGCCACCACTTCGCATCCGAACTCCTCCAGCATCTCTTCGATCAACAGGGCAATCGCGCCTTCGTCCTCGACGACCAGCACCCTGACGCCCGCAAAGGGGGTCATGCCCCGGTCACCCCTATCAGGAACGAAAAGCGGCAGCAAACGCCTTGCGGGGCGTAGGTGAGGTCGAACTTGCCGGCCAAGTCGCGCTCGATGCAGCGCTGCATCAAGCGTGACCCGAGCCCTTCCCGTTCCGGCGGTGACACCGGAGGCCCTCCTTGTTCGCGCCAGTCGAGGGTCAGCAACGTTCCGTCCGCCTGGGCTTGCAGGTGCCAAGTGACTGCAAGCGTCCCGCTCTCGACCGACATCGAGCCATATTTCAGCGCGTTGATCGCCAATTCATTGAGGGTCATCGTAAGGTTGAGCGCCACGCGAGTACCGACGTCCACAGAAGGGCCTTCAATCACGAAGCGACCAGGCTCATGCCCAAACACCGGCATCAGCACTTCGTGGGCCAGGGTGTCGAGCGGCGTCTGCCCCCAATGCCGTTTCGTCAAGAGATCGTGTGCCCGCGACAACGCCAGGAGTCTTGCCTCGAAACGCCTATAGCCGTCTTTCGCATCCTCGGCATTGCGCGCCGTCTGGGCCGCCAGCGATTGCACCGTGGCCAGGGTGTTCTTGACCCGGTGATTGAGTTCATCGATCAGCGTCTTCTGTCGATATTCCACCTGCTTTCGCTCGGAGATGTCGACCAGCATGTTGATGGCGCCCACCAGGTTTCCATCGGCATCATGCAAAGGCGTGGGATAAGGCGTGAACGGAACACGGCTACCGTCCGGCCGCTCTGCAACGGCCTCGACGCCGCGAATCGGCCGGTTTTCCTTCAGGGCCACCGCCATCGGGCATTGGTCGTGGGGCAGGAAACTGCCGTCCGTGTTGAACAGTTTCCAGGTCACGCACCACTGGTCGCCCAGCCGAGGGGTGCGCCCGGACAGTTCGACAGCGGCGCGATTGTAGAAGGTGATGCGGCCATCGGCGTCAGTGGTGTACACCGCGGCAGGCAATGCCTCGAGAAGATTGCGCATGTGCCGTTCGCTTTCGCGGACCTGGTTTTCCATCCGCCGCGCCAGCGTGACGTCCTGCAACACTCGCACGCCATAACGAAACGTACCGCTGGCGTCCCTCACCGAAGAACTGTGGATGTCGAGGTAAACGACCTCGCCATCGGGCTTCACGGCGCGTTTGCGAAGCACGTAGTTATCAAGTTCACCGGCCACCTGGCGGGCGTACAACCCCGCGTCCTGCGGGATGCAATCGGGGTGGGTATAGTCCAGGAATGTCATCGACAGGAGCTCTTCCCGCGAGCGCCCCAGCATGTTGCACAGGGCATCGTTGACGCGCAGCAAGCGACCGTCGACGTCGGCCTCGGCAATACCGATGGTCGCCGCCTCGTAGGTCGCCGAAAGCCGGTCATCGCTGTCCTGGCGCGCGGCCTCGGCTGCATGGACGCGGCTACTGTCGAGGGTGAAGCAGCGTGTATTGAAGAGTTTTCCGTCCTCGAACCGGCCATTCGAAGTGATCGTGACATGTTTGATCGAGCCATCCTTGGCCCTCAGTCGCGCCGGATAGCTTTCCAGGCAGTCGCCGCTGCCCAACTTGGTGAGGATGTCACCAATAACCGGCTCGTCGACATGAAACTCGGTGATGTGGCGGCCGATGTACTCGTCCGCCGAATAACCCAGCAGCGTCAGCTCCGCCTTGTTGGCGCGCAGGATAATGCCTTCGCCACTGACGATATGCAGGCCCACCGCGCTGTTTTCGAAAAAGTCTTCCAGGTCGGCACTCTTGCGCCGAAGCTCTTCGGCCATGGCGTGGTGCGCGGAGACGTCCTGGAAACAGTTGATCACCCCTTGAATAGCGCCCCGCCGATCCCTGAGGGCGCGGATATTCATCAGCGCCACGAACCGCGAGCCATCCGGGCGCTGGATGAGTACTTCCTGATTGCGCGAGGCAATGCCGGTATTGAGTGCCGAGGCTGTCGGGCAGTGTTCGAATGCCAGCGGCGTACCGTCGGTCAGGAACAGTCGATGAGCGCCGCAGAAACGATCACCGTTCTCTCCAAGTGCCGGCGCCCTTCCCCACAGCTCGGCCGCCTCACTGTTGTACCTGACGAGCCACCCCTGGCGATCACAGAGGTACACCGCACCGGGAATGGCATCGAGTGCGCTCGTCCCCATCGCGATCAAGCTCTCGTACTCGCTTGGCGCACGCGCTTCCATGGGTAGCTCTTCAATGTTCGACATCAGTCATCCTCAAACCGCCTGAATGGAGTCTAGATCCCTATTCACTGGGCGAGTTCAGGAAAACTTGACGTCACAGGCCGCGCGCCTCAAAACCTGAATAAGGCCTGGGGTGCCTGGACCAATAACGCACGCATCAGCGACGCCGAACATTCCAATGCGTGCAACTGCCCCATGACCGTTTCGAAACCGACATGTTCTTCATGCTGCGTGTGCGGCCAGTCGCTGCCCCATACCAAGCGCTCGGGGCCAAAGCTGTGTTCCAGCAACGTCAACGAGGCGCGGGCGAACTCAAGATTCTGCGGCGCCGTTGCGCCCAATCGATAGATGCCGGATACCTTCATCCACAGGTGCCCGCCCTGCCCCAGCTCCATCAATTGGGCAAAGCCAGGTTGATCGAGGCCCAAACGCGCATCCGGGCGACCGAAGTGATCGACCACCAACGGGATGCCAAATGGCAACAGTTGATCAATCAGCCCCGGTAAGTCCATCAGGTTGGCGTGCAACTCGACATGCCAACCCAGTTCTGCGAGGTGCCCCAAAAAACCGGTCCAGGCAACGTCGCGAAAATCAGGCAAGGCTTCGCCCATCAGGTTCAAGCGAACACCGACCACGCCCAACCGGGCCATGTCATCCAGCTCGGCGCGGCTGATATCTCGCGCCACCACTACGACCCCGCGCAATTGCGCTGGCGCCTGCCGCAGCGCGGCCAGCAAGTAGCGGTTATCCGTGCCAAGAAAACTCGGCTGCACCAGCACGCCATGGCTCAAGCCATGGGCGTGCAAGTGGTTCAGGTACTGGTCGAGCGTGGCGTCATAGTCGGGTGTGTAGCGCCGGACAGCGGCCAGCTCCAGCTTGCGACTGAACACGTGGGCGTGGCAGTCAATGCCGGTCATCGGCTTGGTACAGGTATCAGCCATGGGTCTCATCTATCGACAATAAGGAAAATCAGGCTCGGGCGCCCTGGCCGTCACTCTCCACCGCAGGCGCCGATGCAGCAGTGGCCTCCAGGCTACGCCCGCGGGTTTCCGGCAGGCACAGCGCCGCGATCACCGCCACGCCGTAGGCAATCCCGGCGTCGATGCCAATGGCCGAGCCCAGGGACATGGAGTCACTCATGTGCCCGACCAGGAACGGGAACACCGCCGAAAGCACCCGGCCGAAGTTGTAGCAGAACCCCACGCCGGCGCCGCGGACATCCGCCGGGTACAGCTCGTTGAAAAACGCCCCGAGGCTCGCCGGAATGCCCGCCGCGAAGAAGCCGAGCGGGAAACCCAGGAACAGCATCTGGGTGTTGCTCAACGGCAGGAACACATAACACTGCACGGTCACCACGCAGCACAGCGCGAATAGCACGATGTTCTTGCGACGTCCGATACGATCGATCAACAAGCCACTGACCACGCAGCCGCACCAGAAAGCGAAGATGATCACCGCCAGGTAACCGCCGGAGTTGAGTACCGACAGGTTGCGCTCGGTCTTGAGGAAGGTCGGCAGCCAGGTCATCACCGCGTGGTAACCACCGTGTGCCCCCAGCCCCAGCAACCCGCCAAACAAGGTCACGCGGATCAGCTCGGGGCGAAAGATACCGCCCAGGGATTTGAAGAAGCTTTGCGGGATGACGTTTTCTTTTTTCAGGCGCTGGAAACTGTCGGGCTCTTCAACGTTGCGCCGCACCCAGATAATCAGGAACGACGGCAGCAGCCCCACGACGAACATCACCCGCCAGGCCATGTCTTGCGGCACAAGGGAGTAGATCAGCGTGAAGACGCCGACCGCCAGCCCCCAACCCACCGCCCAGGCGCTTTGTACCGTGCCCATGACCTTGCCGCGGTACTTGGGGTTGATGGTCTCGGCCATCAATACCGCACCAGCCGCCCACTCCCCGCCGATCCCAAAGCCCTGCAACGCCTTGACGATCAACAACTGGTGGAAACCGGTGACGAACGCCGACAGGAAGGTAAAGAAGGAAAACCACAAGATCATCCACTGCAGCGTGCGCACCCGCCCGTAACGGTCCGACAGCGTCCCGCCGACCCAACCGCCAATGGCCGAAGTGACCAGGGTCACACCGCTGACCAGCCCGGCATCACCCTTGGTCAGGGCGAACGCGGCGATCAACGCCGGTATCGCCAGGCCGAACATCTGTACTTCCAGGGCGTCGAGCGACCATCCGCCGAAACAGGCCCAAAACGTTTTGCGCTCGCGCGCAGTGACTTGGCGATACCAGCTGAACATGATTCTTATCCTTGTAAGTGAAACGAAAGGCAGCCGAGAGCGAACCGCGCCGCTACAGGGCCAGTCATGGCAAACAAAACGATAAGGGCTGCGGCGACCGACTCGCCGCTAGCCAGGTGAGGTCAGCGGATTTCCACGCGGTAGCGGAAATGCTCGGCGTGCCCGCGTGAGCGTCGCCACTCAAGGGGGTTGCCGGCGTAGTCCCGCGCCAGACGCTCGATCACCACCACCGGGCTGTTGACCGGTACTTGCAGCAATCGCGCGTACACCTCATTCACCGATTCGGCGGTGAGGGTTTCTTCGGCATAGGCGACCACCTGGCCGCAGGTTTCTTCATAGATGGGATAAAGCAGCGGTCCCTTTTGACTCAGGTCGATCTCGAGCAAGGGTTGGAAACGGCTGCGGGGCAGCCAGATTTCTTCGGCGAGCACCGGCGCAACGTCCAGCAGACGCACCCGTACAATGCGAATCACCGGCGCATCCGCCGGCAACCCCAGCGCCTGGGCCACCGCCGAAGGCGCGGCCACCGGCTCCACGGACAGGATCCGGCTCTCGGGAACCCGGCGTTCGCCTGAAGCGCTTTGAAAGCGGAAAAACCGGAACAGCGACGATTGAAACTGCGGCCGGCGAATGAAGGTGCCGCGGCCCTGCTGGCGCTCCAGGACGCCCTCGCTGACCAGCGCATCGATGGCCTTGCGCACCGTGCCGGTAGACAACTGGTATTCGGCCGAGAGTACCGCCTCAGTAGGGATCGCCTCCCCCGGACGCCAGCGGTTATTGGCAATCTGTTCAGCCAATTGGTCGCGCAATTGTTGATAAAGCGGCAGGCGGGCATCACTGGAGAGAGATTTCATCGACCTTATTCACCTTGTTATCTAGTCATATATATGAATATGGATGCGAGTATTTGCTCAAGGCCGATTGATTGTCAAGAATGCGCAGGTTAGCTGGCTGACGAATGGCCAACGGGATAACCAGCAGCCGGCTCAACCGGCAACAGTGGCAAGCGGTAGCCAGACCCGAACCTCGAACCCCTCCTGCCGATCTTTTGCCGGAGACAACAGTTCGATTCGCCCATTGATCCCCTGCACGATCGTCTTGACGATCGCCAACCCCAATCCCGACCCACTGGTTTCGCTCTGGCCGCGCACGAAACGTTCGGTCAGGTGCTGCAGGACGGCCACCGGCACCACCGGTCCGGCATTGATCACCCGCAGCAGTGCCTGGTCCGTGAGGGTGACTTCGATGGGTTGATCCATCGCACCGTACTTCAATGCATTCTCGATCAGATTGCGCAACAGAATGCCGAAGGCGTCCGGGTCGACGGTCGAATACACATGGGCCTGGGCAGGAAGTTGCAGCTCGATCTGACAGGTGTTGTTGTGCCGCCACTCATCCACCACGTGAGCCAATAATGGGACCAGGTCCTGGGGCGCTTGCGAGAGCAGTCCGCCCCCTTCAGCCTTGGCCAATTGCATGAGTTTTTCCGATAACCGGGCCAATTCGCGCAAAGCGCTTTCGATCTTTTTTGCACGCAAACGCAACGGACCTTCAGGGGCCTCCTGGTACAGCCGCTGGACTTGCGCCAATGTCGCGGCCAAGGGTGTACGCAGCTCATGTGCGCTATTGGCAGTGAAGCTGCGTTCGGCCTCCAGGGCCTTGCGCAAGCGCTCCAGCAGGCGGTTTACCGCATCCGCCAAGGGGTTGATTTCTGCCGGCAGGCGCGACACCTTGATCGGCGACAGATCACCCACGCCACGGGCCTCTACCGCGTAACGATAGGCCAGCACGCTGCCCAGGCTCATGCGCACCAATAGCCAGGTCCCCAACAGGCTGATGGGGACCAGCGCCAATAACGGCCACAACAAGGTAAACAAGGCCTGTCGTGCGGCCTCGCGGCGATGGCGCAACGGCTCGGCGACTTCGATGAATACCGTCTCACGCAGCGCACTGGCGCCATACAGACGGTACTTTCCAATCGTGGCGAACCCCTCGGCCGGGTGTTTGCTGAAGATCTGCGGGTTGGCATCGTGGGACTGCATCAGGACCTTGCCTGCAGCATCGCGCACCAGATAAGTCAGGTGCTCCTTGTGCATCTTCAGGGTGGCAACCTGTTGCACCTCCCCCGGGTTTTCCCGGTTGCTGATTTCCAGCACGGCCAGGGGGAGGATGCGTTGGGCGGTCTCCTCAAGTGCGCTGTCAAAGGCCTCGTTCAGCTCATGTTGCACCCCACGCCAAGTGCCGATTGTCGCCATCAGCCAGAGCAACGTCATGCCCAGCGTCAGTCCCAGGCCCAGACGTTTTTGCAGGCTGAAGGTCGTCTTCATGCCGACACCATCCGGTAACCCATGCCCCGCACGGTTTCAATCAGGTCGCGCCCGAGTTTCTTGCGCAATCGACTGATATAGACCTCGATCGTGTTGCTTTCGATTTCGGCGCCGAAGGCGTACAGCCGATCTTCGAGTTGCCCCTTGGACAGCAGCGCGCCGGGACGCTGGATGAATGCCTCCAACAGCGCCCATTCCCGGGCAGTGAGGTCCACGGCCATGCCGGCCCGATGCAACGTACGGGCCGTCATGTCGACGTGCAGGTCACCGAGCCTGATCTGGGGATTGGGGTTGCCGCTGTAACGACGGGCCACCGCAGCCACACGGGCCGACAGTTCAAACAGGTCGAAGGGTTTGACCAGGTAATCGTCGGCGCCGGCATTGAGGCCGGCGATTCGATCAGATATCTGGTCCTGGGCCGTCAGGATAATCACCGCAGTCGCGTCACCTGCACTGCGCCGCTGACGCAGGAAATCCAGCCCTCGACCGTCCGGCAACATCAAGTCAAGCAGGATCAGGTCATAAGCGGTGGTGCTCACACTGCTGCGTGCATGGGCAAGGTTCTGCACCCAATCAACGGCATGGCCGTCATCGGCGATCTGCTCGCGCACCGCCTCCCCCAACCTTGGCGAGTCCTCAACCAATAAAACCCGCATCGGGCAGCTCCTGTCATCGTGGTTTTCCGCACCTTAGCGGCCTTACCTGACGTGAATCTGAAGATTCAGCTGGCTGTCAGGAATGCACCGTAGGGTATGCCCACAACGAAGCCCCGGCAGGAGACAGATCATGAAATCAGGTTTTATCGCCAGCACTGCGCTGATAAGTGTGCTGGCCAACGGTTACGCCTTGGCCGATGACGACTGCAGCGAACCGGTCAACGACTGGCAACCACGGGAAACCCTGCGCCTGCAGGTGGAACAGCGGTACGGCTGGAAGGTGCAGCGCATCAAGGTCGACGACGGCTGCTACAAGCTCAAGGGCCTGGACCGCCAGGGCAATGTCATCGAAGCCCGCTACACACCGGCGTCGCTGCACCTGCGCGAGCTCGAGATCTACTTCCGGGACGATGACGATGCCAGCGCCTACCTCGCCCCTGCTCCCGCACCGTGACATTTCGACGCGTTGATCCTGCCATTCAGGTTGCTGTCAGCAAGCAGGTCCAGGCTCTCGCCCCAACGATCAAAAGGACACTTCCCATGAAAAAAATCATCGCTGCAACCTGCCTCGCCGGCGCCATCATCCTGCCGGGGCTGGCTCAAGCCCGTGAAGTAACCCTCACCACCCAGCTCAAACGCTACAGCGGCAACGATGCGTACCTGGCGATCTACGTCACCGACGCCAGCGGCCAGTACCAGAAAACCCTCTGGGTGGCCGGCAAAAAGGCCAAGTACTACAAGCACCTGGCCGACTGGGCCCGTGGAAGCAAGCTGAGCCCCAGCGAGTACGACGGCGTCAGCGGCGCCAGCGTTGGCAGCGGCGACACCCTCAAAGTCAGCGTCGAGCTGGCAGACACCCTGATCGATGCCGGGTATCAGATCCGTATCGATAGCGCCGTCGAGGATAAGCGTGATGCCCGGGCCGACGTCAGCGTGCCACTGACCAGCGAAGGCGCAGGCAAGCCGGCGGCCGGTAATACCTACGTCGAATCCTTTACCTACGATTTGTAGCACCTACCTGTTCGGAGGCCGAACATGCTTCGCCAGCTCCACTCCCTGCCCGGTCTGATCGCCGCCCTGCTGGTCATGCTCTTGGCCATCAGCGGCGCGATGTTGTCTGTCGATCCGGCCCTTGAACGCCTGAACAACACGTCCACTGCGATTGGGCAAGTCAATGTCGGCCAGTTGGCCGGACGTGTTTCCAGTCACTTTCCGGGCGTGGAGCAGATCCAGCGCACCGCGTCCGGGACCGTCATCGTCTACTTCAATCAGGACGGCCGGGTCGGGGCCGAAAAGGTCGACCCGCTGACCGGGCGAGGCCTGGCCCCGTACGAACCCTCCGCTTTCTCACGCTGGATGAAAGACCTGCACCGCTCGCTGTTTCTTGGTACGCCGGGCCACGGGGTGTCAGGCGTCGGCGCGCTGTTCATGCTGATGCTGTCGGTGTCCGGGGCGCTGTTGCTGGTCCGGCGGGTCGGCGGCTGGCGCAACCTGCTGCGGCCATTGCGGGGCGACTTCAGCCAGCGCTGGCACGCTGAGGTCGGTCGCCTAGCGTTGCTTGGGCTGCTGTTATCGGCACTGAGCGGGCTCTACATGTGCGCCACGACCTTCGACTTCATCGCCGATGGCAGTCAGAGCGAACCTGCATTCCCCGACCACATCAGCGCGGGCTCGGCCTCGCCCGTGGCGAGCCTGCAAGCTTTGCAGGCCACCGATCTGACTGATCTGCGCGAGCTCGTCTACCCCAGCCCGAATAATCCGCAAGACGTGTTTTCCCTGCGCACGGCCCAGGGCGACGGCTACGTGGACCCGGTCAGCGGCGCCCTGTTGTCCTATCAAGCTCACGACTCGATGCGCAACGTCTACGAGTTGATCTATCAGTTGCACACCGGTGAAGGGCTCTGGTGGCTGGGCCTGTTGCTGGGCCTCTGTGCCCTCGGCGTGCCAGTGATGAGCATCACCGGCATCCTGATCTGGTGGCGTCGTCGCCAGGCCGGGCCGAATATCCGCCACAACAGCGCAGCGCAATCCGCCGACACCGTTATCCTGGTCGGCAGCGAAACCAACAGCACCTGGGGCTTTGCCAACACCTTGCATGAAGCCTTGCATCAAGCCGGCCACCGCGTTCACAGCGCGGCAATGAATCAATACGCCAACGACTACGGCAACGCTCAACGCGTGTTCATCCTCACCGCGACCCACGGTGACGGCAATGCCCCGGCCTCGGCTTCGCAGTTCCTGGCACGGCTGGCCGAAGCCGGCCTGAAGCCTGGCCAGCCGTTTGCCGTGCTGGGTTTTGGCGACCGGCTGTTTGCGCAGTTCTGTCAGTTTGCCCATCAGGTACAGGAAGCCTTGTTGCAGGCTGGTGGCACGCCGTTGATCGGACTGGAAACCATCAACCGCCAGTCATCCCAGGAATTTGCTCGCTGGGGCCACGCCGTGGGTGAGGTGCTGGGGCAAGACCTGACGCTGATCCACACCGCACAGCCGCCCCGCACCCATCAACTGATCCTGGTCGAACGCATTGCCTATGGTGAACAAGTCGGCGCGCCCACCCACGTGCTGCGGTTCAAATCCTCAGGGACATTACCGGCCTTTGAAGCCGGTGATCTGGTCGGCATCCTGCCCCCTGACAACCCCCTCCCTCGGTTCTACTCGCTGGCCAGCAGCTCACAGGACGGCGTGCTGGAGATCTGCGTACGCAAACACAAAGGAGGTCTGTGCTCATCATTCCTTCACAGCCTGGAGATCGGGGCGACCATCGACGCCTTTGTCCAACCGAATCCACAATTTCGCCCAGCGTCGGGGGCGCACCCAGTGATTCTGATCGGCGCCGGTACCGGCATCGGCCCGCTAGCCGGTTTTATCCGCAACAACAAGGCCCACTACCCCATGCACTTGTATTGGGGCGGGCGTAACCCGGCCTCGGACTTCCTCTACGAAACCGAGCTCAACCATTACCTGGCTGACCGGCGCCTGACGGCATTGCACGCGGCCTTTTCCCAGGTCATAGACCGTTCCTACGTGCAAGACCGGCTGATCAGCGACGCCCTGATGTTGCGTCGGCTGATCGAAAAAGGCGCCCAGGTGCTGGTTTGCGGCGGTCGCGAGATGGCCAAGGGGGTGATGCTGGCCCTGGACGAAGTACTGGCACCGCTGAACCTGAATGTGCAGACCCTCAAGGCACAAGGACGCTATCGTGAAGACGTCTACTGAATTGCAGCGCTATAGTCTGAGCGGCGAAACCATGGGCACGCGCTATACCGCCCTGTTCTATGCCGAAACCGAACTCGACACCCGACCAATCAGTGACAGCCTGGCGCACGCCGTGGGCCGGGTGGACCAGCAAATGTCGACCTGGAAAGCCGATTCGGATCTCAATCGCCTCAACAACGCACAGTTGCAGGAATGGATAGCGCTGTCCGAGGAACTGACCACGGTATTGTCTGCTGCGCTGCGCGTCAGCCAGCAATCGGGCGGCGCCTTCGACATCGCCGTTGGTGATCTGGTGGACGCCTGGGGCTTCGGTCCCGGCGAGCTGTCCATCACCGAACCAGTGTTCGATGGGTTGCCTACGCCCACTCGACGCTCGACTTGTGCAGCGCTGGTCGTTGATTCACAACGCAACCAGGTGCGCAAACAGGCACCGCTCAACCTCAACTTGAACGGCATTGCCAAAGGTTTTGGTGTCGATGAGCTGGCCCGCTGCCTGGACAGGTTTGGCATCACACGCTACCTGGTAGGCATCGACGGCGAGATGCGCGCGCGCGGCAGCAAACCTGATGGGCAGCCTTGGGTCGTGGCCATGGAAAAACCCCGTCGGGGCGTGCGTGAGGTCATGGGGGTGATGGAACTCAGCGACGCCGCCATCGCCACCTCCGGGGATTACCGACATTGGGTCGACGTCAGGGGGCAGTCCTACGCCCACACGATGAACCCAGCCACCGGCGCCCCCCTGTGCAACCCGCTCGCAGCCGTCACGGTGGTGTCGACTTCATGCATGCTCGCCGACGCCTGGGCCACAGCGCTGATGGTACTGGGCGAAACCCAAGGCCCCCGCCTGGCACAAGAACGCGGGATGGACGCATTGTTCGTCGTGCGCGACGGTTTGCAGTTCAAGGAAATATCCATAGTCGGCGGACAGTTGCAGGCTCAGGTCCAAACGCGCTGACGCCGACGCTCGGGTGTTGAGTCAGAAGAACGACCACTCACGCACCAGCCGGAGAAGGTCATCATGCACCCGCCTCACAGCGCAAACCTTGCAGCCATGTGCTGAGGGAATGCAGCGTCCGGTGTTGCACCTGAACGCTGCCCCCTGTGGGAGCAAAGCTTGCTCGCGATAGGGCCAAAACAGCTGAACGCAATTAACAACGTTTAACTCGCGCGCGCGCGTCCCACGCCCAAGAATGAAGCTCTTGTCTTCCTGGCGCGAAAGCCCTCCTTCGCCCGCCCAATGTCACATGGAAATGAAGCATGTTGCCTGCACCACACCACTCAACCACCGCCCTGAAACCGCTCTGGCTGCTTGCCCTGCTCACCGGCAGCGCCGCACCGGCGATGGCAGCGGAACTCGCGCAAAGCACGCCTGGCTTTCTCGACGGGGCAACGCTGCAAGTCCTCAGCCGCAACTTCTACCTCAACAATGACTATCGCACCCCGACCCCGGCAGGCAAAAGCTACAAACAGGAATGGGCCCAGGGCTTCATCGCCTCGTTCGAGTCCGGCTTCACCCCCGGCACGATCGGCGTAGGCATCGATGCCCACGCGTTCGTGGGGTTGAAACTGGACGGCGGCAAGGGGCATTCCGGAACGGGATTATTGCCGCTGGATGAGAACGGGCGAAGCGAGGACCACTACTCCAGTGCGGGCGGCGCGCTGAAATTCAACACCTCACGCACCACCCTGGCGGTCGGCGAAATGACCGTGCAGAGCCCGGTATTCGACACCGCAGACAAGCGCCTGCAACCCGAATACGCCAGCGGCCTGCTGCTCTCCAGCCGCGAGTTCGAAGGGATCGACCTGCAGGCGGGCCACTTCAGTGCGTTCAAGAATCAGGACGCCTCGACCAGCAAGGGTGATTTTTCCGGGTATGGGGCGACGACGCGCCACGGCGCCATCGACTTCATCGGCGCCGACCTGCTCACTGGCCAAGCCCTGGGCGGCGCGCTCTACGCCTCCGAACTGAGCGATGCCTGGCGCCAGTACTATGCCAACCTGCATACCACCCTTGGCGAACTGTTCCTCGACGGCAACCTGTACCACACCCGCGACGATGGCAAGGCCATTGCCGGGGCCATCGACACCACAGCCTATAGCCTGAGCGGCAAGTACCGGCTCAATGCCCAGGCGTTCACCCTGGCCTATCAGAAAATCAACGGCGACACGCCCTTCGATTTCGTCGGCGGCGACTCCATCTACCTGGCCAACTCGATCAAATATGCGGACTTCAACGGCCCCGGCGAGCGCTCGTGGCAAGCGCGCTACGACCTTGACCTGGGCACCTTGGGCATCCCCGGCCTGAGCTTCATGGCCCGCTATGTGACTGGACGCGGGATAGACGGCACCCATGCCCCCCGAGGCGGTGCCTACAACCCGTTCGATAGCGACACCGGCACTTACAGTCCGCAACAAGGCGCTGGCGGACGCCATTGGGAGCGCGACCTGGACCTGCACTACATCGTGCAGTCAGGCCCGGCCAAGGACCTGTCGCTGCAACTGTCCCATGTCACCCATCGCGCCAACAGCAGCCAGGGCGGCGATGACATCGACCGGCTGTATATCGTCATCCAGTACCCACTGAAGCTGGGACCGTTCTGACCCTGCCACAACGGATACCCAATACTTTATCCGTCATGGCGGCTTCACCGGTTTAACCGCGACTGGCCGAAGCCGGCCTGGCGATCACTTCCCAATTCACCTTCAAGCCAGTCGAGCAGCGCGCTTACCTCAACCCGACCTTCCCCGCCCGGCCGGCTGAATACCGATATCGCATCAGGCAAAGGGACGCTTTCTGCGCAAGGTCTCACCAACGCCCCGCTCTCAAGCAGCCCTTGGGCGGTGCGCAGCCACCCCAACGCGATGCCATGCCCCTCGACCGCCGCCTGGAGCATCAAGGGGTAGCTATCGAACACCGAGCCCTCGGAAAAGTTGTCGAACGACTGTCCAAACGCCTGGAACCAGGCACCCCACTGCATCCAATGAGGCGGCGTAGCTTGATAGTGCAAAAGGGGGTGGGACTTCAGGTCACGGACTTGCAACACTTCGTGGGTACGCAGGTAATGAGGACTGCATACGGGAAACACTTCATCAGCGGCGGTAAACATCAAGCCATGGACGCCGCTGGGCCGTCCCGTGCTTTGCAGGGCCACGTCAAAATGCTCATTGAACTCAGTCAGCGGCCCGGTAGATGTGGCCACCTGGATCTCGATTTCCGGGTATCGCTGGTGGAACGTCGAGAGCCGCGGCATCAACCAGTAGAACGCTTCGCATAATTGGCACAGCAAAACGACGCGGTTTTTACCTGGCGATTGACGAAGGCTGACAGCACTGGCACTGATACTTTGCAAGGCGTTACTCACCACACGTCCCAACTCACGCCCTTGCTGGGTCAGGAAAACGGCGCGGTTACGACGGCAGAATAGTTTCAGCCCCAAGTCCTCTTCGAGCCCACGGATCTGCCGACTGATCGCCGCTTGGGTGATGTGCAGTTCCTCGGCGGCCTTGGAAAAACTCTCCAGGCGCGCAGCCGCTTCGAAGGGCAACAAGCTGGCAAGCGGCGGCAATGTTTTTCCAAGGGTATTCATAATCAGAGGTAATACATCCAAGGCCGAGAACTCGTTTGTAGCATAGCTGCGACGCTGTGCAACATGAGCTCAATGCCTTAAGGATATGCATGAATGCCCAATGCCTACTCGAACCCCCTCGCCGGCGTGAGCCTTGCCGTCGTCGCGACGCTGAGCTGGGCGTTGAATTTCATTGCGCCTTACGTCGTCGGTGCCTACACGATCCACGATTTGATGATCATACGGTTCCTGATCGCCGGGGCGCTGGGTGTGGCTGTCGTGATGGGCTATCGAACCCAGCTTCGGCGTATGCGTCGCAGCCAACTGCTACTTGGCGCCAGCCTGGGGGTCATCGGGTACCTCGGTTACAGCAGTTGTATTGCCGCAGGCGTCATGTTTGCCGGGCCGGTACTGACCCCGGCGTTTATTGGCATGGTGCCGGTGTTGCAGGCACTGCTCGGCAACGCCACCCACAAAACCCTCCCATGGCGAAGGCTGGCGATACCGCTGGTTTTTTTAACGGGAGGGCTAGTGCTGTCGAACATCAGCAGCATCCAGCAGCCCCTGAGCGACGACGGTTCATGGTTGACGGGCTTGTTTTTCTCGATCGGTGCGGTGCTCTTGTGGCTCATATTCAGTTGGTTGAACCAGGGCGCCTTGGTCAACCTATCGGTCAGCGCTTCGGGGGCCTGGACCGGCCTCATGATGGTCGGCGCAGGGATCGGCACCTTGTGCTTGTTACCGGCGGCGCAAGCATTTGACCTTCTCAAGCTGCCAAGCCTGGGTTTCAGTGTTTCCCTGGCGGGACACCTGTACGCGTGGGGTCTTGTCATTGCGCTGATGTCGTCAGTCATCGGGGCCTGGGCGTGGAACGCGGCGTCCCGTCGCCTTCCCATGGTGCTTTCCGGGCAGTTGATAGCCCTGGAATCACTATTTGCCACACTACTGGGCTTGTTGTTTCATCACCGGTTGCCAACGCTTCTAGAAGCGTCAGGTCTTGCTGGCGTGCTGGTGGGGGTGGTGATGGCAGTTCGTATCATTCTGACGTCCA
This sequence comes from Pseudomonas sp. Lb2C2, assembly GCF_052112205.1. Taxonomy (NCBI): domain Bacteria; kingdom Pseudomonadati; phylum Pseudomonadota; class Gammaproteobacteria; order Pseudomonadales; family Pseudomonadaceae; genus Pseudomonas; species Pseudomonas sp. Lb2C2. The sequence goes on along the minus strand of NZ_JAUTYW010000001.1, from coordinate 429,223 downwards.
CTGTCCCTGATAGAAATGCCTCTGTTGCCGGGTCATGCATGACTGAGCCGCACAAAGTGAAGCACTTTCGCACTTAACGACGAATCGACCGAGGGTATGGCTTTAGCCGACAAAAAACAGGCGCGACAGGATAGTTCTTCTATGCTTGGTTCACCCAAAGGAGTTAATCCCTGTGCCCGAGCCCGAAGCCCGACTTCTACACGTGCACTCCCTCAAGGCTGCGTGTTCGAACTGCAGCGTGCTCGAACTGTGCCTGCCCATCGGCCTGACGGGCGGTGAAGTCGAGCGCCTCGACACGCTGATCGCCCAGCGGGTGAAGGTCAAGAAAGGCACAGCGCTGTATCACACCGGCGACCCACTGCGCTCGTTGTATGCGGTGAGATTGGGTTTCTTCAAGACCAGTGTCCTTTCGGTAGACGGTCGCGAACAGGTCACCGGTTTCCAAATGCAAGGCGAAATGCTTGGCCTGGACGCTATCAGTACCGATCACTACGCCTGTAATGCCATCGCCCTGGAAGACAGCGAAGTCTGCCCGCTGCCTTTCAACCTCCTGGAAAAACTGGCCCACGACTTGCCGTCGTTGCAGCACAACCTGAACAAACTCCTGAGCCAGGAAATAGTGCGCGACCACAGCATGCTGTTGATGCTCGGCAACATGAACGCCGACGAACGCCTGGCGGCGTTTCTATTGAACCTGTCCCAGCGGCTTAACATGCGAGGTTATTCCTCCAGGGAATTCGTGCTGCGCATGAGCCGCGAAGCCATCGGCTCCTACCTGGGCCTGCGCCTGGAAACCATCTGCCGGGGCATCGCCCACCTGCGCCAGGAAGAACTGGTGGACATGCATGGGCGCAATGTCACAATCCTGGATTTACCCGGTCTCAGGCAAAAGGTCGCCGGTTGCCATCGTCATGCCGAGCTGTAACGCCTGCCCCGCATGACATCTGATCTACATCAATACCCCCAAATGCCTACAGGTCGACATTAAGACTCAGCGTTCGAACCTCTGTCTCGACGAAGGTTACCGAACCTCCCGTCTCATGGAGGCTTTGATCATGGCAACGCACCTGCAAGGTACAGAACCGGTCATCCCGACCACCACACCTCACCCTTTGGCCGGCAGTTTGCGAAAGGTCGAGCCCAGGCGCCTGTCGCTGAGCCTGCTGGTCGCCCTGGTCGTCGGTTCGATGATCGGCAGCGGCATCTTCAGCCTGCCCCAGAACATGGCAGCCAGCGCCGGTGCCGGGGCGATCCTGATCGGCTGGCTCATCACCGGCGTGGGCATGCTCTCGCTGGCCCTGGTCTACCAGACCCTCTCCAACCGCCAACCGGAACTGGACAACGGTGTGTTCGCCTATGCCCGTGCCCTGGGCGGCGAATTCCTCGGTTTCAATTCGGCGTGGGGCTATTGGATCAGCGCCTGGATCGGCAACGTCAGCTACTTGGTGATTCTGTTCGCTGCGCTCAGTTACTTTTTCCCCGTGTTTGGCGAAGGTAATAACAAAGCCGCGATCGTCGGCGCGTCCGTGGTGCTGTGGGCGTTGCATTGGATGATCCTGCGCGGGATGCGCACCGCCGCCAAGGCCAACGCCCTGACCACGATCGCCAAGGTGGTGCCGTTGCTGTTGTTCATCGGGCTGGTCATTGCCGCCTTCTCCAAGGACACCTTCACGGTGGATTTCTGGGGCGCGCCGGCACTGGGCAGTACGCTGGACCAGGTCAAGAGCACCATGCTGGTGACGGTCTGGGTGTTCATCGGTATTGAAGGCGCCAACGTATTCTCCGCCCGGGCCGCCGAACGGGCCGACGTCGGCCGCGCCACGGTGATTGGCTTCATCCTTACCTTGTTGCTGCTGATCGCTGTCTCCTTATTGTCGTTGGGCATCCTCAGACAGCCCGAACTGGCCGCGCTGAAGAACCCCTCCATGGCGGGTGTACTGGAAGCGGTGGCCGGGCCTTGGGGCGCGGTGCTGATCAGCATTGGCCTGATTGTGTCAGTGGGCGGCGCGTTGCTGGCCTGGACGCTGTTGGCAGCCGAATCGGTGTTCACCCCGGCCAAGGAAAAGGTCATGCCGCGCCTGCTGGCCACGGAAAACCAACATGGCGCACCGGCCAACGCGCTGTGGATCACCAACGGCTGCATCCAATTGTTCCTGTTGCTGACCCTGTATTCGAGCGCCAGCTACCTGGCGCTGATTTCACTCGCCACCTCGATGATCCTGTTGCCGTACCTGTTCAGTGGCCTGTATGCACTGAAGATGACCTGGCAAGGCCAGACCTACGCTGGCCATCGCGGCCTGCAACTGCGCGACATGGCCATCGCTGTGGTCGCGACGGGCTATTGCGTCTGGCTGCTCTACGCCGCCGGCCCCCGGTACATGCTGCTCAGTGCCCTGCTCTATGCCCCCGGCTCGCTGATCTACCTGAGCGCTCAACGGGCCAGGACGGGCCGGGCCTTCAATGGTTTTGGCTGGGGCCTGCTGCTGGTGATCTGGGCGGCGGCGATTTTCGCCGGCTGGATGCTCTGGTCCGGCCAACTGTCTTTGTAAGTTCGCAAGCGTGCATTGACCCGTTCGGCGACGGTATCTGGTCATCTGGCCAGGTACCCGCCCGGACATCACCAAAGAGGAAAATCAAATGTCCAATTCAGTGAAAAAAATGCCGGTCAAAACCGAAGAAAACGCTCCGCATCCCGCCAAGACTGAGCTCAGGCATCCGTTTGAAAAGCTCCGCCAGCAGGTGGATCGCCTGTTCGATGACTTCAACCGGGGCACAGGGCTTTCGCCCTTCAGTCGCGGGTTGTTCGATGTCGAGCCCTTCTGGCGCCGCGAGTTCTCCACCAGCAGCCTGCCGGCCGTTGACATCAGCGAGAAAGAAAAGAGCTTTGAAATCACCGCCGAGTTGCCCGGCATGGATCAGAAAGACATCGAAATCCGCCTGGCCAATGGCAACCTGATCATCAAGGGGGAGAAAAAAGAAACCAAGGAAGAAAAGAAAAAGGGTTATCACCTGTCCGAGCGCCATTACGGCTCCTTCGAACGCGTGTTCAACCTGCCAAAAGGCGTCGACAGCGACAAGATCGAAGCCCAGTTCAGCAAAGGCGTGCTGACCCTGACACTGCCAAAAAAACCGGAAGCACTGAAAGCGGAAAAGGTCGTGCCGATCAAGGCCGATTGATCGCTTTGAACCCTGCCCCTCGCCGGCCAACGACGAGGGGCTTTTTCATGCCTGAGCTTATTTCAGGCCGAATGCGTCGTTGAAACGGCCGGCCCCTTCGCGAGCAAGCCCGCTCCCACACTGGGCCGTGGCGGGCACAAATCCGGCGACCACTGAAAATCCCCCTGTGGGAGCGAGCTTGCTCGCGATAGCGGTGGGTCTGTTGGCTTTGATTTCGGCTGGGCCGCCGTCATCGCGAGCAAGCTCGCTCCCACACTGGGCCGTGGCGGGCACTAATCCGGCGACCACTGAAAATCCTCTGTGGGAGCGAGCCTGCTCGCGAAGGCGGTGGGTCAGAGTTCGACGCTATCGCGGTACTCCGGCACCGACACTGACCAACCCAATTCGTCGCGTATGCGATGGCGCAGGACATCGGACGCATTGGGCTCGCCATGCACGACATAGGTGTGCCGGGGTGGTGTCTTGAAGCCGCGCAGCCATTGCATGATTTCGTCGGCATCGGCATGGGCCGAGAGCGTTTGCATGGGCACCACTTCGGCATTGATCGGCACGTCCTTGCCATGGATGCGCACCGCAGGCTCGCCCGCCACAATCCTCGCGCCTCGCGTACCGCCTGCCTGGAAGCCGGGCATCAGCAAGGTGTTGATGGGGTTGGGCGCCAGGCTCTTGAGGTGGTGCAGCACGCGCCCGCCGGTGGCCATGCCACTGGCGGCGATGATCACCGCCGGGGTGCGTTGCAGGTCCAGGGCCATGGAGTCCTTGACCGAGCGCACCGGATGGGCGATGTGGCACATGCCTTCGCACTCTTCCCTGGAGAGACGATGCTCGTCACCAAAGCGCTGGTACAACCGGGTGACGTCGATGGCCATGGGGCTGTTGAGGTAGATCGGGATATCGGGGATCGCCCGGCGTTGCTTCAGGCGATACAAGTGGTACATCAGCAACTGGGCCCGGCCAACCGTGAACGAGGGCACCAACGTGATGCCACGGCGCAGCGCGGTGCGAGTGATCACCTCAGCCAATTGGTCTTCCGGCGACTCGTGTGGGTGTCGACGGTCGCCGTAGGTGGACTCCACCAAAAGAACGTCCGCCTGCTCGATGACCTTCGGCGCGAACATCACCGGATCCTCGGGTCGCCCCAGGTCCCCGGAACACACCAGCGTCACCCCACCGGCCTGGACCTGTACCGTCGCGGCACCGAGGATGTGCCCGGCGCGACGCAGCAAGATGGTTATCCCCCGGGCGATCTCCACCGGGTGTTCGAAGGCAATCGGGCGTAGCAGTTTCAGCGCTCGTTCAGCGTGTTCACGGGTGTACAGCGGGAAGGCCGGCGCGTGTTTGGAAAACCCCTTGCGGTTGGCGTATTCGGCTTCTTCTTCCTGCAAGCGAGCACTGTCACGCAGCAGGATCTTCACCAGCTCGCAGGTCGCCGGCGAGGCATAGATGGGGCCGCGATAGCCATTACGCACCAGCACCGGCAGGTAGCCGCTGTGGTCCAGATGGGCGTGGGTCAGTACGATCGCATCCAGGTCACGCATCGGCAGTTCGAAGGGATCCCAGTTGTGCAGGCGCAACTGCTTGTAGCCCTGGAACAGGCCGCAGTCGATCAGGATGCGCTGATCGTCATGTTCCAGCAGGTACTTGCTGCCAGTGACCGTACCGGCGGCCCCGAGAAATGTCATGCGCATGGCGGTGCTCCTGGACAATCGATCGTTAGTCTATTGGTCCCATTGTTTGACCTCGTTGCCGTTGATCTTTGTCAACAACCCAGCGGTCAAGCCCGATTCATCACACCGCCAGAACACTGCACGACACCTGGTACAGGATGTGTTCGGTCGTGCTGCCCAATAGCCCATACAGATCGTCGTGCTGGAATCGCCCCATGACGATCACATCCACTTCATGCTCCAGGGCAAACTCACTCAGGGCCGAGACCGGATGCCCCAGCAGAAAATGCCTGCGCTCGGCCGGCACACCAAACAGGTTCGCCAGTTCCAGGAAGGTTTTTTCCAGGCTCCTGCGCAGTTCCTTGCTGAGCTGCGACAGCGACAGGCCGCCACCACCCGCATCCCCCAGATAGACTGACGACACCTCATAGGCGTGAACCAGATGCAGCTCGGCGTCGCACTGCAAGGCCAGGCTCATTGCCTGGCGGATGATCCGGTCATTCAGCCCGCTGTTCTGGGCAAACGCACTGGAAGGGTCCACCGCCGCGACCACTGTGCGCGGCAGCGCATGACCGGAGGCCCCCACCAGGTACATCGGCACCGGGCAGTTACGCAGCAGTTGCCAGTCCAGCGGGGTGAAGAAAGCCCGCTTGAGCATGGGCTCGTGTTGTACCTGCTTGATCAGCAAATCCGGCTGGATCTGCGTAACGTGTTGCAGGATCTGCTTGCCCATCTTCTGGGCCCATTCCACCTCAGTGGTGACCCGCAGGCCACGGCGGCGCATCTTGTCCGCCTCATCCTCCAACCAATGGCGATGGTCCTGGAGATAGTTCTGCCGCGCCTCCTCACGAGGCCCCTCTTCAAGCAGCGAAAGAATGTCCAGCGAGGGAATCAAGGCGGTGACATGCAAGTGCGCCCCACTGGCCGCCGCCAGGGCCGCGGCGTGATGCAGGGCGGGCGAATGACGTTGTGCCGGATTGAGGATCAGCAACAGGCGTTGGTACTGGCTCATGATGGGTCTCCAAAGTCGGGCTCGAACGCCACGGCGCAGCGTCGATGCCATGAGGCATGTTGGCCGTCATTGCGGCGTCGGCGTCCAGCGCCAATTCAAGACTTCGGGCATGTCCTGCCCATGCTCGATGAGGTACAGCTGATGCTTTTCCATGGTTGCCCAGTAGCGATCCCGAGCGCTGTCCACCAACGGCTGCAACCGCGGCACGCGCTGGATGACATCGAGCGCCAGCTGGTAGCGATCCAGGTGGTTGATGACCGCCATGTCGAACGGCGTAGTGGTGGCGCCCTCCTCCATGAAACCGCGGACATGGAAGTTATCGTGGTTGTGACGCTTGTAGACCAGCCGATGGATCAGTGACGGATAGCCGTGAAAGGCGAAAATCACCGGCTTATCCACGGTAAACAAACCATCGAACTCGGCGTCCGGCAACCCGTGGGCATGCTGTTGCGGCGGTTGCAGGGCCAACAGGTCGACGACATTGACCACCCGCACGCGCAGGTCGGGCACGTATTCACGCAACAGCGTCACAGCGGCCAGGGTTTCCAAGGTTGGCACGTCACCGGCACAGGCCATCACCACGTCCGGGTCTTCGTCATTGTTGCAGGCAAAGGCCCAGCGACCGATCCCGACCGAGCAGTGTCGAACGGCCGAATCGATGTCCAGCCACTGCCATTCAGGCTGCTTGCCGGCCACGATCACATTGATGTAATCGCGGCTCTTGAGGCAGTGATCGGCCACGGACAACAGGCAATTGGCGTCCGCTGGCAGGTAGATACGCACCACGTCGGCGCTCTTGTTCGCCACCAGGTCGATGAAGCCCGGGTCCTGGTGGGAAAAGCCATTGTGGTCCTGTCGCCAGACATGGGACGTGAGCAGGTAATTGAGCGAAGCAATCGGCGCGCGCCACGGGATCTGGGCGGCGGTCTTGAGCCATTTGGCGTGCTGATTGAACATCGAATCGACGATGTGGATGAACGCCTCATAGCAGGAAAACAGCCCATGCCGGCCAGTCAGCAAATACCCTTCCAGCCAGCCTTCACACACCTGTTCGCTGAGGATTTCCATCACCCGACCGTCGCACGCCAGGTTCGTATCTCCCGCCTCCAGGGCCGCCATCCAGGTTTTGCCACTGACCTCGTACACCGCATCAAGGCGATTGGAGGCGGTTTCGTCGGGGCCGAACAGGCGGAAATTGCCTGCCTGCAGGTTGTGCTTCATCACATCACGGACAAAACCGCCCAACACCCGGGTGGCCTCTGCCTGCAGGCTGCCGGGCGCGCAGAATTGCACGGCGTAATCGGTGAACCTGGGCAGTTCCAAGGGTTTGAGCAGCACGCCGCCATTGGCATGGGGATTGGCGCCCAGGCGCCGATGTCCCGTCGGCGCCAACGCGGCAATGTCCGGCAGCAACGCGCCGTTGTCGTCGAACAATTGCTGCGGACGGTAGCTCTGGAGCCATTGTTCCAGTTGCGTCAAATGCACGGGCAGCTCGAAGTGGCTCAGCGGCACCTGGTGGGCGCGCCAGGTGCCTTCGACCTGCTGACCATCGACGAATTTCGGACCGGTCCAGCCCTTGGGCGTGCGCAACACCAGCATCGGCCAGAGCTGGCGTTCCAGGGTACGTCCCGACGAATCCGCGCGGGCCGTGCGCTGGATTTCGCGAATCTTGAGCAACATGCCGTCCAGGGTCCTGGCCAACTGTTGGTGCACCGCTTGCGGATCGTCGCCTTCGACAAAATAAGGATCGTAGCCATAGCCATACATCAGGGCCGACAACTCGTCCTCACTGATGCGCGACAGCAGCGTGGGGTTGGCGATCTTGAAACCGTTGAGATGAAGAATGGGCAGCACGGCGCCGTCACGCCTGGGGTTGAGGAATTTGTTGGAGTGCCAGCTCGCCGCCAACGTACCGGTTTCGGCCTCACCGTCACCGATGACGCAGGCCACGATCAAGTCCGGATTGTCGAACGCTGCACCATAGGCATGGGCCAGGGAATAACCCAATTCCCCACCTTCATGGATGGAGCCGGGAATCTGCGCGGAGACATGGCTGGATAAGCCATAAGGCCAGGAAAATTGCCGGAACAAACGCAACATTCCGTTTTCGTTCTGCTCCACCGAGGGATAACACTGGGTAAAGCTGCCCTCCAGGTAACTCTGGGCGACGATGGCCGGACCGCCATGACCGGGACCGGTGATCAGGATCATGTTCAGGTCACGGGACTTGATCAGGTGATTGAGGTGCACGTAAATCAGATTCAGCCCCGGCGTCGTGCCCCAGTGGCCCAGCAGGCGCGGCTTGACGTGATCGCGTTGCAGCGGTTTGCGCAGCAACGGGTTGTCCTTGAGGTAGATCTGTCCCACGGCCAGGTAATTGGACGCGCGCCAATAGGCGTCAATGCCTTCCAACTGGTCGGGGCTGAGAAAATCGCTCATCACGTCCTCCGCAAAAAACAGGGTTGCCATGCCTGATTCTGGAACACGGGAATAAGGGTGACTTGATTTACATCAGAACCAGGGACGCTAAGGTCATACAAGGTGCTTGCTCGATGCCCTGGCGCCGCTCACTGGCATGGCGAGCGCCCGCTCACACAGGAGAATGCTCATGCGCGCCATGGTCCTGCACACGATTGGCCAGCCCTTGCAACTGGAGGAACGTCCCCAACCGACGCCGGCCGCCGGGCAAATGCTGATCAAGGTGCAAGCCTGCGGTGTGTGCCGCACCGACTTGCATCTGTTCGACGGTGAACTGCCCCAGGCTCGATTGCCTCGGGTACCGGGCCACGAGATTGTCGGTGAGGTCACCGCCGTCGGCGCGCAGGTGGCCCCGGACTGGATCGGCCGACGGGTAGGTGTACCCTGGCTGGGGTGGACGTGTGGCGTGTGTGAGTTCTGCCGCTCTGGCCGGGAGAACCTCTGCGACCAGGCACTGTTCACCGGCTGCCAGCTGGACGGTGGTTATGCCGACTACACCGTCGCCGATGCGCGGTTCTGCTTCCCTCTGCCCGACACACTGGAGGCCGCCGAAGCCGCGCCCTTGCTGTGTGCAGGGCTGATCGGTTTCCGGGCCTTGCAGATGGCGCAAAACGCCCCTCACTTGGGCCTTTATGGCTTCGGTGCCGCTGCGCACCTGGCGATCCAGGTCGCCGTGGGCCGGGGCCAGCAAGTCTATGCCTTCACTCGCCCCGGTGATGACAGCGGCCAGGACTATGCCCGTTCGCTGGGCGCGACCTGGGCCGGGGCATCGGACCAGCTCCCGCCACATCTGCTGGACGCCAGCCTGATCTTCGCCCCCGTCGGCGAACTGGTGCCGCTGGCCTTGCAAGCCACCGCCAAAGGCGGTTGCGTGGTGTGCGCAGGCATTCACATGAGCGACATCCCCGCCTTCCCCTATCGCCTGTTGTGGCAGGAGCGCAGCGTGCGTTCAGTGGCCAATCTGACCCGCGCGGACGGCGTGGCGTTTTTCGAACAGATCCAGCGCACGCCCGTGCATTGCAACGTGACCTGCTACCCCCTGGTCCAGGCCAACCAGGCTCTGGAGCGCCTGAGGAGCGGACAGGTCAACGGGGCCATCGTACTCATCCCTTGACCGCCAGCACACTGCCCGGCACCGAGTACAAGGCGCGTTCTGTCGTGCTGCCAATCAAACGCTCAAGACCGGCGCGGTGCACAGTGCCCATCACCACCACGTCGGCCTCGAATTCGTCGATGAACTCCTGGATGACCGGCACCGGCAGGCCAACCACAAAGTGCCGACGTTCCGCCGGTACGTCACAGCGCTCGGCGAGGCTGATAAACGCCGCATGCAGCGATTCGCGCAAGGCGTCGGCAAAGTCGTCATCCCAAGCCCCGGCCAGCAACGAGGCTTCGCCATTGAAGGCCGGCGACAGGTCGCAGGCGTACAACAGATGCAACGAGGCGTCGCATTGCCGGGCCAGCGCGGTGGCCGTCTGGACGATACGCTCGTTCAACGCATTGGCCTCGGGGTCCGAGGGGTCCACCGCCGCCACGACCCGGCGCGGCAAGCCGTGCACCGCCTGGTTGACCAGATGCACCGGCACCGGACAGTCGCGCAACAAATGACAGTCCAGCGGCGTTGCGAACACACGCTTGAGCAACGGTTCGAGGGTGACGTCCTTGATCAGCAGGTCAGGCTGGAACTGTTCGACGTAGCGCAGGATGTCCAGCAACGGATGGAGGGTCCACACCACGTGAGTCGTCACATCCAGGCCTTCCTCCCTGAGCAGCGCCGCCTCCTCCACCATCCAGCGGCGGTAGCGGTGCAGATAGCGCTGCACACTCGCTTCATCGATTTTTTCACCCCATAGGTGAGTGCGGGCCGGTGGCTGGACGAACGCGCACAAGTGCAGTGCGGCACCGCTGGCCCGGGCCAGGGCACAGGCCCTGCGCATCGCTGCGGAGGGGTGCAGATCAGGTTCGACGATCAATAGCAGACGCTGGTATTGCCCCATCGCACACCTCCATCGGATTGCCCACACGAAATCCAGAACCTTGCACCGGCCTTTTCCGGCGCGATCTTCAGCGTGCGCCCATCAAGGCCCCGGACGGTTTGATCTGAATCAAAGGCAGGACAATCGACGGACGGATACGCGGGCACTGATCCAGATCAGAATCGATCGCCGTGGCGGGCGTAGAACAGTATCGAATGCGGAGCTTTTTATCGCACCGCACGTGTACATCCGAGGGAGGATCGCACCATGCTCACTGTCAAAGACCACAACGAACGCGCCGCAGCCCTGTATGCCAGCATCAGTGGCAAACACTGGATCCAGGCACTCAAGGACGGCCGGCATGTCTTGATCCGCCCGCTCAGGGACCAGGATCGCCAGCGCGAATACGACTTCATCATGCGCCTGTCACCGGAGTCCCGGCACATGCGTTTCCTGGCGCAGATCAATGAGCCAGGTGCGGCGCTGCTCGATAATTTGATGGACGTCGACTGCAAGACGCGCATGGCCTACATCGCCCTGGTCCATGACAACGGCGAGTTGATCGAGATCGGGGTCAGTCGCTATTGCGCGACCCAGGAACACGAATGCGAGTGTGCGGTGACGGTCGCCGACCCTTGGCAACACCTGGGGCTGGGGACGTTGTTGATGGAACACCTGATCGACACCGCGCGTAAAAACGGCTACCGCCAGATGTACTCCGTCGATGCCGCCAGCAATGCCCCGATGCGGGACTTGGCCCATAGCCTGGGTTTTGAAACCCACAGCGATCCCGACGACACCCGGCAAGTCATCCACCGGCTCTACCTTTAGCCCCGAACGCTGGCGCGAGGCCTTGGTATGACCTCGCGCAGCGTTGCTCCAATCACGCTTGCGGCTTGATCGCCAACACGCTGCAAGGCGCCCGTTGCAGCAGTAGCTCGGCGGTGGTGCCCAGGCGCTTGTCCAGGCCACGATGCGCCGTGGTGCCCATGACGATGACATCGATCTGGTGATCGCTGGCGAACGTGTAAATGCTGTTCAGCGGCGCCCCTTCGATGAAGTGGCGCTGCTGCGGTGCGACCCCATGCCGCTCGGCCAGGGACTCGAACACCTCATGTTGTGCCTGGCCCAACGCTTCATAGAGCCCGGTGGCCAGGGGCAGCGCACCCATGCCCATGTCCGAGGCGTAGACAGCCGTCCAATCGAAGGCGTGCAGCAACTCGACCTGGGCGTTGCATTGCTCGGCCAGTTTGACCGCGGCGTCGACGATCTGGTCGTTGAATACCAGGTCCTGATCCTCGCTGCGCAGCACATCGACAATCGCCAGGACCCGCCGAGGCCGCGGGTTACGCGAATCCGTGACCAGATGCACCGGCACCGGGCAGTCACGCAGCAAGCGCCAGTCCAGGGGCGTGAAAAACACCCGCTTCATCGCCGGTTCCGGCTGCGCGTCCTTGATGATCAACGCCATCGGCATCTCCTTGACGTATTGCTGCAAGGCTTGGAAGGCATCCTTGCTCCAAACCACCTCGCAGGTCACCTCGACGCCGTGCCGGCGCGCCAGTTCGGCCTGTTGCCACAGCCAATGCCGATGGGTTTCCAGATAGCCCTCACGCGCTTGCTTGACCTGCTCCGGGGCGAACAGACCGGCCACCGAGAGCAACTCCAGGTAGTCGAACGCCACGATGTGCAGGGGCAGGTCCAGCGCCAGGGCCAACTCGGTGGCGCGGTCGAACGCCGGCGTACGGATCATGGCGTCAGGCGCCACTAGCAATAAACGTTGAGTCTGGGACATGGAACACCTCGGCACGTGGCGATAGCCACTTAAAGGATTGAGGGTTCCAGAATGGACGCCTGTCAGATAAAGGACTTGATCTTCATCAAACAGCCATCATTCACTCAGGCTGACAAACTCGGGAGCAACAGCCCCGCCCACATCGCCAGCGTGACCAACACCTGGCCGGGAATCACATACCCGGCGAACCTTCGCCCGCCACTGAGCCAGGCGACGACGCATTTGCTCAGGGAGTTGCTGCTCAGCGCCATCAGGACCGGCACGGCGACGCCATCGAAGGGCAACAACCCGCCCTTGGCCAGGGAAGCGATGGAGGCTGTCGAGGCGTGGGCGTCGAGTAACCCGCTGAAAATCGCGGTGATGGTCACCCCGGTCTGGCCAAACGCATCGAGCATCGCCGACGAGAGGACGGTGATAGCGGCCATCGCCAGGACCATGGTCACCGCCAGCTTGAGGCTGAAGGCACCGCCATGCTTGATGGGCTCATCGGCCCGCGCCCTTGGCCGGGGAAACATCAGCACGCCGGCGTAGAGCAATACCATCAGCATCCCGCACACCAACGGCCCCCACATCCAACGCAGCAGCGCGGGGTCCACGGCCGCGAGGATCAGGCCCATTTGAGTCACCGTCGCCAGATTGGATAACATCGCCGCAGCGCTCACCACCTTGAGATTGATCGGCTCTTTGGCCGCGATACCGCCCATGGTCGCGACAGTCGCCGTGGCAGAAGCAAACCCCGAGGCAATCGCACTGAGGGCGTAGCCATAGCGGGTCCCCAGGGTTCGAACCGCGACATGCCCCAGCGCACCCACCGCCATCAGCATGACGGTGAGGGTGCACAGGTTGCGCAAGTTGATGGCGTCATAAGGCCCGAGGAATCGATCCGGCGCCAGCGGCAGCACGACCAGGGCGGCGATCAACAGCACCAGGCCATCGCGCATCTCGGTGGCCGTCAATTGGTTGCGGGCAAAGTGGTGCAACGCCTGGCGGCTGGCGAGCAGCCCGGCCATCACCACCCCAATCGCGGTCGCCAGGCCCGGGGCGCTCGCACAGAGCGCACCCAGTGCCAATACCGCGAATAACGCCACCTCGCTGGTAATCCCCGGGTCCTTATCGAGATTTCGCCAATAGGCCACGGTCACCAAGGCACCCAGGGCAAGGGTCATGCCCCCCAGCAACAAGGGACCGCCCGCCTGGATCGCCAGGTAGCCGAGCACCGACGTGATGGCGAAGGTGCGCAGGCCGGCGAAGTCGCGCCGGTCGCCCTCGCCTTTGCGCCGTTCGCGTTCAAGCCCCACCAGCAGGCCGATTCCCAGCGCGGCGGCGGCATTGGCGAAGGCCAGGGTTTCAGTCATGGTTACGGCTCTCTGGCACTGCCTGCGGTTGTCACTCAATCCAGCGGTCCGAGCCGGCTGCGCTCGTGCCCTGGGGCGACTGATCATGCTCAAACATAGCGCGATTGCCTCGTCGCTGCTGCCTTCGATGCAACGCGTTGAAGCGTGTTTGATGCAAATCAAGTTAGCGGGCGCCATGACGCTCATGATTGATGACAGACACCACGCCGCGCGAAACCTCGCCCGGCGCCAACAGGTCCTTGCCCGGGAGGTTTGTCATGTCTACGCAATCACGCTTGATGCTGGTCGTCTCGCCGCTGATGGAACACAGCCCGGCGTTCGACCGGGCTGCCGCACTGGCCAAGGCCGAAGGCGCCGCGCTACATATTGTCGCTTTTGACTACCTCGAAGGCCTGGCCACGGCCGGCCTGGTCAATGAGCAGGCACTGGAGCAGATGCGCCTGGGCTACATCGAGCGCCATCGGCAGTGGCTGGAGGAACAGGCCAGGCCCCTGCGCAAACTCGGTATCGAGGTCACGACAGAAGTGACGTGGGTCGAGCGCCCCTTGCAGGAGATCCTGGTCCACCTCAAGGAAGCGCCGATGGATGCGCTGATCAAGTCGGTGGACCCTGAGTCGTGGTTTTCCCGACTGATGTTCACGCCGCTGGACGTGCACCTGCTGCGCGAATGCGAAGTTCCGCTGCACTTCGTCAACAAGGTCACCCACGCCCGCCCGCGCAAGATCCTGGCGGCCATCGACCCGTTTCATCAGGACGGACGCTACGAAGGCCTCAATGATCGGATCCTGAGCGAAGCCAACAAGCTGGCCAGTAGCTGCGACGCGACGCTGGAAGTCATCTACGCCTATGACCTTTCGTCCATTACCGCCGCTGAATACGGTTTTGGCAACGGTTCGATGTTCTTCTCCTCGACCCTGGCCCGTCAGCTCTACGAGTCCCAGGGCGCGGCATTCGATGCCCTGGCCGAACGCAATGGCATCGCCCCGGACCAGCGACGCATGATCATGGGTGACCCGGCCAAAGTGTTGGCGAGCTACGCCGCGTCCAATGACATTGATGTCATCGTCATGGGGCGCGTGCGCTACGGCAGCCTGGACAAGCTGATCGGCAGCACTGTGGAAGGCCTGCTGTACAAGATGCCCTGCAGCGTGTGGGTGATTGCGCCGCAGCAGGTGGGCTGAAGGCAGAGCTGTGCCGATGGCCTGCAGAACAACCGCTCCGCACCCACAGGAACGCGGCTGATGAACCGACCGAGCAACATACCAGCGGCGCACCCGACAACGCCCTCGCAGGGCCTGGCCTGGTACACGTTGCCCGCCGAACAGGCGCTCAAACACCTGGGTGTCGATGAGCAAGCCGGGCTGGACATCGCCGAAGTCCAGGCCCGGCTCGAGCGTACGGGTTTCAACCGGTTGTCAGCGTCCGCCCGGCGGCCAGCGTGGCGACGATTTCTACTGCAATTTCACAACATCCTGATTTATGTGCTGCTCGGTTCCGCTGCAATCACCGCAACGCTGCAGCACCTGTGGGACACGGTGGTCATTCTCGCTGTCGTGGTGGCCAATGCGATCATTGGCTATGTCCAGGAAGGCAAGGCCGAACAGGCCATGGATGCCATCCGCAACATGCTGGCGCCCCGTGCAACCGTGATTCGTGCCGGCGAACGCCTGGGCATCGCAGGCGAGGAACTGGTACCCGGCGATATCGTCTTGCTGGAGGCCGGCGACAAAGTCCCGGCGGATCTGCGCCTGCTGCATGCCAACCGGCTCCAGGTCCAGGAAGCCATCCTGACCGGAGAGTCCGCACCGGCTGAAAAAAATACCGAACCGGTGCGCATCGAAGCGGCCCTGGGTGATCGTGCCTGCATGGCCTTCAGTGGCACCCTGGTGACCTGCGGACAAGCAACAGGAGTCGTTGTCGCCACGGCAACCTCGACTGAAATCGGGCGCATCAGCAACCTGCTGTCGGCAGTGGAGCCACTGACGACGCCCCTGATACAGCAAATGGATGTCTTCGCCCGCTGGCTGACGCTATTGATATTGCTGATCGCCGGCCTGCTACTCGCTTATGGCCACTTTGTCGGGCATTACGTCTTCACCGAGATATTCATGGTCGTGGTGGGCATGTCAGTCGCGGCCATACCCGAGGGGTTGCCCGCCGTACTCACCATCACCCTGGCGGTGGGCGTGCGGGCGATGGCCCATCGCAACGCCATCGTTCGGCGCCTGCCGGCCATCGAAACCCTGGGCTCGGTATCGGTCATCTGCACCGACAAGACCGGCACCCTCACCCGTAACGAGATGATGGTGGCATCCGTCGTCACCAGCGACCTGACTTTCACGGTCGACGGCGTCGGCTACCAGCCCTCGGGCAACATGAACCTTGCCGATCAGTTGATCGACACCTCTCACCACCCGGTGCTGGCCGAACTGGGGCGCGCGACCAGCCTTTGCAATGACGCAAGCTTGAGGCAGCACGAAGACACCTGGAAAGTCGAAGGGGATCCCATGGAGGGCGCATTGCTGGTGTTTTGCGCCAAGGCCGGCATCAACGGCGAAGAGGAACGCGGCACCTGGGCCCGCACCGATGCCATTCCGTTCGACGCCAAACACCGCTTCATGGCGACGCTGCATCACAACCATGACCGGCAAGCCGCGATTTATGTCAAAGGCGCGCCAGAGCAGATTCTGAGCATGTGCACGCGCCAGCGCAGCAGCCTGGGGGCAACGGCCCCGCTCGATGCCGACTATTGGCACGCGCAGGCCAATGCCATCGCCGGCAAAGGCCAACGTGTGTTGGCGCTCGCCGTCAGGTCAGTCCCGCCCGAACACGCCATCCTGGAATTTGCCGATGTGCAAGGGACACTGACCTTGCTTGGCCTGGTCGGGATGATCGACCCGCCCCGCCCGGAAACGATCCAGGCGATCAAGCAATGCCAGGCGGCCGGCATTGTCGTGAAAATGATCACCGGCGACCACGCCGGCACCGCCTGCGCCATCGGTAATCAGATCGGCCTGGACAACCCCGACAAGGTCCTGACCGGCAACGACCTGGACGCCATGAACGATGCCACTCTCAGGGAATCGCTCAAGCAAGTGAACATCTTCGCGCGTACCAGCCCCGAACATAAGCTGCGGCTGGTGACGTTGCTGCAACTCAACGGCATGACCGTGGCGATGACCGGCGACGGCGTCAACGACGCGCCAGCGCTCAAACGCGCCGACGCTGGCATCGCCATGGGCGGCAAAGGCAGTGAAGCGGCCAAGGAAGCCGCGGACCTGGTACTGGCGGACGATAACTTCGCCTCTATCGTGGCTGCTGTGCGTGAAGGACGGACGGTCTATGACAACATCAAGAAAGTCCTGAGCTGGACGTTACCCACCAACGCGGGCGAGACAATGACCTTGATTGTCGCGCTGCTGTTTGGCTTTACGTTGCCGGTCACAGCGATACAGATCCTGTGGATCAACCTGATCACCGCCATCACGCTGGGTGTCGCGTTGGCGTTCGAACCAACCGAAGACAACACCATGCGCAGGCCTCCGCGCTCACGACAGGCGCCGTTGATCAGCGGCGCACTGGTCTGGCATATGGTGCTGGTTTCCATTCTGTTCCTGTGCGGTGTCTACGGCATCTTTACCTATGCTCTGGACCGAGGCTACTCCGTCGAACTGGCCCGCACCCTGGCGGTGAACACCTTGGTGGTGATGGAAATTTTCCACCTGTTCTTTATCCGCAATCTCTACGGCACGTCGCTGACCTGGAAGGGCCTTCGAGGTACGAAGGTTGTGTGGGCGACCATCGCGGTGGTGACCGTAGCCCAGTTCGCCATCACCTACGCGCCGCCGCTGCAAGCCGTGTTCGCGACCCAAGCGGTCCCCTTCAAGGACGGACTGCTGATCATCGCGGTGGGCATTGCGCTGTTCGCCATCATCGAAATTGAAAAACAGCTTCGACTGCGTTTAACCGAGTCCGATCGTCAACCGTGACGATCCCACTCCCCGCTCCACCAGCCTGCAAGGAACTGAACCATGAACGCACCCAGACTCGCCGCCCTCGCTCTGACCGCGGTGCTTTTCCCCACGCTGACCTTTGCCCAGCAAGACACCGACGCCGCCAAGCCGGCGCCGCAGTCGATGAGCATCGAGCAATTTGACCAGGATATGGCGAAGGCCCAGGAAAACCTGAAGAAGATGCAGGAGCAAATGAGCCTGATCCAGAAAACCACCGATCCGGCGCAACGCCAGAAACTCATGCAAGAGCACCAGGCCTCGATGCGGCAAAGCATGCAGATGATGAATGGGATGATGGGGTGTTGCGGGGGTGGCATGATGGGCGGCCACATGAAGGGAAACGGCCCGATGATGGGTTGGAAACAAATGGGCAACCACTATTCCCAGATGACGCCCGAGCAGATGAAGCAGCACCAGTACATGATGGACCGAAACATGGGCATGCAACAGATGATGATGGAGCAGATGATGCAGCACCAGCAGAATATGGGTACGCCAGCTCCCTAGACCTGGCTCCCAGGGCAGCGCCTGGCCTCCAAGTGCTGCCCACCCCACCTGCCGCGTCGGCAGGTGAGGTTTTCGATAACCGTGTAGTCATCGCGGGGCTTGTCATCAGGCCTCAGTGCAAGAATTTCAACCCGCCGGCAAGCGCAAGCGCCACCAGGCAGGTCCAGCCTGAGAACATCCTTCGCCAGACAAGCCTGCGCGGAATGAACCCCACCCCTCTGACAAAGGCCACGCTCATGGCGATGAACAATGCCGTTGCCAGCGCATGGTCGGCTTTCCCATCCGGCGCCGTCATCAGTGGCGGGTAGAGCGTACAGGCCAGCATGATCGTCACCGCGACGGCCAGGCTCAGCCGATGTAGCCGTGACGAGGGCTGGACGTCAGCGACATCCGGCGTCATGGCTGCGCCTCGTCACGATCGCTCATGGCTCGACCGGCCTCGTTCTCACCCCACATCGCATTGAGTATCGCCAGCAGCAGTGCGAAACCGACTCCCAGCATCCAGGCGAAATACCACATATTGCTTTACTCCTCTGTCGACACTAGTACGCCGAATGTTCGTTGGCCTTGATCTGGGTGGCCGTGACCTTGCCGCGCATGACGCGATACGCCCAAGCGGTATAGATCACGATCAATGGCATGAAGAACAACGTGGCCCAGAACATGATGGCCAGGCTCAGGTGACTGGAAACACTGTCCCACACGGTCAGACTGGCCGCTGGCATCGATGACGACGGCATGACAAAGGGGAACATCGATACCCCTGCCGTACTGATGACGCCCACCACTGCAAGCGATGACGCGACGAACGCGCAAAGGGTACGGCGCCTTATCAGCAACAGCGCCGCAGCGGCTGCGCCGGCCAGGCCAAGCGTGGGCAGCAGCCACAGCGAAGGATAGCGGCCATAGTTGGCCATCCAGGCCCCCGCCTCCCTCACGACCGACTTGCCGAGAATGTCAGGCAACCCGGCGGTATCCACAAGCGAGGTGATGCGATACCCCTCGATCCATTGCAGCCAGATGCCCGCTACGACAAACGAACACACCAGTACGATGGCAGCGCCTACCGCGCCTTTTATCGCACGGGACTGAATGCTGCCCTCGGTGCGATGGGCCAGGTACGTGCCCCCCTGCAGCGTAATCATGGCGCTGCTGACCACGCCGGTCAGCAGCGCGAAAGGGTTGAACAATTGCCAGAAGCTGCCGGTATACGTTGACACCAGGTACTCATTGAAGTGAAACGGTACGCCCTGCAACAGGTTGCCAAACGCGATGCCGAACACCAGCGGCGGCACAGCCCCACCCACGAACAGCCCCCAATCCCAGGTACTGCGCCACACCGGGTTGTGGATTTTGCTGCGGTAGTCGAAACCCACCGGGCGGAAGAACAATGCCCAGAGCACCAGGATCATCGCCCAATAAAACCCACTGAACGCCGTGGCATAGACCACCGGCCATGCGGCGAACAACGCGCCACCGGCCGTAATGAACCAGACCTGATTGCCATCCCAGTGCGGGCCCACGGTGTTGATCACGACGCGGCGCTCCATGTCATTGCGCCCCACGAACGGCAACAGCGTGCCGACGCCCATGTCGTGGCCATCCATGATGGCGAAACCTATGAGCAGGACGCCGACCAGCGCCCACCAGATGATCTTGAGCGTGAAGTAATCAAGCATGGTGAAGCTCCTTCAACTTGACGTCGTGGACATAACGACCGGTACCGAGGCTGCCGGGCCCCTGGCGGGCGAACTTGACCATCAGGAACATTTCCACCGCCAGCAGCACCGTGTAGAAAACAACGAACCCAGCCAGCGAGCCGTACAGGTTATCGACGCTGAGGGTGGAAACGCTCATGTGGGTCGGCAACACACCGTAGATGGTCCAGGGTTGGCGGCCGTACTCGGCCACGAACCAGCCCAGTTCGCAGGCAAGCCATGGCGCAGGCAGCATCAACAGTGCGCAGCGCAGTAACCCGCGATGATGTGCGCCGCTCGACTTCAAGGTGCTCCAGAAGGCCAGCCCGAACAGCACGAGCATGGCAAAGCCCAGGCCAACCATGATCCGGAACCCCCAGAACATCGGGGTCACGCGCGGCACGGTATCGTTCACAGCCCTGTCGATGATGGCTGGCGTGGCCTGGTTGACATCCTCGACGTACTTTTTGAGTAGCAGGCCAAAGCCAAGATCGGCCTTGTACGCTTCGAAAGTATCGAACGCGGCCTTATCGGTGCGATCGGCGCGCAGTGCTTCAAGCGCATTGACTGCAGTAATGCCCCGCAGAATGCGTGCGCGGTTTTTCGCCTTGATGTCATGGATGCCCGGAATCTGCTTGCTGACCGAGCGCGTGCCGATCAAGCCCATCATCCACGGCACATCGAGTTCCCAGTTATTCCTGGATTCGGCTTCATTGATGCTGGCCACCAGGGTCAGGCCCGCCGGCGCGGGTTTGGTTTCCCACATGGCCTCCATGGCCGCCAGCTTGGTTTGCTGCGCCTCGCCCACCGTGTAACCCGACTCATCCCCCAGGACGATGACACTCAACACCGAGGCCAGGCCGAAGGCAGCCGCCACCCGGAAACTGCGCTTGGCGAACTCGACATCACGCCCCTTGAGCAAGTACCAACTGGAAATCGACAACACAAACATCGAGCCGGTGACATAACCGGCAGACACCGTGTGGACAAACTTGGCCTGCGCCACCGGGTTGAAGACCACGGCCCAGAAATCCACCATTTCCATGCGCATGGTGATGTAACTGAATTCCGAGCCCACCGGGTTCTGCATCCAGCCATTGGCGATCAGAATCCACAGCGCCGACAGGTTTGTGCCAATGGCCATCAGCAGCGTGACCAGCAAATGATGTTCTTTCTTCAGGCGATCCCAACCGAAAAAGAACAATCCGATCATGGTCGATTCAAGAAAGAACGCCATCAGGCCCTCGATGGCCAGCGGAGCACCGAAGATGTCTCCTACGTAGTGCGAGTAGTACGCCCAGTTGGTGCCGAACTGAAACTCCAAGGTGATGCCGGTGGTCACGCCCAACGCGAAGTTGATACCGAACAATTTGCCCCAGAAGCGAGTCATGTCTTTCCAGATGACATTGCCGGTCATCACGTAGACGCTTTCCATGATGACCAGCAGCCACACCATCCCCACGGTGAGCGGCACAAATAGAAAGTGGTACAGCGCAGTGGCTGCGAATTGCAGCCGTGACAGATCCACCAGTTGTTCTGAGATCACTTGCTTGCCCCTTGAGCCGAGGTGGGTACGCCGAATCTGTCGCTGATGGTGTTCGAGTCGACGCTGACGCGCGAATCCTTGATGAACAGCCACCACAGCACTGTCAGCACGACCAGTTTGATCAGCACTGCTGTGAGCAGATGGCGACGCAGTCGTTTATCGGAAATAGTCATGGGGCAAGCATTAGCACGGCTCATGCCAACGCCTGAATTTATTATTTATGCTTATAAACCAATCATTTAGCGATAAACGCCAAAGCTCATCGCTTGGTTTGGAGGGAATAAAACCTGCCAAACTGCCAGGGGCTGGCAGTCATTGGCAGTCAAGGCTCGATGGGGCTCAGGCCAGGCCTTGTTCTTTCAACCGCCGGTACAACGTGCGTTCACTCACGCCCAGGTGTCTGGCCAGTTCGCTGCGGGTGCCTTTGAAAGTGGCCACGAGCTGTTCCAAGTCCCTGCTATCGGGCGCAGGCGTCAAGGCCGGGGCGAACAACGCCACGGGGGGCGCGGGCAGATGCAAGGCGTGAATGACGCCGTCATCGGCAAACAGCGCAGCTCTTTCCAGGACATTGCGCAGCTCGCGGATATTGCCCGGCCAGGAAAACCGCTGTAATTGCATCAGCGCCTCGGGATCGATGGTCAGTCGACGCTTACCGATCCCGGAGCGTTGCAGGAACGAATCCACCAACAAGCCGATGTCTTCAAGGCGATGCCGCAAGGGCGGTAAATGGATGGGAAAAACGCTGATGCGGTAGTACAGGTCCTGCCTGAACTCGCCTTTCTCGAGCATTTTCTCCAGCGGCTTATGGGTCGCGGCCACCAATCTGAAATCCGCGTGCAGGGTTTCCACACTGCCGACACGGCGATAGGTTCCAGACTCGATCAGTCGCAACAGTTTCACCTGCATGGCCAGGGGAACGTCGCCTATCTCATCGAGAAACAGCGTGCCGCCCTGGGCCGTCTCCACCAGGCCCACCTTGCGCATGGTGGCGCCGGTAAACGCGCCCTTCTCGTGGCCGAACAGCTCGCTCTCGAACAAGGTTTCGGTCAACCCGGAGCAATCGACTACGACAAAAGGCCCGGCTGCCCGCTCACTGGTTTCATGGACGGCACGGGCAAATAGCTCCTTGCCTGTGCCGGACTCTCCCAGCAGCAGGACCGGCAACATCGAGGGCGCTACCCGCTGCAGTTCCAACAGCGCCTGATTAAAGGCCGGCGAACTGCCCACCAGCCCCTCATTACTAGGCCGTGCCGATGCGCTCCGCACCTGGGTAAGGCGCTCCACATAAGCGGTGATGACGCCCTGCTCATTGAGGATCGGGCGCAATTCCACATCGACGTGTTCGGGCCCGCGCGGGGTGTGATGAATGTGCAAGACCCGATCCGGACTGCGCATCTCCCTGGCCTTTTTCATCGGGCAGTTCTCACCGGCCTGGTCACAAGGCACATCGTAGTGGTGGGAAACCCGATAACACTTATGGCCAATGAACGGCCTGTCGGCGCTGCCGAACTGACGCAGGTAAGCCGTGTTCGCCGCCAGGATGTTGTAATCGGGATCGAGGACGATCATCGGCTGGGGCTCGTGCTCCAGAAACGAGACCAGGGACTGCACCTGGTCTGGATGCGGAAGCAGGTCTTGGGTGGGCGGCAGGCTGTGTGTCATCGCGGCTCCAGTGATTCATCCAGCAAGGGTGACACTGCCACTATGCCAACAAACGCTGCCAATGGCAGTTTAATTGTCTGGGCATCGGAACAGGCGTTGTCGACGCCTATGAATTTAAATCAATAAAATCATACGGTTAGCGTTTTTAAGCCGCCCAGGATCGACATGGCAGCATTATTGCTGTGTCTGTTCTTCAAGCGGCTGAGAGCCCCGAAGGAGACCGTTTATGACCGTAAAACCGTACGTCGAAGGATTTTTCGATCCTGAGACCCACACTGTCAGCTATCTGGTGCTGGACGAAGCGACCCGCCAGTGCGCGTTGATCGACAGCGTCCTGGATTACGATCCCAAATCAGGCCGTACCACAACCACCTCGGCCGACAAGCTGATGGCCCGGGTGATCGAGTTGGGGGCGAAGGTCGAATGGATTCTTGAAACCCACGTCCACGCCGACCACCTCACCGCCGCCCCGTACCTGAAGGAAAAACTCGGTGGCACGATAGGGATCGGCAGCCAGATTACCGCCGTGCAGGAAGTCTTTGGCACGCTGTTCAACACAGGTGGGCAGATGCCCCGCGATGGCAGTCAGTTCGACCATCTGTTCGTCAATGACGAGTCGTTCACAGTTGGAACGCTGCAATGCCGTGCGCTCCACACACCGGGCCACACCCCTGCCTGCATGACGTACGTCATCAGCGACGGCCAGGAAACGGCGGCATTCGTTGGCGACACCTTGTTCATGCCCGACTACGGTACCGCACGGTGTGATTTCCCCGGTGGCAACGCGCATACCTTGTTCCGATCCATCAACAAGGTCTTGAGCCTGCCGGCCAACACCCTCCTCTACACCTGTCACGATTACCAACCGGGTGGCCGCGAGGTGCAATTTTCCAGCACCGTCGCCGAGCAACGGGCCGACAATGTCCACGTCCGTAACGGCATCAGTGAAGAAGCATTCGTAGCGATGCGCACCCAGCGCGATGCCTCGCTGGACATGCCGACGCTCATCCTGCCATCGGTCCAGGTCAACATGCGGGCCGGGCATTTCCCGGAGCCGGAATCGAACGGCACGTGCTACCTGAAAATCCCACTCAATCGGCTCTGAAGACCCGCCCCCTCTCATAAGAAAAACCGTCATCACGGAGACAGTCATGGACATCCGCCACCTTGCGTCCGGCCTCTCGATCTCAGGGCAGATTCATCCCGACCAAATGAGTGAGATCAAAACCAGCGGCTTTCGCGCCATCATCTGTAACCGGCCTGATGGCGAAGGCAGCGATCAACCTTTGTTTGCCGACATCCAGCGTGCGGCACAAGCGATGGGCATCGAGGCGCATTACCTTGCCGCAGAGTCCGGCAAGGTGACCGACGAACAGGGCGTTGCCTTCGGCAAATTGCTCGAGTCCTTGCCCAAGCCAGTGTTGGCGTATTGCCGCTCCGGCATGCGCTCGACGACGATGTGGGCACTGTCCCAGGCCGGCCAGCAACCCTTGCCAAAAATTGTCGAAGCCGCCAGGAAAGCCGGTTTCGACATGAAAGGCGTCATCCGCAGAATTGCCAACGAGGGACGCACGCCTGTTGGCGTGGCCGAAGCCCGGCATGCCGTGGTCATTGTCGGCGGCGGCGCGGCGGGCATCGCGGCAGCTTCAAGCCTATTGGCCCGCGAGCCAGACCTGGACATTGCCATTATCGATCCGGCGGATGTGCATTATTACCAGCCCGGCTGGACCCTCGTCGGCGGTGGCGTCTTCGACGCGCACAGAACGGCCCACACGATGGGCGCGACCATTCCCCGGGGCGTGCATTGGATCAAAGCGGCTGTTGCGGCCTTCGAACCTGAAAACGACGCCATTATTCTCGATGGATGCCGCGTGGTCCGCTACGAGCAGTTGATCGTGTGCCCGGGCCTTAAACTGGATTGGCATGCCATTGAAGGCTTACCGCAGACACTGGGGCGCAACGGCGTCACCTCGAACTATCTGTACCACCTGGCCCCCTACACCTGGGAACAGGTGCAGCAACTGCGCAGTGGCCGGGCGATTTTCACGCAGCCCCCCATGCCGATCAAATGCGCTGGAGCCCCTCAAAAAGCGATGTACCTGTGCGCCGACCACTGGAGGCGCCAAGGCGTACTCGGCGATATCGAGATCGACTTCTGCACCGCCGGGACAGTCCTGTTCGGCGTTCCCGACTACGTGCCGGCCCTGATGGAATACGTCCGCGCCTATGGAATCGACCTGAATTTCGGCAGCACGCTAACGTCGGTCGATGGACCGGCACAAACGGCGACCTTCAGGTGCGTCAAGGTCGATGGCAGTACTCACCTGGTGACGCACGACTTCGACCTGCTGCATGTGGTACCTCCCCAGGTGGCGCCGGATTTTATCCGTGTAAGCCCTCTGGCCGATGGGGCGGGCTGGATTGATGTCGATCCCGACAGCTTGCGGCATAAGACCTGGGCGAATATTCACGCATTGGGCGATGCGACCAATACCAGCAACGCAAAAACCGCAGCGGCGGCGCGCAAGCAGGCGCCCGTGGTCGCCCATAATGTGCTGGCGGCCATGGGCAAGGCCAAGGGCAGCGCCCATTACGACGGCTACGGTTCCTGCCCGCTGACCGTGGAGCGAGGCAAAGTCGTTCTCGCTGAATTCACCTACGGCGGCAAGCTTGCCCCCAGCTTCCCGTCCGGGCTGATCGACGGTACTCGGCCTTCGAGACTCGCCTGGCTACTTAAAGAGCGCATTCTTCCACCGCTGTACTGGAAAGCCATGCTCAAGGGCCGTGAATGGCTGGCAAAACCTGAACTGGCGGACCTATGAAATCAAACCTCTGCTCCAGGAGACCGAGATGATTACCGTCCTGGTACTGGGCTTTTCGGTGGGCGTGATCCTGGCGCTGACCGGTGCCGGTGGCGGCATACTCGCCGTCCCGTTCCTGGTTTTTGGCGTGGGCATGGGCATGGCCGAAGCCGGGCCCATTGGTTTGCTGGCGGTGGGCCTGGCCGCCACCCTGGGCGCCGTGATGGGCCTGCGCAATGGCATCGTGCGCTACAAGGCCGCACTGCTGACGGCCAGTGCGGGGGTCATCTGCTCGCCATTGGGCCTTTGGTTGGCGCAGCGCACGCCCAACCGTCCGCTGACGATCCTGTTTGCCTTGTTGCTGATGTACGTGGCGTTCCGGGCCTTTCAAAAATCACTGCCGTCTCATGTCGGGGCAAAGGCCTGCGAAACACGCAAGCCGCCGCCCTGTGTCCTGGACGAAAATCGCGGCAAGCTGAACTGGACCGGCCCTTGTGCGTGGGCGCTCACGGCTTCGGGCATGGTCGCCGGGGTTCTATCCGGGTTGCTCGGCGTCGGCGGTGGTTTCGTCATGGTTCCGGCGCTCCAGCGGTACACCAATTTGACCACCCAGTCGGTGCTCGCCACGTCGCTGACCGTCATCGCTTTGGTTTCCATGTCCGGGGTGCTGGCGAGTTCGGCGATGGGCCACCTGCAATGGCCCATAGCGCTACCCTTTTCCATGGGTGCCATCGTCGGCATGCTCGGCGGGCGCCTGGTCGCCACGAGGTTGCCGGAACCCTATCTGCAAAGAGGCTTCGCCCTGGTGTCGACGCTGGTAGCGGTCGCCCTGCTGGTAAAGGTCCTGGGTTGAATAACCGGGTGGAAAATCATCGATGTGTAGCGGAGAACACTGATGAATATTGACTGGCTCAACTTTACGCCGTGGGCATCCCTGGCCGGCGGCATGTTGATTGGCTTGGCGGCCAGCCTGTTCGTGGTTGCCAACGGCCGGATCGCCGGCATCAGCGGGCTGATCGGCAGCCTGCTGCAGCGTGGCAGTGAAGGGCTGGGCGAGAAGGCTCTGTTTCTCCTGGGCCTGCTCGTCGCGCCGCTGTTATGGGGCGTGTTTGCCACCTTGCCGTCGATCGAGTTCCAGAACGGCTGGTTCGGCCTCACTGTCGCGGGCCTATTGGTGGGGATCGGCACTCGTTACGGTTCGGGCTGCACCAGTGGCCATGGCGTGTGTGGCCTATCGCGCCTTTCACCGCGCTCGATGGTCGCCACGGCGTGTTTCATGCTCAGCGGTTTCGCCACGGTATTTGTCCTGCGTCACGTGATGGGGGTTTGAACATGCGCAAACTGACGGCATTCATCGCCGGCCTGCTCTTTGGCCTCGGGCTGCTCCTGGCAGGCATGGCCAACCCGAAAAAAGTGTTGGGTTTCCTGGACCTGGCCGGCGCCTGGGATCCGTCCCTGGCGCTGGTGATGATCGGGGCGATTGGCACCGCCATCGTCCCCCTGGCCTGGGCGCGCCAACAGACTCAGTCGCTGCTGGGCAGCCCCATGCAGTTGCCGGTCAAGCGAGAACTGGACCCACGCCTGATCGGTGGCAGCCTGATGTTTGGCATCGGCTGGGGCATCGCCGGCATCTGCCCTGGCCCCGCCGTGGCCATCCTGCTGACCGGGCACTGGCAGGCCTTTGTGTTCATGCTGGCCATGTTGGCGGGCATGTTGTTGTTCACCGCGCTGGAAACCCGGCGCGGCCATTGATCGGGAGATTGTCATGAAAGCCAACATTGGAACCATTGACCGGGGCGCACGTATTGCCGCGGGGCTTGTCCTCATCATCCTGAGCCTGACGGGCTTGATCGGCGCGTGGGGCTGGATCGGCCTGGTGCCATTGGCCACCGGTTTCATGCGCTTCTGCCCGATCTATTCGTTGTTGGGCATCAAGACCTGCAAACGTTGCTGAGACGCGCTATGGCCGTTCTCCTGGAACGGCCATAGACCTTGCCAGTCACCCTTGGAGTCCTGCAACAGACTCACTCAACCGAGATAGTCGCCTTTCTCGCCGGACAATCCACGGCCGATGCGCCTGCTTGAAGCACCGCATGGGGCCGACCACCTGTCATGGTGTCGGGAAACCGCTTAGAAGCGCCCTATTTCCAAGGTCGCGCACAGCCCACCCTCGGTGCGATTTTCCAAGCGTATGCGCCCTCCCAGACGATCCGCGATGGTGCGCACGATCGTCAGGCCCAACCCCGCCCCTTGGTCATTGCCGCGGCTGTAGAACCGCTCGAAGAGCCGCTCACGCTCGGCCTCGTCGATACCCGGCCCCTGGTCTTCGACGGACAGCTCGTAGTGATCGCCCTTCCTGGCCAGGCGTACGGTGATCGTGCCGTTGGCCGGCGAAAAATTAGCCGCGTTGGTCACCAGGTTGTTCAAGGCGATGTCGATGGCCACCGGGTCGATTCGAACCGGGCCGATGTCATCGCTGACGTCCAGCACCGGCTCGAGCCCCTTGCTCAACAACCAGGGCGTCAGTTGAACCAGGCTCGCACGAACCGTGGCGGGCAGGTCGATGACCGCAGGCGTCGGAACACCTGCCTGCGGTTCGAGCCGCGCCATGGTGAGCAGTTGATTGACCAAACGCGTGGTGCGATCGACGCCAGCGATCAGGTGTTCCAGGGACTCGCGACGGCTTTGCTCGCTCCCCGCCTCCATCAGGTTCTGTGCATGCACCCGCAACACGGCCAAGGGCGTACGCATTTCATGGGCGGCATCGGCAATGAAACGCCGCTCACGGCCCATCAGCTCCTGGATCTGCGCCAACACACGGTTGAGTGCCGCCTGCATGGGCTCGAGCTCCGTAGGGAGCGGCATCATTTGCAAGGGTTCAAGTGAGCCGGGATGCCTGGCACGCAACTTCGCCGCCATATCGACCAGGGGTTTAAGGCCCCAGCCGATGGCCAGCCAGATCACTGCGGCAAGCACCACGCTGCCAATCAGGTTGGGGATGACGGTGTGACGGACAATGCGATCGACCAGGTCGGCACGCACGTCATCACGCTCGCCCACCCAGATCTTCAAGCCGTATTGCGCGTCATCCAGGACGAACGCCCGCCACTTACGGTTTTTCTGGTCCACGACCTCACTGAAGCCAGGCGCGCTCGGCGGTGAGGTGAACGACGGTGCGCTGGACGTATGCACCAACACCGACCCTTGTGAGTTCCAGACCTGGAAAGCGATCTTGCTTTCATAGGGATGACCGTCGACTTTGGGCACTGCCTGCCCCAACGCCGAATTGAACGCCTGATACAGTTCGGCGTGCTCCTTGCTCGCCATCGGCATGCGCATCACGCCCTGCAACAGCCGGGCATTCTGCGCCAACTGGGCATCGTAGACCTCGGCGATTTCGTGGTTGCTGTCATGCAGGTTGAATACGGTGATGATCAACAGGCCAAGAAACAGCAGGCCGAGAATCAACGTAAGCGTACGACGCCGGATCGAGCTCATCGACGCTCCTCCACCAGGTAACCGACCCCGCGAATGGTGCGGATCAGGTCGGTGGAGAATTTCTTGCGCAGGTGATGGATGTGCACTTCCAGCGTGTTGCTCTCGGCCTCCTCGCTCCAGCCGTAGAGCAACTGCATCAGATGATCGCGAGTCATGACGCGGCCCGGCGGCGAGAGCAGTTCATGGAGCAGTTGATATTCCTTGGGGGTCAGGGCCACCGGCTTGCCCTGGTAACTGACTTGTTGGGTAACGGGGTTCAGGCTGATGCCGGCATGTTCGATCAACGCCTGGGCGCGGCCGGCGCTGCGGCGCAACAAGGCCCGTAGCCGGGCCTTGAGCTCCGCCAGGTCGAAGGGCTTGACCAGATAATCATCGGCCCCTGCGTCCAATCCGGCGATGCGATCCTCGGTGGCATCCCGGGCGGTGAGGATCAGCACCGGCAGGTTGGAGCCACTGTCACGCAAGCGTCGCAACACTTGCAGGCCGTCCATGCGTGGCAAGCCAAGGTCAAGCACCGCCAGGTCGAAAGTTTCACTGAGCAGCGAATGCAAGGCGCTGCTGCCGTCCTGTACCCAGTCGACGGTATAGCCTTCGCGACTCAGGGCCTGATGGATGCCCTCGCCCAAGGCCACGTCGTCCTCGATCAGTAATAAACGCACATACGCTCCTGTCAGTTCAGTTGCTTGTTCACATCCACCAGTAACGCGTCGATCTCCTTGCGGCGTCCGGCATCGGCCGTTTCCCGACCCGGCCGCGGCGCTGCCTGCAAGGCTTTTTGCAGCGCTGCCTTGGCTTCGCTGTAGCGCTTCTGACGGTAGAGGTGATCGCCCCAAAAGTACAGGCTGTCAATGCCGTTCGGGTTGAGTTGCAAAGCCTGCTGGAGCAATTGCTCGGCCTTGTCCGAGTCGCCGAAACCCAGGGGCCAGCCCGGCACCCGGTCGTAGAGTGCACCGAGGCTGGTGTAGGCCGAGCCTTGCAGGGCCTTGGGGTCCAGGGTCAGGGCTTTTTCAAGGTCGCCCTTGGCATCCTTGACCTTGCCCAGCGCACCGATCCCACCCTTGGCACCGGCCCAACTGCTGTTGACGATGCCAGACCAGATCCACGCTTCGGCCACCGATTGGCGCTCCTGCTTGAACGCCGATGCCTGGACGGCGAGTTTTTCGAACGCATCGGCGCGCTGACCTTCGGGCACTTCATATTGAATGTGGGCCCAGCTCTGCTGGATGTCGCTGAGACGTTGCTGGTCGGCCGCCTCCAAGGCCCAGACGCTTTGGCTCAGGGTGCCGATCAATAGGTAAGCGAGGGGTTTTTTCATGGCTTGAGGTGCTCGTTTTCAGGTTTGTGACTGAGGCGGCGCACCAGCGGCAATTGCTTGCGCAGGCCACGGTCCACCAGGTTGGGCAGCAGGCTGTTGAGGCCGACGAAAAAGCGTTCGGGCCAGCCCAGATACAGCTCGCGACGGTCGCCGATAATCGCGTGGATCACCGCCGCCGCCACGGTTTTCGGGTCGTCAACGTTGGCCTTGAGGGCCTGGTTGAGCGCATCGGCTGCCGGGCTGTTCATCGAGGTACGGGTGGCCCGGGGCGCTACGTAGAGCACCCCGACACGGGTATCGGCCAACTCCCGGCGCAAGGCTTCGGAAAAACCGCGCAAGGCAAACTTGCTGGCGCAGTAGCTGGCATAGCCGGGGTAGCCGATTGATCCATAGGTCGAGCCAACGTTGACCACCATCGCGCTGTCAGCCTGCTTGAGCAGCGGCAAGAGCAGTTTGGTCAGGCAGATCGGCGCGCTGATGTTCAGCGCCAACATGGCGTTGATCTCACTGTCGTCGAGTTGTTCGAGCATGGCGAAGTGGTTCACGCCGGCGGCATTGATCAGCAGGTTGATGCCGCCCTGGGCCTCGGCGGCGACCAGCACTTTGCGCCGGTCGGCGAGGAAGGTCAGGTCGGCTTCGACCCAGCTCAAGTGCTGCGGATAACGCTCCAGCAACGGCTGCAAGGCTTCGTGATGCCTGGCCACGGCCAGGACCCGCGCGCCACTGGCGCACAGGGCGGCGGCGATGGCCTGGCCGATTCCGCCGCTGGCGCCGGTCAGCACGACACGCGCATCACACAAGCGCATGTTCATGCTCCCCGTCGCGCGGCAGGCCGCGGAACATGTCGGTGTACAAGCGGTACACCACCTTGGAGGCATGGATCACCGCAGCCTGGTCCGCCGGATCGTCCAGCCGATTCATCAGGCCGCGATAGGTCTGCATATGCTCGATGTCGAGCGTTCCATGGGAGCTGAGGTAGCTGAACGCCGTGGGCGGCAACTCCAGGCGCTCGCGGATACTGTCGGCGGCATGGGTCGCCAGGGCGATACTGGTGCCCTCCAGCACATTGACCATGCCGAACAGGCCTACCGGGTTGCCTCGGGCGATCAAGTCGTAGAGGTAACTGACCATCAGCTCAATGGGCAACGAAGGTTGGCCGTTGCGCACCGCTTCCTTATCGCCACCGCACACGGCAATGTCATCCAGCACCCATTGCTCGTGGCCGTACTCTTCGTCGATGTATTCGCACACGGCCTTGCGCAGCCATTCCAGGTGCGTTGGCAGGCGCGCCCCGCAAGCCATCATCAACGGTACGGTGTGGCGCACGTGGTAATACGCCTGGATCAGGAAGCCCCGGTAACTGGTCAGGCTGACCTGGCCGTTGAGAGCGTCACGGATGATCGGCAGATTGAACAGGGTCTGGCGTTCTTGCTGGGTGGCTTCTTGCAACGTGTCAAAAAAACTCATGATGGGGATTCCTCGGACAAGACAGATGAAGTGAGCTGCGCGCGGTAATGCTCGACGATGGCCTCCCGGCGTGGCCGGCCATTAGCGGTGAGCATGCCGTTGGCAGCGCTGAAGGGTTGGTCCAGGCGCGTCCAGCGATGGACCCGTGCGTAATCGGGCAACGTGTCGTTGGCCTTGGCCACGGCCAGTTCCAACGCTTGATCGGTACAGTTGGCGCGGGCGGGCCAGAGCAGTGCATGGTTGTGCGGCATGGCTTCGCCATAAACGAAGGCCTGGGCAATGTCACCGCCCTGGGTGAGTTCGGCTTCAACCCATTCGGGGTTCACGTTGCGACCGAAACTGGTCACGAACTGGTGCTTCTTGCGCCCGCGCAGGTAAAGGAAACCGTCTTCGTCGAACTCACCCAGGTCGCCGCTGGGCCACCATTCGCTGGCGTGCGGTGACTCCCCCAGGTAACCGAGCAGCGTCGAGCCCTTGATCAGGACTTCGCCGTCATCGGCCAAGCGCACCTCCACATGGGGCAGCGGCTGGCCGACACTGCCTGCACGATGAGCCTGTGGCCGATTGAGGCAGACCACCGAGGCGCATTCCGACAGCCCATAGCCTTCAAACACCGCCAGGCCAACCCGCCGGGCTCGCTGCAACAAATCGTGGGACACCCGTGCCCCGCCAACGGCGGCGAATCGCACGAGGTGCGGGTTGAACAGCTTCTGTTCGGCGGCCGTGACCAACATCAACAGCAGTTGCGGAACCAGGATCAGGCTGTGCGCCCGACGCGCCGCCAGGCATCCCAGCAGGCGCACCGGGTCGACCCCGCTGGCGCCCTGGATGCCGAGGGTCTTCTGGCTGGGCAGGCTCAGCATGGCACCGGCATACAACGCCGCGTAGCAACCAAGGTTTTCCAGCAGAATCGCCAGGGGCAGCAACGCCAGGTGATGCCTGGCCTCGACCGGTTGACTGGCCTGCTCCAGTTCACGGGCCACCCGCAACAGGCTGTCGGCGCTCAGGCAAACGCCTTTGGGCGTGCCGGTGGTACCGGAGGTGAACGTCAGCTTGGCGGTGCCTGCCGGCAGACGGCTCGGTCCGTCGAAGTGCCGCCGCCAGAATTCGCCACTGTGCTGGTATCCGGCAGCTTGCAGTTCCGCCTCGAACGCAGGCTCGGCAATCACTCGCTCGGCCTGGCTCTGTTCCAGGCAGTGCCGACGTTGAGCCTGGCTGAAAAAACCGGGCAGGATGACGCAGGTCAGCCCTTCGAACAGTGCGGCAAGGTCCCAGAGTATCGCTTCGATGCCGTTGTCCAGGGCCAGGGCAACAACACTGATGTGTTCATCGCGCAGGCGTTGCTGGCGGTACACCACTTCGGAATAAAGCGTCGCGTAGTCGAGCTGCGAGCCGTCGCCCCACAGTGCCACGGCATGGCCCCTGCGCTCGGCATGACCGCGCAAGGTACGCTTGAAGCGTTCCATTTCAGGCGACATGGCTGGTTTCTCCGAGGTCCGTCGGCAGTCCCAGGCGATTGAACAGGCCGCTATTGCGCAGATGAATGAAACCGGCGCGGATGTTCCCGACATGAACCCACGGCTGGCTTTCGTAATAGCGCCCCCATAGATGGCGGTCCTCGCCTAGGCGCTGCGGGTCGGCCGGGCACAGGGTCACCGGCTTGAGGCCCAGGCGATGGAAGCTGTTGACCAGGCCGATGTTGCCAGTGAACGCAACCCACTCCAGGCCGCCCATGGCCAACAGATAAGTGATCGCGATGATGCTCAGCCGGGCGCTGCCCGTGTCGCTGGCGGCCAGGTTGCCAACCTCGACGATGCCGGCGCGGTCCACCGCACGGTCGGCGGCGGCACTGATCAAGGGCTCGATGGGGTTGTCCAGATAACGTTCGAGAAACAGCGGCCCCTGAGCGGCCCGGCGCACACCAGCGGCTGCGCAGAGCGTGCCGTGGACATCGTCGAGCCCGAACAGCTCCGGCATGAAGTGACGAATATCGGCGCCGTGGACCTGGCGAAAACGCTGCTGGATGAACGCCTCGAACTCAGCTCGCCGAGGTTGTTCCGGCAAAGCCCGGTGCAAGTGACGAACCGGCGGGCCGGCGTCGCCAAAGGTCAGCGGCAGGTGGATGTTCCAGTCGAAATCGGGCATGGGTCAACGTTCTCCCTCGGGCTATTGGGAGAAAGTATCGGGGCCGTTTCTTAACGAAGTCTGAAGGTGGCAAATTTTGGGTTCGTTCGACAAATAGTCCGGTCAAAACCGGGCTGCCCTTGATCGTTTTTCCGTAGTACAGTAGGCAAAACCCGATAAATATCCACTTTGAGATGACCCTGACGTGCCAGGCCCCAACCTCAACGGACCCGCACACCCCGTCATCCTCCTGCCGCGGCGGTAACTGCATGATCGACATCACCGAAGTTTCCATTGCCCAACTGCGCGCCGCGCTGGAATCGGGCCAGACCACGGCGGTAGCGCTTGTCCAGGCTTACCTCGCCAGGATCGATGCCTACGACGGCCCCGATACGCCCACAGCCCTCAACGCGGTGGTGGTGCGCAACCCCGATGCATTGCAAGAAGCCCGGGCCTGCGATGCCCGTCGGGCCAACGGCCAGACCCTGGGTCCGCTCGATGGCATTCCCTACACGGCCAAGGACAGTTACCTGGTCAAGGGGCTCACTGCCGCTTCCGGCAGCCCGGCGTTCAAGGACCTGGTTGCTTATCGCGATGCGTTCACCATCGAACGGCTTCGCGCCGCCGGGGCCATTTGCCTGGGCAAGACCAACATGCCGCCCATGGCCAACGGCGGCATGCAGCGCGGGGTGTATGGCCGTGCCGAAAGCCCGTACAACGGCGACTACCTCACCGCGCCTTTTGCCTCGGGCTCCTCGAACGGTGCGGGCACGGCAACCGCCGCCAGTTTCGCGGCGTTCGGCCTTGCGGAAGAAACCTGGTCGAGCGGACGCGGTCCGGCGTCGAACAATGGCTTGTGCGCGTATACACCGTCGCGCGGCGTGATCTCGGTGCGTGGCAACTGGCCGTTGACGCCGACAATGGACGTCGTCGTGCCCTACGCCAGGACCATGGCCGACCTGCTGGAAGTGCTGGACGTGGTGGTCGCCAATGACCCGGACACCCGTGGCGACCTGTGGCGCCTGCAACCCTGGGTGCCGATTCCGAGCGTCGATTCGGTTCGTCCGGCCTCGTATCCGAGCCTTGCCAGCAACCCGGGGACACTGGCCGGCATTCGGTTCGGCGTTCCTCGGATGTACATCAACGCTGACCCTGAAGCAGGCACAGCCGAAGCCCCCGGCATCGGCGGCCCGACGGGGCAGCGAATCATCACCCGCGCCTCGGTGATCGAGCTCTGGGAGCAAGCGCGCAAGGCGCTTGATGCCTGCGGCGCCGAAGTGGTCGAGGTGGATTTCCCCCTGGTGTCCAACTGCGAGGGCGATCGTCCTGGCGCACCCACGGTGTTCACCCGCGGCCTGGTTTCCAAAGAGTTCCTGCACCATGAGTTGTGGGACCTGTCGGCCTGGGCGTTCGATGATTTCCTGCGGGCCAACGGCGATCCAACGTTGAATCGTCTGGCCGACGTCGACGGACCGAAGATCTTCCCCCACGACCCGGGCACCCTGCCCAACCGAGAGGATGATCTGGCCGCCGGCATGGATGAGTACGTGAAGATGGCCCAGCGCGGCATCACGCCCTGGGACCAGATCCCGACCCTGCCCGACGGCCTGCGGGGGCTTGAAGAGACACGTCGAATCGATCTGGAGGACTGGATGGAGCGGCTGGGCCTGGACGCGGTGATCTTCCCGACCGTCGCCGACGTCGGCCCGGCCGATGCTGACGTCAACCCGGTGTCTGCCGATATCGCCTGGAGCAACGGAGTCTGGGTCGCCAATGGCAACCTCGCCATCCGCCATCTGGGCGTGCCCACTGTTACCGTGCCGATGGGTGTCATGGCGGACATCGGCATGCCGGTGGGGCTGACGTTTGCCGGGCGTGCCTATGATGATTCGAAGCTGTTGCGATTGGCTTCGGCGTTTGAATCGATTGGTTCAAAACGCCTGGTCCCGCCGCGGACGCCGCCGCTGTCGGCTTGATCGTTTAGCGGGCTCGGTCTTGGAGCTGCTACGCAGCCCAGCGGGAGCAAGCTCCCTCGCCACAAAAGCAGCGTTCGACTTCATTTTGAGTACGAGCGCCCCCCGTGGCGAGGGAGCTTGCTCCCGCTGGACTGCGCAGCAGTCCCTAGATCGGTTCTACAGCCGAGAATACTGTTGCGTCGCACGGGAAAACAGGTCCACGGCCTCATCGCCGTGTGACGCCTGGGCTCGCATGAGTTGGAAACCAGCGCTGGCAGGCCACGCGCCAAGCGTCTGAGCCGCAGCGCTAACCGCCCGGACTTGGCAGCGCGATGACTCCTGTGGCAGCGTAGGCTGGAATTTCAAACAACCCTCGCACCCGCAGCCAAAACGGTAGCCATCATGATCTCGCATGTTTTTCTAGGTATCGCCGATTTTGATCGTGCCTTCGGGTTCTATTCAAAGGTCATGGCCGGGCTGGGCCTGACATTGAAATTTAGCGACGTCCACAAAGGCTGGGCTGGCTGGGTTGCCGAGCATTCGTCGCGTCCGATCTTCGTGATTGGAAAACCCTTTGACGGCAATATGCACGAACCCGGCAACGGACAGATGGTTGCCCTGCTTGCGCCCAGCCGGGAAGCCGTCAGGAACAGCTACGCAACAGCACTGGCACTGGGCGGGACGTGTGAGGGAGAACCCGGCTTGAGACCCCACTACCACCCCGACTATTACGGCGCCTACTTTCGAGATCTCGATGGCAACAAGCTTTGCGTCTGTTGCCATGATTCGGTGTCGACTTAGTCGATCGTAATGCATGGCTCGCTTTCGCTTCCTGCCTAGCCAACGTACGAATAAACAGCGAAGTCGAACCCATTGAACGGAAAAGAAGCGACCTCTTTCATCCCCATTTTCAAGTGCGCACGAAGCGACGCTTCATTGTTTGCTCCCTCGCCACGGGTTCTGCGTCAGCCGATCGGCGTTTGCTTCAGCACCTGCCTCACAAAGGCGCCAGTCTTCGCCAGAAATGTGCCGTGGGCGCGTTGCTGACACAGGTCGTTCGAAACGAAACCTGCAAACTCGCTTGCCAAGGCGCCCATCAATTGGGGCAACAGGAATCCGCTTTCGTGCTCTGGGTAAATCACAATGGAGGTATCGGGCCAAAGGCTGCCGGTGCAAGTCGTGTCGATCATGGGAATCTCCCGGTGAATGGAGAGCGCTGCGACGACCCGAAACGGTCAATCGCTTCTGGGATCAGTTTCACTGGCGGACGGGTTTTAGAGAATGCCCAGGAATTACATGACTTGATTGCTTAATCTGAAACAATCGCAGCTGATGGCACCCAAAGAAGCTTGCCGGGATTTTGATTTTCCGTTTTTGAGGGATGTTGTGTGTATATCCGTTGCTGCGGTAACGGCTGCTGGCGGTTCCGCTCTTACAGCGGGTCACTTTCGAAAAGCGCGAAAATAACCAAAGCGCTTCTGCCCCACCACTTGGCACCTCGCTTAGGCTCGGTGTACCCGAGATCAACGTCCACCACGAGGCGGCCTAGTAGCCGACCTGGCTCTTGATGGACCGCGTTTCTCCTGTGGGAGCGGGCTTGCTCGCGAAGGCGTTGGCATAGCCAACATCACCGCAAACTGAACCACCGCTTTCGCGAGCAGGCTCGCTCCCACATGGGTTTGCGGGTGTTCATAGCATCTGCGCACGACACAAAAACCTGTGGGAGCGAGCTTGCTCGCGATGAGGCCGACACATCCAACATCACCGTAAACTTCACGAGCAAGCCCGCTCCCACAGGAGAAACGCGGTTCCACCAAAGAACCAGGTCGGCTATAAGGCCGCCTCGTGGTGGACGTTGATCTCGGGCGCCCCGTTAACCACGCTGGCTGAACGAAGGTATTGCGCAGTGGGCAACCCGGCATGGATGCCGAGCCTAGGCGAGGCACCAAGTGGTGGGGCAAGAGCGTTTTGCTTACTTTTGCGCTTCTCAAAAGTGAGCCGCTGTAAGAGCGGAACCGCCAGCAACCATTACCGCAGCAACGGATATGCCCCCCATACAAATCACACCGACGCTTTCAACATGTCATACGCTTCAAGCGACCGCAGCGAGTAGATATAGGCCGCCCCCGCATTCAACGAAATCGCAGTTGCCAGGGCCGCTGCGACCTCCTCGCGACTCGCGCCGGCCTTGATCGCCGCGTCCGTGTGGGCGGCGATGCAACCGTCGCAGCGGGTGGTGACGGCGATGGCGATCGAGATCAGTTCGCGGGTCTTGGCATCGAGTACATTGTTTTCGCTGGCAGCTTCTCCTAGCGCCATATAGGCCTTGACCATTTTCGGGTTGCTGCGACCCAGCGCGCCAAAAGCTTTCTGAATGGTGGGCAACAATTCGGACCAGTTATTGAACATGGCATTAACTCCTGAGTGGGTTGGGTGTACTGTTTTGACGCCCTCAGTTTTTCACCCTGGCGCCACTCGGGTTTGTTCAATGCGCTCAGGTTTTTTGGCGAAACGCTCAAATGAATGCGATCGATAAACTCATCAGCCTGGCCAACGTACGCGGCAGCCTGGACCTGCGCTGTCAGTTCCAAGGCGACCCTGGTGATTCCCAGCGGCGCATTTCCGGCCAATGGGCCGTTGCCGGCGCTGGTGGCGGTCATGCGCGCAGAAGCGGATGGAGATAAGGTCGGCGCGCGCTTCTTGCTCGATGCCCTGTCACAGGCGCTGTTCACCCTGATTCTGCGTGCGCATCTGGCCAGCCAGGGACAGGACAGCGGCTCGCTGGCCCTGCTCGGCGATAAGCGTCTGGGCCGGGTCTGGCAGGCCATGCTGGCGGACCCTGCCCACGAGTGGACCATCCAAGGCCTGGCGGACATCGCGAGCATGTCCCGGGCCAATTTCATGCGCGCATTCGTCAAGGTGGCCGGCGTCTCGCCGTGGGTGCTGTTGACGCAAGTACGCATGGAGTTGGCCTTCAGCCTGCTCAGTCACTCACACTTGGGACTGAGCGATATTGCCGTACAGGTCGGCTACCAATCCCAGGCCGCGTTCAGCAAGAAATTCAAGGAAGTCTTCGGCGAGGCGCCAGGACGCGTGCGCCGCGGGATCCAGGGCCCAAGCACGAACTGACGTTCAAGAAACATCCGCTCGCAGCGCCGGGTGCTCGCGCAGGTGCTCGACGATGTAGTCCACGAAACTGCGCACCCGCATCGGCGCCTTGCGTCTTTCGCGGTAGACCACATGAACCGGTATCGAGGGCGGTTCATAGGGTTGCAGAACCCGGCGCAAGCGCCCGCTGTTCAGATAGTCGTACAGTGGATAGTTCAAGCAGCGCATCAACCCAGCCCCATGAGCCGCGGCGTCGATGGCCGCCTGTAGCGTGGCGCAGCTGAGCCGGGTGCGTGCCTTGAGGCCGTTGGCTTGCTGCTGGAAAGGCCAGTGGACCCAATCCTGGTTGGCCTGCGTGGCGATCAGTCGATGATTGTGCAGATCCTGCGGCACAACCGGTTCACCATGAGTCGCCAGGTAGCCGGGACTGGCGCAGACGAGCGAACGAACGCTGCCGACCGGTCGTGCGATCAATGAGCAATTGGGCAGATGCCCCACCAGCACCGCCACATCCAGCCCTTCCTCATGCATGTTCGGAAAACGATCGTGGAAGTGGGCAAATATCCTGATCTCGGGGTACTGATCCATGTAGCCGGCCAGCACCGGGGCCATGACATAGCGGCTGAACAGCAAGGGCAACAGGATCGTCAGGTTGCCTTGGGCCTGGACATGCCGCCCCTTGGCAGACGTCTCGGCCTCGTCAATCGCCTTGAGGATCCGTGAACAGTCAGCCATGAAGCCGATCCCGGCTTCAGTCAGCACGACCCCGCGCGTGCTGCGTGACAGTAACTGCACACCCAGTCGCGCCTCCAGCCGAGCGATGGCACGCATCACGGTCGGTCCGGAAACGTTGAGGCGCTGGGCTGCCGAAGCGAGACTGGAGCACTGCGACAGCGCATGGAACATCAGCATTTCATGGTGGCGAGCCATCAGGCGATGCCTTTTACGACAGGCTTGAGCGTGACGTCGTCCCCCAACCGATCAGCGAGGAAGTCCACGAACGTGCGCACCTTGGCCGGCACTCGATTGCTCTTCTGATACACCACGTGAATCGGCAACGCTGGCGGCTCGAACGCCTTGAGCACCACCTCAAGTTCGCCGTCGGCGACCTGCCGGGCCACTTGATAGGACAAGACCCGGGTCACGCCCCAACCCTGGCAGGCGATGTTGATTGCCGCCTGATTCGCGGTCACCACCAGGCGTGGATCAAAGCGCAGGCTCAGCGAATTGGCTTCGTCCATGAACTGCCAGTGGCTCAGCAAATGACTGGCCGAAGACATCACGATATTGGCCTTGCTCAACTCGCCAGGATGGGTTGGTCGTCCATGTCGCTGGAAATAGGCCGGGGCGCCACAAATCACCTGCCGTACTTCACCTACCTTGATGGCGTGCTGATTGTTTTCCTGCAAATGGCCGATGCGGATCGCCACGTCGATGCCTTCGTCGGCGATGTTCACCACGCGGTCGACCAACAAGGCGTTGAGGTGTACCGAGGGAAATTGATCCAGGTAATCCGTCAGCAAAGGCGCGATGTACAGCTCACCAAACAGCACCGGAGCGGTGACCGTCAGATACCCGCAAGGAATCGAATAGCTGCCGGCAGCGGCCTCCTCGGCTTCATCGAGTTCACTCAGGATCCGCCGGCAATCTTCCAGGTAGCGTTGCCCCGCTTCGGTCAGGTACACATTGCGGGTGGTGCGCGACAACAGCTGGGTGCCAATCCGCTCCTCCATCGCCGCAATGGCGCGCGTCACGCTTGGTGGTGAAATACGCAGTCGACGGGCGGCAGCGGCGAACCCTTCCTCCTCGGCCACTGCCATGAAAACCTGCATTTCCTGAAAGCGATCCATGGGCGATCCAGCCTTGAGGGCACGTGGCTTGAATGTACTTGCCGGAAAATGCCCCCGGCAAGCACCTGCGGTGTGAATCAGGCTTGCTGCAAGCCCTTGGCGGTACGTTTCATGCCGACGAAATTCGGCAAGGCTTCGATGCTGCCCAGCCAGGCCCGGACGTTCGGGTAGTCGGTCAGCGCGACGTTGCCTTCCGGCGCGTGGGACACGTAGGTGTACGCGGCCACGTCCGCGATGGTCGGCTGCTCACCGGCCAGGAACCGGCTCTGCCCCAACTCCGTCTCCATCACCTTCAACAGGGCATGGGAGCGCTTGATGGCATCTTCGGCGTCATAGCCAGCGCCGAAGACGGTGATCAACCGGGCGTTGGCCGGCCCCTGGCTGATCTGGCCCGCCGCCACCGACAACCAGCGCTGCACCCGCGCCTGGGCAAGCGGATCGGTCGGCAGCCATTGCCCCTTGCCATACTTGGCCGCGAGGTAGACCAGGATTGCGTTCGAATCGGCCAGGACGGTGCCGTTGTCGTCGATCACCGGCACCTGGCCAAAGCTGTTGATGGCGAGGAACTCCGGGGTCTTGTGCTCACCTTTCATCAAGTCCACGAATATCAACTCGGTTGGCAGGCCAAGCAGCGAGAGCATCAGCTCGACACGATGGGCGTGCCCCGACAGCGGGTGGCGATAAAGTTTGATCGCTTTCTCAGACATGACGTACTCCATGTTGTTTTGGGCTCGAAGCGGTGATCGCGTCGATGGCGCTATCCTCTGCTCCTGTCCCGGACAGCGGAATAACCAGCTTCTACAATCCAGCATTTCATCCGGTGAAACAGTCAGGCGGTCAGCCTAGACCTCAAGCACCAACGGCTCGCTCCCCTGGGCCGGCACCGCGCAGCAGATCAGCACCTCACCTTCGCCAACCGGTTCGGCCGGCAGGCTCAGGTAATGCACCTGACCACGGCTCAAGCGGGTTTTGCAGGTGCCACAGGAACCGCCACGGCAACTGAATTCCGGGTTCAGGCCGCGCGCTTCGGCCAGTTCCAGCAGCGTTCCGCTGCCCGGCTCCCAACGTGCCTCCTTGCCGGAACTGGCGAACAAGACCTTCACTGCTTCACTCGCAGCCGGCACTTGCACTGGCGCAGGTACGCTGACTTCAAGATCCCGCACAAGCGTCGAGGGACCGAAGGTTTCCGCGTGGATGCGATCGTCAGGGATGCGCAGTTTGCGCAGCCCGTCGTACAGCGCCTGGGTAAAGCTGCCCGGTCCGCACAAATAGAAATCGTAGTCGTTGAGCGGCAGCAGTTTCTTGAGCAGTTCCACATCGATCCTGCCCGCCAGGTCATAGCCCTCAGCGCCCCCTGCCAAAGTGGGCGGCTGGCTGACCATGCGCAGAACCTGCAGCTTGTCACCGGCACGGGCGGCCAGTTCGTCGATTTCATCACGGAACGCCAGGTCGGCCACCGAGCGGGCGCTTTGCACCAGCCAGACCGGGCGCATGCGGCTGATGCGTTGGCCCTGGTAAACCACCTCGCGCAGCATCGACAGCAACGGTGTGATGCCCACACCCGCTGCCAGCAAGACCAACGGACGCCGCTCGGTGGCCTGGACGGTGAAATGGCCCTGGGGCGCCCGCGCTTCTATCTCGTGCTGCGCCTGCACCTGATCATGCAGGTGGGACGACACCGAGCCATCGCGCTTGACGCTGATGCGCAAAAAATCATCCGACGGCGCACTGGATACGCTGTAGGTCCGGATCGATGGAGCGTTCTGCCCCTCCAACAAGATCCGCACCGGCAAATGTTGCCCGGCTTCAAACCGGGGCAAACCCAAGCCATCGCTCGCCTGCAAGTAAAACGAGCGAATGTCGGGGCTCTCGTCCACCACCCGCGCGACCCGCAACGCACGCCAGCGGTTACGCAGCGCCTCGGCCTGCAAGCGCTCGGCGGCCTGCTCCCAGCTGCCGGTCATCATGGAATTGGGCGAGTCACCTTCGTCCTGGTCCTTCCAACGCAGGGCAATGGCCGCCGGGCGATACACGATGCGTTGCGGGGTAAAGCGCAACAGCCGCTCGGCGCCCTGGAACGCGCTGAT
This sequence comes from Pseudomonas sp. Lb2C2, assembly GCF_052112205.1. Taxonomy (NCBI): domain Bacteria; kingdom Pseudomonadati; phylum Pseudomonadota; class Gammaproteobacteria; order Pseudomonadales; family Pseudomonadaceae; genus Pseudomonas; species Pseudomonas sp. Lb2C2. Next base: position 386,133 of record NZ_JAUTYW010000001.1, on the reverse strand, counting down.
CTCGGGGTCGTCCAGCAGCACTTGCGCCGAGCCGCTCATTTGCAGCAAATCGCCGGTCTGGAAATCGACGAACACCAGCCCGGCCCGTGGGTTGAGCAAGATGTTGCCCAGCGTGTTGAAAAACAGGTTGCCGGAGAAGTCCGGAATGGTCAGCGATCCGTCTTCGTCCATGCGCACAAACCCCGGCTTGCCGCCACGGTGAGAAGCATCGACCTGCCGCTCGCCGTCGCGTACCACGTAGGTGGCGATATAGAACGAATCGGCCGCCGTCACCAGGCGCCGCACCAGCGGGTCGGACACGGTCAGTTGACGCGGCGCAACGGCCCGCGCGTCGACAAAGTGGTACTGGCGCAGGTTGATGTAGCGAGGGCAGTTGCCATACGCCTGGCTCACTGAAATCTCGAGCCCTGGGTCGAGTTGACGACGCACGACACCGTTCATGCGGTTACGCCGGCGGGTGTGCAACTCGATGCCCAGCATCCCGATGGCATCGCCCTCGCCCATGCCCTCCTGGGCCGGGTCGTTCGGTTCAGGCTCGAGTTGGATGTGCAGGGTCTGCGGATCGGGCGAGTTCATGAAGCCCGGTTGCCCCGCGCGCAGGGTCGCCCAGACATCGCCTTGCCGATCCACCGCCCCCAGCACCACGAAAGGCAGTTGGGCGTAGAACTCCCGATGCTGGTCCGGCATCCACGTGCGCGCCAGTTGCCGTTGACCGACACCGGCCATCATGTCGACTGCCCCGACGGAGCGCTGCAAGGCCAGCTCTCCTTCGTGCCAGGGCGAGTTTTTTGCTTGCAAGGCTTCGTCCATCAGCTACTCCTCGCGCTCGCAGCATGAACGCCTGCGCCAGTGCGCTACGGTTGGGGACTCTCCGCCATCGTTTGCACGGCTGTGCAAGTGGCTGGGGTTATCTTCTGCCCAAAGCGGCGGCGCAGGAATACGCACAAACTGCAATCCACCGTTTCATAAAATGGAATGGTGGAAGCACAAGGAATGGCCCGCAACGGCGATCACGTCCTGACGCTGGCAAAGTTCTTGGTCAGCTCGAGCAAGGTCGCCCGCAACTCTGGAGGCCGCACGGGCTTGGCCAGGATCGAAATGTTCATGTGGTGCAGCGCATGGCGAATTCTTTCGATTTCATGGCCGGTCATGATCATGGCGGGGACTTCCCAACCCCGTTGCTCGCGAATCGCGGCGATGCATTCGGAACCGGAGACTTTCGTGCCCAGGTCGAAGTCGGCAATGATGATGTCGCAGTCACTGGTCACGCCCACCCCGTCGCTGTGGGTTTCCACTTCGCATCCCCATTTCTCCAACAGCGCAGACGTCGCCATCAGCACGTTGGCGTCATCCTCCACCAGGCACACCCGCAAGCCTTGCAGACGGCTATGGGGGGACACCGGCCTGTCCATCATCGCCCTTGGCGCGACCGTTTCCAGGCCCTGGATCATGGCGCGCGTACCCTTGCCGAGCCGGGAGTCCAGCTGGATGTCCAGATTGATCAGGTGGCTGATTCGCTTGACGATGGACAACCCCAGGCCTAACCCCTCGACGTCTTTGTCACGAACGTGGCGCACCCGATAGAACTCCTTGAACACCTCGGGCAGGTGTTCGGCGGCGATGCCCCGGCCCTTGTCGTAGATGACAATGGCCAGGCCGCTGCCTTTCGGCCGCACGCCGATCAACACCGGTTGGCCGGAGGCATATTTGAGCGTGTTGGAGACCAGGTTCTGCACCATGGTCGCCAACAGGCCGGCGTTGACATTGACCCAATGCCGGCAAGGGCGCAGGCGCAACTCGACACCGGCCCAGCGGGCGGCTTCGGTGTTCTGCTTGACCACGTCCTGCAGCAACGCGCCCAGGTGTACGGGTTCGGCTTGCGGTTCAAGCTGTCCGTTGTCGAGGGTGTAGATATCGAGGATCGAACGAAACAGCTGCGAGACGATGTGCAACGAACGGTCGATGTTGTCCACCAGTCGCAACTCTTCCTGGCCCAGCCGGGCATCGCGCAGGCAGGCGGTGAACAAGCCGATCGAGTGGATCGGCTGGCGCAAGTCATGGCTGGCCTGGGCCAGGAAGCGGGATTTCTCCTGGTTCGCGGCAATCGCTTCTTCCGAAGCGATGCGGGTACGGGTCAACAGGATATGCGCATAGGCAGGCACCACGATGGTGGTGACGATCAGCATCAGGAACAGGTAGGGCTGGCCGCGCCAGAACGGCGTGAGCAGGAAAATCACCACCAGGGTCGACAGCGCGATAACAGTTGCCAGCGCCAGGTAGCGCGAGCCGAAGCGCATGCCATTGCCCAACGTGACCCAGAGCAACGCAGCGTACACCGGTAGCAAGCCCTCCCCACCCACGATCATGGCGAAGGCGAGGCTTACATAGTCGAGGGTCATGGCAAAAAGACGACGCAGGAAGAAGTGCCCGGGCCAACGCTTGATCGCCATGCGCAGCGGGACAGCGGCGCCAAAGAAAAAGGTCATGTACCACAGAATCGGTACATAGGTTTCGAAGTCACTGGCCAGGCAGGCCACCACAATGATGTAAAGCGCAGTACAGGCCCCGACCGTCAATCTCAACGTCGCCTGATCAAGCTCGCTATTCTTTTCCGTCATAATCACAGGACTATTCCAACATGAAAGTTTGTTTCAAACTTGAAACCCAAGGGCGCAGTTTAGGTTACGATTCGCGGACTTGAAGATTCAGAAGGATCTGAAGCATGACCTGCAGGGTAATTGTGGCGGATGACCATCCTTTGTTTCGCGAAGGTATGCTGAGGACCATTGAACGACTCATGCCGACAGCCTCCATAGAACAGGCTGGCAATCTGGACGAAGTATTGGCGCTGGCACGTTCCGGGATGGAAGTGGACTCCCTGATACTCGACTTGCGCTTTCCCGGGATCAAATCGCTGCAGGTCATAGGCCAGTTGCGCAGTGAGTTCAAACGCACCTCGATCATCGTGGTTTCAATGGTCGATGACGTCGATGTTATTTCCCAGGTGATGGCGCTGGGTGCCGACGGTTTCATCGGCAAGAATATCGACCCTGCCGGTATTGCCGACGCCATCATGGCAATACGCGAAGGCGAAGTGGTGGTGAAGTATCAAGCCGAAAACGCGATCCTGGACGATGCACTTTCCCAACTGACCGCGCGCCAAAGACAAGTGCTTGGCTTGATCGCGGCCGGCAAGACCAACAAGGAGATAGCCCGGGACTTGGGCATCTCCCCCTTTACGGTGCGCATCCATGTCTCAAGCCTGCTCAAATCACTGGGGGTCCCCACGCGCGCAGCAGCTGCGGCGCAGTTCTCCAACTTCCCAAGCAAGGGTGGATGGCCGGAAAAACATGGCAATTGAATGTATAACGGCCGCGGATATTGATTGAGCGTTATCCTCTCTACCTGGCTTCAAGGCCATAGCACACTTGTACTATAGCTTCGCCCAGTACTCTCCTCCTAAGCTGTGGACGCTCCATAAAGGCTGTTCGAACAGCCAAACATAAAGTAACCAACGTGCCATACGCCGTGCAGTATCACTGTGCCTATTGAAACGTTATGGCGTGCGAAGCCTATGGATTTAATAAATCGACAGGCGGCGTAATGCTGGGTCAACTTCACCGTCTGCCCGGTTGAAATGGAATGGTCCTGACATTAACTCAAGGTAAGTCATCATGTCCTTCGAATATGGAAAAGCACTCAGAAATGGAATGGCGCTGTGCGCGCTGGCGGGCGTACTGAACGGTTGTGCAAACACCGGCGACTTGGGTAACTTGATGGGTTCCTTGAATCAGGGCGCCAAAAAATACGACGTCTCTTACCTCAAGCAAACGATCATTCCGGGCAAGACGACAAAAGGCCAGATCACTCAAATGTTCGGCGCGCCGACGAATGAAGAACTCAATTCGACGAGCTCCAGTAACGAGTCGAACTGGACCTACGAAAAGACTGATGAGGGCCTGGACAAGTACATGAAGCTGGCCCATAAGTACGTGTCGACCGAAACCAGCCTGAAGATGTATGAAACCTCGGCGCAACTGTCCAAGGCGCAAACCGTAGCCAATGACGTCAGCAGCGTGACCGGCACGAAAACAGGCCAAAGCCAGACCCAAGGTTCGGTATTGACCATCTATTTCGTCGATGACGTCGTGAAGTACTACAGGGTCTACTGACGCAATGGCATCGCCCGTTGGGGGCAGCATCAAGTCTGTTCCCAACCTTCACCGTGGCTAGCCGCTACGCTTGGTGGCATCAGAGGTCATGTGGTGCCAAAGCCAGTGGAAAAGAACAGTGAACTCGACCAGGCCACGTTACGCCTGATCGTCAGCGCTTTTGCGCTGTTGTATATCGTCATCCTGGTCGGCCTCTATCCAGAGGACGCCGCAAGCTACGTGCCCATCATTATCTACATCTGCACGTTCATCTTCGTCTCGGTATTCCTGCGCATGTTCATCAAGCGCTGGCCAGGTCACTTCTTCTGGCGGCACCTTTTCACGATGCTGCATGACTACACCGGCATCGCATTTGCCATGGTGCTTGGAGGCGAAGGGGCATTGCCGATCTACGCAGCGCTGCTCTGGGTCACGCTGGGCAATGGCATGCGCTTCGGCTCGCGCTACCTGACGCTGGCAACCGTTATCGCGCTGTCGGCCCTGATGCTGATTTTCTGGCTGACTCCGTTCTGGCGTACGCAGCCCTACATGTTCCTGATGTTGATCGTCACCACCATCGTGGTGCCAGCCTACGCACACATTTTGCTCAAGCGCACACGCATTGCCTCTGAAGAAGCCATTTCGGCCAATCAGGAGAAATCACGGTTCCTGGCCCAGGCCAGCCATGACCTGCGCCAACCGATCCACTCCATCGGCCTGTTCACCGCCTGCTTGCGTGACGCCAGGCTGGGGCTGGAAGAATTACGGCTGGTGGACAACATCGACCGTTCACTGCACACCGTGTCGCAGTTGTTCCGTTCGATCCTCGATATCTACACCCTCGATCACGGCAAGCTGACCCCGCAGGCCGATACCGTCCACTTGGGCGCTTTACTGCAGGACGTCGTCAAGCAGAACACCGAGGCGGCGCGCTGGGCCGGCGTTGAGTTGCGCCTACGTGCCTGTCCTTACTGGGTCAGCGTCAATCCCGGTTTGCTGTCCACGATGGTGCAGAACCTGCTGTCCAATGCCCTCAAATACGCGCCCGGCCAACCGGTGCTGATCGGCGTGCGGCGCCAGGGCAAGCGCCTGGCCGTGGTGATCTACGACAAGGGGCGCGGCATTGCCGCCGAACATTTGCCCGAAGTGTTCAAGGAGTTCTACCGCGTGCGCCATGTGCGCGACAAAGATGTCGAGGGCCTTGGTCTTGGCCTGTCCATCGTCAAGCGCATCAGCCTGATACTCGGTGTCGATGTACACATCCGCTCCAAAGTCGGACAAGGCACCAGGGTGGCGATCTGTGGCCTGGAGCCGACGACACCCCGCGTCGTGGTGCCCAAGGTGGTGCCCGTACAGAATCGCCTGGACGGGTTGCGGGTGTGCTTGGTAGAGGACGACGCCAACGTGCTGATGGCAACGTCGGCGCTGCTGGAAAAATGGGGGTGCGAGGTTGAAACCCACAGCGACGGTCAGGGGCTGACCAGCGATTGCGACATCGTCATCGCCGATTTCGACCTGGGCACAAAAGTCTCGGGCGCCGAATGCATCGCCGCGCTACGCGAGCAGCGCGGCTGGCAAGTCCCGGCGCTGATCATCACCGGGCATGAGATCGAGCGGATACGCCAATCACTGCAAAGCCTGAACGTCTCGGTGCTGGCCAAACCCGTGCGACCGCCGGAGCTGCGAGCGGTATTACTTGAACGGGTCAAGCGCATGGATCGCCAGGGCGAGGACTCAGCTCACCTCAACCCACCCAGCCGATAGCCGTCTTGGGAATCACCTCGGACTCGTCGAGCTTGGACGCAAACATGCTCACCGCATCGAGGGCATCCGTGGTCCCGTTCCGGATCTGCACGATGACCGATCCGGCCTGGTCTGCCAGGGTGACGCCGCGCAATGCGCCTTCATGGGTCACGTTCATGCTGGCGACGGCTTCGCGGGTTTCAGAGAGGATCATGCCGATCATTTCGGCAATCTCCGAGGTGGAGCGACTGGTGCGCCCGGCCAGTTGCCGGACCTCGTCGGCCACCACCGCGAACCCCCTCCCCTGGTCCCCGGCCCGCGCCGCCTCGATGGCCGCGTTGAGGGCCAGCAGGTTGGTCTGGTCGGCAATGCCGCGAATGGTGTTGACGATGGCTGTGATCTCTTCCGAACGCGCGCCCAACTGCCCAACCAGGCGCGCGGAAGAGCCAATGTTGTCGGCGATCTCGCGCATCTCCTTGGCAGTCTGATGGATCACCAAGGCGCCCTGTTCAGCCACTCGTTCGGTCTCGGCGGAGATATGGTACGCACGGGAAGCGCCGCGCGAGTCCTCTTCGAATTTCTCCACTCGTTCGCTGATGTCACTGGCAAACTTCACAATCTTGCACAACTTGCCTTCAGCGTCGTAGACCGGGTTGTAGCTGGCTTCCAGCCAGACGACTTTGCCGTTTTTGCCAAGACGCTTGAATTGCCCGCTGAAAAACTCACCCGCATTGAGACGCCGCCAGAAATCACTGTACTCCGAGCTACCGACCAGGCTTGGTTCGCAAAACATCCGGTGATGCTTGCCCTTGAGCTCTGCCAACGTGTAATTCATGACGTTCATGAAGTTGTCGTTGGCGGTCAGGATGTTACCGCCCAGGTCGAACTCGATCACCGCCATGGCACGGTCGAGTGCCGACAGCTTGCCTCGTATTTCTGCCTCATTGGCAACCTTGGCAGTGACATCGAGCGCGTACTTGACCACCTTCACAACGCGGCCTTGCTCGTCCACTACCGGGTTATAGCTGGCTTCCAGCCACACGTTCTGCCCTTGCGCGCTGCGGCGCTGAAACGTGCCGGAGACGAATTGACCGGCGCGCAACTGGTTCCAGAACTCACGGTACTCGGCGCTGCCCACCAGCGCAGGCGTGCAGAAATCCCGATGGGACAGGCTGGCCAATTGCTCCGCACGGTAACCCATCGTGCCGAGGAAATTCTCGTTCGCCCGAAGGACCTTGCCATCGGGGCTGAACTCGATAACAGCCATCGACCGCTCCAAGGCGCCGACCAGTCCTTTGTAGGTTGCCAATTCGGCCGTCCTAGCCGTCAGTTCATTTTTTAGTGTTGTATTAAACATGACGTACCCTCGGTGAACCCTGAAAGTAAGCGGACCTTCTATTCATATCGGCTCGCTGGCTGGAGGCTGAACAGTACGGCGTAATTATGTTTTGGCGCCAAAACTCACCGAATCCATCAACCAGGTTCTAAAGGCCTGCACTTTTGGGGTGTCGGCTGTTTCATGCGGGCTCACGAAATAAAAGCCGAGGTCAGATTTCAAGCGCAGATCGAAGGGGGCAACCAATCGCCCCGCCTTCAGGTCATCCTCGACATAGGTTGAACGCCCGATGCACACCCCCAGACCGTCAACGGCGGCCTGAACAGCCATCATGGCCAGGTCGAATGTCAGCCGGCTGCCTTCGGCCAGTTTTTTCGGTTGGCCGGCGGCACTCAACCAGGCACTCCAGTCGTCGCGGGTCACCCCACTGACCTGCAACAAGGTGTGCCGGGCCAGATCGCGCGGATTCTCCAAGGCTGTCGGACCTTGCAGCAGCCTGGGGCTGCACACCGGAAAGATCTCATCGACCATCAGCCAGTCGGCCCGCAAGCCCTTCCAGTCCCCGGAACCGTAACGAATGGCCGCATCGACGCCGCCCTTACGAAAATCCACCCGTTCGGTGGAGGCCGTAACGCGCACGTCAATGTTGGGAAACGCCTGCTGGAAGGACGCCAGTCGCGGCAACAACCATTTGGAGGCAAAGGAAACCAGGGTACTGATCGTCAAGACGCTGTTATTGCGGCTCTCCAGCAACGTCTGCGTGCAATAGCGCAACTCATGGAACGCCGCGCGAACGCCTGGAAAATAGGCATGGCCTTCGTCTGTCAGGACCAGGCCGTCCTTGAGGCGCAAGAACAGGCGCACGCCCAGCTCTTCTTCGAGCCGGCGAATTTGATGACTGATGGCTGTTTGAGTGACGTTCAGCTCTAGCGCAGCTTTAGTAAAACTCATGTTCCGAGCGGCCGACTCGAATGCTTTCAGGCCATTTAGGGAAGGGATTCGTGTGGCCATGGGGTTTGGCTTGCTCATGAGATTTTGTCATACGCTAGCACTGAAGATGTCCTTTGAAAATGTTCCGGCCCTCGCGGATTCTGGCGGCACGTCCCCCGACCTTGAGGAAACCATGAAACTGTACTTCGCCCCCATGACCTGCTCATTGTCCCCGCACATCGTGCTGCGGGAATTGGGCCTGCCCTTTGAATTGATCCGGGTCGACAACCAGACCAAGCGAACCGCCGAAGGGCTCGATTTCCTGACCATCAACCCCAAGGGCTACGTGGCAGCCTTGGTGCTGGATAACGGGGATGTCCTGACCGAGGGGCCCGCCATCATCCAGTACCTGGCCGACCTGGTTCCCGCAAACACGCTGGCGCCGGCCAATGGCAGCTGGGAGCGGGTTCGCCTGCAAGAATGGTTGAACTTCATCACCTCGGAGATTCACAGCGGATGTGCGCCGCTGTTCAACGCCGATATTGCAGAGCCGACCAAGGCCATCTTCAGGGCAAAACTGTTCAGGCGCCTGGATTACCTCAGCCAGGCCCTTGAACAACAGGATTACCTGATGGGCACCTTTGGCCTGGCCGACGGCTATTTGTTTACCGTCCTGAACTGGCTGCCGTTGTTCAATATCCAGATCGAGGACTGGCCGACGCTGGCGGCGTTCATGGCGCGAATAGCCGCACGCCCCAGCGTCCGGGCGGCCATGGCTGCGGAGGCGATCTGACCCACCGCTATCGAGAGCAAGCTCGCTCCCACAGGTGTCCGGGGTGATTGTGAGATTCGAGATACACCCGGATCCCTTGTGGGAGCGAGCTTGCTCGCGATAGCGGCGGTACAGCCACGCCAGGCCCCAACACTTGCGCACTTGTGCTAAAAAGCACCGTCATCGTTCTGAGTTCCGGTCATGGCCCTTGCTTCACCTCCCGATCTGACGGACACGACGCATCTTGTTCAACCGCTTTCCCGCACCTACCCAACCGGGATGTTGATCGCGCCTCATCATCATGAATGGGGCCAGCTTCTCTACGCGCAAAGTGGCCTCATGTGGGTCGATACGCCCGGTGCTGCACTGCTGGTACCGCCGCAGCGCGCGGTATGGTTGCCGCCGCGGGTCACACACGGGATCCGAGTGGTTTCGCCCTTGGAAATGCGCAACCTCTATTTGCGCGCAGAACTGGCCATGAGCGTGGGGCGTGAACTGGAGGTGCTCGAGGTCAGCAAACTGCTGCGCGAGCTGATCATCCGGCGAGTGGCACTGGGTAACCGTCCTGATCCTGCGTTGCGTGATGCCTTGGACAACCTGCTGGTGCTGGAACTTCGCGAGCAGCGCTCGGCAGTGCTCAAAGTGCCTATGCCTACCGACGGGGATCGGCGCTTGCGCAACTTGTGCGAGACAGTGCTCGATGTCCCCGGCCTGGCCATGTCCTTTGAGCAACACGCCGAATCAGTGGGGGCCAGCACCCGCACTCTGGCCCGGTTGTTCCATGCCGAGCTTGGCCTGACGTTCACCGAGTGGCGACGCCAAGTGCAGTTGGCCCACGCCGTCGCCGCACTCCTGGAAGGTGACTCGGTGGGCACGATAGCGGCGCGGTTGGGCTATACGCTGAGCAGTTTCAGCGAGATGTTCCGCCGTTCCCTGGGCGTTGCACCGTCGGCGTATAAAAACGCGATGGCATCGAGGGGATTTGTCCGATAGACGAAACTCTCTGGCGGGCTCGCTATCGGCCCGAACGCTATCCTCGATGCACATTTCGTCGAGGAGTATTGCAGCTTGAAAGCCCTACAGTTTTCCGCCACCGGCAGCCTGGACCACCTCTGCCTCGTTGACTTGCCGCCCCCCGTCCCGGGCCCCGACGAGGTCCTCATCCGGGTCAAGGCGGCTGGGCTCAACCCCAGTGATGTTAAAAATGTCGAGGGTCGCTTTCCCTATACCACCTTGCCGCGCGTGCCCGGTCGTGATTTCGCCGGGGTGGTCGAGCAAGGCCCGGCACACCTGCTCGGCAAAGCGGTCTGGGGAACCGGCAAGGGCCCAGGTTTCCTGCGTGACGGCTCCCATGCGCAGTACCTCACGGTTCCGGCAAGTGGCGTGGCCCTGAAACCCGAGCGTTTGTCCTTCGTCCAAGCCGCGGCTATCGGTGTGCCTTTTACCACCGCCTACGATGCCGTTGAACGATCTCACGTGCAGCGCGACACGACGTTTTTGGTGATTGGCGCCAATGGCGCGGTAGGCAGCGCAGCGCTGGCCCTGGCGAAGGCCCGCGGGGCCCGTGTGCTTGCGGCGGTACGGCGACCGGAGCGGGTCGCCGAGTTGCAAGCCAAAGGCTACGACGTCATCGTGACCAGTTCGCCCGGCAGCCTTGCAGAGCAGGTAAACGCGGTATTTCCGGGAGGGGCGCAGGTCATCTTCGACACCACCGGCTTCTGGCTGCAAGAGGCGGTATCGGCATTGGCCAACTTCGGTCGAATCGCGATCATTGCTGCCCCGCCAGATGGGATGGTGCACTTCCCCGCCCTGGCGCTCTATCGCAAAGGCGGCATCTTGATCGGGGTGAACTCACTGCTCTATGACAATACCGATTGCGCCCGGATGCTTGAAGAATTTGGCAAGCACTTCGAGGCAGGCGTCATCGACGCTCCCACGGATATCCTTGAAATTCCCCTGGTGGATGGCAAAGCCCAGTACGCGCTGATCGCCAAGGGCAGCAGTGCAAAAGCCGTACTGGTGCCCTGATCCAGAACGGTCCAGTTTATTCGCTCAAGGCCTGGCTGAAGGATGTATCGATAATCCCGGCAGTGGCCAGCGGTGCCGGCAGCGCCTTGACGTTGTACAGGAAGTCCGCCGTGCTTTGCAGGTCGGCGGCAGCCTGTTGGTCCACCGGGCCGACACTCATGTGTGCCTGGCGCAACCAATGACGCGAGACGCTCTGGTCGAGGTTGGCCTTTTTCGCCCACAGGTCCGCGTACTGGTCGGTGTGGTTGTCGACCCAGGCGCGGGCTTGTTTCACACGCCCGAGGAAGTCGGCGATGGCTTCGCGCTTACTGTCGATGGCCGGCGTCGAAGCGGCAATGGCGCTGAGGCCGGGCATGAGGTTTTTCGCCGTCAGGATCGGCCGGGCACCGGAGAACAGGATCTGTTGCGAGATGTAGGGCTCCCACACCGGAAACGCATCGATGCTGCCCTGGGGCAAGGCCGCCGCCGCGTCGATCGGCATCAGCTTGATGAATGCCACATGGTTCTCCGGCAGGCCAGCCTGTTCCAGGGCGCGCAAGGTCAGTTGCTGGCTCCAGGCGCCCGGCCAATAGGCGACCTTCTTGCCCTTGAGGTCGGCGATGGTCTTGACCGGTGAGTCCTTGGGCACCAGCAGCGCGATAGTGTCCGGGTTCTGTCGCGAGACACCGATCAATTTCACCGGTGCCTGTTTGGCAGCCAGGAACAGAAAACCCGAATCACCGAGAAAACCCAGGTCCAGGTCGCCGGTACTCAGCGCCTCGGCCAAGGGCGCTGCGGCCTGGAAGTGTTTCCAGTCGACTTGGTAAGGTGCGCCCTCAAGCACACCCGAAGCCTCCACCGAAGCCCGTACGTTGTAATAGTTCTGGTCACCGACGTGCAGTACCAACGGCTCGCTGGCCTGGGCCAAAGGGGAGGCGAACAATGTGCTGAGGAACAGACGGCGCAGGGATCGGGCGAACTTCATGAAGACATTCCTGAGTGAATTTCATAGAACATAACGCCCCTGGAATTCACATTAGAAATTCTTTTAACGCATAAGCTCATAGTCACAAGCCGCCAGTGTCCTAGGCGCAACAGGGCTGCAACAGACTGTTGGCTGGGCAACATCTCCCTGAAGCTTTCACTTTGTGGCAGCGCCCGCAGACCGCCCTTTCGCCGGCTATGACACAGAGCCTGCAATAACGATGGATATTGGGCTTACAGGCCTCATCGCGAGCAAGCTCGCTCCCACATTCAATCTCCATTGAATAAAAAATTCATATCCGGCAAAGAACCACTGTGGGAGCGAGCTTGCTCGCAATGACGGCGGCAAGCCCAACCTCAGCCAATCAGATTCGCATACACCGGCCGGTCGATATTCCCACCGGACAGAATCACCGCCACCCTTTTCCCCCGCATCGTTTCACGCTCCTGCATCAGCGCTGCCAAGGCGGCAGCGCCGGCACCTTCGGCGAGGTTGTGGGTGTCGGTGTAATACGCCCGCATGGCCCCGGCAATTTCAGCGTCGCTGACCGCTACGATTCGCGCCGCCGCGGCCCCGTAGATGGCAAAGGCCTCGGGAACGGGTCTGCGCACGGCCAGGCCGTCGGCAAAGGTATTCGCCGAATCGGTCTCGCATAGCCTGCCCGTTTCAAACGACAACTTCGCCGCGATGGCCTCGGTGGACACCACGCCCACCACGTGGGTCTTCAGGCCCAAGGCATCGCGGGCGGCGATGACCGCGCAGATCCCCGAGCCACAGCCTATCGGCACATAGACGGTGTCCAGGTCCGGCACCGCGTTGAACAGCTCAAGCCCATAGGTCGCCACGCCCTTGACCAACTCGGGATGGAACGGCGGCACCAGGAAGAGGCCATGCGCTTGGGCCAGGCGCGCGGCCTCTTCACGGGCCTCATCGAAATCGCGGCCATATTCGACCACCTCACCGCCAAAACCGCGCATGGCGTTGTTCTTCTCCACCGAGTTACCTTGCGGCACGACGATCAACGCTTTCAAACCCAATGCGCTGGCTGCCAGCGCCAGGCTCTGGCCATGGTTGCCGCGAGTTGCCGTGACGATGCCTTTTGCCTCTGGGTGCTCGCGCTTGAGCCAGCGCACGAAGGTCAGGCCGCCGCGTACCTTGAAGGCCCCCGTCGGGGTGTGATTCTCGTGCTTGACCCACACCGTGCAACCCAGCCGTTCAGCCAACAAGGGCCAGGCGTACTGGGCGGTGGCGGGCATGACTTCGTATAAGTGGCGGGCAGCTTGTTCGATATCGTCGCGAGTCAGTGTGTGCATGATGGGCCTCCGGGTTTTGCCCAGTCTAATCAGGGCACCACCGGCGGGCTTTCAGAAAACTGACCTGACTTTCTGGCCCTCTCTTCACTACTATGCTGGTCATGAACCCTCGAAACCGCCAACTGCCGCCTCAGTCCGAACCGGTCCGTCGTATCGAGGCTGGGCCGTGGGCGATCGAATTGCTGCCCGGCTGCGCCTACGCCACCCGCTATGTCGCGACCCAGTCGGCGATCGGCTTCGCCTTCGACAGCCAGCGCGGCCTGCACGCCATCGGCAGCGACCGCGTGCAACCCTTCGAGGCGATCCCCAACGGCCTGGCTTTCGTCCCCGCCGAATGCGACGTGTTCTCCGAATCCCCCAGGGGCGGTGAATACCTGCGGGTCGTGCGCACCGACGGCACGGCGTTGCCGGGGGAACAGGCGTTCAACAACCGTATTGACCCGCAGGCCATCACCCTCGCCCTGAGAATGCGCAGCGCATTGCTGCGTGCCACCGCAGAGGATGACTGGGAAGCCTGGACGCTCGGATTGGCTGAACGGGTGAAGGCGCACAAGACGTTTTCGGCCCCCGTACAAGGGTCCATCACCGGCGGGCGAATGCGCCTGCTCGACGAGTTCATCGACGCCGGTCTCGACGGTCCGCTGGGGGTCAAGGAAATGGCCGGCCTGCTTGGCTTGTCCGAAGGGTATTTCATGCGGGCATTCAAGTATGCCACCGGCAAAAGCCCACACAGCTACCTGATCGACCGGCGCCTGGCCAAGGCACGGGCGCTGATGCGCGATTCAACCGCCCGCCTGACCGATATCGCCCACACCTGCGGCTTCAACTCCCAGGCGCACATGACCACGCTGTTCAAGCAACGCCTTGGCGTCAGTCCGGCGCAGTTGCGCGGGTATTCGAGGCCCTGAGCGAACTGGACAAGCGGCTGATGCGGGCCATCTGAGGTCCGAAGTGGCACCCCAAATCAAATTGCCATCAGATGGCCTTGCAAAAACACCCGGGCCGTCTAGATTCAAACCTGTCTCCAACCACATCAGCAACCACACCTGACAGCCCTTCGGGCGAGAGCGTCTATTGGCCTAAAACACACACTTGGCGTTGCTTTCAATTACTGACACGGAATCTGTCAATAACAACAAGAGGGATGCTTGATGAAGCATGGCCGTGGGTATCGTTTGCTCTCGCAAAAAGGAGCAGCCGGACATTTCTGGCTGTCGTTGGTTTGCTTTTCAGCCCTGGTGATCGCCAGCTTCCTGCTGTTCGAACAACAGATCCAGGACTTCCTGACCCATCTCAACCTGTACCAACCCTCGACGCCCGCGCAGAAACTCTACCTGGCGTTGTTGCTGGTCGCCCTGCTGGCGCTGGACGTGGTGCTGCCGGTGCCGTCGAGCATGGTGGCGTTGCTGGCCGTGGCCATGCTCGGCAGCGTGGGGGGTTACCTGGCGATTTTCGTCGGTCTGTGCCTGGGCGCCGGGCTGGGCTATGCCCTGGGAGCCGGCTATTTGCGTCTGTTGTCCGGTCGCCTCGGCCTGCATCAGCGCCAGCCAGGGCAACTGGCGTACCGGTTGGGCACGCTGTCGTTGATCTGCCTGCGCGGGGTCCCGGTATTGGCGGAAACTTCGGTCGTTGCCGCCGGTATGCAACGCTACCCACTGCGCGCGTTCATCCTGGTCACCACCCTGGCCAATGCTGGCCTGGCATTGGCCTACAGCGCCATTGGCACCTTTCTCGTCGAACAGAACGCGCTGTTGGTAACCCTGCTCGCCAGCATGGTATTGCCCGGGTTGTTCATCGCCGGGTACAGCCTGTTCAAGAGCCTTCGCCGCAGCGACGCGGAGCAACCGTTGCACGGGCGCTTCAAGGTCAGCTACGACTACCCGGTGGTGTTCACCGATCATGTGTTCGATCCGCTCAATCCCTGCCTGCACCGCCAGCTCATGGCCGGCCACAGGGGCCCGGTCACGGTATTGATATTCGCCGATGAACAACTGCTGCACAGCGCCCCGCACCTGCTGGAACAGATCAACGCCTACTTCGCCAACCATTTTCCGGACCTGCACCTGCAGGCGCCGCCGATCGCGGTCCCGGCCGGCGAGTCGAGCAAGGATTCGCAGGTGTTGCAGCGGCTGTACACCGACATGCTGAAACATGGCTTGGACCGGCATTGCCATGTGCTGGCCCTCGGTGGCGGCGCGGTGCTGGATGCAGTGGGCTACGCCTGCGCCACCTTCCACCGCGGCATTCGCCTGATTCGCATCCCAAGCACCGTGCTCGCCCAGAACGACGCCGGCATCGGTGTGAAAAACGGCATCAACGCCTTCGGCCAGAAGAACCTGCTCGGCGCTTTCTATCCCGCCACCGCAGTCATCAATGACTTTCAATTGCTGACCAGCCTGACCCGGCGCGACCAGATCGCCGGGCTGGCCGAGGCGGTCAAAGTGGCGCTGATCAAGGACCAGGCGTTTTTCCAGTGGATGGAGCAACAGGCCGACGCCCTCGCCCACTTCGAACATGGGGCCAGCCGCTATGCGATCCGTCGCTGCGCCGAATTGCACCTGGCGCACATTACCGGTGCTGGCGACCCGTTCGAACGCGGTAACGGGCGGCCCTTGGACTACGGGCACTGGGCCGCCCACAAACTGGAAAATCTCAGTCAGCACCGACTGCGCCATGGTGAAGCCGTCGCAGTGGGCATGGCCCTGGATGGGCTTTATGCCAATGCCCTGGGGTTGTTGAGCGACAGCGACACCGAACGGGTGCTGAACTTGCTGCTCAGGCTCGGCTTCTGCCTGAACCCGCCGGAGCTGACCTTTAAAGATGCACTGGGCCGCTCGCAGGTTTTGCTGGGGCTGGAGGAGTTCCGCCAGCATCTGGGTGGGCAACTCTCCATCCCCATGCTCAGCCGGATCGGCGAGTCGGTGGACTTGCATGAAATCGATACCGCGCGAATGGAGCAGGCGCTGCAGCGGCTGTCCACCCAGGTCGAGCTTGCGCTGCCCCTGAACGAGCGCTGTGCGCAATGAACCAGACGGCGCCGAACCTCAAGACCTGGCTGACCCTCGGCCGTGTGTCCAACCTGCCCACGGTGTGGACCAACACCTTGGCCGCCGCGCTGCTCGCCAGCAGCGCCGGGGCCCTGGCGCCGCCGTCTTCCCTGGTGTGGCTCCTGCTGCTGGCGGCACTGTCGCTGCTGTACCTGGCCGGCATGCTGTTGAACGACCTGTTGGACGCCGACTGGGACCAGCAACACCACAACCCCCGCCCCATTACCCTGGGCCTGGTCAGCCGCCAGCAAGTGCGGCTGGCCACCGCGTTGTTGCTGCTGCTGGCCGCGGCCTCGCTGCTGGGCCTGAGCCGGCTGATCGAGCAGCCGCACTGGCTACTGGGCAGCGCCACCCTGTTGGTGGGCTGCATCCTCGGTTACAACCTGCTGCACAAGAAATACGCCCACAGCGTCTGGCTGATGGGTGCCTGCCGCTCGGCGCTCTACCTCACCGCAGCGGCCAGTCTGGCGCTGCCACCGGGACCGATCTGGCTCTGCGCCATTTTGCTCGGTGTCTACATCAGCGGCCTGACCTACCTGGCTCGCCAGGAACACCGCAACCAACTGATCAGCCGCCTCCCCCTGCTCCTGATGCTGAGCCCACTGGCCTTGGCGATCTATGCAGGCAGCGCCTGGTTCTGGCCGGTGCTGCTGTTATGGCTTGGCTGGTTGGGCTGGCATTACTGGCACAACCTGGCCAACCCTCGGCAACGGCAGGTCCGCGCCTTTATCGGCGCTGGCCTGGCAGCCCTGCCGCTGTTCGATGCCCTGGTGCTGGCCGTGGCTAACCAGCCCTTGGGCAGCCTGTTATGTGTCCTGGTGTTTTTCCTGCTTCCTCATTTCCAACGCTGGATCAAGCCCACATGAACACGGACGTTACTGCACCGGCATCGGCGGCCCTCGACATGCGCCACGACTGCCTGAACGAACAACGGCAAAATTTCATTCGTCAGCTCGAAGAAACCGAGCGGCAATGGTGGCGTCAGGCACAGGAGCACCTTGCCCAACACCCGGACGCCAATACCTCGGCGCTCTTGAGCAGCCAGTGCAAGCGCCACCTCAAGGAGCGAGCACTGCCCGATATCATCGGCTGGAGTAACGTCCAAATGGCGCGGGCGTTGCTGCTGGCCCAGGTGCTGGAGCAGCAGCCCGCCGCAGGGCAAGTCGCCCTGCTGCACCAATTGTTCCAGTGGGGCGACGACCAGGAAAAGGTCGCCACCTTGAAGGCCCTCGATTGGCTCGATAGCCGCGGGGCGTGCGTGGAGCTTGCACGCCAGGCCGGGCGCACCAGCAACAGCCAGGTGTTCGCCGCCCTCGCCCTGGACACCGCCTACCCGTCGCGTCACTACAACGAACAGGCCTTCAACCAACTGGTGTTGAAAGCGCTGGGCATGGGCCTTGATGTGCGACGCCTGATCGGCCTGGCGCAACGACACAGCGTCACCCTCAACCAGTTGGCCCTCGACCTGCTGGACGAACAACTCGCCGCCGAACGCACGGTGTCCGCCGGACTGCCCCATGTCATTGCCTTCGCCCTGCTGAGCCCGGCGCAACATCAGCGCCTGGCCGGCCTGGGCCAGCAACGACGCTTGCCGGCGCAATGGCACGAGCACCTGGGCGGCGTTTCGCCGAACTGATGCCCCACCGTCCCCCGCTTTTTTTTGACGAGGATTCACCATGCTCAAGTACTTTGACCCGCATATCCACATGGTCAGCCGCACCACCGATGATTACCAGAACATGGCGGCCGCCGGCATCACCGGGGTGATCGAGCCGGCTTTCTGGCAAGGCCAGGCCAGGACCAGCGTCGGCAGCTTCATCGACTACTTCGACACGTTGTTGGGCTGGGAGCGTTTTCGCGCCAGCATGTTTGGCATCCATCACTTCTGCACCATTGGCCTGAACCCCAAGGAGGCCAATGACCTGTCGGTGGCCAATGAGGTGCTGGAGATTCTGCCGCGCTACCTGGTGAAAGACGGCGTGGTGGCGGTGGGTGAAATCGGTTACGACGACATCACCCCGGAAGAGGATCGCTTTCTCGCCGCGCAATTGGAGCTGGCCAAGCAATTCAATCTGCCGGTGCTGGTGCACACCCCGCACCGCGACAAGATTGGTGGCACCAAACGCACGCTCGCCGTCATCCGCGAGGTCGGCATCGCCGAACACCTGGTGATCATTGACCACCTCAACGAACTGACCCTGCCCCTGGTGCTGGACAGCGACTGCTGGCGCGGCCACTCCATCTACCCCAACACCAAGATGTCGGAACAGCGCATGGTCGCGCTGCTACAGCAGTACGGCACGGAAAAAATGGTGGTCAACAGCGCCGCCGACTGGGGCATCAGCGACCCGCTCAAGGTGCCCAAGACCGGCCAGGCAATGCTGGCTGCCGGCTTCAGTGAAGCCCAGGTCGAACAAGTACTGTTCCACAACCCGGTGGACTTTTTTGCCCAGAGCGGCCAGTTGGACAAAGCCCTGGTCAGCACGCCCCTGCCCATCGATCAGCGACGGCAGTGGCAGGACAACTCCGCCCTTCGCGGCCAGGAACCGGTGATCAAATGAGTGCCCGCACGGGTTGGACGGCCAGGCAGATCGGCTATTGCAGCAACGTTCACCCGACCCATGACCTGGGCGGGCTGCGCGCATCCATCGAACGGCATTTCCAGACCGTACGCACACTGCGCGGGCTCGACACGCAGGACAGTGGATTGTGGATCAGCGCCCTCGCCGCCGCCGAACTCCAACACGCGCCGACCCGTGCGGATTTCCTCGACCTGCTGCAACGCAGCGGGCTACGCCTGACCTCGCTCAATGGGTTTCCCTACGGCCAATTTCACCAAGGCGCGGTGAAAGCCGACGTCTACCTGCCCAACTGGGCCGATCCGCAGCGGTTGGCATACAGCCTGGACCTGGCTCGGTTTCTTGCCCTGGCCCTGCCCGCGGACTGTGCCCAGGGGGTGATCTCCAGCCTGCCGCTGGGCTATGCCGCCCACTGGAGCCCGACGCTACAGCAACGTGCCGAGCAACAACTGCGCGAGCTCACCGCCGGGCTGGCCCGGCTGCAACGGGAGACGGGCAAGAAGATCGTGGTCTGCCTGGAGATGGAGCCCGATTGCGTGCTGGAAAACACCGACCAGGCCATCGCCTTCTTCCGCCACTGGCAAGCCACGGACCCGCACCATGAACACCTGGCGCTGTGCTTTGACGTTTGCCACCAGGCCGTGATGTTCGAAGACTGCTATCAATCACTGGACCGATTGCGTCAGGCCCAGGTCCCCATTGGCAAGATCCAGTTATCCAATGCGCTGATTTGTCGCCTGCCTGAGGACGAGCACCGGCGCGAACAGGTGCTCAAGACATTGAGCGGTTTTGCCGAACCCACCTACCTGCATCAAGTGAAGGCCCGCCCTGGGCAGGACCGGTTATCGGCCTGGGCCGACCTCCCCGCGGCCCTGGATGATTATGAGCAGAACCGCGCCTCTCATCCCGAACTGAGGATTCACTTCCACATTCCGCTGTTCAGCGAGCACCTGCTGCTGCCCGAACTCAGCGGCAGCCAGCTTGCCCTGTCGCAGACGTTCGATTTTTTGGCCGACCATGGGGATTTTAGCCCCGTACTGGAAGTGGAAACCTACAGCTGGGGCGTCCTGCCCAGTCAGCTACGCCCCACGACCGAGCACGCCCAACTCCAGGGCATCGCGGCGGAGTTGCATTGGGTCGAAGATCAGTTGCAGCAGCGCCGCTTGCTGCAACCTCAAGCGCTGGAGGCCCATGCCCATGCGCTCTGATCCTGCGCGCCAGCCGCTGCTGCTGATCAACGTGGTCGGCCTGACGCCCGCGCTGCTGGGTGCCGCGACGCCCTGCATCAATGCCCTGTTGAAAACGGCCAAGATGGCCACGCTGCAACCGGTGTTCCCGGCGGTCACCTCAACCGTGCAGGCCTCGATCCTCACCGGACAGCCACCGTCGGCGCATGGCATCGTCGGCAACGGCTGGTATTTTCGCGATCAGGCCGAAGTGCGTTTCTGGCTGCAACCCAATGCACTGATCCAGGGGGAAAAGGTCTGGCAGACACTCAAGCGTCAGTACCCCGGGTTTCGCTGCAGCCAGTTGTTCTGGTGGTACAACATGTATGCCGACGTGGACGCCGCCATTACCCCACGGCCGCATTACCCGGCTGATGGTCGCAAGATGTTCGGCCTGTATTCGGCGCCGGCCTCGTTGCATGAGCGTATCGAACAGCAGATTGGCGAGTTTCCCTTTCCGAGCTTCTGGGGACCGGCGGCCGGCATCGCCTCGAGCCGCTGGATCGTCGATTGCGCCATCGCCGAATTCCAGCTCAACCGCCCCGACCTGCAATTGATCTACTTGCCCCACCTCGACTACAGCCTGCAACGCCTGGGGCCCGATCATCCGTCGATTGCCGACGAGGTACGCGCCATCGACAGTGAAGTCGGGCGTCTGCTGGACTTTGCCCAAGCGCAAGGCGCGGCGGTGATGCTGCTGTCCGAATACGGGATCGAAGCCGTCACCCAATCCGTTTCCATCAACCGGTTGTTACGTGCCGAGGGCTTGTTGCAGGTACGCCAATCGCTGACCTGGGAATTGCTTGATCCCGGTGCCAGTGCAGCGTTTGCCGTGGCCGATCATCAGGTCGCGCACATCTACGTGAAGCAAGCGCGCGACATCCCCCGCGTCAAGGCGCTGTTGCAACGCCAGGCCGGCATCGAGCAGGTGCTGGATAAAACCGAACAACAGGCCTGGCAACTGGATCATCCCCGCAGCGGCGAGCTGGTGGCCGTGGCCGCCGCCGGTTACTGGTTCGATTACTACTACTGGTTCGACGAGCGCAAGGCTCCCGACTTTGCCCGCACCGTGGACATCCATCGCAAGCCAGGCTACGACCCACTCGAGCTGTTCATCGACCCGGCCATTCGCTTCCCGAAATTGAAAGTGGCGCGCCGCCTGCTCCAGAAAAAGCTCGGCTTTCGCTACTACATGGACCTGATTCCGCTGGACACCCGCCTGATCCGCGGCAGCCATGGCCGGCTGCCCGCGAACGAGAAGACCGGCCCGCTGCTCATCACCAATTGTGATCTGTCGTTGCCACAGCACCTTGCGGCCACGGCGGTGAAGCAACTGCTCCTGGAACACTTCCAGGGGCGCCCTCATGCCGATACGGCGAATGCCAAGGAGCTTCCATGCGGCGAGCCATTTCCATAACCGTTCTCAGTGCCCTGGCCGGTTTGG
Source organism: Pseudomonas sp. Lb2C2 (assembly GCF_052112205.1). Taxonomy (NCBI): domain Bacteria; kingdom Pseudomonadati; phylum Pseudomonadota; class Gammaproteobacteria; order Pseudomonadales; family Pseudomonadaceae; genus Pseudomonas; species Pseudomonas sp. Lb2C2. The sequence continues at coordinate 364,600 of NZ_JAUTYW010000001.1, read as the reverse complement.
CCCAGGCACAGAACATCAACAACTTCGACTGCAGCAACTTCCTGCAGTTTGGAGCCGACATCAACCAGACTCGGACCGCGTTTGCCCAGAGTCCCGAGACCATGGCCTGGAACTGGTTCGTCTGCTTGAACCAACCCAGCACCGCACAAAGCAGCAATCTTGTGTGGGAGATGATGAAGCCCTCGGATCAGGTCTACCTGCCCAACGGCGCTCCACCGGGCGCCTATGACAGCTCCGCGCCGCTCCCAGCCGCGGTGGTGACGCAAGCCAAGGCACAAGGCATGGACCTGTCCCGATCCTTCCATAACATCAATGCCACCCAGCAGGTCGATGGCCTGATCCTGCAAATGGGCGGTGCCGTGCCCGACACCCAACAGGGCAACCCCGTACGCTTTCAGCTACTGATGGGCAAGGATACGTTCGATTACATCGTGCAGAAGCAGGTCTACAACGTGAATGGCCAGGCCGCCCTGGCCAACGACCTGAACTTCCCCCCCACCGCCTGGGAGTTGAAAGCCGCATGGCTGTGGATCGGCACAGACACGACCTACCGACAAACCCTGGTGAACGACGGCTACTACATTGCCCAGGCCTACTACCAGCAGGACGACGGTACTTACCAGGTCGGCTATGTGGCATTGAGCGGTCTGCATGTGGTCAACAAACTGAACTCCGACTGGGTCTGGACCACCTTCGAAAACATCAACAACAGTAAATACACCGTCACCAATGCCGCCCCGCCTGCGCCGATGACCAACACCACGGGGCCGACTCCGGCCGCCAAGCCGGTCAATGCCAGCTTCCAGGCCAATAACCGGAGCTTGTCGAAGTACGAATTGATCGGGGTCGAGTTCCAACCCATCACCCAGGTACTGGCCAACTCGCAACTGGAGTCGGCGTTCCAGAACACCTCGTCCTGCCTGGCCTGCCACAGCACTGCCGCTTACTCGAACGACGACGGCTATTTCAATTTCGCCCTGAACCAAGGGGGCGGCATTGTTTACCCGACAGCCCCGCTGCCAGCCTCAGACTTCGATGGCTACAAAAAACTGGACTTTGTCTGGTCGCTGAAACGCGCCCAGTGGCAACGCTAAGGAGCATGACATGAGCGTATTGAATTTCCCCCGTATCTACCTCAACGGCCATATGTTCTGGAACCCACCAACGGCCAACAACAACGACGTGTATCCGCTGTATGACGCGGTCAACGCGGACATCAACTGGCCGTTCATGAGCCACTTCGACATCAACGCCAAGAACGCCCCCACCCAGTTGATGCCCTGGGCCATCAAGCCCCTGACAATGGCAGAGCTGCCGGCCTATATGCTGCAGGTACCGACCAATGCCAACCCGGATACCTACCCGTACATGCCCGCCGAATGGGATCTGTTTGGCGACAATGCCTGCGGCACGGTGAGCTACAAAGGTACTCGCTCAACGATCATTGGCGGCGAGCTGCAGGCCGACACCTACATCACCGAGGATGCGCTGGTTGGCCGGGACTACCAATTGCTCGGCAATCCCTTTGGCAGTAACGCCCCGACAGCCGCGCGTTTCGTGGACGTCAGTCCGTGGCAGAACACCTTCACCGCGTTGTATTTCGACAAGCTGATGCTGGGGGATGCCACGTGTGGCCTGACCCTCAATCGCCAGCATCGGATGATGGATCGATTCCTGAATTTCAATTGGGCCAGCACCTTCCATGGCCTGGTGTATGTCACCACCACCTGGCAGTCCTGCTTTCCCCAGGAGAACCTGGAATGGGTCATCGGCGATTCGGCGCTGCTGAGTAACCTCCAGCAGCAGATGAAGCTGCAAGGGGCAAAAGGCCTGATGTTCAGGTTCTCCACCTACCTGACCTGCTACGACAGGAACGGTGTGTTCAACGACTTCCCGTACGTCAACACCCGTTCCAATGCCCCCTCGGACACGGCTCGTCTGCAAGCGATGTATCAGAAGGGTCTGGACAACGTCTCCGGCATTTTCTTCAACCCCGCCTACAGCCGCACCGCCGCGACCCTGGGCCTCTGGTTCGCCGATGAATACCCCACCGCCCCTGCCGGCCGGCGCCTGGTGCCCGCGCAGGCCGTATCTGTTGTTCAACCAAGTGGGACTCCCCAAAACGCCACACTGGGCGTGACTTCGGTGCAGATTACCGGCAACACCCTGTCGCTGGATCTGGCCAACACGTTCCCGTTCTATCCGGTAGAGCCCAATGCTCCCATCCTGACCGCCGAAAAGTTCCAGGCCGGCGACTATCAACTGGGTGTACGCGAGGGTGATCAATTCACGCCGGTCGTGGACTTCGGTTTCGACCGGTATAACCAGGCAGCCTTCGACAAACGCTCCGGCCTTCAGGACTTCCCCCTCAGCGGCGACGACCTGACGAAACTACAGTCCGGTCATCCACTGGAGCTGCGACTCAAGGCCACGGCCGCCCCGACACCGGTGATCGCCGCCACCCAGCAAACCTGGACCGCCGAAGTGGTGGAGAGCGGCAGTTTCATCGACGTGGGCGACCACAAGACACTGACCATCATGGTGCAGAAAAATGGTCAGCCGGCGGCCAATACCACGCTGTGGGTGGCGGAATATGGCAACCCCTACATGGTGACCACCAGCGACTACTACCTGGCCTCCAGCAACGCGGCCAATTTCACGCTGTTCTTCGACCACCCACACAACCCCAACCAGAACAAGGCCAATCTGCCGAATTTCAATAACGCACCGCCCGTACAAAACTATCTGGCCAAAGGCAGCGGTCGCCGACTGACCGCGCTGCAGAATACGGATCTGCCCAGTGGAGACCCGATCGGTTATCAGCAATTCCTGCAGGGCGACGGCAAACCGGTCACGATCGACTTGCACCCTTGCCTGGCATTCGATGCCGGCGTCTACGCCACCGGAACCCTGATCGACGACGTCCACGCCACTCCGGTGGATTACTCCTATGTAACGACTACGACCGACGCCAACGGCATCGCCCAGGTGAGCTTCAGGGCTGTCGCCCCGGGCTTCCCGACCTTGCGTTTTTTCGTCAAGGACGGCGACAGCGATCCGGTCATTCCCTTCAGCTTTCCCCTGCCCCAGGCCTACATCGACTTCCTCACGCCGCTCCGTGTCCTGCCCTTGGACCTGCAGCTGCAACAGGACTTCATCAACTACTGGAACACCGTCTACAAGGATCAGAACGCCGCGACGCAGCTGTGGGAGGGTTTCCTCTACCCACGCATCCTGCAGACCTTCTATTACCTGTACCCCATCATGAACAAGTACATGCCGCTCAACTCCCAGGCGCGCGTCGAAGGCGCCATCGACCAGTTGATTGTGCTGATCAGCAAGCCCTACCAGGAGGAAAGCACGCTCTCGATGCCTATCACCCGTGACATGTCCCAGAGCCGCCGCGCGGTATTGGAGCTGTGGGCCAAGAAACTGGTGAAGCGCAACTATCCGCCACAACAACTCAAGATGAGCGATTACGACAACCTCTGAGCTTGTGTGGGAGCTGAGCTTGCTCGCGATGAAGGCACCTCGGTCTTTCGAATGACCGCGTTATCGTTCATCGCGAGCAAGCTTTGCTCCCACAGGCTCGCACCCAGTGTCACTCGGTACTTTTCAAAGGAATGACCTATGAAAACCAGTATCTTGAACCGGTTATTGCTGTTGATCCTGCTGTTCAGCCCGCCTCTGTTCGCCCAGGACAGCGGTGCCGTGTACTTCACCATGGGCGTGCACAACACCGAGGGCTGCAACGAACAGAACGGCAACTGCATCGCCAAACGCCTCCCAGGCGAGCCTTCCGATCCGTTTTTCCCGGCATTCTGGATCAGCGACTGGACCATGTACCGGGTGATGCACAACTACGAAAAAAACCCGCCGCCCTACAGCAATCCGCCCTCCACCCTGACCCCGGCGGACTACACCGTCTCCCGAGGAACCAGCTACTACGACACGGCCTATATCCCGGCCGATGGCGACGGTTTCGGTGCGATGATGGAGCACTATGAGAAGTACTGCCTGCCGATCTTCCCGATCAAGAACAACAACTACACCTGCTCCTTCGTGTCCCTGGGCAACAAGGCCTACTTCCTGACCTACCCACAGGATCGCCCCAAGGACATGCCGGCCTGCTGCATGTTTTCGCCGATGAATCATCCGCCGCGGCAAGACTTCATCCAGCACCTGCCCTACAGCGCCGAGCGCAGCCAAAACCTCGATGCCAGCGTGCAGGCCTACGCGCTGGACCTACAATCGCCGCAGGGGCCGATCCTGTTCGGCTATGCCTTCTACAAAAAGATGTCGGGACAACCGCCCTACCGGCAGCCCCAGTCGTTCTTTTTCTCCGGTGACACCAGCGTCGCCAATGCCCCTATCGTCAGCCAGAACTACACCAACTTCCGCATCGCCAAACCGGACCCGGCCCAGACCTGGGCGCAGGTGGCCGCGATGTGCCCGGCGAATCCACCGCCGTGCCAACTGTTCGAGCCACCGGCTTCACAGGGCAACGGGCAAAAGGCGCAGTGGAACAAGCTCATGCAGCGCAAACCCTGACCAATGACGAAGGATCGCCATGAACACTCCACTCCGTTTCACCCTGGTACTACTGGGTTTGGCCAATCTTCCGGCCCTGGCCTTGGAGCAATCCCAGGAACACGCCTTGCGACAGGCGCAGGCCACCAACCTGAATTGCCAACCCCCCAGCACCGCGCCGGCGGCCAACGCCAGCCAGGATCTGTTCGATCAATACAGCTGGCAGTTGTTCATCGCCATGAACTGGCCCGCCCAGGCGGGCCAACGCGGTGATCCCGACTGCAGCAAACAGCCGGGGGACCCCGGCTACACGGTCTGGCAGACCTACAAGACCGTGGAAGAAACCTTCCTGCCACTGGGGGCCGATCCAGGGCCCTGGAACACCCCACAGCTTGCCAAGAGCCTGGGCATCATCAACATCGCCGCCCTGAAGAACAGTTCCCAGGTGAATGCCGTCGACCAGGCCGTCGGCGGCTGGCTGATCGACCAGGCCGGCAATCCGACCTACTACGACATCTCGGCCAACGAGACCTCCTACAACTACATCGTCGCCAACCAGTTCTATAACGCCGATGTGGTTTCCAGAGCCAACAACATCAACTTTCCCTATGGGGTCATCGAGGTCAAATCGAGTTGGCGCATCCTCACCACGAATGACAACGCCAGCCGCTACCTGACCATGCTCGCGCGCGTGGCCACGTTCGACGACCAAGGCCAGCGCACCGGCGTCACCGAGGCCTACCTGGGGCTGGTGGGCCTGCACGTCATCACCAAGGTGAACGGCTATCCGCAGTGGATCTGGTCGACCTTCGAGCAGATCGACAACGTTGCGCCCAAAGCACTGGTGAACGGTGTCTGGGTCGACCAGCCGGCAGCCGGCACGGCCTATTCCTACTTCAACCCCAGCGCGCCGGCAGCCACCCTCAACCAGTCGCCCTGCGATTGGCAGACCCAGGGCGCACACCTGGTCTGCGTGCCCAAACCCGGTACCACGTTCCAGACCCCGAACCCGTTGAATCGGTTCACGCCGATCGCCGAGATCACCAACGAGGTCAACGCCCGTTACCGCAGCGACCCGGACCTGCAACGCAGCGTGTTGAAGTACTACCAACTCATCACCACCCAGCGCCCGCTGATGCCGGACAACCCCAGCAACCCGCTGGGCCAACCGACCCCCGCCCTTTCGGCCAACGTGACCATGGAAAGCTACATCCAGCCCAACAGCAGTTGCATGAACTGCCACTCCATGGCGACACCGGTCAAGAGTCCCTACAAATCCGACTACTCCTACCTGTTCAAATTCGCCAATTCACCTGTCGGCAAAACCATCAAGGACGAGGAATAACTCATGAGCATCCTGAACGGACCACGGCTGAATTTCTGGGGCGGCATCCGCACCGACGTCAGCCTGCCGAACAACTCCCCGACCATTCCCTACGATGGCAACGATGACTGGCCACTCTTCGACCTGACCACCTCGACCCTGGCACCGGGCGCCGAGACCTACTCCGACGACCAGTTGAACAACATGATCAATGCCCCCACCGGCGACTACTACACCGCCGGTGGCTGGAATCACTACGGGCAGCATGTCGTCGATATGCAGAACGCCCTGATCAGCTCCCAGGGCATCCCCGGCAGCATCAACACCACCGGCGACCTGGTGGGCCAGGCCGTCTATTTGCTCGGTTCGGTGGACCCGGTGACCGGCCAGGGGCCCGTTTCCGGCCCGATGATGGTGGACCTGGACCCCACCGCCTCGACGACCACCCAAATCTTCGTCGGCGGCCTGCAAATCGGTGGCAACGACAACATCCAATTGCTGATCCGCAGCAACACCGTGTGCAGCAGCTTCGACGTGGCGGGACGTGTGCTGCTGCCGAAAAAAATGGACGCGCCGGGCTCTTTCCACGCCAGCGGCACCTTTCAACTGACCTTTCCCTTGAGCAGCATTGTCAGTTGGAACCAGAACAGCAGCGGCCTGCGCTCGATCATCCAGGCACCGGGGGCGACGGGCATCGTCCTGCGTTTCGTCATGTTCGAAATGTGCCCGACGATGACCACCGAACAACTGGACGCCGACTACGCCGCCGGCAAGTACACGCCCAACCCGAGCATCGGCCGGGTCATCGGCACACTGGCCCCGGCCTTCGCCGACGAGCCGCTGAACTGCCAGCCTGGCCGGCAACTGGTCAACCAGAGTACGGGCAATGCCGGCTATGCCGACCTGGACAACACCGGTTACCTGAGCATCGACATGGTGAACGTCATTCCGAAGGAAACCTTCCGGGCCGTCAGGGACGACATCACCAGCCCGATCGGCCCCAACGCCGATTACGGGACCGTGACCATCAGCGCCGGCTCCACCACCCTGACGACCCTGGAGCCGACCAGCCGCTTTTTATTCGACTACTACGTGTATGGCGGCATCGTCGACCTGCCCCTGACCGCCGACCAGCTACAGGCAGTACGCACCTCTGCCTTGGCGATCAACGCACCGGGCAAGGTCGCCGGAACCACGTTGCAAGCCACTGAGTCGACCTATCGGATCTATGCCGACCAGCGCAACGTCTACTTGGAGGACTACCCCAACGGTCTGTCGATCACCTTGCAGGTCAGGTACCTGGGTGGGGCGGTCCCCAGCCCCACCGAAATCGGCCTGAAGGCAATCCCGGCAGCGGATCCTCCCACGTACAAAGAACCGCAGTACTGGGACTTCCTCGACTACCCTGACTCGTTGACGGTCAGCGCCGGCCAGCTTTCAGCCAGCTTCCCCGTCACCGTCAAACCGGGCAGCGCCGCCCAGGCCGGCTTCGTCGCCCTGACCTGCACGGCCAACGGCCTCGACAGCAGCGCTTACTTCACCAACTTTCGCAAGTACGCCCAGACCGACTTCGGCATTCCCCAGGGCACCACGATCACCTGGCCGCTGATGTACCCCAACGTGCTGCGCTTTCACTACCTGGCGTTCCCCGCCATGTCACGCTATATCCCGTTGAATCAGCCCGACGCCATCATGGGCGCCAAGAACCCTATCCTCGCCCGCACCTCGGACGCCTACAAAGGCACCACGTTGTTCATGCCGGTGGTGCGCTCGATGTCGCCCTGCCAACGGGCGTTGCTGCGGGCCTATCTCACCGGTGAACCGTGGCAGCCGCCGCAATGACCGTATCCCCCTGCTCATTCACGGAGAGAGCCTATGCCCGTTCCCCTTCAGATCCCCGCACACCCCGGGGAAAGCCTGCGCCCCAGCACCTTTGTCGCCGAGGACCTGCTGAACCCTCGCGGCCTCTGCCTGCAAGCCGACGGCAGCCTGCTGCTCACCGAAGCAGGCTCGGGATTGCCCGACCAACCCTTCAGCGGCCGTATCAGTCGACTGCGACCGGATCCGCAGCGGCCCGGCGCCTACCTGCCCCGCGAAACCCTGGCGCAAGGGTTTCGCGCCATGAACATGCAGGCGCGCATGCTGCGTGATGAAATCATGGGGGTATCGGACATCGCCTGCGGTGACGGACGCTGCCTGGTCAGCCAGACCGATTACGTCGCCGGTTCCAAACTGCTGGACCTGCAATTCACACCGCCCGAACCGGTCTTTCATAGCCGTGGCAACCTGAATGCGCTGTGCTACCACCCGACCCGCGGCAGTTGGCTGGCCGTCAAGCCCGATACCAATCAGTTGGTGGAGTTCGTCACAGGCCAGGAAGAGCGCGTGCTGGTCCAACTGCCCGAACTGGATCAAGGCCAGGAAGCCGTTCCCGTGACCCTGGTGTACGAACCGGCGACAGACGCCGTGCTGATCAGCCTGTTCTCGGGCGAACTGCACGGCGACCCGAGCCGCAAGGGCATCGACTTTGCCGAGAAGGCGGGCCAGGTGATCCGGGTCTGGCCCGCCAGTGCCAGGATCGACATCCTGATTCGCGGCCTGCAACTGCCCACCGGGCTGGCGCTGCGTCCCAACGGCCAGGTGCTGGTGCTGGAACTCTGCGAGTGCCTGCAACAACCGCTACCCCCCGACTGGAACGGCGAACCCCTGCATGGCGGCTTTACCCGGTTCAGTGGGCGGCTGCTGAGCTGCGACTTGCAAACAGCCCAGGTCACCGTACTCGCCCGCGACCTCGATACCCCATCCAACCTGTGCCTGTTACCCGACGCGGTACTGGTCAGCGAAGGCATGGGGCTGGTCGGGCGGCCACTGCCTACGTCAGATGAAGGCGTGGCACCGTTAAGTGGCAGACTTCGTCGGGTGCAACTCTGAACAAACGCTCGAGGCCGCAGGCAAAAAAACGGCGCTTACCCTTCATGGGGTAGGCGCCGTTTTTCTTGACTCAGCCAGCGGTGACCGTCATGCCACCGTCCGCCATGACCACCGAACCAACGATAAAGCTGGCACGGTCCGACGCCAGGAAGGCAACCACCTCGGCAATTTCTTCCGGCTGTGCGGCTCGACCGATAGGCGCGGCTTCGCCGTGCTGGGCAAGGAACGCCGGGCCGTCCTCGACCACGTCATTGAGGATGTTGGTGACCACATCGCCAACCCCGACGGCATTGACGCGAATACCATGCTCGATGGCTTCCAGCGCCAGGGTCCGCGTCAGTTGCGCCAGGGCGCCCTTGGAGGCGGTGTAGGCAGCAATGGTCGGGAAGGCAAAATAGGACGCGTAGGAGGCAATGTTGACGATGGCCCCCGACTTGTTGGGCATCATCGCCTTGACCGCTTCACGTGAATGCAGGAAGGCCGCGGTGGCGTTGACTGCCTGGATGCGCTCCCAGTCCTGGCGCGTCATGTCGATCACCAGTTTATTGATGATGATCCCGGCGTTGTTGACCAGGATGTCCAACCGACCGAACTGCTCGACCGCCAGGCCAACGGCGCGCTCGGCAGCGCCATCCTCGGTGATGTCGGCCTCCAGCGGTACCAGCCCGGGACGGGCCAACTCATGGACGGCGGGGTTGATGTCTTCCGCGACCACCTTGGCGCCGCGGGCATGCAGCAACAACGCGATGGCCTTGCCGATGCCACTGGCGGCGCCAGTGACCAGTGCAACCTTGCCTTCGACTTCGTGGGGAATGCTGTGTTGGATATCGGTCATGATCGCTCTCCTGCGTGAGCGGGCAGGCGAGACATTCGCCAGCCCGGCGCCCGTGGGCGCTGTCGTTATCGACGGCTTCACTTTCTCGCAACGGCGAATGCCGGGCTTTCGCAGGCTTGCTGGGACTGTCGGGGTTTTGCGCGAATCTGCCTCGCCGCCTCCCTGCCGTTGCCGGTGGCATAGGCCGAAACTCCCACCCCGCCTGGGAGTATCAGCCGATACGCAATCACTCCAGGCTTCCCCATAGTTGCGCTCATAAGGTCAACGGTCAGGCCTCGATGACCGCATGCTCTGGAGAAAGTCATGACTATTCGCGAGCAAGACTCAGCGCTGCTGAGCGATCCGGCCTCGCTATTCACTGCAACCGCCAGCACCGGCCTGGGGGTCGTGGCAACCGGCGTCAACGTAACGCTGGATGAAACCGCCAATTTGCAGAACGGCACCGCCACGCCGAGCCCTGCGACAGACGCGGATGACAACGACATTCTGGCGACAGCCCTCCCCGTGACCTTCGCCAATCGCCTGACCGCCCTTGGCACAGGGACCGCGACGGGAACAGCCTTGAGCGGCTATACCGGCGCCGTGGGCGACACCGGCAGCGATGCGTTCACGATCAATGCCGCGCCTGGCGCAAGCATTACCAATATCAGCTTCGTCGACAGCACCGGTGTGCCGCTCGACGGTGTGGACAGCGGCCTGGATACGCTCAATGGCACCAGTATCCTTCTGTACACGGACACCAACGACAATATCGTCCTCGGCCGGGCCGGCGGGCCTGCCGGAGCAATCGTCTTCGCCGCGTACATAGAAGAAACCGCCACCGGCGGCAAGATCTGGACCGTGCTCTACGAACCGCTCCAGCAACCCGTCAATACCAACCCCGACGATGCCGTCAACCTGCTGGACAAAGTCTTCGTCGGCGCGAGCCAGGACCTGGAGTTCAGCCTCGCCAACGCGCCCTCCGGCCAGAACCTTTTCCTGATGTTCACCACGGCGAACCCGACGACGGAGCTGGTCGACGGTGTCCTGCGGATCACCGAACCCACCATCATCGCCACCGGCAAAAACCCGGCCGACCAATCCAGCGGCGCCAATATCACCACGGGTGACACGATCAACACCAGCCAGGCCGGTGGGCCGACGACTTTCGGTACCAATAACCAGATGATCGTGGAACAGGAAGGCATCCGTTTCACCTTCGTCACCGGTGCCAGGCAGGATGTGACCATTCCCAACCTGGACCAGACCGAAGCGGACGTGGAATCCAACATCGACTTTACCGACGTCTTCAATACGAAGATGGCCAACTTCGATGTCGTGCAGTTGCAGGCCGGCAAGACCGCCGTGGTAAAAATCAGCGCGTTCAGCACCGCGGCTGAATCCGGGGTGAGTTTCATCAACGGCTATGCCGGTGACACCTCGGTTGCGATCAGCAATGTCCGGGTCATCAACATCAGCACCGGGGCGGTCATCGAGAACTCCGACGGCTCCGCCAATGATGCGGGCATCGTCATCAGCTTCGCCTCCGGCGTCGCCACCATTACCGGCGTCAAGGCCGGTTACCAGATCGAATACACCACCACGGCAGATCACAACCGCGTGCTCATCGAGAACGGCGCGGCCCTCGACGCCAAGGGCACCAACCACGCCGACTTTGACATCGGCGGCTTCACCCTGGTCCAGGCGTCCGTTGCCAAGACCGAGATCGGCTCCCAGATGATCTTCGAAGACGACGGGCCGAGCATCAGCACCACCGGCACCGAGCCAACCCTGACGGTAGACGAGACGCTACTGGGCACCAACGCCACGCAGAACTTCGCCGCCAATTTCGTCTCCGCCTACGGCGCCGACGGTGCTGGTACGCAGACTTACGCTCTCGGCGTGGTGGCCGGCGCCTCCGGGCTGACTGACACGGCCACGGGTGAAGTGGTCAACCTGTCACTCAATGGCACAACGGTAGAAGGTCGCACGGCCACCACCAATCTCCTGGTGTTCACCGTCAGCGTGGCGGCCAATGGCGATGTCACGCTTGATCAGATCCGCGCCGTGGTACACCCCGACACCACCAACCCCGACGACGCCAAGAGCCTGACCTCGGACGATCTGGTCACGCTCACCGCGACCAAGACCGACAGGGACGGTGACAGCGTCCAGGCGACACTCAACATCGGCCAGAACCTGGTGTTCGAAGATGACGGACCGAGTATCAGCACCACCGGCATAGAGCCAGCCCTGACCGTGGACGAAACGCTACTGGGCACCAACGCCACGCAGAACTTCGCCGCCAACTTCACCTCCGCCTATGGCGCCGACGGTGCCGGCACGCTGACCTACGCCCTCGGCGTGGTGGCCGGCGCTTCCGGGCTCACCGACACCGCCACGGGCGAAGTGGTCAACCTGTCACTCAACGGCGCGGTCGTGGAGGGTCGCACCGCCACCACCAACCTGCTGGTGTTCACCGTCAGCGTGGCCACCAATGGCGATGTCACCCTCGACCAGATCCGGGCCGTGGTGCACCCCGACACCACCAACCCTGACGACGCCAAGAGCCTGACCACGGACAACCTGGTCACGCTGACCGCGACCATGATCGACAAGGACGGTGACAGCGCCCAGGCGGTACTTAACATCGGGCAGAACCTGGTGTTCGAGGATGACGGGCCGAGCATCAGCACTACCGGCGCCGAGCCAACGCTGACGGTGGACGAGACGGTATTGGCGACCAACGCCATGCAAAACTTCGCCGCCAACTTCGTCTCCGCCTACGGCGCCGATGATGCCGGCACGCTGACCTACAGCCTCGGCGTGGTGGGCGGCGCGTCCGGGCTCATCGACACAGCCACCGGCGAGGCCGTCAACCTCTCGTCCAACGGCACAACGGTAGAAGGTCGCACGGCCACCACCAATCTGCTGGTGTTCACCGTCAGCGTCGCCACCAATGGCGATGTCACCCTCGACCAGATCCGGGCGCTGGTACATCCCGACGCTACCAATCCCGATGATGCCAAGAGCCTGGCGGACAACCTGATCACGCTGATCGCGACCAAGACCGACAAGGACGGCGACAGCCTCCAGGCGACGCTCAACATCGGCCAGAACCTGGTGTTCGAGGATGACGGCCCTGCCGTCGCGTTCGGCAACCTGATCGGTACCGGCAGCGTCCTGGCGCAATATGGATTCTGGGATAAATCGGTCGGAGCCGATGGGCTGGGTGCGACCGGCCTGGATATCTCGTTGGTCAATGGCCAGTTCACCCTGGTCAGGCCCGACGACACGACCACGACCGGGACCGGCACGCTCGTCGAGCAGGCACCCTCGCCGGACGTCAATGGCGCGTACCATTTCGCCGGGACGTTGACCGGTGACTTCGACAACAACGCCACCACCGCCGATACCAGCGTCGACTACACGCTGACCGCCTATGCCAATGGCAGCTATGCCCTGGACCTGGTGCAAGGCTTCAGTTCGACCATCGTGCGCAGCAGTGCCGACGGTTCCCTCGATGCCGGCGGCCCTGATCCGGTGCGTACCTTGTTGATCCCTGAGACCAACAATCCGGCCATCCCTTCGGCGTCCGAAGAAATCGTGTTCTTCTCCGCGAAGGCACTCGCCTCAACCACGGATATCCTCGCCGGCATCGGACTCGGCGCCCCCGACCCTACCGAGGCCACGCTGCAAACCACGCCCCTGCCTTCCTACATCGATCCGACAGCCATGAACGTCAGCACGTCCGGTATCGGGGTCGGCAACAACCTGCTGCAAGGGGACAACCTGGTGGCAATCGGCGCTGCCGACGAAAGCTTCGTCATCAACCCGGAGAGCCTGGTAACAGGCATGAAAATCTTCATCGACAACTCGGTGGCAGGCTACAACACCGCGACTGAAGACCTGTACTTCCGGATCTACTACGAAGACGGCACGTTCTCCAACCTCACCGAGGTCAACACCCTGACGCCCGAGGCTGGGGGCCAAGTGTCCTTCGAGGTCGAACGCGAGGGCACGGCGATGATCGATGCCGTCCAGCTCACGATGGGCCGAGGCGCAATCAAGATTCCGGTCATCCAGTTCATCCAGGAAACCGAGAACCTGGCCAGCGATGTGCAACTGTCGTTCAACGCAACGCTGACGGACAAGGACGGCGATACCGCGACCAGTGCGTTCGACGCCAACCTGTTCGCCAACAACACAGCCGATGCGCTGTTCGACTACACGTTGGTGGGCACGGGCGGCGAGCGAGACGCCTTCAACGTCGACCTGACATTCACCGAGAACCAGTACCAGGTCACGGGCTTTGATGTGAGCCAAAACCTGCGGGACACCCTGGTGCTCAATGGCGATCAGAGCGCCGTTGTCCAATCGATCGATAACGCTGGCGCAGACAGCATCGTGACGGTCGCCGAGTCTGGCGGGCAAATAACAACCATTACGTTGGTGGGCGTCGATCTGCTGGGTAGCGACGTGTTTTTTGGCAATGCCTGAAGCATCGCGTGCGTGAAAGATGCGGGGATGGCCTGGAAACCATCCTCGCATCGCTTTTTATGCCTTCCCTGATCACGACGAAATCCAGCTCACCCTCATTGGTTTCTGGGTTGGATGCGAACTCCATGTTCACCGCCATTTTCCTGTGGGAGCGAGCTTGCTCGCGATAGCGGTGGATCAGTTGGCATCACCGCTGGATTTGCCGCCGTCATCGCGAGCAAGCTTTGCTCCCACAGGTGGTCCACGACATGGGTGTTAACCCCCCCCTTTAACGGCAGGCATCGAGTCTTACAGACAAATACGCAGTAACAAGGAGCGTTAGTCCTGAGGCTACGTCGCCTTGCGCCTTTGCCTACAACTAAGCCAGAATCCGCCCGCTTGTGCGCTTTGGGGTCGGACTCTATCGTTACCTGGTCGCTGACGAATCAGCGGTCGGGTTTAGCGACCCGAACCATAGGCACATCAGCAACCATGCTTCATTGCGGGATCTAACCGCAATTGCGTCATGGCGGCTGTATGTAGGAGACCTTCGGGTCTACCGGGTGCCTATGTCCGGTTCGCTAACCTGCGTGCAGTCGCCACCATTCTGTTTAGCGACAGGTCTTGGCGGCTCCCTCCCCATAGGAGCATCACTATGTTCAAAGCCACACCCAATCCACCGGAATCAGACCCCACCTCTTCCTACTCCAGCCTCGATCCGGAAAAATTCCACGAAGCCACCGAGCGGGCGCTCGATTATTACTTGAAGCCGGAACAGGCCAAACCCAAGAAAGACCGGCCAGCGGCTCAGCTCTTCACTGTCGTCGATGACATCGACACTGAAAGCCTGCTCGCCAACCTCAGCGAAAACCTGGCCTCGGCCAACGCCATGATCAGCGACTTGGCGTTCGACCTCGAGGGTTCTCGCCGGCATGTTGCGATGGGTATCCTGCAAGTGATTGAGGTGAGTGAGCTGCTGGCGAATCGGGCGCTGGATATCGCCGATCAACGTTAACAACTCGCCCCAAACCGAAAGGGCTGGCTGGCACTTGTAGACGCCTCGACTACAAGGCCGCCAGCTCGCCCCATGCAGACTGACCCGCCGCTATCGCGAGCAAGCTCGCTCCCACACCGGATCTTCAGAGGGCAAAAAACTTGTGTTCGGCACAAATCCCTCTGTGGGAGCGAGCTTGCTCGCGATAGCGGTGGGTCAGCTTGCATCGATGGTGCATGTGCCGCCGTCATCGCGAGCAAGCTTTGCTCCCACAGATCTGACGGGTGTACGACCAGAAGAACCAGGTCGGCTACTAGGCCGCCTCGCGGTGGACGTTGATCTCGGCGCCCCGTTAACCACGCTGGCTGAACGGAGGCGTTGTGGAGTGGGCATCCCGGCATGGATGCCGGGATAGCCGCGCTGGGCCATGGATGGCCCTTCGCGGCGGGCCCACGGAGCAATGCCTACGTTCGGGCATGCCGAGCCTAGGCGAGGCACCGAGTGGTGGGGCAAGAGCGTTTTGCTTACTTTTGCGCTTTTCAAAAGTGAGCCGCCGTCAGGGCGGAACCCTAAGCAGCCATTACCGCAGCAATGGATATGTACTCAATCAACAAAATCCTAGCCAGTTCCAACAAGGTCAATCCAACTCCACCCAAGTAGACTCCGGCGGCTCTTCACTGTTGGTAAGCCCATGCTTGAGCGCATACATCAACAGGTCGATGCGGTTAATAAGATCAAGCTTCTGATAGATGTTACTGAGGTGATTGTGCACCGTGTGCTCGCTGATCCCCAGGCGCCCAGCGATGCTGATGTATTTGGCAGACGGATCCCCCACGATGGCACGAATCAGTTCCTTCTCGCGCAACGTCAACCGAGCCTGTTTCGCCTGCTCCAGATTGCACTGGGTGGTTGTGTGACCGATGGCAGCATAGCCGGAAAGCCCACCGGCCCAGGCCCTGTCCAGCCCAATATCGCGATGATGCACCTTGACGATGGCCTGGATGATCGACTCCGTCGGGTCTTCGGCCAACACGATACCGCGTGCGCCCGCCTCTATCGCCTGGGCAACAGGAACAGCCTCATACAACCCCTTGAGCACAAGGACTTTCATCTGCGTGCTGCGGGTCAGCCCCGCGACAACTTCCAGCGGGTTCAGCGCATCGGGAAAGAAACTGAAAAAAATCACGTTGGGCCGCAACTGATCGGCAAGGTCCAGCGCATGGGTATAGGTCGAAGCCTGGCCGCTCACTTCCATCTGCGGCTTCCTAGCATTGATCAAGTCATGAAGCCCCCGAAGGACAAGGGGACGACAATCGACCAGCATCACGCGGATTGGTGCTCTATGATCCGGTCTCATATCGCTAACCCCCTCGCAAGGCAAACCAGGATGTCCACTGGATGTTCTGGTGGGGGTAGCGTGCATTTCAAGAAGCCGGGAGAAACCATCGAGACAACCTGAATAGGAATAATTATCAACAGCTTACACATGATAATGTGCCCCTTTCGAGCTCGTAGGCTGAGTCTAGGCCAGCCCGGCGCGCCGCTGGCGGCCCATCAGCCAGCCGTCGGCCGAGGCTTGCCACCGCCCCGTCTGCCCAACCTTTCCGAAAGGTGAAAAAACACTCGCTAAATCAGCTCGTTAAGCCAAGAGCGAAAAATTGGCAGTCCGTATGAGGCCGAGAGAAAATCGTCAATTAATCGATGAGCGGCATACACTTACAGCGCCTAATAAATATGAAATCAATATATCGTCAAGAATCTGCTCCGAATCAGCCAACGGAATGTCCCATGGACCTATCCCGATCAGCGAAAGTCCTGGCCAACGCTGCCGGAACTTAACCAGCTATTTACATTCTCGATACCCTCGGCCGGTGGTTTCCCCGCCCAGCGGTTCAGGATCAGCACGTTGCTGAGAAAGTCGTATTGGGTTTTAAGCAGGTCACGTCGAGCGCGGTATTCATTGCGTACGCTGGCCAGGACATCGACAGAATTGACCATCCCGTAGCTCAACGCTTTCTCTGCAGCCACCCTGGATAACTGTGCCGACTCCAGCGCCAGCCGGTTCGCGCCGATTTTTTCGCCATTGGAATTGGCGGTCAGGTAGGCGTTGGTGATCTCCTTGACCACCCGGCGCCGGGTTGCTTCGAACTGCTGCTCGGCGACCACTTGATCCTGGTAGAGCCCACGGACCCGCGCCGAGGTCGAGCCGCCGCTGTACAGCGGTACCTGGACACCTATCCCGGCGACGTAACTGTCGGTGCGGGGGGCCAGGGAGTTGTTGTAGCCCTCATTGGTCTGTTGCGCACTCAGGTTCAGGCTCAGGGTCGGATAGTGCCCACCCTTGCCGCTGCGCAATGCCGCGCCCGCCGCTTCGACGGCGCTCTCGTTGGCCTTGAGCGCCGGGTTGAATGCCATGCCATCGCGAACCCAGGTCTCGAGACTGTGTGCCGAGACGTGCAGCTCAAGGTCGTCACGAATCCGGTTGAGTCGTTCCTTGACCGGACGCCCGACGATCTCAGCCAGCGCCTCACGGCTGAGGCTGGCCTGGTTACGGGCATCCAGCTCCTGGGCCGAGAGCAGGTCTACCCGGGCCTTGAGATCGAGCTGATCGGTGATCAATGCCAACTGTTTTTCATACAACGCATTGATCCGGTCCAGACTCTTCTGGGTGGTTCGACGCTCCGCCCGCACCAACTGCAGTTCATCCTCGGCCGCCAGCGCAGTGAAGTAACGCAGGGCCAATTCCACCGAGGCTTCGGCCTGGGTTTCCAAGGCCTGGGATTCGGACTGCCGGGCCAGACTCTTGAACTTCTGATAGTTCTCCCACGCAGCCTTGTTGTAGAGGTACTGACGCAGTACCAGGCCATAGCTTTCGCTGTCGAAACTGCGCTGCACCAGATCGCTTTCCTGGTGAATCCGGTTCGACCCAGCGTTGAACGACAACTGCGGCAAGAGCGCGCCCATGGCCTCGCGCTGATGCTCCTTACCCGCCTGCGCTTGCGCATAGGACGCCAGTATCTGCGGGTCCTCCAGCCGAGCCTCGCGATACAACTGCATGAGGTCGGTGGAGAACGTCGAGGCGTTGATTCCAGGGGGCGCTGCAGCCTCGGTCTGCGCCAGGGCGGCACCCGCTGCGAGCATCAAGACACTGCCGAGCAAAGCTGTCGACGCGACCATGGTCATTCCTCGATCATCGATTGAGAAAGCGCATTGCGAGCCGGTTGCATCAGATACTGCAGCAGCGTGCGTTGCCCGGTGATAATCAAAACGTCCGCCGGCATGCCCGGCAACAATTTGCGCTCACCCAAAGTCCGTGCCCCCGCGTCGGTCACCCGCACCCGCGCCAGGTAATAGGCCGTCCCGGTCTTTTCGTTGGTCATCCGGTCTGCAGACACGCTGCTGACCTGGCCTTCGATCACGGGCGTAGTGTCGCTATTGAATGCGCCGAAACGGATATCGGCACGCTTGCCGATGGCGATGCGATCGATGTCCACCGGCGCCACCTGGGCCTCGATGATCAGGTCGGACACCGAGGGCACGATATCGAGCAATGGCGTCGCCGGGCGCACGATCCCGCCAATGGTGTGCACCGTCATGTCGATCACCATGCCCGCGTCGGGCGCCCGGATGACGACACGAGCGAGCCGGTCTTCCAGCGCCGAGGTTTTCTCCTGCAAGTCGTAGATCCGGGTCTGGACCTCGGCCAGTTGCTTGGCGACGTCAGCATTGAAGTCCTTGTCGACTTGCAGGATCTGCAGTTGTGTTTCGTTGATCTGCAGGCGTGTCCGGTCAATGGCGGAGCGGTGATCGGCAACCTCTGAACGCAGCAGTCCCAACTTGCGCTCCTGTTCGAGCAGGCGCTGCTTGTCAACGAACCCTTGCTTGAGGAGGTCGGCCAACTCACCGATTTCACCGCTGTAGGATTTCTCCAGATGGACTTTGGAACCGACCATCGATTCCAGTCCCTTGATCTGCTGGCGGAACTGGCCAACACGCTCGCGCAGCACCGCGATCTGGCCCAACCGCGAACCTTGTCGAGCGCTGAATACCCGGGTCTCGCCCTGGCGCGCCTCCACGCCCCGCACACTGTCGGGCTCGGCAATGTCGCCAAAACCGATCGCTGGCAAACTGTCGCGCTCGGCCACAAGCCTCGCCTCCATGGCCCTGGCCGCAATCAGTTGGCCTCGAGCCATCTCGTATTCAGAGCGAAGTTGGGCGTCATCCAGAATGATCAGCGGATCATCACGCTTGACGATGTCGCCATCATGGGCAAGCAGCGCTTTGACGATGCCGCCTTCAAGGTGCTGGACGGTTTTCCGATAAGCCTGCACGGTGACCACGCCTGGGGCATAAGCGGCACCGTCGAGGGGGGCGACGGCCGCCCAGGTGCCGAACAGGCCGAAGATCACCGCTATGATGACAACGCCCAGGCGACGAATTTTGCGATCGGATGTCGGCAGGTCGGCGAAGCTCTCAATTTGACGAATGGGCACCATAGGGTTCATCAGGATCACCCTTGCCGGCAACGACCGAAGCCGTGCCGGTGCTTGCGGGCACGGCTGGCGTCTGTGCCTGCTGTCGCTGCGCGTTAAGTTCGGCCAGGACATGCTCGCGTGGCCCGTAGAGACTGATAACCCCAGCGTTCATCACCATGAGCCGGTCAAGCTGCGACACGATGTTGGTCCGATGGGTAATGACAAACAGCGTCGCGCCGGTCTGCCTCAACTGCTGGATCGCTGCCGCGAGGGCCCGGTCACCGACGTCGTCAAGATTGGAATTGGGCTCGTCGAGAACGATCAAGCGTGGGCTGCCATACAGGGCCCGGGCCAGTCCGATGCGCTGGCGCTGCCCTGCCGAAAGCATGAAGCCCTCGCCGCCTATGACGGTGTCGTAGCCATCGGGCAACTGCAGGATCATCTCGTGAACCCCAGCGGTTCTGGCCGCCTGGATCACCTTCACCGAATCGACCTCGGCGAAGCGAGCAATGTTTTCACCGATGGTGCCTTCGAACAATTCAATGTCCTGGGGTAAGTAACCGATATAAGGCCCAAGCTCGTGCTTGTCCCAAGCGCTGATGTCGGCGCCATCAAGCCGAACCACCCCGTGCTGCGCGGCCCAGACGCCCAGCAACGCCCTGGCCAATGTCGACTTTCCCGCCGCGCTGGGACCGATGATGCCCACCATGCAGCCGGCAGGTGCGCTGAAGCTGATGTTCTTGAGGATCGGAGTCCTGGAACCGGGGGCCGCGACAATCAGGTTCTCGACCTGCACATGCCCTTGGGGCGCCGGCAAAGACATGCGCTCGGGTTGCGCTTGCTGCTTATCGAGGATGTCGTTCAAACGGTTGTATTGAGAGCGAGCGGCGATAAACCCCTTCCAGCTACCAATGATCAGGTCGATGGGCGCCAGCGCACGTCCCAGCAGTATGGACCCGGCGAACACCAGGCCGGCCCCGACCTGATTGTCCACGGCCAGATAGGCCCCTAAACCCAGCACCAGCGATTGCACCAGGATGCGGAAGGTGCGCGACAGCGTGCTGATGATCGCCCCGCTGTCACTCGCCGCCGATTGCAGCAACAGCACGTTGCGTTGCCGCCGGCCCCAACGATCCATCAGGGTTTCCAGCATGCCCATGGACTCGATGACTTCGGCGTTGCGCAGGTTCTTGGTGGTGTAGAGCGTCGCGCCGATGTGCTCTTTGTTGGCCTGGGCCAGCGCCGGTCCCGTGAGTCGTTCGTTAACGAAGGCGAGCGCGAGCAACAACAGCGCGCTGGCCGTCGCCACCCAACCAAACCAGGGATGGAACAGGAACATCACGGCGATATAGATCGGCAGCCAGGGCGCGTCGAAAAATGCGAACAAGCCGTTGCCGGAGAGAAACTGCCGCAAGCCCGTCAAGTCATTGAGCGATTGCGCCGAAGCGTCCATACCGCCGCTTTCCAAGGCCCGCTTGAAGCTGGCCCGGTAGACCTGGCGACTGAGCAGCACATCCAGCCGGGTACTGACCCGAACCATGACGCGCGAACGGATCCACTCCAGCGAGCCGAGGGTCACCAGCAATGCGGTCGTGATCAGCGTCAGCATGGTCAGGGTCGTGAGACTTCCGCTGGTGATCACTCGCCCATAGACCTGGAGCATGTAGAACGTGGGGACGAGCATCAGCGCATTAATGAAAAAGCTGAAAAAACCGACAGAAATGAAGCTGTCCCGGCAGGCTTTCAGTGCTTTTTTCAAGCTGTTTTCAGGCGCGCTTCGCATCGAAACCCCCTGCTCGGGTGACCCTCCTCTGGAGCTTAGATCATGCCGGACAACGGCGTGTAGCAATTGGCCAGATTGTTTGTGGGGGCATATCCAACACCGCCGATTGATACGACTTCAGATTGGCGAGACGGCTGGGCCCGGCCGTACAAAACACTGTTCCGTAACGGGTCGCCCCCATTGCTGTCCCTCTTGCTCCAGCTCCAACCTGAAACCAAACGCTTCATACAACTTGCGAGCAGCGTCGAGCCCCTGAAACGTCCAGAGGCTCGTTGAACTGAAGCCCCACTCGTCACAGAACTTCATCGCTTCAGCCAACAGACGCCTGCCAGCACCCTTGCCTCGCGCCGAATCATCCAGAATGAAGCAACGCAGCACCGCACTGGCGCCCTCGCCTTCGCCGTCGATGGCGATCGAACCGACCACTCGTTCGCCATCCAGGGCTACCCAGACCTCGTTGCGCGGGTTGTGCAGACGCCCCATCAGCTCGGCCATGTCCGATGCAACCAGGCTTTCAAACGGCTGGCCGAAGTTTGAATGCCTTGCGTAATAGTCCGCATGCATTTGCACAATGCGGCCGATGACGCCAGGACGGTAGCCACGCGCAATCGCCAACTGCGTCGGCGCAGGCGGCTCTGTACCGAGTCGATGAGCGTGCAGTGCGACAGCATAGCTGGCAAGCCCCTCACTCACGGTCTGACATTGCTCGCTGGATAAATGCGACATGGCCGCGACAACCTGTTGCGTGGCGAAAGCATCAATGGCTCGAAGAGTGTTTTGCCCCTGCACGGTGAGTCGCAATCTCTTGGCGCGTGCATCCTGTTCATGGGCAATTTCTTCGATCTCGCCGGCCTCGATGAGCTTGCGAACCATCCGGCTTACGCTGGATTTTTCCAGGCCGAGCAACTCGACAAGCTCGCCTGCGGTCAGGGACTCACGGTTGCCGAGCTCCACGATTGTGTGCACCGACGACGGCGGATAATCCGTGGCAGCCAGCGTGCTGTGCATGAACCCCAGCTCGCGCACCATGAGACGCGACGCCGAACGGATGTTCTCAATCAGATCTGGTGGGCAATGGTTCACGGCGGACCTCGGACAAAATGAGTGATTAGTTGTACCGCACAACTAAATACTCATCAATGCACTCAGTCAAGCTTCCCGGCCCAATTCCAGGATAACTTCAAGACCTTCCAGACCTATGGCATTGCCGCCCTGCTTTACATGTTGCAGGCATGCGCGCTGGTGGGGGGAATTGCGATTGGCTGAGCGCCAGTTGCTGGCCTATCAGCGATAACGTTCGGGGCTTACAGAGGCTCTGCGGTCTGGATGAGCGAGTTCAACACCAGCTTGATTTCAACAGCCGGGTCTTTATGCCCTTGCAATATCAGGCCTTCCGCCAGGGCGGTGAAGGTCTTGGCAAGCGCGGCGTAGGCCAGGGGCGGCCTCTTGCCGGCATGATTGAATATGATAGTAATCAACTTGCCCAAGGCCTCGCTGTTTTCCTCGTGCAAGTCGTAGTAATGCGGCGAGAACTCTTCATCGCGCAGGGCGATCAATTGCAACTCGGCATCGAGGATCGCACAGCGGGTATTGTTCTTCAGCGTATCGATATAGGCATTCAAGCCGTGGCTCAACTGCTCCGCCGAGTATCCCGACGCCAGGGTCGTACTCAATCGGTCGATCTCAACTCGCTTGAAGCGTTGAGTCAATTGCAGCAGCAAGTCCGATTTACTTGAAAAATTTGAAAAAAAGGCGCCTTTGGAAAAGCCGGCCTCCTCGGCAATAACGTTGACGCTGGCGGCATGAAAGCCTTTTCGGATCATCAGCTCAGTGGCTGTGTCGAACAATCTGTCTCTTGTTACTTGCTGGCTCTCTTCTCGACCTAGTCTCTTTTTAATCACGCCCTCGGCTCCTTTGGCCAAACAAAATATCTACGTGTAACTGGATGCAACGAATCGACGCCTCACTGTACGGAACCCGTTTTCGCCATCATATCTTATACGCGCCTTGTTCAATCATTTACATTTTAACTTTCAAAAAGTGCCATGTATGTGCCATGTAGTTGGAGCAACCGGCAGGGCACGCTAGAAGAGCCAGTGGCCACAGTTTTTGCCGGTGTACAGGCGAATTGAAATTTTCGTTTGCCCCCACTCGATAAGTCCCTTACGGGGTGTCGGGTGACTCAAATCGGATATTTTCCTGTCCGACGCCACACGCTGGAACGTGAGAAAAACGCGCATGAGGCCCGGTTCAGAGCGATCAGTTCGTCAATCCGACGAAATACCACTTGATTTTCAGATACCGGATGGTTTTTACTTGCGCCGTTGGTGGAGCCCAACGCCTGATCAGGGCATCGAGTCAGTGACACGGGTCTCGATGCGATGGCAGGTCACCTCACAGGAGCGGGATTTTAATGGAATATGCCTTCGTTACAGGCGCTACTGGCCTGCTCGGGAATAATGTCGTTCGTGCGCTATTAAAACGAAACATCAAAGTAAAAGCGCTGGTTCGTTCTGTAGAGAAAGCCCGAAAACAGTTCGGCAACCTGCCCGTGGAGTTGGTCGAAGGCGACATGCTCAATGTCGATGCTTTCGCCCATGCCCTGCAAGGGTGTGACGCCCTGTTTCATACGGCCGCCTATTTCCGCGACAGTTACAAAGGCGGGAAACATTGGCAAAAACTGTATGACACCAATGTGACCGGTACCGAGCGCTTGTTGCAAGCCGCTTATGACGCCGGTATCCGCCGTGCAGTCCATACCTCTTCCATTGCCGTGTTGAAGGGCAATAGGGATCAAGTGATCGATGAAACCATGTCTCGCAGTGAGTTGGAGGCTGACGATTACTACTTGAGCAAAATATTGTCCGAACAGAAGGTCCAGCAATTCCTGGCACAGCACCCGGACATGTTTATCGCCATGGTCCTGCCAGGGTGGATGTTCGGCCCCGGCGATATCGGCCCCACTTCGTCAGGACAGTTCCTGCTCGACTTTGTCGGACAAAAATTGCCCGGCGTACTCCCCGGAAGCTTTTCCGTTGTCGATGCCCGGGACGTAGCCGAGCATCAAATCGCGGCCATCAGCCGCGGCAGGTCTGGAGAACGTTACCTGGCCGCCGGCA
The DNA here is from genome assembly GCF_052112205.1 of Pseudomonas sp. Lb2C2. Classification (NCBI taxonomy): domain Bacteria; kingdom Pseudomonadati; phylum Pseudomonadota; class Gammaproteobacteria; order Pseudomonadales; family Pseudomonadaceae; genus Pseudomonas; species Pseudomonas sp. Lb2C2. The sequence continues at coordinate 340,151 of NZ_JAUTYW010000001.1, read as the reverse complement.
ATCACATGGACATGAAGAGCATATTCCAGGCGCTGTCCAGCGTCAGTGGCATAAAAGCCCCGGAGCGAAAAGTGCCCCTGTTCATGCTGCGAATCATCGCGCTTATCTATGAAGGTTACTACCGGATCACCAAAAAACCGGTGCTCATCAGTACCTCCACGGTCAAGCTAATGGAGCAAGAACAAGGCCGGACTCATTTCAGCCATAACAAAAGTTCAAGGGAGTTGGAATGCAAGTTCCGCCCTGTTGCTGAAACCCTGACCGATACCTTGGATTGGTATCGGAATAACAACTACACAGATGCTTAATTGAAACAATTCATATATAGCCTGCCTCTGTAGTACTTTTTTTGACTAGCCATACATCCAAGGATTGAGAGAGGTTGGTAAATGAAAAGCCTTTCATATAAAGAAGGTTTTCTGCATCGTTTTGTCGGTTTTTCGGAATCGTTCCCCGAGCAAGTTGCTATTCGGCATCTAGACACGGAAGAAGATACCGTTACTTACAGCGAGTTGCGAATCAAGGCTGAACAATGCAATGGCGCCCTTACGGCGCTCAGTGTATTGCCTGGCGATAAAGTAGCGCTGGTGCTGCCCAACGGGGTGGCGTTCATCGCTTACTACCTGGCGATCATCGGGCGGGGTGCCATTCCAGTCATCCTCAATTCCAAGTTGACCCCCTTCGAAATGGCCAGTGTCGTCAACCTCGCCAGGCCGACGCTCGTGGTCACGACCGAAACGCTATGGGTACAACACAGTGAGGTGTTCCAGTCTGTTAACAGCGTCAGGCACTCCCTGGTGCTGGACGGCGGGAGCGAACCGTCATCGCCCCTGCCCGCCAACGCAACGGCCATCTCTCAACTGCCTTGCCAGATCGAACCCCTATTGTTGCCCGAGGGCAACCCGATCGTCTCGGTGCAGTTCACCTATCGAGGCATTGGCAGGCCCCTGGCTGTTTCTCACCGCTATCTGGACCTGACGCAATCGAGCGATGGGTTGCATGAGCACTTTCATCGGCAAGGCGTCGGATCCGTTCATCTGGTGACCCTGCCGTTGTATGCCATCTTCGGCCTGTCCGTGATGATGGTGTTTCCCTTGAGCATTGGCGCCACCCTGCTCATGACCAACACCCTGCTTAATCGAGACCTCGCCGAAGTGCTGTCCGAGCATCAGGTCACCTTTGCCTGCCTGGTGCCCGACGTCATTCGCTACTTCAATACGCGCCTGGCCAAGCGCAAAGGCACGCTCTTGCCGTTGCACCCGCAGTTGATGATTTACTCGGGCGGCAGCCACCTGCCGGCCGATGAAGCCGAGAAGCTGGGGAAACTTCTGGGGTGCAATCCGGTGCTGCAAGGCTATGGGTTGACCGAGAGCATGCCGGTGATCGTCCAGAGCTCGATTGGCACGGTCCATCGTGGCGCCATGGGTCAGCCGATCAGCGGTGTGGAGCTGCGAGTCGTCGATGCCCAGGGCCAGGAAGTGGCGCCTGGGCGCATCGGCGAACTGCTGATACGCGGCTCGATGGTGATCGATGGCTACAACGATGCCGAGGACACCAATGCGCGGTTCTTCCGTGACGGCTGGTTCCACAGCGGTGACCTGGTCTGGCGGGACGACGACGGGCATGTGTTTTTCTATTGCCAACGCCTGCGAATCTCGAAGATCAAGGCGCAGATGGTCGACCTGGTGGAAATCGAATCCGTCGCGCTCAAGCACCCTGACGTGTTGCGTGCCAAAGCCTATATCGTCCCGGACCACAAGGAAGTCAACGTGCTGCACCTGTGCGTCGAAGGGACCGGCGAGCTGACCCAGAACGCGCTGTCCACCCTGCTTTCGCGCGACCTATCGGGCTTCAAGCTGCCCAAGACCATCGAGATTATTTCTCTCAAGGAAGAGGCACATGCACGCTAACAGCACACAACCGGTACTGGCCGTTTTCGACTTCGACGGCACATTGACCGATCGGCACACGTTCTGGCGCTACATGCGCTTTATCGTGGGCACCCGTTCGTTCTGGCTGCGGATCATTCCCCTGCTGCCCAAGATGCTCAGCGTGATCGTCGGCATCACCCCGCTGATGCAAGCGCGCCTGGCCTTCATTGCCTGCTACCTGGGCGGCCTGTCGGTGGAGCAAGAGCGCGAGCATGCCAAGTATTTCATCAGCGAGCTGCTGCCGCTCTGGCTCAGGCCCGAGGCGTTGCGGCGGCTGCAATGGCATCAATCCATGGGGCACGTCACGGCGCTGGTCAGCAACTCGCCGGAAAACTACCTGATCCCCTGGGGCCAGGCCGCGGGTTTTGACTATGTGTGCGGCACCCGCCTGGCCACGGCAAAGAACAAACTGACCGGCGGAATATCCGGTACCAACTGTGTAGAGCGAGAGAAAGTCACGCGGCTTAAAGGCTGCTTGAGCAACCTTGATGATTTTTACATTTATGCCTACGGCGATTCATCAGGCGACGATGCCCTGCTCGGCATTGCCAACTCTCCCTTCTACAGAAACTGGTACTGATCGATGAACACTCTGAGCACGTTGGCCCCCAAGCATTTCAAGCGACCTGGCAGCGCCCCGACCGTGATGATCGTCGGCGCCGGCCCTATTGGCCTGTCCCTGGCAATCCTGTTGAAGAAATGGGGCGTGTCGTTTCGCATCATTGAAAGGAACGCCGGCCCCTCGACGGCGACCAAGGCGATGGCCATCCATTCCCGGACCCTGGAAATCTTTCGGGACCTGGGCGTTGCCGAGCAAGCCATCAGCAACGGCTTCACGATCAACCAGTTTTCGGTGCAGTCCAATGCCAAGCGGGTGCTGAACTACAACTTCTCCTACCTGGATGCGACCTATCCCCTGCTCCTGAGCCTGCCACAACCGAAAACGGAGAAAATTCTCCTTGATCGGCTCAAGGAGCTGGGCGCCGAGGTGGAGTGGAACACCGAACTGGTGGACATCGAAAACCTGCCGGGTTCGGTGCGCATGACGCTCAAGCATGCCGACGGCACCGACGAACACTTCACCAGTCGGTGGGTGGCCGCTTGTGACGGTGCTCGCAGTAACATCAGAAAACGCCTGGACATGACCTTCGAAGGTTCGTCCTACGACCGCTTCTTCATGCTCGCCGATGCCGATATCGAATGGTCCGGAAGCAAGGATGAGGGCGCATTCTTCCTGGGTGCGCAGGACGGTTACGTGGCCGTTGCACCGATCAGCGCCCAATCCCGTTATCGGCTGTTCATCGAAATGCCCTACAACCTGCCGCCAGAAGGCGAGCGCCCGTCCTTGAGCCTGGAGAACTTCCAGCGCTTGTGCGAAGGGCGCGGGCAAAAGATGACGCTGTCCAACATTTCATCGACCACCATCGCCTCTTTCCAGCATCGCCGCGTGCAATCGATGCAACAAGGCTCCGTGTTTCTGCTGGGGGACTCGGCGCATATCGGCAGCCCCATTGGTGGGCAGTGGATGAACCTGGGGGTTTCCGAGGCCTATAACCTGGCCTGGAAAATGGCCTATGTCGATCAAGGCCTGGCGGCCCCATCCTTGCTCGACAGCTACAACGAAGAGCGCTATCCGGTTGCCCTGGAAGTCGAGAACACCGCACACCGGCTGACGGGGCTGATAACGGTCCGGCGTCGCGCCCTGGTCTGGCTACGGGACAATGTCCTGCCGCTGTTGAGCAACCGGAAAAAGGTCCAGCGCAAATTGCCGTCGATGATTTCCGGTCATCAGTATCACTATGAAAAGAGTGACTACATTCAAGACTCGCTGACGAAGAAGCAGCGCAAGAACTGGAACAAGAAAGGGAAAAAACCCGAGTTCCAGACCGCACCGCCTCGCGCCGGGCAACTGGCGCCCGATGTCGAACTGTGGCAACTGCAAGGGATGCCAACAAAACGCTTGATCGATTTGTTCCATGGAACATTCACGCTGTTGATTTTCAGCGCCGCCGATCAGTTTTCTCCTTTGCTGCCAGGGCACTACGCGTTGGCCGCGTCGGTGGAAAAGGACTACCCGGGCATCAAGGCCTATTGCGTGATCGACGCCCTGAGCGGCGCCGGTCTGCCGGCGTGGCACTCGACGTTGCTGGACCCCGATTGGCGACTGCACAAGCGCTACCACGCCAAGGAAGGCACGATGATGCTGATTCGTCCTGACGGCTATATCGCTTTCCTCGGTGCCGATGCAATAACGCTGATGACATACCTGAACGTAAGGTCCGGGTTGATCAAAGGCGCCAGAACAACAATATCTTGCGAGACCGAAGCAGTGGAACTCCAACTTTAAGTCGCTCCATGGCTACTGCCAGTTTGATTAATTGATATAAACAAGGCCCTGCCCTGGGCCATGATTTTTGATCTTTCTTACTTAAAGAAATATCGACCGACTTGGTTAGGAGAATCTTATGCGCTTGCAACTTAACGATGTTGTGCAGGAATTCATCGTGTCCAATGGGAGAATAGCCCATAGCTATTTCTCTCTTTCCGAAAAGATCATTGATTCACTGTGCGAATCCAACATCGCCAAAGAATCAATATTGCTGCGGCTCTTGGAACAGGCCGAAACGGTCACTGCGCATTATTTCAATGCTCATCAACAAGTCCTTGAAGGCGTTTATGCCAATGGGATCGAAGCCCCTATCAACAAAAGTGCTCCTGCCCTGGAGCCGGCCCACTCGAATCCGACAATACTGGCCCCGGCGCCCGTCGTCGAAGCCGTCGAACAGCCAACCGCACTCAACTATGGGCAATGGTTGCGCGCCGAAATCAGCTCGGTCACCGGGTTCCAGGCGCAACAGATCGACTTCGATCAGAGCTTCGAGAGCCTGGGGATCGACTCGCTGGGGCTGGTGGATATTTTCGAATCCCTGGCCCAGCACTTCCCGGAAAAGAAAGACCTCACCTCGCAGCTCTTCGATGCCCCGACCCCGACCGCCTTGCTGGCACGGCTTGAAGCCGATCCGCAGGCACCGTCGGTGGATGTCCACGCGTGGGTATTCGACCAGTTGGCGACCATCACCGGTTTTACGGTTGAACAGATCGACCCGACACAAAGTTATGAAAGCCTGGGCCTGGATTCGCTGGTGCAATTGGACTTCCTCGAATCGGTAGTGGCCATGTGGCCGCAACTCAAGGCTCACAGTTCCGAGCTGGCCAACGCCAAGTTCCCAATGGCCACCATTGCCCTGATTCAAGCCGCCCTGGCCGATCCCCAGCCGCAGGCAGCACCTGCCGACGAGCCTTCACCGGCCACGACGGACATCCAAGGGCAGGAGGAAAACCTGCTGCTCAACGCCCTGTCTCCGCTGATCCCGGACACCGCGCAGTCGATCGACATCCAGACGCCGTTCGCCCAACTGGGTCTCAACGGCTTTGCCCGAGAGGCGCTCTGCCAATCCATGGCACAACAGTGCTCTGCCAGCGAGTTTGCCGGTGAAGCGCTGATGTCCCGTCGCACGCCGCAAGATGCCCTGTCGTTGCTCGCCAGACTGAGCTGACCGGCAACGAGCAACAGGAATGGAATCCGGGTGATCGAACAGGTCACCCAGCTTTTTTGGCGATCAGGGAGACAGGGTATGAGTGGCGCAGTAACAACAACGGGCGATTTTTGCTTCAGCGCGATGGCGGGCGAGTTTCCGGGGGCGCCGTCCACGGATGCACTTTGGCAGTTGCTCTCGCACGGGCAGATCGCACCGATCGAATCCATGCCGGCACGCTGGGAACTGGACAAGGCATCGATCTATTCAAGCACGACAGGGGAGAAGGATCGCACCTACCTGGACAGCGCTTTTTGCCTGACCGACGACGCCTCGATCCCATCACGGCACGAAGGACGACAGGTCGCCATCGGCAAGAAAGTGCTCCAGGCGCTGCTCACCCAACTCGCTGGACAAGGCTCGGCGCTGAGCAGGGAACGCACTGCGCTGGTGGTCGCGACATCCTGGAGCGACGAGAGCTATTTTGTCACCGGCGTGTCCGGAAAAACCGACACACCGCAAGGCTTTACACCGGGCGAACAAGTAGCGGAACTGGCGGCGGCCTTTGCCTTGGGCGGGCCGGCGTTATCGGTAGACACCGCGTGCAGTTCGTTCCCCTATGCCTTGGATATGGCCCAGGCGCTGGTCAACAGTGGCCAGGCGGACAACGCGATTGTCATGGCCCTCAACACCGTGCTGCCACCGGCGCTGTTCCTGGGCTTCTCGCAGTTGACGGCCTTTTCCGCCCGCGCGCGCATGGAAGCTTTCGGCCAGGACGCCGACGGCATTGTGCCGGGCGAATGTGCGGTGGCCTTTCTGGTCGAACCGGTTGCCCAGGCCCTGACGGCGCAGCGCCGTCCCCTGGGCGTGCTGCGCGCCTTGGGCATGTCCGCCGACGGCGCCGAAGGCTCGGTGTTTGCGCCGGGCAAACAGGCCCAGTACTCGGCCTACCAACGTGCCTATCGCGGCCTTGATCCACGGGACGTGGACTACATCGAGACCCACGGCACCGGTACACCGCTGGGGGACGCAACGGAGCTGGCCTCGCTGAACAGTTTCTTTGCCCCCCATCGCCCGGACGGCAAGAAAATCACCATCGGCTCGATCAAGTCGGTCATTGGCCATCCCCTGGCCGCTGCCGGCGGTGCTTCGCTCGCCAAGGCGTTGATGATACTGCGCCATAAAGGCATTCCACCGCAGCCTGGTTACCGCCCCAGCACGAAGGTCGACGAGACCTGCCTGCGACTCGCCACCCAGCAGGTACACCCGCTGGAGGAGCGTCAGTCTGCAATCCGCATTGGCATCTCCAGCTTTGGTTTCGGTGGCGCCAACGCGCACCTGGTGGTGGATGAATACATTCCCGCCGACCGCCCTGCCGCGCCCCCGGCGAGCGCCAGCGGCGTGGTACTGCTGAACCTTGCCATTGTCGAGGCTGAAGCAGCGATGGGCAGCCACCGTTCCTTGCAGTCATTCCAGCAGCAACTCGATCAACCCGCCGCACCCTCGGTCATGTTCCCTTATGGGCGCTTCGTTGATTACACCCCGGCGCCCGGTCAACCGTTGCTGGGAAAATTCCTCGCACAGGACCACGTCATCGATATCGATGGCTTTGGCATGGGGCCCAAGCCATTGGCTCATGTCGATCCGTTCAAGCTGTTGATCACCGATCGCGTCAATCATTTGCTGCGACGCTTGCCGGGTGTAGCCGGTTCGCCCGGCACAGCGATGGTCATGTGCTGCAACATGGGTGGCGAGCGCTTCAGCAATGCCTATAGCAGCGCCCACAACTTCTACTCCCGGGCGCAAGGTACGGCACCGGGCGTCGAGGTGACGGACGTGGCAACCATGCTGCCGAACATGTTGTCCGGCTACCCGGCGCAGATTTTTGACTTCAAGGGTTTCCATCAGACCCTGGTCGGCACGGCGGGACTGTTCTGGCAAACCTTGCTGGCCTCGCCGCAATGGTTCAACGACGGCATCACCACGCTGCTGCTCGGCGCGGGACGCTTTTTCAGCGGTGAAATCGAGGTCGAGCGCGCCCGGTGCAGCACGATCACGCAAGGCGAAGGACTGGGGCTGATCGCGCTGCGTCGCTATCAACCGGAGGCCGCTGACAAACCCTTGTTGGTGATCCGTGCGGCGGTCCTCGCCCACGCTGCCGACTCGCTGGAAGAAGCCTGCCGACAGCTGGGCAAAGCGCCGAGCGACTATGCAGACGTTGAGGTCTGTCAGTTGCAGCCTGCTGCGACACCTGCCAGTGGATCACTGCAAGAGATGACCGGTTTCCTGGCTGAAGCCAGTGGCATCGAGACCCTGTTGGCGGTGATGTTGAAGGGCGCGACCCATTCCGTGATCGAGGTACGCGACGCCGGCAAGACGGTGATGTGGTTGTTTACCGAGAAGCTTCGCCAATGGAACCCGACGACAGCCGAAGCCAGTTCGCCCATCAAGCATCCCTTCATGCTGCGCTTTGCCCATTCGTCATCCCACGAACTGCAGCAGGTCATCACGCCTGCCCGGCCTGTCAGCCTGGTCCGCGAACCGCAGAACGATGGCGTCGACGTTCAGCAACTCAGCGACATGCTCACCAGCACCCTGCTCTCCGGGCTGCGGGTGCGGGTTCGCGCCATGGAAAGCCTGTTCGCCCTGCACCGTGGCGACACAACCCAGCGCCCGACGCACTGGCAGCGCAGCGCGGAGCATATCGTGATCGCCAACGCCCAGCGCAGCCCTCAGTCGCTGCATGCCCAGCTCGTGGTGGATGAAGCGCACCCGTACTTCTTCGATCATCCCCTGGATCACATCCCGGGCATTTTGTTGCTCGAGGGGGTGCTGCAATTGATCGAACTGGCCATGCCGCCTCTGAGCGGACGGGTCGCCTACATCAAGAGCCTGACGATCAAGTTCCAGCAATATGTGCAGAAGCAGGGCGTGATCGATCTGCATGTCGAGCAAGGCCAGGATCCCCAGGTGTTCAATGCCAAGGTCATGCAAGGTGCAAAAGTGATGTGCACCTGCGTCCTGGGGATGGGCTACAGCTCGGCGTTCGAGACATTGCCCGCCAGCGAATTCACCGCCACGCCCTGCCGTAACAAGGCTCTGTTGCACAAGGCCAGGGAGGAGAACGTCATCGTCAGTGACATGAGCAGCGTCGCCCAGGGTCTGAGCGTGGACACGGTGAAGCTGCCGCCGGAACACTTCTTCCAGGCCGGTGATCCCGAGCACTATTCGATGGTGTATTTCCTCGAAGTCGCTCGCCAGTGCTACATGCAGATCGCCCACAGCCACCTGCGGATTCCACTCAATACCCCGATGAATCTGCTGGCCTTGAGCTTCACCCTCGATCGCCCCATCCCCAGGAACAGCCCGCTCTCATTGGCGCCGCAAGCCGGCTTTGATGCGGCGCTCCAGGCATTCAAGACCAACCGCATCTATATCGACCTGTTCAACCGGGGCGAAAAAATCGGTCAAGCGAGCATTACCGCTCAGGTGCTGAGTCAATCCGCACCGGCGGCCTGAGCATTGAATGGATCTGCCCTCCAGCATGACCGTGCCCCCCACAACCAAGGTGTCGCCGTGAACGATGTCAAAGTGCAAGTCATAGTCAAATCGCCTCCTTCTGAAATCTGGAAGATCTGGAGCAATTTTGCAGAAGCGCCGCTATGGGATACCGACGTCCGCCAGTGTCAACTCGACGGCCCGTTCCAGGTGGGGACGCGCGGCAAATGTGTGCTCAAGAATGGCTTGAACATGCCACTGAAACTGGAAGCCGTGAGCCTGCACGAAAGCTATCGCAACAGCGCACGGCTGCTGTGGATCGACCTCGAATTCGATCACCAGATGCGCAGGATTTCTCCCGATGAAACCCATGTCATCCATAGCGCGAAGATTTCCGGCCCGCTGAGCTTCCTCTACCGCGGGCTGCTGCGCAAAGCGTTGACTGCAGCGATGACCACGGCACTGGACAACCTGTGCACGCTGGCAGAACAACGGGCCATCGGCGCCCCGGGGCACGGGAAAACCGCGACGCCTTTGCACCTCGTATGAATACCTCCCGGCAGGAGGCGCGCTGAACGCGCCTTCCCGGACTCGCTTCGCCTACTTATCGATAACAGCACATTTCGGATCTAGCATGAACCTACAAAAAAACACCCAGTATCTTGTCATGGGCATCATTGGCCTGGGTGTCATCGCCCCAGCATCGAGCTTCGCCGACACACTTGGCCCTTATGTCAGTGGCATGGGCGGGGTGAACTGGGTCGCTGAGCAGGACCTGACCCAGAACAACCTCGACTTCGTCGAGATGGAATACAATCAACCGCTGCACTCGGGCTACGCTACCGGGCTGGCACTTGGCTGGCGGTTCCCGGTCGGGCTACGGCCCGAGGTGGAGCTGAGCTACCGCCGCAACACCATGGACCAGTTCAATAACCGGGTCTACGAAGGCGGCACCAGCATCGAGGGCAAAGGCGAAGAGCAAGCCAGCAGCCTCATGGCCAACCTCTGGTATGACGTCTCGAACCTGCCGGCCCCCTTGAGCCGCTTCACACCTTATGTAGGCGGTGGCCTGGGCTACGCCGTGCTGACCATCAAGGGCCTGGAAGCTGGCGGCGTCGAGTTCGGCGGCACCCATCGCGACACCGTTACAGCCTGGCAACTCGGCGCCGGCGTCGCTTACGAACTCAGCGAACATTGGTCCATGTCCCTGGATTATCGCTACTTCAAGACCGGCGAAGCGAACTTCGGCAAGATCCAGGGCCTGCCCCAGGCCGATGTGAAAACGGAGTACAACGCACAGACCGTGATGCTCGGTTTGCGGTACTGGCTGTAAGCGCTGGACGGATCGGCGCCTGGCCTTTGACAGGCGCCGATTTATCATCCCGACTAACGCAAGGTACCTGGCCAGCCCCTGCTGGGGACGTTCAGCGCACGGATTCGCGAAGAAACATGAATGCGCAAGGTGAAGGGAGATGTTCCAGCAACACCATCATCCCCTCTCGGAACAGCGGATGTGCGTCTGCCACGATAATCCGGCAAATCTTCTGACTCGAACGCGTCGTTCATCGCGCCTCATACTGCATCTTGACGACTTCAGTGATTCGCTGCGCAACACCATTGGCCGGCGGCGTGACTGATCGGATCGACTGGCCACGGTAAGGCCCCTCCGCGGGAAACCAATTCTGCACAACGACCACGTTTTTCGGCTGCGTGGCGGAAGCCGAACCCGTAGAGATTTCATTGGTGAACTTGCAGGTATCAAACGTACCGAGGGCCGTCTTGATCGTTTCACGACCGTTATAAGTCAGCTTCTCGACGACATCGAACTCGATGGTTGCCCCGGCGCTCACGGCTTTGGTTGTGTAGCTGACGGTGACGGTCTGCCCAGGTTGCAGGTCAATCGATGTGGAAGCAGGAGGCTGGTAGGTGGTGGTCACCAACGATGCCCCGGCGCCATGGCGATCACCGTAACGAATCAGTCGACCGTCCTTGATCTCGGCGAAGGTTGTCGTCAGGAAGAACGGCACGTTATTCAAGAACGACGTGTGCGCCGAAGCCACCGGATTGGCGCCGGCAAATGCCTCGCGCCCCAACGCCTCGGTTTTGCCGCGACTGATGGCCGACGACAGGTTGTCACGGCTTTCATACTCCACCACTGTCCCGGCCTGAAAGTCCGCTTCGTTGGTGCAAGCAGCAGAAGACGTTGCACTGGCGGTCGATGCCGATGCGCTGGCGACAAGGGCCGAGGCGGTGAACGCTGTTGCCAGGCGTTTGCGCCAAGCCGGATTGACGTTGGACTTTTTGGCAGGTGTACTTTTCAAAAAACAGATCCTTGTCCCAATGTGCTCGTTGCGATCGATCGAAAAACCGATAACGCTCATAGGTTATGGGACGAGCGCCGAGCGGCGCTATAGCGCAAGTGTGCTATAGGCTTTGTTCTTGTCTGGAGGGGGGTAATGATCAAGGCTACCGAAACACTGAATTCAATGATTATCCTGCGTGAATCGAATTTCTAGATCGAAAGTACAAAGCGGCATCCACCCTCGATGTCCTCGCTACCCGACAGCGTTCCAGGCACAAACCCGCACCGCTCAAGGACTTTCCTTGAGCCGCCATTGTTCTCATAGACATAAGCCACCAGTTGCGTCAGGCCCCAACGCATCCGCGCCGCGTGGATCAGGTGTTTCAGGGCCAACGTTGCCAGCCCTTGCCCGCAAACACGTTGATCAATGCGATAGCCCACCTCGGCGCAACCGTGTGGTGAATGGATGCCTTTCAAATTTGCGCGCCCCACTATTCTCCCGCTGGAATCTTCGATCACAAAGGGGGGGGCTGCTGCGCAGCCCAGCGGGAGCAAGCTCCCTCGCCACAGAAGCGGCGCCGGTGCTTCCGTTGGGATAGATCGACGGAACAGCCGAGGGGCTTTTGTGGCGAGGGGATTTATCCCCGCTGGGCTGCGCAGCAGCCCCAAAAGGCTGAATGCGGTCTGCCTGAAACATCACAGGGCCTGACTTCAGGGCCGCTTCGCGCCCCAGCGGGGCGGTGCGACGTTTCGCTAAATCCCCTCGCCACAGTGTGTGTCTATGCAGGTAGATGACTCACGCCTCCCCCAAGCCAAAAACAACTCCGTGGCGAGGGAGCTTGCTCCCGCTGGGCTGCGCAGCAGCCCCAAAAAGGCTGAATGCAGTCAACCTGAAACACCGCCGTGTCTGGGTTTAGGGGCGCTGCGCGCCCCAACGGGAGCAAGCTCCCTCGCCACGGGTTATCTATTTGACGCGGACATAAACGAAAAATGCTCCGTACCTTTCGATACGGAGCATTTCTTCAAGACCCCCACTGATTGCCAGGTATTCATGCCTGGTTCAATCGCCTGCAGAATTCAGAGGAATTCTGCAGTTCCTATCGGGGAGTCGGAACAGAACCTGCCTGGAGTCCTTCAGGCATTTTGGTTCCAGGGACGGTCTCCATGCTCGTCCTTGATGCGCGTCGGCAAGCCCATCACATCCAACGCCTTGAGGAACGCCTCGGCGGGCAGCTCCTCGACGTTGACCATGCGCTGCACGTCCCACTCGCCACGGGCCACCAGCAAGGCTGCGGCCACGGGTGGCACGCCTGCGGTATAGGAAATGCCCTGGCTGTCGGTTTCGGCGTAGGCGTCCTCGTGGTCGGCCACGTTGTAGATGAACATCTCGCGCGGCTGGCCATCCTTGACGCCCTTGACCAGGTCGCCGATGCAGGTCTTGCCGGTGTAGCCCGGCGCCAGCGAACTCGGATCAGGCAGCACGGCCTTGACCACTTTCAGCGGCACGACTTCCAGGCCCTCGGCGGTCTTGACCGGTTGCTCGGAGAGCAGGCCGAGGTTCTTCAGTACGGTGAACACGTTGATGTAGTGCTCACCGAAGCTCATCCAGAAACGCACGTTAGGCACGTCGAGGTTCTTCGACAGCGAGTGCACTTCGTCATGGCCGGTGAGGTACAAGTTCTGCGAGCCCACGACCGGCAGGTCGTCGGTGCGCTTGACCTCGAACATGGTGTTGCTGGTCCACTGGCTGTCCTGCCAACTCCACACCTGTCCGGTGAATTCGCGGAAATTGATTTCCGGGTCGAAATTGGTGGCGAAATATTTGCCATGGGAGCCGGCATTGACGTCGAGAATATCGATCGAATCAATGCGGTCGAAATGCTGTTGTTGCGCCAGTGCCGCATAGGCATTGACCACACCCGGGTCGAAGCCCACGCCGAGAATGGCGGTGATGTTCTTTTCCTGGCATTCCTGGAGGTGGTTCCACTCGTAGTTGCCGTACCAGGGCGGCGTCTCGCAGACCTTGCCCGGTTCTTCGTGGATGGCGGTATCCAGGTAGGCCACGCCGGTATCGATGCAGGCACGCAGCACCGACATGTTGAGAAAGGCAGAGCCGACGTTGATGACGATCTGCGACTCGGTTTCGCGAATCAGCGCCTTGGTCGCTTCGACATCCAGAGCGTTCAGTGCAAAGGCCTTGATGTCGGCGGGTTGCTTGAGGCTACCCTTGGCCTTGACGCTGTCGATGATGGCCTGGCATTTGGAGATGTTGCGCGACGCGATAGCAATACGACCGAGTTCGTCGTTGTGCTGCGCGCACTTGTGGGCCACCACCTTGGCGACACCTCCTGCACCAATGATAAGTACGTTCTTCTTCAATTTCTTCATTTCTCCTTCCGCCAGCTCAAGACAGGCTGGACAGATAGTCGTCGTAAACAAACTCGCGAACCACCTCGACGCTGCCGTCGAGCTGCTTCACTACGATGGACGGCATTTTCAGGCCGTTGAACCAGTTTTTCTTGACCATGGTGTAGCCCGCTGCGTCGATGAACGACAGCCGATCGCCGATGGACAGCGGACGATCGAATTGGTACTCGCCGAAAATATCTCCGGCCAGGCAGGATTTGCCGCACACCATGTAGGTGTGTTCGCCCTCGCTCGGTGCCAGCTTGGCGTCCAGGCGATAGATCAGCAGATCGAGCATGTGCGCCTCGATGGAACTGTCCACTACAGCCAGGTGCTTGCCGTTATAGAGAGTGTCGAGCACGGTGACTTCCAGCGATGCACTCTGGGTGATCGCGGCCTCGCCCGGCTCCAGGTAGACCTGCACGCCATATTTTTGCGAGAAGGCTTTGAGCCGTGCGCAGAAGGCGTCCAGGGCGTAGCCCTCGCCGGTGAAATGGATGCCGCCACCGAGGCTGACCCACTCGACCTTATGCAGCAAGTGACCAAAGCGCTCTTCGATAGTGCCCAGCATCTGGTCGAACAAACCGAAATCGCCGTTCTCGCAGTTGTTGTGGAACATGAAGCCGGAGATATGCTCGATGACTTGCTCGATTTTCACCGGATCCCATTCACCCAGGCGGCTGAACGGTCGCGCCGGGTCGGCCAGCAGGTAATCGGAGCTGCTCACTTGCGGATTGACCCGCAGGCCACGGACCTTGCCGGTCGAAGCCTCGGTGTAGCGCTGCAACTGGCCAATGGAGTTGAAGATGATCTTGTCGCAGTTGGCGAGCATCTCTTCGATTTCATCGTCAGCCCAGGCCACGCTGTAGGCGTGGGTCTCGCCAGCGAACTTCTGCCGGCCGAGCTTGAGTTCGTAAAGCGACGACGACGTGGTGCCGTCCATGTACTGCTGCATCAGGTCGAACACCGACCAGGTGGCGAAGCACTTGAGCGCCAACAAGGCCTTGGCCCCGGACTGCTCACGCACATAGGCGATCTTCTGCATGTTCGCCAGCAGCTTTTGTTTGTCGATAAGGTAGTACGGCGTTTTGATCATTTTCGAGGCCTCCGGGCAAGGCGAGCCAAAAAAGGATGCGCATTGTGCCTTCACTGACTGCAGATCGAAAGAGCGAAAAGCCCCGTTCACGCAATCATCCTGATCCAGGCCCACGCTTTGCGATAACCGGACGTACCGGCGGCCCAGGCGATGAAATGCTGGATGATCTGGCAAGGAAGGGGTCACCGAAGAGGCGCTGATGCTCGAAACTTGACCGTCGTTGATAAACGGCAACCGTCCGTGATCAGTGTTGATGCATCAGGCCATGAAGAACGCCGAACCTCAGGCCGGGCTCGGAAGCAATCATCTGCGAGATACCGAAAACCTTGAACGCCGCCAGCATGATCGCCAGGCCACCGGGCAGGATGCCCAGGCGATGGCTCTGCAAACCAGCCAATCTGAGCTGGTCGACATGGCCGACCTCCAACAGTCGCAACGACAAACGCAACAACCCACTGTAGGTAATGCCGCCTCGCCCGAAATCGTTGAGGCCATTGGCCTTGAGCACTTTGGCCAACATCCGCGCCGTACCGGAAGAACCGATCGCCTGCTGCCAGCCCTGGGCGCGATAACCAGCCGCCACTTTTTCAAACTGCAGCACAGCCACTCGCTCAGCCTCCAACAAGGCCTGAGCGGTGATGCATCCACCCGGAAAGTAACGCGCGCCAAAGGTGCCACTGCCAATAGCGATGCTTTCCGTCACTAGCGGTTGAGCGCCCTGCCCCAGAATCAGTTCGGTCGAGCCGCCGCCGATGTCCACCACCAGCCGCGTGTGCTCGACACCGGGCACCGTGTGGGCAACACCGGCGTACACCAGCCGGGCTTCTTCATGCCCGGACAGCACGTCGATCCGAAACCCCAGGTGCCGCTCGGCACTAGCCAGGAACAACTGGGCATTCGCCGCTTCGCGCACGGCACTGGTCGCCACCGCCCGCACCCGTCCGGCTTCAAAGCCACGCAGTTTTTTGCCGAATCGAGCGAGCGCCTGCCAGCCCCGATCCAGCGCCAACTCGTCCAAAGCCCCGGCCTGCAGGCCCTCGGCCAATCGGACCGGCTCACGCAGGGTCTTCACTTCCTGGATCACCAACTGTCGATTGCGCCTGACCGACTGGCCAATCATCAGGCGGAAGGCGTTAGAGCCCAGGTCAATGGCCGCGAACAGGGGGGCGTCGCCTTTCATAGCGGTGTTCCTTGATTCATCAGCCAGCAGGCACAAGCGCCGCCGGACTTCCCACGATGGTTTGCGAGGATCCTGCCACGGCTTCGATGACACCTGGATGACACCCCTGGCGCTCGACCATGAAAAAACAGACGCGTGCCGGCGAAATTTCGGGTGAGCCCCGCGCCTTCGAGCGTAATCGATAAAACCTGATCGTGCTGGCATCCTCCCACAGATAAACGTTTTAGCCGGGGGAAAGCGCGTGAAGCACAGATGACGGTCACCACTATGTAACAAAATGCAACTAGCGTGGATGGCGCCTCCACGACCGAGTTTTCCATCATGCTTTCAACCCAGGACACCTTGGTACAACGCATCCACCGTGAACTGCTCGATCACAGTGACGAAGAACTGGAGCTGGAGTTATCCGAAGACGGGCATGACTTGAACGACTTGTTCGATGAGCACTCCCCGGATAGCAGCGAGAAGGAAATCCGCCGACGGTATTTCAGCGAACTGTTCCGCCTTCAAGGCGAATTGGTGAAGCTGCAAAGCTGGGTGGTCAAGACCGGGCACAAGGTCGTGATCCTCTTCGAAGGACGCGACGCTGCCGGCAAGGGTGGTGTGATCAAGCGCATCACCCAGCGACTCAATCCCCGGGTCTGTCGCGTTGCGGCCCTGCCCGCCCCCAACGACCGCGAACGGACCCAATGGTACTTCCAGCGCTACGTTTCGCACCTGCCAGCGGCGGGTGAAATCGTGCTGTTCGACCGCAGCTGGTACAACCGCGCCGGCGTCGAACAAGTCATGGGGTTCTGCACCGCCGACCAGTACGAGGAGTTTTTTCGTACCGTGCCGGAATTCGAGCGGATGCTCGCCCGCTCCGGCATCCAGTTGATCAAGTACTGGTTCTCCATTTCCGACCAGGAACAGCACCTGCGCTTTCTCAGTCGCATCCATGACCCGCTCAAGCAATGGAAGCTCAGCCCCATGGACCTGGAGTCCCGTCGACGCTGGGAGGCCTATACCAAGGCCAAGGAAATCATGCTCGAACGCACGCACATCAGCGAGGCCCCTTGGTGGGTGGTGCACGCCGACGACAAGAAAAAAGCCCGGCTCAACTGCATCCATCACCTGCTTGGGCAAATGCCCTATGAAGAGGTGCAACTGCCGGCCATCGAACTGCCGCAGCGGGTACGACAGCAAGACTACTCCCGCAGTCCGACGCCACCGGAGCTCATCGTGCCCCGGGTCTATTAAGGCCGGCCAGGCAGGGACGCCCGGCACCGAGCCTCTCACTTCCACCGCTCACTGAATCGGATTTCATCATGACAAACCAGACCCTGGTCATGGACTCATCGAGTGCCATCGCCCCCAGTTCAAGACCGCAACTCAACCGCAAACCGAGCGTGATCACCCTGGTGGTGTTTTTCGCCGTACTGGGCAGCGGCCTGCTGTTTACCGCCTACAGCCTGATGCACGACATGAGCGAACTCGGCACCGTGGTGACCACCTGGACGCCGTTCCTGCTGTTGGGCGTGGCGCTGCTGATTGCCCTTGGCTTCGAATTCGTCAACGGTTTCCACGACACCGCCAACGCCGTGGCCACCGTCATTTATACCAATTCCATGGCGCCGAACTTCGCCGTGGCCTGGTCAGGCTTCTTCAACTTCCTCGGAGTGCTGCTCTCCAGCGGCGCCGTGGCCTTCGGCATCATCGCCCTGCTGCCGGTGGAACTGATCCTGCAAGTCGGCTCCTCTGCCGGCTTCGCGATGATCTTCGCCCTGCTGATCGCCGCCATCCTGTGGAACCTGGGCACCTGGTGGCTGGGCTTGCCGGCGTCGTCGTCCCATACCCTGATCGGCTCGATCATCGGCGTGGGTGTCGCCAATGCCCTGATGCACGGGCGTGACGGCACCAGCGGTGTGGACTGGGCCCAGGCGACCAAGATCGGCTATGCGTTGCTGTTGTCACCGCTGGTGGGCTTCGGTTGCGCTGCATTGCTGCTGCTGGCACTGCGGGCCTTCGTCAAGAACCGCTCGCTGTACAAGGCCCCGGAAGGCAATACTCCGCCGCCCTGGTGGATTCGCGGCATGCTGATCCTGACCTGCACCGGCGTGTCATTCGCCCACGGCTCCAACGACGGCCAGAAAGGCATGGGCCTGATCATGCTGATTCTGGTCGGTACCCTGCCGATGGCGTATGCGCTGAACCGCACCATGCCGGCCGACCAGGCGCTGCAATTCGCCGCCGTGGCGCAAGTTACCCAGCAAGCCTTGGCCAAGCACTCGCCGCTGCCGGCCCCGGCAAATCCGCGAGCGATCCTTTCCGCCTACGTGGGCAGCAAGGAAGCGACGCCGCAATTGGTACCGGCGCTGGCCGCCATGACCGGCAGCATCGGCGCCGAGGTCAAGGGCTACGGCTCGCTGGCCAAGGTCCCCGCCGAAGCCGTGGGCAACGTGCGCAACGACATGTACCTGACCAGCGAAACCATTCGCCTGATGGACAAGAACAAGGTCGGCAACTTCGACGCCGACACCAGTGCCCAGCTGCAATTGTTCAAGCAGCAGATCGACAATTCCACGCGGTTCATTCCACTGTGGGTGAAAATCGCCGTGGCCATCGCCCTCGGCCTGGGCACCATGGTCGGCTGGAAGCGCATCGTGGTGACGGTGGGTGAGAAAATCGGCAAGTCTCACCTGACCTACGCCCAAGGTGCCTCGGCCGAAACCGTCGCCATGCTGACTATTGGCGCCGCCGACATGTTCGGTTTGCCGGTGTCCACGACCCATGTGTTGTCCTCCGGCGTGGCCGGCACCATGGTCGCCAACGGGTCCGGCTTGCAGATGCGCACCATCCGCAACCTGGTGATGGCCTGGGTACTGACGCTGCCTGCTGCCATCCTGCTGTCCGGCAGCCTCTACTGGTTGTTCACCAAGCTGTTCTGACAAATGTGGGAGCGAGCTTGCTCGCGATGGCGTCAGCCCAGACAACCCAGAACCTGTGGCGAGGGAGCTTGCTCCCGCTCGGCTGCGCAGCAGTCGCAAAACCAGACAACGCGGTCCGCCTGTAAGCATGCTGGGGCCCGCTGCGCGGGCCAGCGGGAGCAAGCTCCCTCGCCACAGGGCAATGGGTGAGTTCAAGGCCAGAAACGGTTAATATCGCGCTCCTTCGTCTACCCTCACAGAGCGGCGTACCGTCCTCGTGGGCGTGATGCTTCACCATTCCTTGCCTTCCTGTACCGGAGATCCTCCATGCTCAAGCGTTCCCTGGCATTGGCCGTCGGCGTTGCCCTGTCTTTTTGCAGCCTGCTGACCCAGGCCGCCGACACCCTGAAAGTCAGTGCGATTCCCGATGAGGCCCCGACCGAACTGCTGCGCAAGTTCAAGCCGCTGGGCGCCTACCTGGAACAGCAAACCGGCATGAAAGTCGAGTTCGTGCCCGTCAGCGACTACCCCGCCGTGGTCGAGGCGCTGGCCACCGACCGGATCGACATGGCTTGGCTGGGTGGCTTCACCTTCGTGCAGGCACGCCTGAAAACCGGCAACGCCATCCCCTTGGTCCAGCGCGAACAGGACGCCCAGTTCACCAGCAAATTCATCACTGCCGACCCAGCCGTCAAATCCCTCGCCGACCTCAAGGGCAAGACCTTTGCCTTCGGTTCGGTGTCGTCGACGTCCGGCAGCCTCATGCCGCGCTATTTCATGCTCAAGGACGGCATCAAGCCGGAAAGCTACTTCAGTCGCGTGGGCTACTCGGGCGCCCATGACGCCACCGTCGCCTGGGTCCAAGCCGGCAAGGTCGACGCTGGGGTGCTGAACGCCAGCGTCTGGGAAAAACTGGTTGCTGCCGGCAAGGTCGACACGACCAAGGTCAAGGTCTTCGCCACCACCCCAGCCTACTTCGACTACAACTGGACGGTGCGCGGAACCCTCGACCCAGCGTTGGCGGCGAAGATAAAGGCCGCGTTCCTGGCACTTGATCCGGCCAACCCGAAGGACAAGGAAATCCTCGATCTGCAGGCCGCCAGTCGCTTCATCGAAACCAAGCCTGAGAACTACAAGGGCATCGAGGAAGCCGCGCGCGCCGCCGAACTGCTCAAATGACCCTGCAACTGACCCAGGTCAGCGTTACCCACGCCAACGGCGTCCAGGCGCTGCGGGGCATCGACCTGCACATCGGTGCCGGCGAACAGGTCGCCATCATCGGCCCGTCCGGCGCGGGCAAGTCGAGCCTGCTCAACCTGCTGGCCACTGCCCTGCGCCCGGGTAACGGCGAGCTGCAGTTGCTCGGCGAACGCGCCTGGCAGCTGTCTGCCCGCCAGCGTCAGCGCCTGCGCGCGCGCATCGGCCTGATCCACCAATCGCCGCCGCTGCCGCCACGTCAACGCGTGGTCACGGCGGTCCTGGCCGGAAAGCTCGGTCAGTGGGGCATCGGCAAAAGCCTGTTGAACCTGCTGCATCCGCTGGATATTCCAGGCGCCAGGGCGGCGTTGGCCCGGCTGGACCTGGGCGACAAACTGTTCGCGCAATGCCAGCAGCTGTCGGGCGGACAGCTGCAACGCGTAGGCATTGCCCGGGTGTTGTACCAGGCGCCAGAGGTGCTACTGGCCGATGAACCGGTTTCGGCCATGGACCCGGTATTGGCCCAGCACACGCTTTCGGTGCTGTGTCGCCATGCCCGGGAGCACAACGTGACCCTGGTCGCCAGCCTGCACGCGGTGGAACTGGCCTTGGCGCACTTCTCCCGGGTCATTGGCCTGCGTGATGGACAGATCCTGTTCGACCTGCCAACCGAAGCCGTGGACCGTCAGTTGCTCGACACGCTCTACGCCAACGAACAGCTGCAGTCTTCGCCCACAACGCCCCACGCGTCCTTGAGCGTGCAGATTCCCCGATGCTGACACGCGATACCCGAGACCCCGCCACCCGCCCGCGCCTGCTGCTCACTCTGCTGGCCCTCGTCCTGCTGTGGCCAGGCATCCAGTTCAGCGAACTGGACCTCAGCGTGCTGGTGGCGAGCGACAGCCAGAGCGAGATGGGCCGGTTTGTAGCGGCCTTCTGGCCTCCAGCCCATGGCGACGAATTTGTCGAGCTGCTGTGGCAAGCCACCTTGCAGACGCTGGCGATCGCCACGGCCGGCATGGCCCTGGCGTTGCTGTTGGCGGTGCCCGCGAGCCTGCTGGCCAGCCGCGCCCTGTCGCTGTCGGCGGCCTCCCGTGCCGGGCACCCGGGCTATTGGGGCCAACTGCTGCGCTGGCCAGTGCGCGGCCTGCTGATCTTCCTGCGCAGCGTCCCGGAAATCGTCTGGGCGTTGCTCTTCGTCCGTGCCGTCGGCCTCGGCCCCACCGCCGGCGTACTGGCGATCGCCATTACCTACAGCGGCATGCTGGGCAAGGTCTACGCGGAAATCTACGAGTCGGTCGACCAACGTCCGGCCCACGCACTCTTGCAATCGGGCAGCAGCCGACTCGCGGCCTTCTGCTACGGGATCCTGCCCAATGTCGCGGCGGAGTTGTTATCGTACACAGTGTATCGCTGGGAATGCGCCATTCGCGCCTCGGTGGTGATGGGCTTCGTCGGTGCCGGGGGCCTGGGCCAGCAGATGGACCTGTCGCTGCGCATGTTCGCCGGCGGTGAAGTGGCCAGCCTGCTGCTGACGTTCCTGATACTGGTGCTGTTTGCCGATCAACTCAGCCGCCTGCTGCGCTGGAGGCTGGCATGAACCGCCTGTTCAACGTGGTCATGGTCCTGTGCATCGGCGCGGCGGTCGTCGCCTCGTTCGTCTACCTGGGCATCGACCTGGGCGAACTCGGCAACAGCGGCAATCTGCACCAGATGGGCGCTTATGCGCAGCGCTTTCTCAGCCCGGACCTGAGCCCGGGTCATCTGAAGGCGATCGGTCACGGCGCCTTGGAAACCCTGGCCATGTCGGCCCTTGGCACCCTGCTCGCGGCGGTATTCGGCCTGCTGTTGGCCTTGCCTGCGGCCGGGCGCTTCGGCTGGCCCCTGCAGAGTGCTTCGCGGCTGGTGCTCAATGCCTTGCGCGCCGTCCCGGAACTGGTGTGGGCCGCGCTGATGGTCCTCGCCGCCGGGCTCGGCCCCAATGCCGGCACCCTGGCCTTGGCCCTGCACACCACTGGCGTGCTCGGCCGGCTGTTCGCCGAAGCCCTGGAAAATACCCCTTCCGAACCGGCCGATGCCATCCGCCTGCAAGGTGGCAATGCGGTATTGGCGTTCTGCTACGGCACACTGCCCAATCTCCTGCCCCAGCTACTGGCCTATGTCTTGTACCGCTGGGAAAACAATATCCGCATGGCCAGCGTGCTCGGCTTCGTCGGCGCCGGGGGCTTGGGGCAAATGCTCTACATCAGCCTCAGCCTGTTCCAGGAAGCCCAAGGCAGCACGGTGATCCTGGCGATGCTGTTGCTGGTTTTAGCGGTCGATACGTTGAGCGGCTGGAGTCGCCAACGTTGGGTCAAGGCTTGAGATCCTGGGGCACAATACCCTCCCACTGATTTCAGTGAAGCCACGCAACCTGTGGGAGCGGGTTTGCTCGCGATATTGACTGATCGGGCCCTATCGCGAGCAAGCTCGCTCACAGTTTTAACGCCTGCAGGCGTTGACCGGTGGGACTCGGCCGCGCCACGGTTGGGCGCGCTCCAGTTGGGCGGCCAGGGCCAGCAAGGTGCTTTCCTCGCCAAAGCGACCGGCAAAATGCGCCCCCATCGGCAGGCCATTGGCGCTCCAGGACAACGGCACTGACATCGCCGGTTGGCCGCTGGCATTGAACAGCGCGGTGAACGGCGAATAGCTGTGGTAGCGCTCGATCAGTTGATCCAGGCTCATGCACACATCCTGCAGATCCAGTTCGCCAATCGGCGTCGGCTCACGGGTCAGGACCGGGGTCAGGATCACGTCGTAATCCTGCATGAACGCGGCCAGTTGCCGGCCGAGGGCATGAATCCATTCCACCGCCGCAGCATATTGGGCGCCGCTGACGTCGCCCTTGTCTCGCAAGATGATCCGGGTACGCACTTCAAGTTCTTCCGCCTGCACCGCAAACCCACGCATCTGACCCAGCAGGTCGACATAATGACGGGTGCTGGCACCAATGATGGTGAACACGTGGTCGAGAAACTCCAGCAACGCCACCGGCAGGCTCACCGGTTCGACACGATGCCCCAACGACTCGCACAACCGCGCGGCCTCGCCCACCGCCTGAAGGCTCTGGGGTGACGTAGGCCAAGGCCCGAGCTGCTCGACCAGGGCAATGCGCAGCGGCTTGGGATCGGCCTGCACCGCCATCACATACGGCAACACCTGGATCGGCGCGGCGTACGGCGCACCCAGGTCCATCCCGGCGGTGGCGTCCAGCAGCGCCGCACTGTCGCGCACCGACAAGGTGATCGCATGAGGCGTGCCCATCCCCGCCCAACCCTCGCCCACCATCGGCCCCGATGGCAGCAAGCCACGGCTGGGCTTGAACCCGAACACGCCACAGCAAGACGCCGGCACGCGCAATGAACCGCCACCGTCGTTGCCATGGGCAAACGGCACCACGCGGGCCGCTACCAGTGCCGCCGCGCCCCCGCTGGAGCCACCGGCGCTGTGGTCGATGCTCCAGGGATTGCGCGTAGCGCCGAAGCGCGCGGACTCGGTGGAGTACGACGTACCGAACTCCGGCGACGTACTGGTGCCCATCACCTGGCATCCGGCACGCCGCAGACGCGCGACGATTTCCGACTCGAAATCCGCACGGAAGTTGCCCAACGCGCGTGAGCCGTTAGTCATCGCCGCGCCGTGGACCGGTGAAAACAGGTCTTTGATCAAGGTCGGCACACCGGCCAGCAGGCCCTGGCCAACCTGTGGCGTACGCGCCGCCTGCCGAGCCGAATCGTACAAACGCTCGGCCACCGCATTGAGCTGCGGCTCGACCCGTTCCAGGCGCTCGATGGCCGTCTCCAGCAGTTCGTCGGGCTGGACTTCGCCACGCCTGACCCACTCGGCCAGCGCCGTGGCGTCTTCAATGTCCATCAGGTGGTGGATGTCTTGCATACCCATGTTTCAGGTTCCTTGTGTCATGACGATTAATGTGACCCGACAGTGCGCGCCTGTCCCTGGACGCGTGCACGCAGGCCGACAACGACCCAGAGCAGCGCCAAGGCAAAACTGGCCAGGGCCAGCCACTGGATGGCGTGACGCAGGTCACCGGCGAAGACAATCACCAAGGCCACCACCAGCGGACTGACGAATTGGCCGATGTACAGGCACGAGGTAAACCCGCCCATGCCCCGGCCGCGGGTGCTGGCGGTCAAGGCATTCATCACCGGCGCCATCACGTTGGGCACCAGCAACCCGGCTCCCAGACCCTGGATGAACACCGCCACCAGCACTTCGTTGTAGCTTTGCCCGCGCATCAGCAGCCACAGACCCAGGCCCATCAGGCCGAGCAACAGCGAGTTGCAACCGGCGATGCCGAAGCGGCGGCGCAGTAACGGCCACATCAGCGAACCGCCCAAGGTCGCCAACAGGCTCAACCCCGCGGCCAGGCCGATCATCGTGCTGGAGGTAATGCCCAGGCTGACCAGCAGCGTCGGCGCCTGGATCGGCATGATGAACGTCAGGACCATACCGCCCAGGATCATCAGGTAGCCGACCAGCAGTTGCAGCACGGCGACCTTGGCCGGCCCCGACTCATCGACGCGCTGCTCGACCATTTGCCGCGTCGCCACCGGCGGTTCCCAGAGCACTTTCATCATGGCCGGCACCAGCAGCAGTGGCAGCAGATACAACAGGAACGGCGCACGCCACGAATGCTCGCCGAGCACACCGCCCACCACGAAAAACAGCGCGCCCACCAGGCCGATGGTCACCACCTGCCGGTTGACGTAGCGCAGCCGCTCCTCGCCCTGCCAATAGTCAGCGATCAAGGTTGCGCAGCAGGTCATCACCGCTGCCTCCGTGCACCCGAACAACAGCCGCGCACCGACAATCGAAGGCAGGCTGTCGAGCATGGCCGGCAGCGCACCGAGCAAGGCGTAGAGCACCGTGGCAATCACCAGCAACGCCTTGCGCCCAACCCGGTCGGCCAACCAGCCAGCCAACGGTGCGCACACGGCAATCGCCAAAGCCGGGCCGGTAATCGCCAACGGCACCAACAGATCGGCGCGCGGTTCCATGGGACCGAATTCGGCGCCCAATCTGGGCAGGATGGGCGTGACCATCACCGCGCCCATGATCGTCAGGCTGCTGCCCAGCATCAGCACCCCGCCTTCGCGCCAACCGGCCTGGCGCGACGGGGTGGCCGCCGGTGAAACGGAATTTGATTGGTTCATGGCGAGCCCCTTTTAGAAACTGTGAGAAATACGCAGCGCCGTGGTGTAGCCCTCGGCGCGGTTGCGCGCATCGAGCTCCTTGTAGACGTGCAGCCACACCGGGGGCATGCCGGGCTTGAAGTAGCTCACCGCCGGCCCGACCGCCAACACCCGGGCGCGATTGCCCGCTTCCAGGCCCGGCGCATCGTCGTCGGTGAATTGCCGGTAGTAAAAACCGCCCACGCCGACGGTCCATGGGCCGACGTGTTGGCCCACGGCGAATTCGTGACGGTACTCGACGCCATTCTTGTAGTCGGTGGCGTGGTTGCGGGTGTTGATGTCGGCTTCGAAACTGGAAGACACTTCGAAGCCGCTGTCGGAGATGTAGGTGGCGTTGAGGATCGGCGAGAAGGTCCAGTGGTTGAGACCCGGTGAGATCAAGCGATCCTTGTCGTAGTCGCCCGTGGGGGCCTGGATCTGGAACTGGGCGTTGACGAACAGGTTCGGCGACAAGGTCCACTGCAGGATCACCGGCAGCACCTGTATATCGGCCATGCGAAACGGATCGGCTTCCAGGTCCAGCGGCCCGACAGGGGTCTGCACCTGTAGCGAAGCGTCCATCTGGAAAAACGGCACGACGGCGCCGAAGCCATACTTGGCGCCCAGCACGGTGTAATCGGTCATGCGCATGTAGGCAACGCCGATGGACAAGATATCCAGGGACAAATTGTTGTCCACGGACTTACCGTGACGATCCTTCTGCACGTTGGCCGAGTAGAACGCGGTGCGCAGGCCGACGGTGCCAAAGGGCGTGGCCGGCGGCATCATCCCCGCGCCGAAATCGTAGACCCCGAACGCCGTGGTCGGCGCACCGTTTTCGGTGCCATGGGCAGCGCCACACGCACCGATCAGCCCCAAACTCAACCCAATACAGCGCCAGGCGTTTGCTTTTTTATTTTGATTCATCGAATGCCCCTCCAACCCTGTGGTGTTGGGGTCATCCTAGGGAGCCGGCCAGTCAGCCGTTATCCGTTTTCAGCACAGATGCGTGCGACGCAGGGTTTGTGAAGGTGTCTCGCCGAACAGCACTCGATAGTCGCTGGAAAACCGGCTCAAATGCCAGAAGCCCCAGCGTGCTGCCACCTCCTGTACACCCTGGGCATGGCCGCCGCTGCGCAGTTCACGACGCACGGCATTGAGGCGCAACGCCCGCAAATAGGCCACGGGGTTGATGCCCAGCGTCTCCTGGAAGCAATACTGCAGTTTTCGCCGGCTGGCACCGATGTGGTTGCACAGGTCGAGGATCGACAGCGGCTCATCGACATGGGTCAAGGCATATTCCCGGGCACGGTCGACCATGCGCTTGCGCGCCGTGGGGTTGAGCGGCGGCGCCTCATCCGGGGCCACCAGTTCCAGTATGTGCAGCATCACCGTGTCACGCAGGCCACGGCGGATCGACTCGTAACCCAGTAACGAGTCACGCCCCTGCTCGCCGCCTTCAAGCTCATCGAACAACGCCGCAAGCTCGGCGGGCAGCGTCGAGTTGCCGAGACGGTAACACTTGGGAAGATCGGTAATTCGAAAGCGACTGCCCTGTCGTTCCAGCACATGCTCCAACGCCTGCTCGTCGATGGCGACACCGAGCAGGTCGAGATGCTGCGGTGTGCGCAGCTCGGGCAGGTTTTGGCCACGGGCGACCAACAGGCTGGGCTCGATAATCGGGTGCCCGGAGCAAAAGACCGGCCCATCGGCACTCAGCGGCACGCTAAAGGTGATGGCGCCCTCCCAGGCCATGCCTTGCTTGGTCATGGCCTGATTAGAGCGGTCGCGTACCAGTTGCATCCAGTCCGAGCGGAACTCGATCAACTCGCCTTCAAAGCGCCCGGGGGTCAACTGGTCATAGCAAACCTGCCAGCCGCCCATGTTGCGGGCGTGCTCGTCGATGTCTGCGGTACGAAACCGATTGATCGGCAGCGTCGGCAACAGATCCGACGAGACCGCTGGCTGCGTCATGTTGTAATTGTTCATTGACCCGACCTTTGATGATTCCAGGGCTTATGGGTCAATGCTCAGGCAAGTTCCATTCCGCCCCGTGGGCCGGTCGGGCGATTGTGCCGAAAACGGATAATCGCTCAGGACTCAACTGCCGGCACCGGCATGGGCCTCTTCAAAGAAATAGTCCTTCCAGCTGTCGGCCTGGTTTTTCAGCACGCCCAGTTCATGCAGTTTCTCGGCATAGATGTAGGTGCGTTGCGGGACGACGGTGAAGTCGATTTCGGGGTCAGTGACGATTTTTTCCACCAGCGGCAGCGGCAACTTGGACTGCTCTACGCGGATGTAGGTCTGGGCTGCGGCCGGCTTGTCGGCCTTGATGATGCCTTGCGCCTCCACCAGGGCGTCGTAGAACGCCTTGTAGGTCTTGGGGTTTTCGTCGTGGAATTTTTCCGTGGTGTAGAGCACGTTGAACGTCGCCGGCCCGCCCAGTACATCATAGGAGCTGAGCACCTTGTGCACGTTGGGGCTTTGCAGTGCCTGGTACTGGAACGGTGGGCTGGAGAAGTGCGAATTGATTTCCGACTGACCGGCGATCAGCGCCGCCGTCGCATCCGGGTGCGGGAGGCTGACCGAGATATCGTCGAACTTCTTGAAGTGATCGCTCCCGAACACCTTGGCGGTTTCGATCTGCAGCGTGCGCGACTGGAACCCGACGCCCGCCGCCGGGACGGCGATCCGGTCCTTTTCGGTGAAGTCCTTGAGGCTTTTCACGTTCGGGTTATTGGTCAACAGATAGTTGGGCATCGACCCCAGCGAGGCGATGGCCTTGACGTTCTGCTTGCCGCGGGTCCGATCCCAGATCGTCAGCATCGGCGGAACGCCCGCCGACACCACATCCAGGGCACCGGTCAGCAAGGCCTCGTTCATTGCCGTTGCGCCGGAAATGCTGTTCCAGTCCACCTCGATGTCGATGCCCTGGGCCTTGCCATGTTTCTCGATCAACTGCTGGTCACGCACCACGTCGAGGATCAGGTAGCCAATGCCGAATTGCTGGGCGATGCTGATCTTGCCTTCGGCGTGGGCCAGGGGATTGAGCAGCGCCGTGGCCGCCAGGGAAACTAACAAGGTGAGCGCAGAACGCTTGAAAGCCATGGTCTGGTGAACCTCACAGTAAGTGGAAAAGACTGAAGATCACGACTTTAAAGCTATAAGAATATTAATTTAAGTATCTTAATAGAATATCAATAGCACCTAAGTATTTATCCCAAGCCAGTCTGAATATCGTCACTGCTGATGCCGAGCGCGAAAAGTCCGGGCTCTGGCGCGAGGGTTCATTGGCGTGCTTGCATTGGCCGTGTTGCTGAACAGAAGAAGCAAGAGACCTTGTAGTGCTTGCTGACTCTTTTGTTGTGAGGGCGCTTGCGACGCCCCCGCAACATTACCTGGCGACTACCCAGGTAGCCTGTGGTTATCCAGTACTCGATTGACCGCTAACTCACCCAACATGATGACCCGTTGCAGCACCAGCATCGTTTGGCGTCGTGGGCCGTCCGTCAAATCGGTGAGGTCGCTGACCATCACGCTGGCGGATGCCAAGGATTCGCACGCCTCAACGAGCAACGTTTCATCATCCACCGCTGCGTCGATGGTGAAGATCGTGCTGGGTTTGCGGGGCTGTATCTGCGTTTTCGTTGCCCCGGGGTTCAGGTAGTGCTTGAGCGCGCGGTCTGCCGCCTCTTTCAATTTTTCGGGGTCGAGAGAGTCGCCGTAGAGTACCGAATCGATATCTGGGGGGTTCGGAGTTACTTTGAACATAATTGACAATTCCTACATTGGAGCTGCAACCGTTCTCTACTAAAAGAAGGGTGGCGGCTGTACGCAGGTTAGTAGACCGGAGGAATTGGCAAAACCGGCGCGCCCGAGGGCGCCCTGCGCACAACCACCATTAGTGCAGGAACAGAAGTAACCTGACTGAATGGTGCTCATGCACCTTACCAAACCTATGGGCTACTAAACCCGACCACTGATGGGCAGTGGCAGGTAAACGATAGAGGCCAGGGGCAAAGCGCACAAGCCAGCGGATTCTGACGCATGCGTAAGTAAGGACGCAAGGTCTCGTAGCCTTTAGGGCGTAATGTGGAATGTATTTAAACGTGTCGCGCTGGATATGTTTACGGCAATTAAACGAGGCGACTTTTCTTGGTTATTTCTTGGGACTGTATTGTTGCAAATACAGTGTCTTATAGGGCGCTTCGGGGGCATCGATATTAAACGAGATCAGGCCGTAGATAATACGCTGGCGGATGTCTTGGGGAACTTTCCTACATCTGAGAGCAGTAACGACGTGCTTCTCGGTCGAGGGTTTGAGGTTGGAGGCGATCGTTTTAGGCTACTGGCTTCGGCCCTCGACCGCTTTTGGTGGGCTTTGAAGGATGCTTGGCGGAGGGATGCAGCTGTATGAGGTCACCGGCTGAAAGATCGCACTCAATGCAGGGTTGAACCTCGCACAGCTACCATAAAGCTCTGGCGGTTAAAAAGATGGCACTGTACGGCGGTGTGAACCGGGGATTTGCAATGCCGGAGTGCCCAGGGGCCACGGCGTACAGCACCATCAAACATCGGGCGAAGCGACCTGTTCCTTAATGAGAGGCACTTAAGAACTACACCAGGCTGCTCCGCCCGGTCACCGCGAGCGATGACCGGGGATAAGATACCGGTGGGGCTGTGGATGCGCTGCCGGGGGATTCTGTGGTGGTTGCAGGTAATGGCGCTGGGGTTGTAGCCCTTCTAAAGACTCCTATCCCTAGAAGGCATCGTCCTCGACATCGTACGGACTCACCGCTAAATGGCTGCTAATCTTCAGCGTCCCGGTGTCTAGCGTAATGAGGCTCAGATTTGGCTCAGCTCCCAGTTACGAATGACCTCCAAGCCAGCGTCGATTCCATCAATGCTGAGATATTTGAAGTCTTACGCGATGCGAAAGTACTTGCCCGGCGCTACTACCGGTTAACGGGCAAGCCGTTAGGTATCACCGGTGAGGTGGCTGAATACGAAGCCGCGACCAAGCTTGGCCTGGATCTACATTGCGCCAGAAAGGCCGGTTACGACGCCACCGAAATCAGAAATGGCGACCCTGTATATATCCAGATCAAAGGCCGGTGCGTGGTGACTCCGGCCAAGATATCCGGCCGATTGGGTTCTATTGATTTGGCGCAACCCTTCGACGCGGTGCTGTTGGTGTTACTTGACTCTGATTTCAACGCTTTTGCTATGTACGAGGCCAGTCGTGATGCGGTGGTTACTGCCCTGACTAAGCCGGGGTCAAAAGCCCGGAATGAGCGTGGTTCGTTAGGGATTAGGCAGTTCATGGCGATTAGTTCGCAGCGCTGGCTACGTCAGTAGTGATCACCAACCCCCTGCTCGGATGCGCCGAACCCTTGTAGAATTCAATCAGGACGACGATATGAGCATTGAGAAGCAATGGGAGAACCTGCTGACACCTGCGGTGATGCAGGAACGATTGATTGCTGTATCACTTTACATAACAGCCTTTGAAATGCTGAAGGAATCCATCATTGGTCGGCTAAGGGATTTCTACTGCATCGATTTTACTTCGGATGGAATCACCATCTCTCCAGATTACAAATGCAAAGTTCTTGCGCTTAACAAAAGTCCTGTTTATGCATCATTAACATGGCTAAAAAATACGGAAGTAATTGATAAAGAAGATATTGAACTCTTTGAGCAGCTAAAGCAGGTACGCAACTCATTAGCTCATGAGGTGCCGGAAATTGTCTTGACGGGAAAAGACCTTGCGCTCATGGCGAGACTCCAGGATGTCATGAGTTTGATGCGAAAGGTAGAGCTCTGGTGGATCGTTAATGTCGAGATCGAAACTGACCCTGATTTCGATGGGCGGGACGTCGATCCTGAGGAGATCACACCTGGCCCCATCCTCATGATGCAGATCATGATGGAGGTGCTCTCCGGAAATGAAGAGCTGAGAGAGCACTACAAGGGCAGTAGGCCGGACTCATAGGCTCCGTAGCACGTCCCGTCATCGCTAGATGATCGGCATAAGGATTAAGCAGCTGCAAGTGCTGCTTACCCTAGCGCCCACCTAGAAAATTTACGCGTCCTTGATTAAGGGCAGGTTTTCAAGGTTATCTCTGGTAGAGCTATCTTTTTTTGTCTTTAGATAGTCAGTTGTTACCTGAATAATTTCAAGCTTCGCTCCAGGCTTCCATTCGCTACCAACTTTGGTCATGGTGCTGAAGGTCTTTTTCTTATTGATCAGCTCAATTACTTGCGGTCGGGTTAGCTCTACAGATGGCTTAAACTTACCATCACTTCCGACTTCGTGAACTCGCAATTTAGCGATGTGGGTATTATCGCTATTGTATTCAATTGCTGAAACATAATAGTTGTAATTTGCCACTTTTCAATCTCCTACTGGCTATGGTTTGTTGTGTGCATTTGTGACGGAACTATGCATGATTGATGGCCTGGAACTCTGGCTTCCAAGCATTAGGAGAGCGTGTCCAGAGCGTCAACGTGCGGCACGTACTTACGCGCTATAAATAATCTTCCCCTTCCCTCGGGTCGCGGCTTCCTGACCTAATCAATATTACGGCCCGGGGAAGCGACAGAGAATGTGTGCGCTTTTGGTTTTCTTGCTCCTCGGGCTCTTGCCTCAACTCAAACCCGTTCATCAGTTCTTCCGGCAGTGGAGAGTCAGGATGCTCGTGCTGAAGTGACAGCAATACCTCGGTAAGCCAAGCCCGCATTTGGGCCCCATTTGCTGCGGCTCCATACACCAGCGTTGAGATAGGCGTACCGATAAGGTTTCGTTCCAAGGCGCGTCCGAACTGCTGGAGACAGCAGGTCCCTGTCGCTTCTACATGACCTCCAACGGTCCGAAGTTTCCGGAGCGGAGTTCCCCATAGAAGGGTCCCAGACGGGCTGGCATTGTTATGCAGAGCAGTGAGGCCGTCCGCCACCAAATACGCGAAGTCGAAACTACCGCCTACGGGGTAAAACACACCAAATGTACCAACCGATGGAAGAAGCGCCCCGGAAAGCAAGTTCAACGGAGGATGAAATGATCTCGACGCGGAGCTGATATTTGGACGATTGGAAAGTAAGTCCCATTGCTCCAAGTTCGCACGAAAGCTGTAGGGCGCCGCCGCTGAAAAGGTTCGATGACACCCCAGAGCGTTATCGGTGACTTTTGCTTGATTGAAAGTTACTCGGGCGGCACTAGGGTTACCAATCGGATAATTAATAATCATCACGTCACACAACTCGCAGCGGGGGGTAGCCCGTCCCGCGCCTCGAGACTCGTTAAATGTAACTTGGTATCGGTTGCCGTGATACTCTTTCGCCAGTGCGTCAACTCCAAGAGCGTTGAAGGCTCGAATGAACGCCTGAAAAAGTTTAATTTCTCCTCTGCTGCCCTTTGCCTCTTTAAGGAAAGCTTTTTGTAGCTTAAGTCCAATCATAAACGTTATGTCTTCCGAATTGACTGTTTTACCTGTTGACGCGCTTAACGTGTAGCTTCATCGACCACAGTTTGGGTATGCCCCATTACTCGTGTGGCCAGCGCAAAGAGATCTTTGGCCGCAATTTCGTGCTCTTCCGCAACATTGAATACCTCCTCAACATCTTTTACTCGCCCAGAGCCTGGGTCCGGATATCTGCCGGCCCAAAGAGTAAAGTGGGTTAGGGTCTGTAAAATTGCTTTATCCTTAACGCTCAGATCTGGAATAAATTCGGCTAGTTTTACCAGTCGATGGTGATAGAAAGATTTTTCGTTCGCCATGTAAGCCACGACTCCACTCTGCAGAATCGTCATAGCTTTAAGGCAAACCTCCAGGCTGTAGCCAACGAGCATCAACCCCACTGCACAATATTGGCTATCGCACACGCCCCTCATGTAAATGGGCATATCGTCGAATCCTGGTTGATTTTGGATGACGGCAACCGCTGCTTGAGTCAAGGCTTCTGCCTGGGTTAACCATAGGATCGGGGACTTGAGATCTTCTGCCGTTGGAGGTTTTGAGATGTCTACAGGAAAACCCGCTAGTGTTTGGGCGATTCCCCATTTGAGCCATGCCGCAGAGCTGTAGCCGAAAGGATCCGCCGCAAATGAGTTTCGGTTTGGTTGAAGTTTTTTATGTAAATTCATTTGGAACTCTCGACTCGAAGCCAAACCAGATCACGTTGGTCTCTGCGCATATTTAGTTGCCTTCTTCCTCTCCGAGGAGCGGCCCTATGGCTTCGTCCTCCAGAGGTTCTGGAGCCGCATTTGCGGGGGTGTTAGCAGCGAGCGGAGCCACGGTTTGCCGTGCAACCGGAGTAGGGATGCGATTACAAATTATTGCATCCATTGCCGAGACCAAGTCTTCTAAGGCAATGATCCATCGCTTGACCCTAGCCTCATCAATATCCTGAATTCGATTCGCTCGGTTGTAATCGCCCGCGTGCACAATCTCATGACGACGATCTATAAGATCGCCGACTCGACTCTTGATATGGTTTTTACCCGTTTTTTTGGCAGCAAAATCGGTCAGTTTATTAAGACGATACACCAGAAAGACTGAGTCAATTACATCAAATCTTTGGGTCGTGTATTGCGCGTAATGTGACTGCACCAGGTTCCGGATGCGACGATACGGGCGGTCCATTGTGAGAAGGCTCAACGCCTCACGCGTATCCAGCCCAGCCTTCAGAAGCAAGACAACGAGCGATTCGTCTGGCCTGTGTTTTTTCAGGTATGTGGCAAGCTTTTCGACAAAGACGTCAGTCACGTACGCATCTAATGCGGCAACCGCTAAAACGACCGCCCCGCGAATAATGTCCTTCGGCGCGGCGGGCACCTCGGCACCTGCTTCGTTCAGACCATGAATTGTCGTGTATGCATCGACCAGAGTGTCACAGCGTCTGACCGTTTTATGAAATTTTGCGAATGCTTTCGACGCCATCCCAGTCTCTCCATCACTCCCTTGAATGTCATATTGCCATCATTTCAGGCCAAAGGTAAGCCTCCCACTTTAGGTAATGTATTCAGGATTGACCTAGGTCAGTTTCAGGTACGAGGATTGGCGGCAAGTCCGGTTCTGCTAGGAGCTTTCACTTTTGCCTGGGAGGTTTTATCTCAGGCCTGCAGGCTCGCCAAAGCGCACACAAGCTGTTAGTGGCGCTTTGTAGGTGTACTCAAAATGAGTTTTAAATAATTATTCGCTTGGTATGACAGGCACTTTTGCAGCACCTAAGTTAGTTAACGCTGCATCAAGCCTTCTTAGATAACCAACCGTAAATTTATCGTAGTACTGTAGTAGCTCTTTGGCGCTAATCACGGTTGCGATAGGCCCGCGGCGGACGATCGTGGGCACCCACCGAGAGATAGACCTGCTTGCCAGCGCGCTGCAGCTCATCGGCGATCTGCACCCCCGACGACCCGGCCCCCACCACCAACACCGCCCCCTCGGGCAATTGCCCGGGGTTGCGGTACTGGGCCGAGTGCAACTGGGTAACCGTCGCCATATCGGGTGCAATCGGTGGAATCACCGGCCGCTGGAAGGGCCCGGTGGCGACAACCACATGAATCGCCTCGATCAAGCCTTCAGAGGTTTCAACGGTGAAACCCGGACGGCCGACATTGCGCTCGACCTTCCGGACGTCCACGCCGGTGCGGATCGGCGCGTTGAACTTGCTGGCATAGGCTTCGAAATAATCGGCCACCTGGTCCTTTGTGGCGAAGGCATCCGGGTCGAGCCCGTCGAATTCCAGCCCCGGAAAACGGTCATGCCAGGCCGGGCCATTGGCGACCAGCGAATCCCAACGTGATGTGCGCCAGGCCTCGGCAATGCGGCTTCGCTCCACCACGAGGTGCGGCACGCCTTGCCGGCTCAAGTGCTCACTCATGGCGATGCCGGCCTGGCCGGCGCCTATAACAAGCGTATCGATGCGTAGGGTTTCAACGGGCATGTCTGTGCACTTCCGGCAGTAGGTTTGGTTCAGGCCGGCATAGCGCCGCCTCGGGTTCTGATTTTTTGTTGTTCTGCGGTTGCAGCTATCGAGATCAGGTGTCGAGGCGATTGTGTTGGCGGGGGGAGATTTGCGAAACGAGGGTTTTTATCGTTGCTGGGAAGGAAAAAAATGGGCTTCTGGGGGGGGATCGTTCCTACGCAGAACCATTGTGGGAGCGAGCTTGCTCGCGATGACGGCGGCACAGTCAATATTGATGCAAGCTGACCCACCGCTTTCGCGAGCAAGCTCGCTCCCACAATGGTTCTGCGTGAGAACGATCGATCGCGTTAACTAGTTCACGTCATCCGCGCCGGAAACGCCTTGAGCTCAAGCTTCTCCATCACCAACCCGATGAATGCCGAAACCGCCAGCGGCAACTGCCGCCGGCTCGGATAGAGCACATTCAAGCCGAAGCCGATGCGCTGGTATTGCGGCAGCACCCGCACCAGCCTGC
Organism: Pseudomonas sp. Lb2C2; assembly: GCF_052112205.1. NCBI lineage: Bacteria > Pseudomonadati > Pseudomonadota > Gammaproteobacteria > Pseudomonadales > Pseudomonadaceae > Pseudomonas > Pseudomonas sp. Lb2C2. Next base: position 304,427 of record NZ_JAUTYW010000001.1, on the reverse strand, counting down.
CGGCTTCCAGGTCGAGGCTGCTCAGCGCCCCCGGCAACACGGCGATGCCCAGGCCGGCGACGGTCGCCCTGCGCAACGCCTGGGCGGTGTTGGCGTGGAAGCGGCTGGCGATCTGCACCTGTTCCTCGATGCCGTCCGGGCCAACGAATCGCCAATGGGCCATACCGCCGGGATGGGCGAAACTCACGCCGTCGTGGTGAGCCAGGTCCTGCAACGAAAGCGGTGCGCCGCGCGCGGCAATGTACGCGGGGCTGGCAACCATGCCGTCGCCGTCGTTCTTGAGCAGTTGGCGACCGACATACCCCGAGTCCTGCAAGGGACCGCCGCGAAAGGCCACGTCGATGCGGTCGGCAATCAGATCGACCCGGGCATCGCTGAGCACGAAATCAAGTTGTACTCGCGGATGCGCGGCTAAAAAGTCGGCCACCCATTCCATCGGGAAGAAATCGAAAAAGTCCGCCATCGCCGCGATGCGCACCAGGCCGCTGGGCTCCTCGCTGCCCATCATCAGTTCCTGTCCGGCGTCCATCAGGCCGTCCACCGCATCCACGCAGCGCTCATAAAACCCCTGGCCCGCATGGGTCAGCGTGAGTTTGCGGGTCGAGCGCTGCAAAAGTCGTGATTCCAGCTGCACCTCCAGCTGCTGGACCCGTCGGCTGACGGTGTTGGAAGGCATGCCCAGGCGCCTGGCCGCTTCGGCGAAACTGCCGCTGCGGACCACCTGGACGAACAGCGCAACATCGTTGAGATCAAGCATGGCGCTGACATTCCTTCGTTTCTTGGATGAGTTCAATCCGATTGTATCGGCTAATCAATCTATTGGCAGGCACTTATCCTTCTCGCATCGAGGCTCAACGCCCAAGACTTGGAGGTAACCCCATGAACAGCATCGTCGCAGCACCGCCGCGCGCCATCGCCCACCGCACCTGCGGCAGCAGCCATGGGCCGATCACGCGGCTCATGAGCCCAGGTGACCTGGGCCAGCTCTGCAAGCCATTCGTGTTTCTCGATCACTTCGCCTTCAACGCCGATGCCATGCAAAGAGGTTTCGGCATGCACCCTCATTCCGGGATCGCCACGCTGACCTACATGATCGAGGGCCAGGTGATCTACGAAGACACCACGGGCCAGTCAGGCACGCTGCCCAGCGGCGGCATGGAGTGGATGCAAGCCGGTAACGGCGTATGGCACACCGCCCGACCGGTTGCGGGTTCGCCGATCCAAGGCTTCCAGCTCTGGGTTGCACTGCCGGCGGCAGAAGAAAATGCCCCGGCCCGCAGCGTCTACCTGGCGCCCGCCGAGATCCCCCGGGAAGGTCCGGCGCTGGTGTTGCTCGGCCAATACGGCGCGGCCCGCAGCAGCGTCGCCTCCCCGGCGGGCATGAATTATCTCGCCGTGCAGTTGCAGGACAACGAGCACTGGCGCTACACGCCGCCGGCCGGGCACACCGTCGCCTGGCTGGCAGTCAACGACGGCAGTCTCGATGCTGGCGGCAACGTCAATGCCGGAGAAATGGTGGTATTCGAAGCGTCCGGCGAGACCATCGACATCGTTGCCCGGGGCGCGACCTCCTTCGTGCTCGGTTCGGCGGTCAAGCATCCCCATGACCTGGTGATGGGCTACTACTCGGTGCACACCAGCGAGGCCGCCCTGGAAAAAGGCGAGAAAGAAATCCAGCGCATCGGCGCCCTTTTGCAACAAGAGGGCCGGTTGGCTTAGCCGACCCTCTACTCAATCCCTAATTCATACCCGATCCCTTAGAGGTGAATCATGACTGACATCGGTCTCGATCTTCTGTTGTCCCGCACTCAAGTCGGCAAGCTGTCCCTGAAAAACCGCATGATCATGGCGCCCATGACCCGCAGCCGCGCAGGTGCTGGCGATGCCGCCACGCCCCTGATGGCCGAGTACTACAGCCAACGCGCCAGCGCCGGCCTGATCGTCAGCGAAGGCTCCCAGGTGTCGGCCCAGGGCAAGGGTTACCTGAGAACGCCAGGGATCTTTACCCCTGAGCAGATCACCGGCTGGAAACAGGTGACCGACGCGGTCCATGCCGAGGGCGGGCAGATATTCTTGCAGCTCTGGCACGTAGGCCGTCTTTCCCATCCGTTGGTGCAGGTCAACGGCGCCCAACCCGTAGCTCCCTCGGCAATCAAGGCCGATGGCGAGATCTACACCCCCGAAGGCCTCAAGCCCTATGAGCTGCCACGGGCCCTGGAGCTCGATGAAATCCCCGGTGTGGTCGCCGACTTCCGCCAGGCCGCAGCCAACGCGAAGCTGGCCGGCTTCGACGGCGTGGAGATTCATGGCGCCAACGGCTACTTGATCGACCAGTTCCTGCGTGACGGCACCAACCAACGTACCGATGCCTACGGCGGCTCGATCGAGAACCGTGCACGTTTGCTCAAGGAAGTGGTCGAGTCGGTGATCGAAGTCTTCGGCGCCAGCCGCGTCGGCGTTCGCCTGTCGCCGATCTTCAGCTACTTCTCGATGAGCGACAGCAACCCGCAAGCAACATTCGACTACACGGCCAGAATGCTCAGCCGCTATGGCCTGGCTTACCTGCACATCGTGGAATTGGGCGAAGGCCCGTTCGACTTCCTGGAACTCAAGCGTCGCTTCGGCGGGACGTACATTGCCAATGGCGGCTACAGCGCCGAACGCGCCGCCACTGCCATCAGCCGTGGAGAAGCAGACCTGGTGGCATTCGGCACGCCGTTTTTGGCAAACCCGGACCTGGTGGAGCGTTTCAAACGAGGCCAGGCGCTGAACACCCCTGACGCATCGACGTTCTACCAGGGCGACGAGCGCGGTTATACGGACTATCCGACCTTGGCCGGGGCTTGACCCCAGTGTCCAGCGCGTGCCTCGCCTGGACTTGTACAAAATAGCGAAATTACTTGTACAAAAAACTTTAATTTGTACAAGGCGTGCAGTAGGCTTCTGAAAACTTGTACAGGAATCATTTCCTGTACAACAATCGGAGCCTATGCATGTCCGTCTACCTCCAGCGTTTCGCCCACGCTTTCGCCGAGCTGGACGCCAGTCGCCTGGCTGAGCTCGATGAACTCTACAGCGCCGACATACAGTTCCAAGACCCTTTGCACCGGATCGAAGGCTTGCCGGCCCTGCGCGCTTACTTTGCCCAGTTGTACGCCAACGCCAGCAACCTGCGCTATGACTTCCACGCCTTCGATGAAGTCGGTCCCGGAGAGGGCTATCTGCGCTGGACCCTGCATTTCAGCCACCCCCGCCTGGCGCAAGGAGCACCCATCGCGCTGCAAGGCTGCAGCTATCTGCGTTGGAATGATCGAATCTACCTGCATCAAGACTTTTTCGACGCAGGCGCCCTGCTCTACGAACATCTGCCGCTGTTTGGATCGGTGATTCGCTGGCTCAAGCGGAGGTTGGCATGAGCCGTGTCTGGCTGACCGGCGCCAGCAGCGGCATTGGCGCGGCATTGGCGGCAGTCCTTCTGGAACAGGGGCATCTCCTGGCTGTGAGCGCGCGCCGGAGCCAACCCCTGGAGACCTTGGCCACACGCTATCAAGACCAGATATTGGTGCTACCGGGCGACCTGACCGACCCGCATCAGGCCGCCACGATCTGCCAGCAGATTGACCTTCATTGGGGGGCGCTCGATCTGGTGATCCTCAATGCCGGCACCTGCGAATACCTGGAGCCGGGCCACTTCGACACCCGCCTGGTCGAACGGCTCATCAACACCAACCTGCTGGGTACTTGCCATTGCCTGGAGGCCGCCTTGCCCTTGCTGCGCCGGGGCCAGCGTCCACATCTGGTGGCGGTGAGCAGTGCGGTCACCTCGCTGGCCCTGCCTCGCGCCGGCGCCTACGGTGCGTCCAAAGCCGCGTTGCGTTATCTGATCGAATCCTTGCGCATCGACCTGGCCGCCGAGGGTATCGATGTCACCCTGGTCAGTCCCGGCTTCGTCGACACGCCACTGACCCGACGCAACGACTTTCCCATGCCCATGCGCTGGTCGGCGCAACGAGCCGCCCGCCATATCGCGCGACGCCTGCCGGCGCGCCCGCTGGACATTGCGTTTCCGTGGTCCTTCACGCTGGTCCTGCGCCTGCTCGGGCATTTGCCCGCCCGCTGGCGGCTGGCCCTTGGCCGACGCCTGGCACGCCCTTCCAAGGAGTCTTGAAGCATGCGCATCGCGATCATCGGCAGCGGCATTTCCGGGCTGACATGTGCTTACCTGTTGGCCCGCAGGCACCAGATTACCCTGTTCGAGGCCGACGACAGGATCGGTGGCCACACCCACACCGTGGATGTCGATTGGCAGGGGCAGCGCTATGGCGTAGACACAGGCTTCATTGTGTACAACGACTGGACCTACCCGAATTTCATCCGTCTGCTGGACCAGTTGGGCGTCGCGTCTCGCCCCACTGAAATGAGCTTCTCGGTGCATGATCCGGCCACCGGCCAGGAGTATAAGGGCCACACCCTGCGCAGCCTGTTCGCCCGCCGCCGCAATCTGTTTTCGCCCGGGTTCTGGGGCATGCTGTGGGACATACTCAGGTTCAATCGGCAGGCCACCGCCGACCTGCAGGCGCAGCGCATCGACCGAACCGCCCGGCTCGGCGACTACCTGCACAGCCAAGGGTATAGCCAACGTTTCATCGATCACTACATCGTCCCCATGGGCGCAGCAATCTGGTCGATGTCGCCCGCCGGGATGCTGGAGTTCCCGCTCGAGTTCTTTGTGCGTTTTTGCCACAACCACGGCCTCATGTCGGTCAATCGGCGCCCTCAATGGCGCGTGATCGCGGGCGGCTCACGTGGCTACATCGAGCCTTTGTGCGCAGCCTTTCGCGAACATATCCGGCTCAATTGCCCAGTGCAGCGTGTCAGTCGCAACGTTGCCGGGGTTAGCGTAACCAGCAGCGCTGGCACCGAGCATTTCGACAAGGTGGTGTTCGCCTGCCACAGCGACCAGGCCCTCGCCCTGCTCGAGGCGCCAAGCCTGGCGGAGCGTGAAGTCCTCGGCGCCCTGAGCTACGCCAGCAATGAAGTGCTGCTGCACACCGACACCCGCCTGCTTCCCCTGCGACCCCAGGCCTGGGCGAGCTGGAACTATCGGCTCGGTGGCCCTGCGCAAGCACCTGCCGCGGTGACCTACAACATGAACCTGCTCCAGGGCCTGGATGCCCCGGTGACCTTCTGCGTAAGCCTCAACCAAGGCGACGCGGTCGACCCGGCCAAGGTGCTTGCGCGCTTCGATTATGCGCACCCTCAGTACAGCCTCGCCGCCATTGCCGCCCAGGCCCGCCAAGGTGATCTGCAAGGGCATCAGCACAGCTATTTCTGCGGCGCCTACTGGGCCAACGGCTTCCATGAGGATGGCGTGGTCAGCGCGCTCGACGTGGCAAAGCATTTCGGAGAACAGCTTTGAACAGCAGTGTGTGTCGCGGCTGGATTGATCATCGGCGCCATACGCCGCGAATCCACGCCTTCCGCTATCGGATCGGCATGCTTTACGTGGACCTCGCCGAACAGGAACACATGCTGGGGTTGTCGCGCCTGCTACGGCCCTGGTCCTGGGCCCCCCTGTGCTGGCGCGAGCGCGACTACCTGCCATCGCGCACCCGCCTTGGGGTTCCCCTGGTCGATGCCGTGCGCCAGATCCTCAACGAAGCCCTGGGTGTCGCTCCCCAAGGGGCGATTCACCTGCTGACTCAGCCGCGCAGTTGGGGCCTGTCGTTCAACCCGGTGAGTTTCTATTTCTGCCATGAAGCCAACGGGCGCCTGGCGGCGATCCTCTGCGAAGTGCGTAACACCCCATGGCGCGAGCGCTATCACTATGTATTGCCGGTGCCTCCCGGCGAGTCCTGTGCCTTCAGGGTGGCCAAGGCGTTTCACGTATCGCCGTTCCTGCCTCGGGACATGGACTATCACATGGGATTCCTGGTCCAGGACACGCACATCCGCATACGCATGGAGAACTGGCGCGACGGCCACAAGGTGTTCGAGGCCGACCTGGCACTCAAGCGCCACCCCCTCGACGCCTCTTCGCTGCGCCGACATGTCCTGGCCTTCCCCTGGATGAGCTTGCGCACCGTAAGCGCCATTTACTGGCAGGCCCTGCGCCTGCTTTTCAAACGCACGCCCCTCTACGCCCATCAGGCCAGCGAAGACGGCCTGAGTCTGGGTCAAACCGCTCACAAGGATCCCAATCATGCCCGAACCGACCCTGAGCGCTACCAAGGCTGGTAGTTGCGACCTCTTTAACGGAGGTTTTTTCAAGCAAGCCGTGCTGGGTCAGTTACGCCGCCTGCGTCACGGCCACCTGCGGCTGCTACTCAATGGCGAACCATTGAGCTTCGGTGACCTGGCCAGCCCCTTGATGGCCGAGGTCGAGATCCTCGACGACGCGGTCTGGGGCATGGTTGCGTGCAACGGTTCCATCGGCGCTGGCGAGGCTTATGTCCACGGCTATTGGCGCAGCGGCGACCTGACGGCTGTGACGCGCCTGTTCGTCGCCAACCTGGATGTGCTCGATGCCATGGACAGCGGCCTGGCTCGCATCGGCCGCCCGTTGTTGCGCTGGCTGCACTGGCTCAACCGCAACAGTCGACGGGGTTCGCGGCGCAATATCATTGCCCATTACGACTTGGGCAATGCTCTGTTCGAGCGCCTGCTCGACCCCACCATGATGTATTCAGCCGCCCTGTTCGAAAGCCCCGAACAAAGCCTGGAGGAGGCTCAGCTCAACAAGCTCGCCCATATCTGCCGCAAACTCGACCTGCGTCCCGGCGACCATTTGCTGGAGATCGGCACGGGTTGGGGCAGCCTCGCCATCTACGCAGCCAGCCATTATGGCTGCAAGGTGACCACCACCACGCTGTCCCTGGAGCAATACACCCACACCTGTCGACGTGTCGAAGAATTGGGCCTGCAACAGCAGGTGCAGGTGTTGCGCAAGGACTACCGTGACTTGCAAGGGCGCTACGACAAGCTGGTGTCCATTGAAATGATCGAAGCCGTCGGGCATCGCTATCTGCCCGAGTACTTCCGGCGCTGCGCCGCGCTGCTCAAGGACGACGGGCTGATGCTGCTGCAATCGATCACCATCCGCGACCAGCGTTATGAGCAGGCCCGACGCTCGGTGGACTTTATCCAGCGCCATGTTTTTCCCGGTGGCGCGTTACCGTCACTGTCGATCCTGCTGAAGACTGCCAGCACCCAGACGCCGCTCAACCTCCTGCATCTCGAGGACTTCGGCGCGCACTACGCCCGTACTCTGCGGCACTGGCACGACAACTTTCGCCAATCGCACCAGGCCTTGGCGCAGTTGGGCTACGACGAAACCTTCCAGCGCCTGTGGGAGTTCTACCTGTGTTACTGCGAAGGTGGATTCATCGAGCGTGCCATCGGCGTGGCCCAACTGCTCTTCGCCGGGCCCGGCGCCCGTCGAACCGCCCTGCTGGAGTACCAGGATACGTGATGAGCCGCACCGGCCTGATCGTCAATGCCCTCTGGTTGCAACTGGGTTGGTGGGGCTGTGTGCTCGGGGCACAGGAACCGTGGTGGCTGTTGCTGGTGGTCATCGGATTGCTGGCCCACCTGTGGCTGTGTCCTGCTCCCCGGGCAGAGCTGTTTGCGGTGATGCGTGTCGGGCTCAGTGGCATGCTGCTGGACTGGAGCCTGGGTACGCAGGGCTTGTTCATATTCAAGCAAACCCCGCTGCCGCTCTGGCTGGCGCTGCTCTGGCTGGTGTTTGCCACAGGCCTGCGTCATAGCCTGGCCTGGGCCAGGCGGCCGGTATCGCGTGGTGTGTTGCTGGGCTTGGTCGGTGGTCCGCTGGCCTATTGCGTGGGGGCGCCACTGGCGGGCGTCGCCTTGCCACTGGGGGTCGTTGGCACCGCCCTGTTCCTGGCACCGCTATGGGCGTTATGGCTACCCCTGGCGCTGCGTCTGGCCGAGCCGAACTGAGCTGGCCCCAGAACGCCGTCGCTACCAGGGCTCGTCGAGGAAAAGCGGCATGCGCAGCGGCTCGATCGGCCCCTCGCGCTGGCCGCACATCTCATCATGGACAACCTGTTGCACCAGCGTGCAGGGTAGCCGCGGGACGAAACGAAGCAGCTCACGCAAATGGGTGGTGGAACGTATAGGCAAAGTCTTTCCCGACTCATCGAGCAACGTACGCAGGCCACCGTCCAGTCGGGCGCGCAATACGTAGATGCCACCCTCCAGTGACAACAACTCCAGTTCGCGGACTCGCCCCTCGACAGCCAGCTCCGTGAGCGCCTGCAAGTTCATGGCACGTTTGCGCAATGGGTCAGGCCCAGTATCAACAGCAATGCCATCATAAAATGCCTCACTGCTCATCTCTCCCTTCACTTGAGGTTTTGATTCCAAGCAATTGATTTCTAAGATCAGGCTCTCGAGTTCGAGGATCGAGCCAGATGGCAAAAAATGCCCGGGCGAATAGCGAGTCTGTGACCGCGAGAGACAGTTTTTCACCCACATAGAAACGACAGCCCTGCCCCGGCAGATACAGGCCAGTGATACGACTTCCAGGCTTCACATCAATAAAGGCACGGCGCATTTGCGCGGCCCATTCGTCCCGGCGCTTGGCGTCCAGGGGCGCACCGTTGAGGCGCTGCATTTCCTTCAGGCTCGTTTCGACCAAAGACTCTTTGTCGATGGCGCGTCGGTAATTGAGTTCCAGGGCAAACGCTGTTTCCAGGCTTGGTGCAGCGGCCGCACTCCAGAGCCTGGCCTGATAGACGTCGAACCCATACCAGTCGAAATCGGCTTGTCCAACCAGACGCGTGCCTGGCAATACGCCGCGCCAGTCCGACAAGACTTGGGGGCAGTAAAGCGTAAACATGCAAAGCGCTATGGCGACCAGGCTTTTCCTGAGCGCGAACGACCAGGCCATGAAGGCGTTACCCGCTTATCAAGGGAACCCTAATATTTGTACATAATTTTAGCTTTGTACAGGTTTTGTGCAGCTATACGCTTTCCGACACATCAATCTGAAGTGGCACCACCCGCCTCGGTGCCGGGCCTGGCGGCGTAGCAGTCGCCGCTTCGACCAGGGCTTCAACTGCCTGTTCGGCCATGGTCACGACGGGATGCGACAGCACTGCCTGGACCAGGCCCGTCTTCAACGCCTCGCGTGTCAACGGCGTCAGGTCGTGGCACACCACCACCGGCAAGCGAATCCGCTGTTCCTGGAGGCTGCGCAAGGCCCGCAACACGCCGGCGATGCCACCACCGGCCACATAAAGTCCCACCAGGTCAGGCTCTGCGCTGAGCAAGTCCAACGTGTTGCCATACGCGAACTCATCGTCCTCCAGCGTCAGGCGCGACGCGAGCAGCTCCCATTCGCTGGAGTGCTCGGCCAGATAACTGCGAAAGCTCAGCTCGCATAATTCCTGGCACTGGAAACGCTGGCTGCTGAGCATGACAGCCGCCGCCCCGGGCTGCCTCGCCAGACGGCTGATGAACCAGCCTGCCGTGCGGCCCGTGAGTCGATTGTCCAACCCGACATACCCCGTGCCGCTGGCGCTGGCGCTGGACAGCTCCGACAGCAGCGCCACCACCGAGACACCCGTCTCGCGCAATTGCGCAACCGCCTCCCGGACCCGGGGATGATCCACCGCCACCACGCCCAGGCCGTCCACTTGATCGCGCAGGGCCAGGATGCGTTGCGCCACGATGACCGGGTCGAGGTCGTCCAAGTAGCCGATGACCACGCGAATCCGTGCTCGCGTGCAGGTCGCGGCAGCGTTCGACAACGCATGGGCAAGCCCCTGGTAGAAAGGCACACCACTTTTCTGCAACAGGAAGCCAAGCCGCAAGGTCGGGCGGTCGTTGAGCACCCGCTGTTCGATAACGCCCTTGGCATGGAACCCCAACCGCGCGGCCGCCGCGGCAATGCGTTGGGCGGTGTCGGCGCGCACATCGGCGCGCAGGTTCAGCACCCGATCGACGGTCGACAGGCTGACTCCGGCTTCCCGGGCGACATCGGACATGGTGGGGCGAAGCATTCGGCGGGGCTTTTCTGACATTTTTTGACACCTCTACCGAGCATCATGAGGGGTTTTGACAGATTAAGCCATCGGCCCATGGCCCCCTCACCGGCAACGCAATAGCATCAGGACCAGCCCATAACAATAAACACAGCCGGAGTATTTCCATGGCGATCCACATCTGCACAGCGCCCTGCTGTTGGGGCGTCGACGACGTCAAGAACCCGTTCCTGCCACCGTGGCGCCAGGTGCTTGGCGAAGCCGCCGAGGCTGGTTATCGCGGCATTGAACTGGGGCCCTATGGTTACCTGCCCCTGGACGCCGAGGGCGTAGGCTCGGCCTTGTCCGAACACGGTCTTCACGTGGTTGCCGGGACGATCTTCGACGACTTGGTCAACCCCGCCAACCTGCCTGAACTGCTGCGCCAGGCCCACGATATCTGCACGCTGCTCAGGCAGTTGCCCCCCATGGAAAAACAGCCCAGCCAACGCTTCGCCGGGCCGTATCTGGTGATCATCGACTGGGGCCACGAGGCGCGCGACTACGCCGCCGGTCACTCGGACCGCGCCCCGCGCCTGGACGATGCACGCTGGAACACGATGATGGCGCACATCCGCGCCATCGCTGACATCGCCTGGCATCAATACGGCATCCGCGCCGTCATCCATCCCCACGCTGGTGGCTACATCGAGTTCGCCGACGAGTTGGCGCGCCTGGTGGACGACATTCCCGATGAAGTCGCCGGGCTGTGCCTGGACACCGGGCATCTCTATTACGCGGGCATGGACCCGGTCGCGTCGCTGCGCACCTACGCCCATCGCCTGGATTACCTGCACTTCAAGGACATCGACCCAGTGGTGTTCGACCAGGTGCTGAACGAACACATCCGCTTCTTCGCCGCCTGCGCCCGCGGCGTGATGTGCCCCATCGGGCGTGGCGTCATCGATTACCCGGCGCTGCACAGTCTCGTGCATGAACTGGGTTATGTGGGCTGCATCACCGTCGAACAGGAACGCGACCCGCGCAACGCCGGGAGCAGCCTCGACGACGTGGCCGCCAGCCGCGCCTACCTGGCCCGTATCGGTTTCTGATCACACAAGGACAACGTCATGATCAACGGCAGCAAAACAATCACGCGGCCCATCCGTTGGGCCATGGTCGGTGGCGGTGAACACAGCCAGATCGGCTACATCCACCGCTCGGCCGCCCTGCGCGACCGGAATTTCGAGTTGGTTGCCGCGGCGCTGGATATCGATCCCGCCCGTGGCCGGGCCTTTGGCGAGCAACTGGGTATCGACCCCGAGCGCTGCTATTCGGACTACCTCAGCCTGTTCGAACTGGAAGCGCAACGTCCCGATGGGATTGAAGCGGTGTCGATCGCCACGCCCAACGGCACCCACTACGCCATCACCCGGGCCGCCCTGGAAGCCGGGCTGCATGTGGTCTGCGAAAAGCCGCTGTGCTTTACCCTTGAGCAGGCCGAGGCGCTGCGCAGCCTGGCGCACGCCAAGGGGCGCATCGTGGGCTTGACCTACGGCTATGCCGGGCACCAGTTGATCGAACAGGCGCGGGCGATGATCGCGGAGCAGGCACTGGGCGAGATCCGCATGGTGCACATGCAGTTTGCCCATGGTTTTCACAGTGCGCCGGTGGAGGCGCAGAACCAGGCAACGCAATGGCGCGTCGATCCGCGCCAGGCCGGGCCCAGCTACGTGCTGGGGGATGTCGGCACGCATCCGCTGTATTTGTCCAAAGTGATGCTGCCCGATCTCAAGATCAAACGCTTGATGTGCAGCCGACAAAGCTTCGTCGCCAGCCGCGCCCCGTTGGAAGACAACGCCTACACCTTGATGGAATACGAAGGCGGCGCCATGGGCATGGTCTGGTCCAGCGCCGTGAATGCCGGTTCCATGCACGGGCAGAAAATCCGCGTGATCGGCTCCCGGGCCAGCCTTGAATGGTGGGACGAGCGGCCCAACCAGTTGAGCTTCGAGATCCAGGGCCAACCTGCGCAGACCCTGGAACGCGGCATGGGCTATCTGCACGCCGACGCACTGGAGGACGACCGCATCGGTGGCGGCCACCCCGAAGGGCTGTTTGAAGCCTGGTCCAATCTCTATCGCCGCTTCGCCCTGGCCATGGATGCGGCGAACCGTGGCGACAGCGAGGCGCTGGCCGCCCTGCGCTACCCCGACATCGACGCCGGCGTGGAAGGTGTGCGTTGGGTCGAACGCTGCGTGGAGTCAGCCGAGAAGGATGCTGCGTGGGTCGCCTATTGACCCAACGCCAGTCAGTCAAATAACCCTGTGGCGAGGGAGCAAGCTCCCTCGCCACAGGTAATGAGCGTTGCCTAAGGAGAACAACAATGAAAATCGCCCTCGACCCCTACATGCATCGCCACCTGAGCCTGCCGGACCTGTGCCGCAAGACCGCCGAACTTGGCTACCAGTACCTGGAGCTGTCACCACGGGAAGATTTCCTGCCCTGGTGGGTCCGCCCTCGTGCCCACAAGGAACGCATCGCCGAATTCAAGAAAGCCCTGCGCGACCACGATCTGCAACTGGCCTCGCTGCTGCCGATGTATCGCTGGGCCAGCCCCCACGAAGACGAGCGCCGGGCAGCGGTGAACTACTGGAAGGAGGCCATCCAGATCGCCGTGGAGATGGGTTGCACGACGATGAACTCCGAGTTTGGCCGCGGGCCATCCCCTGATCGTGGGCATAAAGTCAGTTGCTGCGGCGGCCTGCACAGCCATGAGTCGAGCGAAGCAGCCTGGTGGCGCTCGATGGAGGAACTGGTGCCGATCCTGGAAAGCGAGGGGGTCACGCTGAACGTCGAACCTCACCCCGAAGACTGGTGCGAAACCCTGAACCCGGCCCTCGACATGCTCAAGACCCTCGGCTCGGACAACGTCAAGTTCCTCTATTGCACGCCGCATACCTTCTATTTCGGCGATGACATGAAAGCCATGATCGCCGAGGCCGGATCGATGATCGCCCATGTCCACATCGCCGACACCTACAACCACAAGGCCTCGTCCGGCCTGCGCTACATCGTCAACCCACCCGGCGCCAAGGTCACCGTCCACCAGCACATGGACATGCACCAGGGCGAGATCGATTGGGACCTGTTCTTCAGCGAGCTGGCCAAGACCGGCTTCGACGGTATCGTCACCGCTTGCGTGTTCGGCTGGGAAGAACGGGCGGATGAATCCGGGCGCTTCATGCGCAAGGAAATCCAGTCCTACGTCGACAAGTACTTCAAGTAAGCATGTTCATTCCAGCAACCGGACTAGCCGCGGCTCGATCGCGCTAGCACTCACCTCGACCAACGCCAGCGTCACCGGCAGCGTGAACCGCCGCCGGCCGGCGCTGCCGGGGTTCAGGTACAGCCGGTCGCCACGCCATTCGATGCCCGGCTTGTGGGAATGGCCGCTGATCACCCACTTCACGTCCGGATCGAGTAAATCCTGTACATCGGCGATGTCGTGAACCAGCAAAACCTGCCATCCACACAGGTCGAACTGCAGGCGATCGGCAAGCGGTCCAGCCCACTCGGCCCCCATGTCGTTGTTGCCGCGCACCACGTGCAATGGCGCGATGGACGCCAGTTGATCAAGGATCGCGGCGCTGCCGATATCACCAGCATGAATGATCTGCTCACAGTCTTGCAGCGCAGCAAGCGCTTCGGGACGCAGCAGACCGTGGGTGTCGGAAATGACGCCAACTTTCATGAAACCTTTCTCCCCAATCGTGTGTCGCCGGTTGTACCTGCCTCGTCGTAGCGAGCTAACGTGCTGGAATCGAATAAGATAGGCTGCGCATCAATAGTGCGCAGACCTGTCGTAAAAGGAAATGTTGATGCTCGGACGCAAACGGCCAGAGCCAAAGATTGAAACCACCGATGAGGCCTTTTCTCCCCAGAGCACACGGGCTGGAGCGGCATTGCGACTGACCGTGAGTTTCATGCTGGTGGTCATCATCGCGTTTCTGGCCGTTGAAGGCTGGCGCACCTGGCGCGATTACCGCGCCGCTTTTGCGTCTGCCCGCGATTCGGTGACGAACCTGGCACGGGCGACGGCCCAGCACGCCGAAGATACCATTCGACAAGTGGATGTGGTCACCGCCGCCCTCAGTGAACGGGTGGAGGGCGATGGCCTGCAGAACATGGACGTCCCGCGCATCCATAAGCTATTGGTGCAACAGGCCGCCATCATGCCGCAACTGCACGGGTTGTTTATCTATGGCCCGGACGGCCAATGGCTGGTAACGGACAAGGAAATCATTCCGGAAACGGCGAACAACGCCGACCGTGACTACTTCCAATATCACCGTACCCACGAGGACCGAGGCGTGCGCATTGGCGCAGTGATCAAGAGCCGATCCACCAACGAACTGATCATCCCTGTGTCCCGTCGCTTGAACAATCCCGACGGCTCGTTCGCTGGTGTGTTGCTCGGAACGGTAAAAGTCAGTTATTTCGTCGACTACTACGGCGACTTCAAGATCGACGACAAGGGGGCGCTGGTCCTGGCCACACGCAGCGGGAGCATCCTGGTACGGCGCCCCTTCGTCGAATCAGTGATCGGCAAGAGCCTGGTCAACAGCGTGATCTTCAGGAACTACCTGCCTACCTCGAACCAGGGCGTAGCGGAAGCCAGGGCCGTGATCGACGACACAGAGCGGCTGTATGGCTATCGGGCCCTGACCACCTACCCGCTGGTGGTGGAAGCCGGGTTGTCGCGCGAGTCCATCATCGCCCCGTGGCGGCGCGATCTGTTCAAGACCAGCCTGGTGCTGATTTTCCTGATCGTGATCCTCGTCGGCTTCGGGCTCATCGTGCTGAGCCAGTTGCGCTACCGGATGACCATGGAGAAACAGATTCGCACTGCGCACCAGGCCATGCGCGACATGGCGCTGACCGACAGCCTGACCGGACTGGGCAACCGCAGGCGGCTGGACATCGCCTTGGCCGACGAAATTCGCCTGGCCAAGCGCCAGAATTCTTCCCTGGCGTTGATCATGCTCGACGTCGACTACTTCAAGCGTTTCAACGACAGATACGGTCACGCTGCCGGCGACGATTGCCTGCGCGCGATTGCCGCCGCGGTCAGGCAGACCATCAAAAGGCCGGGCGACCTGGCGGTCCGGTATGGCGGTGAAGAGTTCACCGTGTTGCTGCCCAACACCGACAGCGCCGGCGCCGCCAAGGTCGCGGAGCAAATTCTCGAAGCCGTCAGGGCCCTGAACATTGAACATGGCGATCATCCCTTGGGAATCGTGACCATCAGCGCCGGTATCACCACCTGCCAGCCGAGCGGCGAGGACGTCACCCCGGCCATGCTGATCAAGGCGGCGGACGCCTTCCTGTACCTGGCCAAGAACACCGGGCGCAACCGCTGGTGCAGCGCCGGCTCGACGCCTGGGTGAGCCCAGCGGGACGGCCGCGCATCGGTCAAGGTCGTACAACCCCAAGTCCACAGGTGCCGGCAAGGCGCCTGGCAGCTACAATGCTCGCTTCGACCGTGACCAGCCTGACTAAAAACAAATGTCCTTGCCCAAACATCATCTGGAATTGCTCAGCCCCGCCCGCGACGTGACCATCGCCCGCGAGGCCATCCTGCATGGCGCCGACGCCGTGTACATCGGTGGCCCGAGTTTCGGCGCGCGTCACAACGCTTGTAACGAAGTGGGCGATATTGCCCGGCTGGTGGAGTTCGCCCATCGCTACCACGCCCGTGTGTTCACGACCATCAACACCATCCTGCACGACAACGAGCTGGAGCCGGCCCGCCAACTGATCCACCAGTTATACGATGCGGGTGTCGATGCGTTGATCGTCCAGGACCTGGGGGTGATGGAGCTGGATATCCCGCCCATCGAGCTGCACGCCAGCACCCAGACCGACATCCGCACCCTGGCCCGGGCAAAGTTCCTCGACCAGGCCGGCTTCTCGCAACTGGTATTGGCCCGTGAGCTGAACCTGCAGGAAATCCGCGCCATCGCCGATGAGACCGACGCGGCCATCGAGTTCTTCATTCACGGCGCGCTGTGCGTGGCGTTTTCCGGCCAGTGCAACATCTCCCACGCCCAGAACGGCCGCAGCGCCAACCGTGGGGACTGCTCCCAGGCCTGTCGCCTGCCCTACACCCTCAAGGACGACCAGGGCCGGGTGGTCGCCTACGAAAAACACCTGCTGTCGATGAAAGACAACAACCAGAGCGCCAACATCCGCGCCCTGGTCGAAGCGGGCGTGCGCTCATTCAAGATCGAAGGCCGCTACAAGGACATGGGTTATGTGAAGAACATCACCGCCTATTACCGCCAGCGCCTGGACGATGTCCTCGAAGACCGTCCGGACCTGGCCCGCGCGTCCAGCGGCCGCACCGCGCACTTCTTCGTCCCCGACCCGGACAAGACTTTCCACCGTGGCAGCACCGACTATTTCGTCAGCGAACGCAAGATCGACATCGGCGCCTTCGATTCGCCGACTTTTACCGGTGTGCCGGTGGGCGTGGTGGAAAAAGTCGGCAAGCGCGACCTGCAAGTGGTGACCTTCGACCCGCTGTCCAACGGCGACGGCCTCAATGTGCTGGTCAAGCGCGAAGTCGTCGGCTTCCGCGCCAACATCGCCGAGCCCAAGGGTGAATTCGAAGAGGATGGCCAGAAGCGTTACCGCTACCGCGTCGAGCCCAACGAAATGCCGGCCGGCATGTACCAGTTGCGCCCCAACCACCCGTTGAGCCGCAACCTGGACCACAACTGGCAGCAAGCGTTGCTCAAGACCTCCTCCGAACGCCGCGTGGGCCTGGCCTGGGTTGCACGCCTGCGTGAAGCGCGCCTGGAACTGACCGCCACCAGCGAAGAAGGCATCAGCGCCAGCGTCGCCCTGGATGGGCCGTTCGGCGTGGCCAACAAGCCGGAGCAGGCCCTGGAGCAGTTGCACGACCTGCTCGGCCAGCTGGGCACCACCGAATACCACGCCACCGCGATCAAGCTGGATGCGCCCCAGGCGTTCTTCATCCCTAACTCGCAGCTCAAGGCGTTGCGCCGCGAAGCCATCGAGGCCCTGACCGCCGCCCGCATCGAAGCCCACCCACGCGGTGGCCGCAAGGCCGAGACCAGCCCGCCGCCGGTGTACCCGGAGTCGCACCTGTCGTTCCTGGCCAACGTCTACAACCAGAAGGCCCGGGATTTCTACCATCGCCACGGTGTCAAGCTGATCGACGCGGCGTTCGAGGCCCATGAGGAAACCGGTGAAGTGCCGGTGATGATCACCAAGCACTGCCTGCGCTTCTCGTTCAACCTCTGCCCCAAGCAGGCCAAGGGCGTCACCGGCGTACGCACCAAGGTGGCACCGATGCAGCTGATACACGGTGATGAAGTGCTGACACTGAAGTTCGACTGCAAACCCTGCGAAATGCATGTGGTCGGCAAGATCAAGGGGCACATCCTCGACCTGCCATTGCCCGGCAGCACCGCGCAACCGGTGGTCGGCCATATCAGCCCTGAAGACCTGCTCAAGACGATTCCGCGCGCGCCGCATTAAACCAATACCCACCCGCTTCCCCTGTGGGAGTGGGTGTTCACAAAACTGGCATCCACCGCAGCCCCCCTGTGGGAGCGAGCTTGCTCGCGAAAGCGGTGGATCAGTTTGCATTGATGTTGAATGTGCCGCCGTCATCGCGAGCAAGCTCGCTCCCACAGTAGGTTCTCGGCTGTTTGATGACCCTCCGCTATTTTTCATTTCTGCGCCGTTTTTGCCTCACTGTGCGACAAATTCCCCCGCCAGACTCCCCTGCCCCACAATCGCCTGTTAGGTTGTAAGGGTTTGTGTCACCAAATCAGACACTTATCCCTTACAGCCTGCAAAGGAATGCCCAGCAATGGACTTCTCGCTCAAACACCTGGCCGTGACCACCCTGCTATTGTCCAGCCTCGCTTCGATCACCACCCCAGCATTCGCCAACATCAGCGCCCAACAGGGCGCCGCCATCGTCAAAACCTTCTCCGACACCTCCGTCACCGATTTCCGACAGTTCCTTGGTGAGGTAGCCAAAAGCGACCTGGGCAAAACCGCCAACCTCGGCCCGGCCATCAGCGCGTTCCAGGGCAACAAAACCCTTTCGGCTGAACAGCAGAACGAAATCCATCGTCTGCTGGGCCTCTATGCCCGAGTGAAATACGGCCAGGCGGCCACCGAGACACTGAAGGAACTGGTCGCCATCCCGACCTTTCGCAAGGACGGCGTGGCCCAGCACGAGAACCCGGAATTCCTCAAGATCGCCGACAAGATCAAAAACCTGGCCGAGGCGTTCAACCTCAACTTCCGCAATGTCGACAACCGCGTCTATGAGACTTCCCTCGAAGGCAGCGGCGACGAAGTCGTGGGCATTCACGCCCATGCCGACGTGGTGCCGGTAACGCCGGAAAACTGGGTGTTGAAAGATGGCACCCGCCTCGACCCGTTCAAGGTCACCCTGGTGGGCGACCGCATGTATGGCCGCGGTACCGAGGACGACAAGAACGGCATCGTGGTCGCGCTCTATGCGATGAAGATCATCAAGGAAGAGAAACTGCCGCTGGCGCGCAACTTCAAGCTGCTGGTCGACACCACCGAGGAAACCACCGGCGACGCCATCCCCTATTATTTCGAACGCAACCCGACGCCCAACTACAACCTGGCGCTGGATGGCGGCTACCCTGTGGTGATTGCCGAGAAAGGCTATGGCACCGTCATGGCGAACTTCACCCGGCGCGCTGCACAGGGCAAGGGGGCAGAAATTACCGCGTTGACGGGCGGCCTGGCGACCAATCAGATTCCGTCGACGTCCGTTGCTACCTTCGCCAGCGACAAGCCCGCCGAACTGGCCGCCAGCCTGCTCAAGGCCGGTACCGACTATGCCAAGCGCAACGGTGGCAACTTCGAAGTGACCAGCCAGGTCGTCGGCAAGGACGTCAATCTGACCTTCACTGGCGTTTCCGCCCACTCCTCCGAGCCCGAGTCAGGCGTCAACCCGGTGGCAAGGATGCTGGACTTCATCAATAGCCTCGACGGCAAGGTCGCGCTCAAACACAACCACATCACCGACGCCGCCCGCTACGCCGCCGACAACTGGGGCCTGGACTATCTGGGCAGCAAACTGGGAGTTGGTTTTTCCGATGCCTTCATGGGCCCGCTGACCGCGTCCCTGACCTACGTCGGGATGGATGAGAAGACCTTCAAGTTGGCAGTCAACCTGCGGGTGCCGGTGGGCAAGACCACAGAAGTCCTCAAGACTGAAATCGCCGACAAGCTGGCCGCCTGGAGCAAGAAGTCCCACGTCGCAGTGGCCTTCGACTATTCCATTGACGAGCCGATGTACCGCAACCCTGAGGGTGAATGGGTCAAGGCACTGTTGGCTGTGGCCAGTGAAAACCTGGGTATGGAACACAAATACGGCACCTCCGCCGGCGCCACGTCGGTCCATGAACTGCCCAACGGTGTGCAGTTCGGCCTGGCAATGCCCGACGTCAAGTACACCGGGCACAACGACAACGAGTTCAAGACGGTCGAGCAGTTCCTGTTGGACTTGCAGATCGTGACCGAGATGATGGGGCGGATCGGGCAATTGCCGAAGCTCTAAGGCGCGTGTGATCCATTGTGGCGAGGGAGCTTGCTCCCGCTCGGTTGCGCAGCGACCGCAAGTTTTTTGGGACTGCTGCGCAGTCCAGCGGGAGCAAGCTCCCTCGCCACAGGTTTACTTCATTCCTTCACGTGAGTGGCGCTTGGATCGATGACCTTGGCGGTAATGTCGACCAGCTCCAACCCCCAATCCCCATGCAGGTACCAGTCATCTCCAATCATCTCGGCCGGGTGCATCGTTCGATCGGCACCGTTACCGCAGGCCAGCGCACTGGTCGGACAGTAACGATCACAACCCCAGCAAATGCGCTCGGGATGTTTGGGACTGATGGGAAAGGGCTTTGCCATGACGACCCCGTATAACTGATGGGTGTACCCGCACCCTACCGCGTCGGGGCGCCGTGCCCCTTGATCCCGATCAAGAACAACCGTGCAGGAACGAGCCGGCATTTGTTGTTGGAAAATTCGCGCTAAAAATTGACAAGAATCATTATTATTCGCAGAAAAGCTTCCTAGACTCGGCGCCATCATTTAGCCAACCAGGAAGTCATCATGCGCACACTTGCCACTCTACCTCTGGCCTTGCTGTTTCTCGCACCACTGGCCCAGGCCAAGGAATACCCCATCGGCGAACCGCAACTGTGCCCAGGACTGGAGGTCGGTGCGGTGTATTTGCAGCCGATTGAAATGGCACCCGCCGGGATGATGCGGGCCACGGCTGACTCCGACGTGCACCTGGAAGCCGACATCCGCGCCACGGCGGACAACCAGCAGGGCTTCCAGGAAGGCAGTTTCGTGCCCTATCTCAACGTGTCGTTCCAACTGAAGAAGCAAGGCAACGACACCGAGCTCAAGGGTGACTTCCACGCCATGGTCGCCAACGACGGGCCGCACTATGGCGACAACGTCAAGCTGCTCGGCCCAGGCAAATATCAGCTGACGTTCACCGTCCTGCCACCCGGTGGCCATGGCTCCCTCGGTCGTCATACCGACAAGGAAACCGGCGTGGCGCCATGGTTCGAGCGCTGTGAATTGCACTACGAATTCGTCTACGCCGGGATCGGGAAAAAAGGCGGGTACTGAAAATGAATCGCCGATCCTGGCCGTCATACCTGGCCTGGCTGATGCTGGCCGGTCTGCTGCAACCGTCAATCGCCCAGGCTGAACTGCCGACCTACGAGCTGAGCATGCGCGACGGGCATTTCACGCCGGCGCAACTGCAAGTGCCGGCCGGGCAACGGTTCAAGATCGTGCTGAAGAACGTCGGCCAGGGCCCGGCAGAGTTCGAAAGCACGCCTTTGCGCGTCGAGAAAGTGCTCTCGCCCGGCGTCACGACCTTCGTGGTCATCCACCCGCTGCGTCCCGGGCACTATCCGTTTTTCGACGAATTCAATCCGCAACTGCCCGAGGGCGGGATTCTCGCCCAGTAATCGCTCAGCAGGAGGCGTTTGCATGACTCAATCGATGTTTATTGTCTGGCGCGAAAGCGTCGAGGCGTTGTTGGTGATCGGGATTCTCCAGGCCTGGGTCAGCCGGCAACAACAGGCCAGCCAACTGCTGCGCTATGTCTGGGCTGGCGCAGCGTTGGGCTTGCTGCTTTCCGGTGTGCTCGCAGGGCTGATCCTGCTGGCCGGCGAGGCCATGAGCGGGACGGCCAATGAATGGTTCCAGGCGTCGCTGGCACTGGTCGCCAGCTTGCTGATCGTGCAGATGGTCGGCTGGATGCACCGAAACGCGAGGACGCTCAAGCATGACCTGACACGCCACGCCGACCAGCGCCTGAGCCGCCAGGGCGGCCTGGGATTGTTGGTGCTGGCGCTGCTGGCGGTCAGCCGCGAAGGCAGTGAAACCGTGGTGTTCCTGTATGGCGCCGGTGCGCGCCTGCAAGGGCCGCAACTGGGCTTGTTCGCCGTCGGCGCGCTGGCCGGGCTGGTGTTGTCGCTGCTGACCGTCTCCTTGCTGCACAGCAGTCGCCGGCTCATCTCATGGCCGCGTTTCTTTGCCATCAGCGAAGCGATCCTGCTGCTGTTGGGGGCGGCGTTGCTGGTCAGCGGTATCGAGCGGGTCGGCGGGCAACTGCTCGCGATGGATTGGCCTGAGGCGGTGTATCGCGGCATTGGCGACGCGCTGTGGGACAGCAGCGCGATACTCGACGACGGCCATGGTTTGGGCGGGTTCCTGGCGGACTTCACCGGGTATCGGGCCAGCCCGAGTGCGATGACGCTGCTGGTGTGGCTGGGCTATTGGGGCGTCGTCGCAGGCTGGCTGTGGCCGCGCAAGGCGGAAAACCTGCCATGCCCAACCTGAACCCCTGGCTCCAGCGCCTGGGCGACGGCATGCGGCGCCACGGTGCAACCATTCGTGCCGTGCAATGGACGGTGGTGCTGTTCTACGCGGTGCTGTTGGTGGTGCCGGCCCTGCTGCCATTGCCCAGCGGCCAGGCACGCCTGTTCGACAATCTCACGTTGCTGGCGCAGTTTCTGTTCTGGGGCCTGTGGTGGCCGTTCGTGTTGCTGTCGATCGTGTTGTTCGGGCGGCTCTGGTGTGGCGTGCTGTGCCCGGAAGGCGCCTTGAGCGAATGGGCCAGCCAGTATGGCAAGGGCTTCGGGGTGCCGCGCGGATTGCGCTGGGCTGGCTGGCCGACCCTGGCGTTCTGCCTGACCACCCTCTACGGTCAACTGATCAGCGTCTACGACTACGCCCAGGCTGCATTGCTGATCCTGGGGGGCTCGACCGTCGCTGCGGTGATCGTCGGCCTGTTGTTCGCCCGGGGCAAGCGGGTGTGGTGCCGTTACCTGTGCCCGGTCAGCGGCGTCTTCTCCCTGCTTGCTCGCCTGGCGCCAGTGCACTTCCGGGTGGACGAACAACGCTGGCTGGAAAACCCGGCACCGCGTCGCCCTCCCCCCAACTGCGCGCCCTTGCTGGACATCCGCCGTATGCGCGGCGCCGCCGATTGCCACGCCTGTGGTCGCTGCAGCGGCCAGCGCGATGCGGTACGGCTGATTACCCGCTCCAGCAGCGAGGAAATCCTGCACTCGACGGCTGACACCCTCTCGCCCTGGGATGTTCGCTTGCTGTTGTTCGGTGTCATAGGCCTGGCCATGGGCGCCTTTCAGTGGACCGTCAGCCCGTGGTTCATTGCCCTCAAGCAAAGCCTGGCCCAATGGCTGGTCAGTCATGATTGGCTCTGGGCGCTCCAGGACAATGCGCCCTGGTGGCTGTTGACGCACTATCCGCAACTCAATGACAGTTTCAGTTGGCTCGATGGTTTTTGCATCGTCGCGTACCTGGGCATGAGTGCGCTGTTGATAGGCACTTCGCTGATGCTGCTGATACGCCTGGCGGCACGCCTCTCGGGGGATGGCGCACAATATTGGCCCTTAGCCATCACCCTGACGCCCCTTGGCGGTGCAGGGTTGTTCCTCGGCTTGTCGGCCACCACGGTCAAACTGTTGCGCTATGAGGGGCTGTTGCTGGAATGGGTCCAACCGGCTCGGGCCGGGTTGCTGATAGCGGCGATAGCCTGGAGTTTATGGCTGGGCTGGAAACGCCTGCAGCAAACAGAGGTATCACCGACCCAGCGATTGCCAGCCATGGCATGCCTGGTCTTGGCCAGCGGCCTGGTGGGTTATGGCTGGTGGTTGCAATTCTGGGGATGGTGATAGCCCCCGAACACAACACAAAATCCTGTGGGAGCGAGCTTGCTCGCGAAGGCGCCGGCACATCCAACATCACCACAGTTCAGACCTCCGCTATCGCGAGCAGGCTCGCTCCCACATTGAATTTGTGTTGCCCACAACATTCGGATTCGACACAAAACCCTGTGGGAGCTGAGGCTCCGACATTGCCCCGCCTACACCTTGAACCGCGCTACCGTCTCATGCAGTGAACCGGCCATCTGCGCCAGGTCCTGGCCCGCCGTATCGGTATGTCGGGCGCCCAGCATGACCTGTTCGGAGAGGTTGCGGATACCCACCAGGTTACGGTCCACCTCTCGCGCCACCAGGGCCTGCTGTTCCGTGGCGCTGGCGATCATCAGGTTGCGCTCGTTGATCTGCGAGATCGAGCGGGCGATTTCGTCCAGGGCATCGCCGGAGCGCTGGGCCACTAGCAGCGTGGCCTGCACCAGTTCGCTGTTGTTTTGCATGGAGCTCACCGCGTGCCCGCTGTCCAGGCGGATGTTACCGATCATGCCCTCGATTTCCCGCGTCGAATCCTGGGTTCGATGAGCCAGCGCCCGGACTTCATCAGCGACCACCGCAAAGCCACGCCCGGCATCGCCGGCGCGGGCCGCTTCGATGGCAGCGTTCAGGGCCAGGAGATTGGTCTGATCGGCAATGCTGCGGATCACATCCAGCACCGAGCTGATGTCCTGCACCCGCCCGGCCAATTGCTGGATTCGCCCGGAACTGTCCGTCACACCTTCGGCCAGGGCGGTAATGGAAGCCACCGTTTCCTGGACCTGTTCACGGCCGCGCTGTGCGGTTTGCTCAGACACTCGCGAGGCTTCGCTGGTACTCACGGCATTGCGCGCCACTTCATCCACCGCAGCGGTCATCTGGTTCACGGCCGCGGCCGCCTGTTCGATTTCATGCCCTTGCAACTGCAAGGTGCTGCTGGTCTGGCTGCTCACCGCGCTCAGTTCTTCGGAGGAACTGGCCACCCGATCCACCGAGGCCGCAATGTGCCGGACCATGCTATTGAGGCTCTGCTGCATGTCGTGCATGTTGCTCATCACGCTGTCATTGGCGCCGACGCCCACGGGCACGCGGATCGTCAGGTCGCCCTGGGCGATGAGGTTAAGCACCCGCGCCGCGTCATTGGGTTCACCGCCAAGGGGACGGGTCACGCTGCGGGTCACCAGGACCGCCACGGTGGTCACCAGAGCCAGACAGGCCAGCACCAACGCCAGCATGTTGCGCCTCGCATCGTTGTAACGTGCCTGGGCCAGGTGCTCACGCTCGACGAAGAGCTTGCCCTGCATCGCCATGATCCCTTCGAGACTCTTGTACACCTCGCGCTCTGCCGGAATCACCCCCTGCTTGAGCTGCGTCATCGCCTCCTGCGTCGCACCCTGACGGATCAACGCCTGCACCTGGACGAAAGCCGCCACATAGGCCTCGCGACGCTTCTTCAATTCGGCATACGCGGCCTTGCCTTCAGGCTGATCGAACAGCGGCTCCAGCGTGGCGAAGGCCTGGGTAATCCGTTGCCGGGTGGCGTCGATGGATTGCTGGACCTGTGCATTGTCCTTGTCGATCAGCAAGTCCCGGGTGTTCCTGGCGTTGTCGCGCACACCCGTGGCGATCACCATGATCGGGTCGATCTTGGGCCAGTCCTGCCTGACGATCTGCTCGGCCTGGTCGCGCAGCATCGCCAGGTCGTTCAAGGCGTAGAACGTCAAGGCGATCAAGGCCAGCGGCGCGATGGCAAAGCCGATCACGATGCGTTGGGCGGTGGTGAGTCTGGTCATATCAAATGCTCCCTGTTCAACTACCTGCCGGTTGGCAGCGCATTTGAAAACCTTGAAAAAAGAGGGCCCGGTTGTCCCGGGCCGCTGTCGGTCGTTCATCCCGGCGTCCGCTCAACTGCGCAATACGAACGAGGGAAACAGCTCGCGCATGGCGGCCCATAGTTCGGGCTGCAAAGCGTGTGCCGAGACGCTGGAAAGGTGGGGATCGAGCATCCGGGCGGTGCGTACCAGTTGCACGGCGAAACGTGTGACGCCGCGCTCACTCAAGCGTCGGGCCAGGGTCAGCAACCGCTCCGGGTCGAACAGATGCCAGTGCACCGTCGTGCGACACTCATAATCCACGCCGCTGGCCAGCAGATAGTCGAGGCTGCGCCAGTTGGCAGGGCCGCTGCCTTCGACCCGGGTCACGTCGAGGGCATCTTCGGGCAAGGCCTTGACGTCGAAACCCACCCAGTCGGCTTGTCCGACCACTTTGGCGAAGGCCGCCGGCTTGATGCCGGCACTGTGCAGGCCGATGCGAAAGCCCATCTGCCGCACTTCCTCCATGGCCGGCGCCAGGCCGTCCTGCAAGGTCGGTTCGCCGCCGCTGAAGACCACGGCGTCGAGCAGATCCTGACGGCGTTGCAAGAACGCCAACACCCGGCACCAATCCACCTCCTCGCTGCCGCGCGGCGGGATCAGTTGCGGGTTATGGCAATAACGACAACGCCAGGCACAACCCTGGCAAAACAGTACGCACGCCAGTTGACCCGGATAATCGAGGGTGGTCAGGGGCACCATGCCCCCGACCCGTAGCACTCGACTCATGGACGCCCGGCCGCGCGTTCGGTGAAGTGCACCCGCTCGCGGTGCTCGGACTGCTTGCCCGGGTTGAAGGCCGTTACCGGGCGGTGATAACCCATCACGCGGGTCCAGACTTCACAACGTTGACGCTGTGCTTGGGGAAGGCTTTGCGATGCATTCATGGGTGAAGCTCCTTGCGGTCGATGGATCGGATCAGTGAACGCTGCCTGCCAACTGCTGTTGCAGCAGCAAGGCCTCGTCGCATTTCGGGCAAAACTCGTGTTCGCCGGCCAGGTAGCCGTGCACCGGGCAGATGGAAAAGGTCGGCGTGATGGTCAGGTACGGCAGGCGGAAGCGTCCCAGGGCCTTGCGCACCAGCTGCTTGCAGGCCTGTGTCGAGGAAATCTGCTCGGCCATGTACAGGTGCAACACGGTGCCGCCGGTGTATTTGCATTGCAGTTCGTCTTGCAGCTCCAGGGCTTCGAATGGATCGTCGGTGAAGCCCACCGGCAGTTGCGACGAGTTGGTGTAGTACGGTGCGACCGGGCTGCCGGCCTGCAAGATATCCGGGTAGCGCTTGAGGTCTTCCTTGGCGAAGCGGTACGTGGTGCCCTCGGCGGGCGTGGCTTCGAGGTTGTAGAGGTGGCCGGTTTCTTCCTGGAATCGCAGCAGCGTGGCCCGCACGTGATCCAACAGTTTCAGGGCGAATTTCCGGCCTTGCTCGGTGTGCAGGCCTTGCTGGTCATCGGTGAAATTGCGCAGCATTTCGTGCAGGCCATTCACGCCGATGGTGGAGAAGTGATTGCGCAAGGTACCCAGGTAGCGCTTGGTGTAAGGGTACAAACCGGCATCCATGTGATGCTGGATGACCTTGCGCTTGACCTCCAGGCTCTCCATCGCCAGTTCCATCAGGGTGTCGATGCGTTGCAGCAAGGCGCTGGTGTCGCCCTTGTACAGATAGCCCAGGCGGGCGCAGTTGATCGTCACCACCCCCAGGGAACCGGTCTGTTCCGCCGAGCCGAACAGGCCACCGCCGCGCTTGAGCAACTCGCGCACGTCCAGTTGCAAGCGGCAGCACATCGACCGCACCTGATTGGGTTGCATGTCCGAGTTGAGAAAGTTCTGGAAGTACGGCAGGCCGTAGCGGGCGGTCATTTCGAACAGCCGGTCGGCGTTCTCGCTGTCCCAGGGGAAGTCATGGGTGATGTTGTAGGTCGGGATCGGGAAGGTGAAGACCCGGCCTTTCGCATCGCCGGCCTGCATCACCTCGATGTAGGCGCGGTTGATCAACTCCATTTCCGCTTGCAGGTCTCCGTAGGCGAACGGCATCTCCTGGCCACCGATCACCGGGATCTGTTCGCGCAGATCCTCCGGGCAGACCCAGTCGAATGTCAGGTTGGTGAACGGCGTTTGCGTGCCCCAGCGCGACGGCACATTGAGGTTGTAGATGAACTCCTGCAACGACTGGCGGACCTCGTCGTAGCTGAGTTGGTCCTTGCGTACATAGGGCGCCAGGTAGGTGTCGAACGAGCTGAACGCCTGGGCGCCGGCCCATTCGTTTTGCAGGGTGCCGAGGAAATTCACCATCTGTCCCAAGGCACTGCTCAGATGCTTGGGCGGCCCGGCCTCGACCCGCCCGGGCACGCCGTTGAGGCCTTCGTGCAACAGGGTGCGCAAGGACCAGCCGGCACAGTAGCCAGCGAGCATGTCCAGGTCATGGATATGCAGGTCAGCCTCGCGGTGCGCCTCGCCGATGGCCTGGCTGTAGACTTCGTCGAGCCAGTAGTTGGCGGTGACCTTGCCCGAAACGTTGAGGATCAGCCCGCCGAGGGAATACCCCTGGTTGGCGTTGGCCTGCACGCGCCAGTCTTCGCGATCCAGGTATTCGTTCATCGACGTGGCGACTTCCACCAGTGTGCGACGATCCCGACGCAGGCGTCCGTGTTGCTCGCGATAGACGATGTAGGCACGCATGGAGAGAAAGAAACCGGCGTCCATCAGTACCCGTTCGACACGGTCCTGGATCTGCTCGACGTTCAACCGCGTCTGCCCTTCCAACCGCGCCAACACCGCCTCCAGCAACGCCTCGGCCTCGGCTTCGGCGTATTCGCCGGTGGCCTTGCCGGCGGCGATCAGCGCCTGGCGGATCTTGTCCGCATCAAAGGCGACCACACTGCCATCGCGCTTGTGCAAGCGGTTACACCCTACTGAGATCAACGTGCTCTGCATTTTCGCTCCAGACACTACATATAGGCTTTTTGAGATCTTTAAACACAATATGCAGTGGAGAGTACGGGCAAAAGGCAGGGTTGCAATTGATCGACATCAAGAATCGGTTGCGACTATCCATCAGGCTTGAAAGGTCATTTTGCAGCCCCCTGATCCCCTGTGGGAGCAAAGCTTGCTCGCGATGAACGATGACACGGTCCTGCAGTTAAACCGTGTCGCCTGCATCGCGGGCAAGCCTTGCTCCCACATGGGTTACGGCGTGACTGTAAGATTTGTATCCACAACAAATCCCCTTGTGGGACCTGAGCACTGCTCACCCCCCACTCATGTTCATGAACCGCACAATCTGCACTTCCCCACCCGGATTGAAGTCATGGCGCAGTGGCTTGCCACGCAACGCCTGCTGCACCGCCTGAATCACCGGTTGGTCTTCCAGCGGATAACGCCGCAGCAAGCCGCGCAGGTCGAGGGAGTCCTCTTGTCCCAGGCACAACAGCAAGCGCCCTTCGACGGTCATGCGCACGCGGTTGCAACTGGCGCAGAAGTTGTGGGTGTTGGGCGAAATGAAACCGATGCGGGTATCCGGATGACGCTCCAGGCGCACATAGCGCGCCGGCCCGCCGCTGCTCTCGGCGCTGTCGAGCAGGCGATGATGGCGGGCGATCTCGGCCCGTACCTCATCGCTGGAACAGAACGACTCGCCCCGGGAACGCCCGACCTCCCCCAATGGCATTTCCTCGATGAAGCTGATGTCGATGCGCTGCTCGATGGCGTATTGCACCAGCGCCGGAACTTCATCGAAGTTGCGTCCCTTCATGACCACGCAGTTGAGCTTGATCCGTTCGAACCCGGCGACCTTCGCCGCTTCGATGCCGGCCAGCACCTGGTCCAGGTTGCCGTTGCGGGTGATCGCCCGAAAACGTTCGCCGTCCAGGCTGTCGAGGCTGATGTTCATGCGCTTGACCCCGGCCTCGACCAGCGGCTGGGCCAACCGCCCCAACTGCGAGCCGTTGCTGGTCATCACCAGTTCCCGCAGGCCGGGCAATGCAGCGATCTCACGACACAACCCGACGATGCCCGGACGGATCAGCGGCTCGCCACCGGTCAGGCGGATTTTCTTCACCCCCAGGCCGACGAACAGCCGCGCCAGGCGCTGCAACTCCTCCAAGGTCAACACTTGCTGACGTGGCAGGAACGTCATGTTTTTCGCCATGCAATACACACAACGAAAATCACAACGATCGGTCACCGACATCCGCAAGTAATCGATCTGGCGCCCAAATCCGTCCTGCAACACCGCGTTCATGAAAATCTCCCGATTGAGCCCGTGCTCACTGCACCAGCGGCGAGTCGGCACCCTGAAGGTGAATGCCGCGAATATCCGCCGCACCGATCAGGGTTTGCAGGTACTGCACCAGCGCTTTTTGCCACACGCCCTGCTGCAACTGGGTACGAATCGCCGTCGCTACCGCCTCATACGGCAATGGCTGGCCATCGATTCGCTGGTCGATGCTGATCACGTGCCAGCCGTAACGACTTTCCAGCGGTTTACCGGCCAGGCCCGCCGGCAGGGTGAACAACTGGCGCTCCAGTTCAGGCACGGTCTGGCCCTTGCTGATCTGCCCCAGCGAACCGCCTTGCGCCTTGGATGGACACGCCGAATGCTTCAGCGCCAACTCGGCAAAACTGCCCGGGAACTGGTCCAGCCGCTCCAGCAGCAGCTCGGCCTGGACATGTGCCAGGCTGCGCGCCTCGGCATCGTCCGGCGCACACTCGAGCAGGATGTGCCGCACTGCCAGCAACGGTGCGCTGTGAAACCGCGCCCGGTTGCTTTCGTAATAACGCAGGCAGGTAGCCTCGTCGCACTGCGGCACCTGCACCTCGCGTTCGAGCAGCAGCCGCGTGGCCGCTTCCTCTTCGTTTTCACCGGCGCCGACCTGCAACGCCAGGCCCAGTTCGGCGATACGTTGCTGCAGCAACTCACGAATCACCAAGGCCCGTGCCGCTTGGTAAACCGCCTCCTCGCGGCTTTGTGCCGGGTGATACTGCAGCTCCTGGGCCATCGCCTGCGGGGTGACCGACACCCCGTTGACGCTGACGATCGGCCACTCTTGCTCACTGCTGGCAATCAACTGTGGCGCTTCATCCTCCGCCACCGGCCCGGCCTGGGCCGGCTCGAACTGCACCGCCCCCACTGGTTCGGCATCGGCCACCGGCGCGATCACCGGTGCCGCTTTTGCCGAAGAACCACAGCCGCCGCTGCCGCCACCACCACCGCCACATCCGCATCCACTCGCCATGATCTTCTCCTCAAAACTTCTGCCGAACGATTTGATAACGACGTCCCAGGTACCAGACCGGCGCACTGACGATGTGGACCAGACGAGTGAACGGGAACAACACGAACAGGGTCAGGCCCAGCACCACGTGGAGCTTGTAGACCAGGCCCACCGGCGCTATCGAGGTCGCGGCTTCAACCGGACGCAACAGCACGGTGTTCTGGGCCCAATCGGCCAGCATCACCATTACCGAGCCGTCCATATGGGCGGTGGACGCGACGATGGTCATCAGCCCCAACACCAGTTGCACCAGCAGCACCACCAGCACCAGGATGTCCGAGGCATTGGAGGTGGCGCGAACCCGTGGGTCAGTCAGGCGACGGTTGAGCAGCATCACCAGGCCAATCAGGCCGAGTACGCCGAAGAAACCGCCGGAAACCATCGCCAGCAACTGCTTGTTTTCGGTGCTCAGGAAGTGGTGATAAACCGCCGAAGGCGTCAGCAGCCCGACGAAGTGGCCGGCCAGCACGAACAGCACGCCGATGTGAAACAGGTTGCTGGCCACGCGCATGCCGCGCTTGTTCAGCATCTGGCTGGAACCGGCCTTCCAGGTGTACTGGGACAGGTCGAACCGCGCCCAGCTACCGATCAGGCAAATCGCCAGGGCGACATAGGGGTAGACCCCGAACAACAACAGATCCCATTTAGACATTGCCCACCTCCCCGGCTGGCGCTGCGGCCCGCCCTTCATGCTGAAAATCCACCCAGTGCAGCGGCACCGCACTTTCGTCCCGCGCCTTGCCCGGCGCGCTTGGCATCGAGCTGCAACGGTCTTGCTGCTCGGCCTTCATGAAATCGACCGCCTCTTCTTCCCAGACCCTGTCCAGGGCTTCGAGGGAGTCGTCCCGTGGCTCGGCCTTTACTTGCTCAAGCATCTCGGCCACCGCCACCTGGGGTTCAGCGCCGGATATCTGCAGCAGAGCCCGGAAGCAACTGGCGTAGGCGCTTTCACGCTCTTCCAGGCGCGCCGCGAGCAAGGCCAGCAGGTGCGCTACATCGGCCAGGCCCTCGCGGGCCTCGATGTCTTCGCGGGTGGAAAGAAACTCCAGGTACAACGGGATGTAGTCAGGCAGCTCCTTGACGCCGATGGCGAAACCGGCTTCTTCGTACTGGGCCATCATGTCGACCATGGCCTGGCCGCGGTCACGGGATTCGCCATGGACATGTTCGAACAACAGCAGCGACAGCGAACGACCGCGGCCGAACAGCGCACCGTAGTGCTCCTGGCCGTCCATCAGGTCCTTGCCGCAGATCACCTCCAGCAACTCGAACAACCCGGAGCGCTGGGCGGGACTGATTTCCCGCGCCTGGAGAATGGCCTGTTCCAGCTCGTCACGACCGGCCACCAGGGTCTCGGTCGGGTAATCGAGCAGCAACGAAATCACTTTGAGAATGCGCATGCTCATTCCTCCCACAACTGCACGGTTTTGATCACGTCGCGGCGGTTGGCCTTCTTGCCACCGAACATGTTGGTGTCGGAACTGCCACTGCAACCACTGCCAAAGCTGAAGCCGCAACCGGAGCGCTCGGCGAACGCGTCGCTCATGGCGTCTTCGCGGTGGGCGCTTGGCACCACGAAGCGGTCTTCGTAGTTGGCGATGGCCAGGTAGCGGTACATCTCTTCCACCTGGTTCACGCTCAAGCCGACGTCGGCCAGCACTTGCAGATCCTGCACGCCGTCGACCTGCTCGGAACGCTTGTAGGCCCGCATCGCCAGCAAGCGTTTGAGCGCAAGCTTGACCGGCTTTTCATCGCCGGCGGTGAGCATGTTGGCCAGATAGCGCAGCGGGATACGCAAGCTGTCGACGTCCGGGATCACCCCGTTCATGCCCACGGTGCCGGCCGTCGCAGCGTTCTGGATCGGCGACAGTGGCGGCACGTACCAGACCATTGGCAAGGTGCGGTATTCCGGGTGCAGCGGCAGTGCGAGTTTCCAGTCCACGGCCATTTTGTAGACCGGCGAGCGTTGCGCCGAGTCGATCACCGACTGCGGTACACCATCGGCCAGGGCCTGGCGAATCACCGCCGGGTCGTTCGGGTCGAGGAAGATCTCCAGTTGTTTCTCGTACAGGTCCTGCTCATTGGCGGTGCTTGCCACTTCGCTGATGCGATCGGCGTCATACAGCAGCACACCGAGGTAACGGATCCGTCCAACGCAGGTTTCAGCGCAGACGGTCGGCATCCCGGCTTCGATGCGCGGGTAGCAGAAAATGCATTTTTCCGATTTGCCGCTCTTCCAGTTGAAGTAGATCTTCTTGTACGGGCAGCCGCTGATGCACATGCGCCAGCCGCGGCATTTCTCCTGGTCGATCAGGACAATGCCGTCCTCCTCGCGCTTGTAGATCGCACCGCTCGGGCACGACGCCGCGCACGCCGGGTTCAGGCAGTGCTCGCACAGGCGCGGCAGGTACATCATGAAGGTGTTTTCGTACTCGCCGTAGATGTCCGCCTGGATCTTGTCGAAGTTCTTGTCCTTGCGCCGCTTGGCGAATTCGGTGCCGAGGATTTCCTCCCAGTTCGGGCCCCATTCGATTTTCTGCATGCGCTTGCCAGACACCAGCGAACGCGGGCGTGCGGTGGGTTGATGTTCGCCCAGTGGCGCGGTGTGCAGGTGCTGGTAGTCGAAGTCGAACGGTTCGTAGTAGTCGTCCAGGCTCGGCAGGTCCGGGTTGGCGAAGATGTTCGCCAACACGCGGAACTTGCCGCCGATGCGCGGGTTGATCGAACCGTCAGCGTTGCGGATCCAGCCGCCTTTCCACTTGTCCTGGTTTTCCCACTCCTTGGGATAGCCGATGCCCGGCTTGGATTCGACGTTGTTGAACCAGGCGTATTCCATGCCTTCACGGCTGGTCCAGACGTTCTTGCAGGTAATCGAGCAGGTGTGGCAGCCGATGCATTTGTCCAGGTTCAGGACCATGCCGATTTGTGAGCGAATCTTCATCTCAGTTCTCCTCGATATCAGTCGGCAGTGGACGCGGCAAATCATCGCCACTGGAACCATCGAGCCAATCGACCTTGACCATCTTGCGCACCACGACGAATTCGTCGCGGTTGCAACCGACCGTGCCGTAATAGTTGAAGCCGTAGGCCTGTTGGGCGTAGCCGCCAATCATGTGGGTGGGCTTGAGCACCACGCGGGTCACCGAGTTGTGGTGGCCGCCACGGGTCTTGGTGGTTTCCGAACCCGGCACGTTCACGATCCGTTCCTGGGCGTGATACATCATCACCATGCCTTCCTTGACCCGTTGGCTGACCACCGCACGGGCGGTCAGCGCGCCGTTGACGTTGAAGCATTCGATCCAGTCGTTGTCCTCGATACCGGCGCGCTTGGCGTCGATTTCCGAGAGCCAGACAATCGGTCCGCCACGGCTCAAGGTCAGCATCAGCAGGTTGTCGCTGTAGGTGCTGTGGATGCCCCACTTCTGGTGCGGGGTGATCCAGTTCAGGACGATCTCGGTCTCGCCATTGCTGCGTTTACCCTTCACGCCGGCGATGGTGCGGGTGTTGACCGGTGGCCGGTAACTCATCAACTGCTCGCCGAACGCCTGCATCCACGGGTGGTCCTGGTAGAACTGCTGGCGACCGGTGATGGTGCGCCATGGGATCGACTCATGGACGTTGGTGTAGCCGGCGTTGTAGCTCACGTGATCGTCTTCCAGGCCAGACCAGGTCGGGCTGGAAATGATCTTGCGTGGCTGGGCCTGGATGTCACGGAAGCGAATCGCCTCGTGCTCCTTGGAAATGGCCAGGTGGCTGTGGTCGATGCCGGTGAATTCCGACAGCGCCGCCCAGGCTTTCAGTGCGACATGGCCGTTGGTTTCCGGCGCCAGGGACAGGATCACTTCGGCAGCGTCGATGGCGCTGTCGATTTTTGGCCGCCCTTGGCTGATGCCCGCCTCGACTTCCTTGTG
The DNA here is from genome assembly GCF_052112205.1 of Pseudomonas sp. Lb2C2. Taxonomy (NCBI): domain Bacteria; kingdom Pseudomonadati; phylum Pseudomonadota; class Gammaproteobacteria; order Pseudomonadales; family Pseudomonadaceae; genus Pseudomonas; species Pseudomonas sp. Lb2C2. The sequence goes on along the minus strand of NZ_JAUTYW010000001.1, from coordinate 270,061 downwards.
GTTCAGCTCACCGAGGAATTTCACTTCGGTTTCGGTGTTCCAGTTGATGCCCTTGCCGCCGTTGCCGAGTTTTTCCAGCATCGGGCCCAGGGAGGTGAACTGCTTGTAGATGTTCGGGTAGTCGCGTTCCACCACGTGCAGGTTCGGCGCGTTCTTGCCCGGGACCGGTGCAACGCCGGCGCTTTTCCAGTCGGTGCCGCCAAATGGCTGGGCCAACTCGCCGACGCTGTCGTGCATCAGGGGTACGGTGACCAGGTCTTTCTCGACACCCAGGTGGCCGACCGACATGGCGGAAAACGCCTTGGCGATGCCCTTGTAGATTTCCCAGTCCGAACGCGATTCCCAGGCCGGATCGATGGCGGCCGACAGTGGGTGAATGAACGGGTGCATGTCCGAAGTGTTCATGTCGTCTTTTTCGTACCAGGTAGCAGTCGGCAAGACGATGTCGGAATACACGCAGGTCGAGGACATGCGGAAGTCCAGGGTGGTCACCAGGTCGAGCTTGCCAATGGCGCCCTCGTCGACCCATTCGGCTTCGGTGGGCTTGCACTCGGTGCTATGGCCGATGTCTTCATTCATCACGCCGTTCTTGGTGCCCAGCAGGTACTTGAGCATGTACTCGTGGCCCTTGCCCGAGGAGCCCAGCAGGTTGGAACGCCAGATGAACATGTTGCGCGGGAAGTTCACCGGGCTGTCCGGTTGCTCGCAGGCAAAGCGCAGGGAACCGTCCTGCAGCGACTTGACCACGTAGTCCTTGGGGTCCAGGCCCGCGGCGGCGGCGTCCCGGCAGATGTGCAGCGGGTTGGTGTTGAGCTGCGGTGCACTCGGCAACCAGCCGGCCCGTTCGGCGCGGATGTTGTAGTCCAGGGCGTGCTCGGGGAATTGCGATTTGTCGGCCAGGGGCGAGAGCACATCGTGCATGCTCATCTTCTCGTGGCGCCATTGCGAACTGTGGCCGTAGAAGAAGCTGGTGCCGTTCATCTGCCGTGGCGGACGGTTCCAATCCAGGCCAAAGGCCAGGGGCAGCCAGCCGCATTGCGGACGGAGTTTTTCCTGGCCGACATAGTGGGCCCAGCCGCCGCCGGTCTGGCCGACACAACCGCAGAGCATGAGCATGTTGATCAGCCCGCGGTAGTTCATGTCCATGTGGTACCAGTGGTTCATCGCCGCACCGACGATGATCATCGAGCGTCCACGGGTCTTGTCGGCGTTGTCGGCGAACTCGCGGGCGATCTGGATCGCCTTCTCGCGGCTCACACCGGTGATCTGCTCCTGCCAGGCCGGGGTGCCGGGTACCGAAGCGTCGTTATAGTCCTTGGCAACGTTGGCGCCGCCCAGGCCACGGTCGATCGCCAGGTTGGCCGCCGACAGGTCGAATACGGTGGCGACTTTCGCCACGCTGCCATCGGCCAGCACCACGCTGTGCACCGGCACCCGACGGAACTGCACCGCATCACCGGCCACATGCTGGAAGTACTCCTGGGCTTCGCCGGCGAAGTACGGGAACGCCACCTCGGCGACGTCGCCGCCGATCAGGCTCAGCTTGAGGTCGATCTCACGCCCCTCGCCGCCTTCACGGGGCAGGATGTTCCACTTGCCCTTCTCACCCCAGCGATAGCCGATGGAGCCTTGGGGCGAAACCAGTTCGCCGCTGGCATCCAGGGCGATGGTTTTCCATTCCGGGTTGTTGTCCTGGCCGAGGTTGTCGGTCAGGTCGCTGGCCCGCAGGAAACGGTCCGGCTGGTAACCGGCACCCGGCGCGGCGCCGAGCATTGGCTTGAGCATCACCAGCACCGGCAGGTCGGTGTAGCGCTTGGCGTATTCGGTGAAATAGGCGCTCGGCTTGTCCAGGTGGAATTCTTTGAAGATCACATGGTTGAAGGCCTGGGCCAACGCGGCGTCGGTGCCCTGCTTGGGGTTGAGCCACAAGTCGGTGAGCTTGGCGACTTCTGAATAGTCCGGGGTGATCGCCACGGTCTTGGTGCCCTTGTAGCGCACCTCGGTGAAGAAGTGGGCGTCAGGGGTGCGGGTCTGCGGGACGTTGGAGCCCCAGGCAATGATGTAGTTGGAGTTGTACCAGTCGGCCGATTCCGGCACGTCGGTCTGCTCGCCCCAGACCATCGGCGAAGCTGGCGGCAGGTCGCAATACCAGTCGTAGAAGCTCAGGCACACGCCACCGATCAACGACAGGTAACGCGAGCCGGCGGCGTAGCTGACCATCGACATGGCCGGGATCGGCGAGAAGCCCACCACCCGGTCCGGGCCATGTTCCTTGATGGTGTAGACGTTGGCCGCGGCGATGATCTCGTTGACTTCTTCCCAGTTGGAACGGATGAAGCCACCCATGCCGCGCTTGCTTTTATAGGAGTAGGCCTTGGCCTTGTCCTCGACGATGCTGGCCCAGGCTTCCACCGGCGGCAGAGTCTGCCGGGCTTCGCGCCACAGCTTGAGCAATGGCTTGCGAATTTTCGGGTACTTGAGCCGGTTGGCGCTGTAGATGTACCAGCTGTAGCTCGCGCCGCGAGGGCAGCCGCGTGGTTCGTGGTTGGGCAGATCGTTGCGGGTACGCGGATAGTCGGTCTGCTGGGTTTCCCAGGTGATCAGGCCATTCTTGACGTAGATTTTCCACGAGCACGAACCGGTGCAGTTCACCCCATGGGTGGACCGCACGATCTTGTCGTACTGCCAGCGCGAACGGTAGACGTTCTCCCAGTCGCGGGACTCCTTGCGGGTCTCGCCGTGACCATCGGAAAACTCGCCTTGCTTGCGGTTGAAAAACCGCAGTTGATCCAGTAAATGACTCACAGTGTGTTCCTCTCAGGCTTGCTCCGCGGGGTCTGCGCCCCGCCCACGCAGGTTTAGGTTCGGCTTAGCAAGGTGTCGCGGCGCCCTTGCGGGCATACCACCACCAGGTCACCACGATGCAGCTCAGGTAGAAGCCGACGAACATGTAGAAGGCCATCTCCGGGCCGCCGGTCAGGGCCATCGAAGTGCCGAATGATTTGGGAATGAAGAAGGCTCCGAAGGCGCCCATGGCCGAGCTGAAACCCAGCACGGCGGCCGATTCCTTGCCGGCATTCTTGAGCGCCTGCTCGCGCACCTCGGGCTTTTTCCCCAGGGCGGCTTTTTCATGCAGGGTGCGGAAGATCACCGGGATCATGCGGAAGGTCGAACCGTTGCCCACACCCGTGGTAATGAACAGCAACATGAACATGCCCAGGAAGCCGTAGAAGCTGCCGCCCTGGCCGTTCTGCGGAAGAAAGTGCAGGACGCCGAAGACCATCGCGATCATCAACACGAAGTTCCACAAGGTGACCTTCGCGCCACCGAGCTTGTCCGCCAGCCAGCCGCCCAGCGGCCGTACCAGCGCGCCCACCAGCGGGCCGAGGAAGGCGAATTTCAGGGCGATGACTTCCGGGAACGAGGTCTTGATCAGCAGCGGGAAGGCGGCGGAGAAACCGATGAACGAACCGAAGGTGGCCAGGTACAGCCAGCACATCAGCCAGTTGTGCTTGCGCTTGAAGATCACCGCCTGCTCGCTGAACGAAGCGCGGGCGCTGGACAGGTCGTTCATGCCGAACCAGGCAATCAGGGTCACGGCGAGGATGAACGGCACCCAGATGAAGCCGGCGTTCTGCAACCACAGCGAGCTGCCGTCGGCCAGGACTTGCGGTTGGCCGCCCATGAAGCCGAACACACCGAAGGAAATCACCAGTGGCACGCTGAACTGCATCACCGACACGCCCAGGTTACCCAGCCCGGCGTTCAGGCCCAGGGCGGTGCCCTGCTGGGACTTGGGGTAGAAGAAGCTGATGTTGGACATGCTCGAGGCGAAGTTGCCGCCACCAAAACCGCAAAGCAATGCGATCAGCACGAACACGCTGTAGGGCGTGGCCGAATCCTGCACGGCGAAGCCCATCCACAAAGCCGGTATCAGCAACGACGCCGTGCTCAGCGCGGTCCAACGACGCCCGCCGAAGATCGGCACCATGAACGAGTAGAAGATGCGCAAGGTCGCGCCGGACAGCCCCGGCAATGCCGCCAGCCAGAACAGCTGGTCAGTGCTGAAGCTGAAGCCGATGGCGTTCAGGCGCACAATCACCGTGCTCCAGACCATCCACACCGCGAAGGCCAACAGCAGCGCCGGGATGGAAATCCACAGGTTGCGCCGGGCGGTCAGTTTGCCGCTACTGCCCCAGAAAGCAGGGTCTTCCGGGCGCCAGTCATGAATGACCGGGCCCTTTTCAGGCGTTTGCAGAACGGACATGTTCTTCTCCTTGGGCAATGCTGGAAAACGGGGATTGAGTGGCCGGCGGCTGTTTACCCAGCAGCGGGCGCTTGCGTATTTCGCTGAAGTACATCCAGGCCAGGGACACCCAGACCACGCCGTACATCAACATGAAGCAGGACGAGCGCACGCCGGTGAGGTCCACCAGGGCGCCGAACATGATCGGCAGCACGAACCCGCCCAGGCCGCCGGCCAGGCCGACGATGCCGGACACTGCGCCCATGTTTTTCGGGTAGTCGTTGGCGATGTACTTGAAGACCGAGGCCTTGCCGAACGCGAAGGCGATGCCCATCACGAACAGCAGCACGGTGAACAGCGTGGCGTTGAGGCCGATGTGGAAATCGACGATGCCGTTGACGGTCTGCACTTGCAGTTGAGTCTGGGGATAGGAGAGCAGGAACAGGCAGATCCAGCTGACCCACAACACCCACCAGGTCACGCTCTGGGCGCCCCAGCGGTCGGACATCCAGCCACCGACGGCCCGCAGTACGCCACCGGGCAGGGAGAAACACGCCGCCAGCAGCGCCGCGCTTTGCAGGCTGAAGCCGTATTCCTGCACGTAGTACTTGGTCATCCACAAGGCCAGCGCCACGTAGCCGCCGAAGACGATCGAGTAGTACTGGCAGTAGCGCCACACGGCTGGCTCTTTCAGGGTTTGCAATTGCTCGCGCAACGTCGCACCGCCAGTGCCGCTGTGTTCCTTTTTCTCGGTGGTGAGAAACCAGAACAGCAGCGCAGTGATGAACAGGATGGCGCTGAACACTTTCGGCACCAGGTGCCAGCTGCCGAACGCGATCAGCGCCGGAGCGAGGAACTTGGTCACCGCCGCACCGGCGTTGCCGGCGCCGAACACGCCCATGGCAAAACCCTGGTTCTGCTTGTCGAACCACTTGGCGACGTAGGCGATGCCCACCGAGAACGAGCCCCCGGCCAGGCCGACGAACAGGCCCAGCACCAGGAACTGCCAGAAGGCCGTGGCGAGGGTGATCAGGTACAGCGGCAGTACACAGGCCAGCATCAGCAGGAAGAACACGATCCGTCCGCCAAAGCGGTCGGTCAGAAGCCCCAGGGGTAGACGCACCAGCGAACCGGTCAACACCGGCGTGGCGGCCAGCAGGCCAAACTGGGTTTCATTGAGGGCCAGCAGTTCCTTGATCGGAACCCCCAGCACAGCAAACATCATCCAGACCATGAAGCACACGGTGAAGGCCAGGGTACTCATCCCTAGTACCAGCCCTTGTTGCACTTGCGCTCGCATCACGATGCACTCCGTCAGTTCGATGGGCGCAGCCTAGTGATACGAACCCCGCGAAAACTTGACCTGGGTCAACGTGCGCCGGGGCGGTACAGGCCTATGCTTGGCCCGTCTACCTCCAAGGAGGTAGGTCCTGATATTGATACAACCCTTTATTTATCAATACTTTGAACAAGTCTGCCGAAGCTTTTATGGAAATGGAGCGGCCGACAACTCTTTAGAGGTAGTACGCCCAGGATTGGCTGCTACACCCCCAGGTCCAAGGCGCGCCCATGCTCGCTTCACCGTTTTTCCTCGCAGGTCCGCGTCGATGATGCGTTGGCTGCGCAGTTCCCTGCCCGCTCGCGCCGGGCTGGCGGTGATCTTGATCGCCATCCTGGCCCTGGCCAGTTCCTTGAGTGCCGGGTTGATCGCCTGGTTCAGCCAGGGTGACGCTGCCGCCATCAACACCGCCGGCTCCGTGCGCATGGAGACCTACCACCTGAGCTGGAAACTGGCGGCGGGGGCCCACGACGACATCCCGGCGATCATGGACAGCCTGCAACAACGCCTCGACAGCCCTGCCCTGCGCGCTGTGCTGGAAGACGGGCCGGAAACCTCCCTGCACACGAGCTATCGCGACCTTGTACAACGCTGGAACCAGACCTTGCGCCCGGCCATCGAGCGTGGTGACTCGGCATTTTTCCAGGCCAGCGCCAACACCTTCGTCGATCAGTTGGACCAGTTCGTCACCCTGCTGCAACGCCAGAGCGAGCATAAGCAAGGCTGGCAGCAGGCGATCCAGGGCATGGCGCTATTCAGCACCATGATCATCCTGCTGATCGGCCTGTATGAATTGCAGTACGGCGTGGTCACGCCCTTGCAGGAGTTGGTCGACGCCACCCAGCGCTTTCGCCGTGGCGAATTCCAGGTGCGGGTCAATCACCAGTCCGAAGATGAACTGGGCCAGTTGGCGACCAGTTTCAACACCATGGCCGAAACCATCGAACAATCACACCGCACCCTGGAAAACCAGGTCCAGCAAAAGACCCTGAACCTGCAACAGGCCAACGCCGCCCTGGAGCTGCTGTACCAGAGCAGTCGCAGCCTGGCGACGCGCCAGGCCAATGCCGAAGGGCTGGATGAACTGATCCGGCGCTTCCAGCAGCGCCTGCCGGGCCTGCGTCTGACGTTGTGCCTGCAAGGGCAATTGCAGTCACCGGCCAGGCACCTGCTGGCCCTGCATGGCGCCGCCAGCCGCCAGGTCTGCGCCAGCAGCGATTGCGCCAGTTGCCATAAACACAACGCTGCGCGCCCGCAAGCCTTCAGCATCAGTAACCAGGGCAACGAGCTGGGTGAGCTCAAGGCGCATTTTGTCGACGGCCACGCCGCACAGCCCTGGGAAACCGCATTGATCCAGGCCCTGGCCAACCTGATCGGCACCTCGCTGTCCCTCAAGCGCCAGCGCGAACAGGACCATCGCCTGCTGCTGCTCGATGAACGCACGATCATTGCCCGCGAGCTGCACGACTCCCTGGCCCAGGCCTTGTCGTACATGAAGCTGCAAGTCAGCCGCATGCAGACCCTGATGCGTCGCGGCGAACCGGTGCAGACCCTGGAGACCGTCACCGGTGAACTGCGTGAAGGGCTCAACAATGCTTATCGCCAGTTGCGCGAGTTGCTGACCACCTTCCGCTTGCAGATCCACGATGACGGCCTGGTCGAGGAACTCAAGGACACCGCCGAGGAGTTCTCCAACCGAGGGGATTTCCAGGTGCACCTGTTCATCGACACCCTGGCCTTCGAGCTGTCGGCCAGCGAGCAGATCCACATCCTGCAGATCACCCGCGAGGCCCTGTCCAACTGCCTGCGCCACGCCCATGCACAAAACGCCTGGCTCGAACTGCGCCAGGAAGGCGAGACCGTGCAGCTGTCGATCGAAGACGATGGCCGCGGCTTCAGTGGCGAGGTCGACCAGCGCGAACACCATGGCCTGAACATCATGAACGAACGGGCCCGCAGCCTGCACGGCCAACTGCAGATTCTCTCCAGAACACCCCAGGGCACCCGCATCCAGGTGCATTTCCAACCGGAATTCCTGGGCCAACACACCGAAGGCCTCGCAACATGAACGCCCCCCTGCGCCACACCCTGCTACTGGTCGACGATCACCCGATGATGCGTCGCGGGATCCGCCAGATGCTAGAGCTCGAAGACGATTTGCAGATCGTTGGTGAAGCCAGCCACGGCGAAGAAGCCCTGACCCTGATCGAGCCGCTCAAGCCCGACCTGGTCCTGCTGGACAACAACATGCCGCAGATGAACGGCATCGAGACCCTGCGCCGGCTGCGCGCCATGCACTACACCGGCAAGGTACTGCTGTTCACTGTCTCCGATGCCGAGGACGACATCCGCGATGCCTTGCGCCTGGACGCCAACGGTTACCTGCTCAAGGACATGGAGCCGGAGCTGCTGATCCAGTACATCCGCGATGCCCTCAACGGCGCCCTGGTGATCAGCCCGGGCCTGACCCGCGTCATGGCCCAGGCGCTGCGCTCGCCACCGCGCCAGGCCGATGTGGAACTGACCGAGCGCGAACGCCAGGTACTCAAGACCATCGCCGGCGGCTACAGCAACAAGGTCATCGGGCACAAGCTGGGCATCACCGAAGGCACGGTCAAGGTCCACGTGAAGAACCTGCTGCACAAGCTCGGCTTGCGCTCACGGGTCGAAGCCGCCGTGTGGGCGATGGAGCATTTGCGCGGGGCGGGTTAGCCCAGCAAAACACACCAACTGTGAGAGCAGAGCCTGCAGGAAAAAAACCTGTGGGAGCAAAGCTTGCTCGCGATAGCGGTGGTTCAGCTTGCGCAAATGTTGAGCGTGCTGCCGCCATCGCGAGCAAGCTTTGCTCCCACAGGATTTGTGTCTTGATCGAGAGGCCCATCCCTCTTCCGAGGTAGGCCTGCCGAGGCATAGGCCGGCGGCGATTTGGGCTCTACCATGACGGCACGCGGAGGTACGCCATGCTGACCCACCCTTCCATCGTTTTACTGTTGCGTCGTCATCACCTGTTCAGCCAACTGCCGGAGCGGGTTTTTGAGGATGTCTGCAGCCTGGCTGTCCTCAAACGCCTGGAATGCAACAGCACGCTCATGCACCAGGGCGATCCGGCCAAGCGGTTTTTCTTGCTGGTCAGTGGCCAGATCAAGCTGTTCCGAGTGACCGGTGAGGGCCAGGAGAACCTGGTGGAAATCATCCAGCCCGGCCAGACCTTCGCCGAGGCCCTGCTGTTCAGCCAGGCCCGTTGCTATCCGGTCAGTGCGTCGGCGATCAAGGACAGCGTGCTGGTGAGTATCGAAGGTACCCATTACCGCAAGGCCCTGGAGGACCAGCCCAAGGTCTGCCTGGCGATCCTGGCGAGCATGAGTATTCATTTGCATCAGCGGCTCAAGGACATCGACAACCTGACCTTGGCCAGCGCCAGCCGGCGGGTGATCAATTTCCTGCTGCAGGAACGCGATCCGCGCGATGGTCAGGTGGTTTTGCAGGTGTCCAAGCGGCTGGTGGCTTCCAAGTTGGGGATCCAGCCGGAGACGTTTTCGCGGATTCTTCATCGGTTGGTGGATGGGGGGTTGATTGCCATGGAGCGACGTCAGATTCGTATCTTGTCCGAGGATGGGCTTGAGGGTTATCAGCAGTAGGTTTCTTTGTGTGAATATCCATTTCTTCGGTAACGGCTACTTAGGGTTCCGCCCTGACGGCGGCTCACTTTTGAGAAGCGCAAAAGTAAGCAAAACGCTTTTTGCCCCACCACTCGGTGCCTCGCTTAGGCTCGGCATTCCCTCACTCAGGCATTGCTCCGTGGGCCGCCGCGAAGGGCCATCCATGGCCCAGCGCGGCTACCTCGGCATCCATGCCGAGGTGCCCACTCCACAATGCCTGCGTTCGGCCATCGTGGTTAACGGGGCGCCGAGATCAACGTCCACCACGAGGCGGCCTGATAGCCGACCTGGCTCTGGGTGAGACCGCGTTTCTCCTGTGGGAGCAACTGTCTTGGATGGTTTATTTAGCCGGCACATTCAGCATCCGCGTCGATTGTGAGACCGCATTCGCGAGCAAGCTCGCTCCCACAAGAGGGCTGCGGCGTACATAGGTTTTGTGGCTGCTGAAGATCCAGTGTGGGAGCGAGCCTGCTCGCGATTGCGGTGGTTCAGTCACATGGATGTTGAACTTGCTGGCCTCTTCGCGAGCAGGCTCGCTCCCACAGGGGAAACGCGGTCCCACCAAGAACCAGGTCGGCTATCAGGCCGCCTCGTGGTGGACGTTGATCTCGGACGCCCCGTTAACCACGATGGCTGAACGCAGGTATTGCGCAGTGGGCATCCCGGCATGGATGCCGGGATAGCCGCGCTGGGCCATGGATGGCCCTTCGCGGCGGGCCCACGGAGCAATGCCGGAGTGAGGGCACACCGAGCCTAGGCGAGGTGCCGAGTGGTGGGGCAAGAGCGTTTTGCTTACTTTTGCGCTTCTCAAAAGTGAGCCGCTGTAAGAGCGGAACCATAAGCCGCCATTACCGAAAAAATGGATATTCACCCAACCTAACCCACATCAATCAACCCCACCACCCGCGAAAACACCAACTCCATCTCAGGCTCACCGCAATCCACCCCGAACCGCTTGCGCAACCCCAGCTGGTTCAGAATCACATGCACATCCGCCACCAAATCATGCTGCCGCAAACACGCCTGAACGCACTGCAACGGACAACCATCCAACGCAATGATCCGCCGCCCCGACCGCGCCTTGTCAACCAGCGGCGCCACACCCCCACCCACCCCGACAATGCAGGACATCTCAGCCAGCCCCGCACGATCCAGCCGCAGGGCGACGGTGTTGGCCAGTTGCGCCACGTTGGAACAACCGGAACACGAATACACCAGAGGCAATAAACTCGGGGCTTTCATCAGACCGTCGCCAACCCCTTGCCCGCCCGCTCCAGATTGCGCCAGAGCCAAGGCGGCAGGACGTCCGGATCAAGACTGTCGATCAAATTCTTCAACGCCAGCCCCAACTCGGTATCCCCCTCGATCACCAACCGGCGACGGAAGAACAACGTGTCAGGATCCTCCTGCCGACTGGCCAACAACAGGAACTCGCGCCAGTTGCCGCTGATGGTGACCTGGGCCTCGGCGCGTTCGGCGATGCGCAACCCATCCCGCGCCAGGGTCAGGTACCAGCACAACTTCAGATCAGGCACCCGCAGGCACAACCAGCGCCCACGCAGCATCTCGAAACCACCGTCGCGCAACGGCTCGGCCAGGCAGCGATTGAGCGCCTGCTGCAACGCCAGTCGCTGCACCACGAACGGCACCTTGCCCACCAACGGCAGCAAGCGGTCGGCGCCTTTGAGCACCCATTTCTTCGGACTCAACACAGACCAGCCTCCTCTACCTTCAACATGCCGGCATGGCCGTGCCAGTAGCCATTGCAACCGTCCACGAACAGCGGGGGTGCCTCGCCCTGGCGAACCTTGTCGAAGGCCGTCACCACTTCGGCCATGCCCTGGGCGCGCGGACTCAGGCGCAGCACATCGGCGCCGCAGGCCATTAGCGCGTTGTAGTCGGCCAGCAGGTTCGTCACCTCGCCGGACATCGTCTGGATGCCGTTGAGGGTGAACAGCTGTTGGCCTTCCTGACTGCTCAGCGCCAGGCCGTCGGGGTAGTTGATGCAGCAGAACTGACAGTCGTCCTTGGGGCGGTTTTCGGCTCGGGCGGTAAAGCAGCGTGCCGAGTACGCCAAGGGCAGATGACCGTAGGCGAAGATCTCCACCTCGGGCACCTCGCGGTCCATGTCCCGCACCTGCTCCAGCACATCGCCGATCAGTGCCGCCGAACATTCCACGGGCGGCACCCAACGGATCATGCCGCTGTCGAGCAATTGCCCCAGGGCGTGGCCGTTGTACAAGTTCAGCGCCGGGCCGCCGACGAAAGGCAGCTTGCGTTCGGCCATGAACTGCACCGCGCCCATGTCATTGGCTTCCACCAACAACTGGCCGTTGTCACACAGGCGTCGCAGCGAGGACAGCTCCGAGGCCGCCTCGATCAGCGTCAGGCTCGACAACACAATCTGTGCCTGGCTACACGCTTGCAGCTCGCGCGCCAACCCCAGCCATTGATCCAGGGAGAACGCCCGGCGTTTCGAACACACGGTTTCCCCCAGGTAAATCACGTCCAGCGGCAATGCCGACATCTCGGCATAGAAATTCCCCAGTTGCGCTTTGTCCCAGTAAAACAGGACCGGTCCCAGGCTGAGTTTCATCTGGCCTCCCCTCATTGCCATGATCGATGGTAGGCACCCAGGGTGGTCTGGCTGCCTTCGGACAAGCCAGCCAGCACCTGGCGCCATTCTTCCTGCACCCGGAACCGTTGCGGCGCGACCTGGTGGGCATCCAGTGCGGCGCGCCAGACCCGGGTCACTTGTTCAACGTAAGCCGGGCTGCGTTGGCGACCTTCGATCTTCACCGCTTCGACGCCGATGGCTGCCAACTCCGGCAGCAGGTCGAGGGTGTCGAGGCTGGTGGGTTCTTCCAGCGCATGGAAGCGCTTGCCGCCGACCAGGAAGCGGCCTTTGCACAGGGTCGGATAACCGGCCGGTTCTTCGGGGGTATAACGGTCGATCAGCACCTCGCTCAGGCGTGCGCTGAGGCCCTGGGCATCCTCGCTCCAGCGCACCGCCTTGGCGGGCGAGCAGACGCCGCACAGGTTCGGCGATTCGCCGGTGATGTAGGAAGACAAGTGGCAACGGCCTTCGGCCATGATGCACAGGCTGCCGAAACCGAAGACTTCGATCGGCACCGGACTGCCCGCCGCCACCTGTCGCACCTGGGCCAGGGACAGTACCCGTGGCAGCACGGCGCGGCGGATGTCATAGCGCTGGGCGTAAAAAGCCAGGGCCGCGGCGTGGGTCGCCGAGCCTTGTACCGACAGGTGCAGCGCCAGTTTCGGATGGCGCTGGCTGGCGTAGCTGAGCACGCCGGGGTCGGCGGCAATCAGGGCATCCACGCCAAAATCGGCGGCACGGTCCACTGCCCGTTGCCAGCGCTCCCAACCCTTGGGTTGCGGGTAAGTGTTGACCGCCACGTACAGCTTGCGTTGGTGCTGACGGATGTGTGCGACAGCCGCGTCGAACTGCTTGTCGTCCATGTTCAGCCCGGCAAAATGCCGGGCGTTGGTGTCATCGCGAAAGCCGACATAGACGGCATCGGCGCCTTGGCGCACCGCCGCTTTGAGGGCAGGCAGATTCCCTGCCGGGCAAACCAGTTGCATGGGGCATCCTCATGAGAAAACTCAAGCGCCGCCAGTCTAGCCAGACCTCGGCCGGCGACCTTGACGGCAATCAATTGCCGTCAATGCATCAGCTCGGCGAACGGCAGGTACAGCACCTTGTCGTGCTTGTGCACTTGCGCCTGGCACTCCACCACGGCCAAGCCATCGGCCCAGCATGCGGCCGCCAACATGGCCGAACTCTGCTGGGGATGCAGCTCGACACACAGCGAGCCATCGGCGCTCGGGGTCAATTTCGCCCGCAGGTACTGCCGTCGCCGGTTGGGCTTTGGCCAGTCGAACCCGGCCGGCAACTGCAACGCCACGGGCAACACGTCATCCACGCCCTGGGCCCGGAACAGGAACGGGCGCACGACAATCAACATGGTAATCAGCGCCGCCGACGGGTTGCCCGGCAGCCCGATCCAGGGTTTGCCGGCCACCTCGCCAAAGGCCAGGGGTTTGCCCGGCTGGATCGCCAGGCGCCACAGGTCAACACTACCCAGTGCTTCGATGGCTTGCTTGAGATGATCTTCCTCGCCCACCGACACGCCGCCGGAGGTCAGCAGCAAGTCGCATTCGGCCGCCGCCAGGCTCAAGGCTTGGCGACTGGCGAGCAGTTTGTCGGGCATGACGCCGTAGTCATGTACCTCCATACCCCAGCCGCGCAGCAGTGCCGCAAGGCTGTGGCGATTGCTGTTGTAGATTTGTCCCGGTGCCAGCGTTTCGCCCGGCTCACGCAGTTCATCGCCGCTGCTGAGCAGGCCCACCTGCAAAGGTCGATAGACCTCCACCCGCGCAATCCCGGCCCCGGCCAGCAACCCCAGCTCCTGGGCCCGCAAGCGTTTTCCGGCCGCAAGCAAACGGTCCCCGCGCTGCATTTCCTCGCCTTCCTTGCGTACATGCTCCCCGCCATTGACCGGTGGCAACCAGACCCGCTCACCTTCCACCCGGCAGCTTTCCTGAGGCACCACGGTGTCAGCCCCCGGCGGCAACGGCGCGCCGGTAAAAATCCGCACCACCTGCCCGGCCTGTAACGGTTGGCCCGGTGCCGCTCCGGCGGCAATGCGTCCGGCCAAGGTCAGATGCCCCCCGACGGCCGGCAGGTCGGCGGCCCGCAGGGCATAACCGTCCATGGCGCTGTTGTCCCACGGCGGCAGGTTCATGGGGCTGCGAATGTCTGCCGCCAGCACTCGGCCCAAGGCCTGGTCCAGCGCCATCCGCTGCACCGGAGGCGGCAGCGGTGCCTGATCCAGCAGGTAGCGGATAGCTTCATCCACCGGCATCAGCGCGCCGCTGTCACAGGCGCTGCCACACGCGCCGCTGCTCATGAACGCGCCTCACAAGGTTCCAGGGCAATACCGGGTTGCGGCTTGAGGTGGGGTGTGAAATTGCACGGGCCGGTGCGGCTGTCCAATTGCCCGCCCAGGATCTGCTCCCAACCGGTCCGGCACGCCCCTGGCGAACCCGGCAAGCAGCACACCAGCACCCCATTGCTCATGCCTGCCAAGGCGCGCGATTGCAGGGTGGACATGCCGATCTCCGCCAGCGACACCTGGCGGAACAGCTCGCCAAAACCGTCCACCTGTTTGTCCAGCAGTGGCGCCACCGCTTGGGGGGTGTTGTCGCGCGGGGTGAACCCGGTGCCGCCGGTCATCAACACCACCTGCACCTTGGGGTCGGCGATCCATTGGGAGACCTGGGCGCGGATCTGGTAGATATCATCCTTCACCAGCCCACGGTCGATGAGCACGTGTCCGCCCGTTTGCAGCAGGTCCGCCAGGGTTTGGCCCGAGGTATCGGTGTCGAAGGTGCGGGTATCGCTGATGGTAAGGACCGCGATGTTCAGCGGTTGAAAGAGGCGTTGCGTCAGATGGGCCATGATCAGCCGTCCTGTCAGAAAAGATGGCCCAGCCTGAACCGCAATCGTTGCCGGGCCTATTCCTCCTTGGAGGTACCTCCCTTGGCGTCAGGGTGCCAGGCGGCAACGCTGCCAGGCGCCATCCTGCAGGCGGTAGTCGAGGCGATCGTGCAAACGGTCGGCGCGGCCCTGCCAGAACTCCATCCGTTCGGGCCGCAGGCAATAGCCTCCCCAATGGTCGGGGCGCCGCACGGGTTGATCGGCAAAGCGTTTTTCGGTTTGCGTCAGCAAGGACTCGAGCGCGGCCCTGTCCTCCAGTGGTCGGCTTTGTGGCGAGGCGCAGGCACCCAGGCGACTGGCGACGGAACGGGATTCGAAATAGGCATCCGACAACGCTGGATCGAGTTTGTCGACCGGCCCTTCGATGCGGACTTGCCGCTCCAGCCCCGGCCAGAAAAACGTCATGGCCGCCCAGGGGTTGGCCGCCAGGTTCTGGCCCTTGCCACTTTGGTAGTTGCCAAAAAAAGAGAAGCCCTCATCGCTGAACCCCTTGAGCAACAGGATCCGGCAATGCGGCCGACCCTGCTCGTCCACCGTCGCCAGGGCCATGCTGTTGGCTTCCACGGGTGGACTTTCGGTGTCGCGGGCCTGTTGCATCCAGAGCCTGAACAAAGCCATGGGGGCGTCGGGTGCCTGGGTTTCATCCAGGCCATCGAGGGTGTACTGGCGGCGCATTTTGGCCAGGGAAAGGGGCATGACGGTGATCTCCACGATGGATTTGGGCCAGTGTGGATTCTGCGGCGGTGGCGGGCCTTGATCGTTGTCAATGCCGGTTCTTGTGGTGAGTTGAAGGGTGCTATCGCGAGCAAGCTCGCTCCCACAGGTGATCTGCTGTGCTCACAAGATCCCTGTGGGAGCGAGCTTGCTCGCGATGAAGGCAACTCGGTCTAACGGATCAACGACTACTTAAGCCCCAACCGCCGCGCCAGCTTATGCAGATTGCTCGGGTCAACCTCCAACAACCGCGCCGCCCCCGCCCAGTTCTGCCCGCAGCGTTCCAGGGCCTTGAGGATCGCCTGTCGCTGGCAACCGTCGACAGCCTCGCTCAAGGGTTGCACGGGCGCATCCAACGCTTGCAGGGCCTGTTCCGGCAGCGCCTGCGCCGAAGCTGCGCTGGCGTTGACGTCAAGATCCAACACCTGCGGTTCCAGGGTCATGATCAGGCTGCGACTGGCGCCCCGGCTCAGTTGCTTCAACGCCGCGCGGCTGATGACGTGCTCCAGCTCCCGCACATTGCCGGGCCAGCTGTACGCCAGCAACGCCTGTTCGGCGGCCGGTGACAGGCGCAAGCCGCGCAAGCCCAGGCGCGTGCGGTTCAGTTCGAGAAAGTGCCCGGCCAGCATCAACACATCGTGGCCGCGCTCGCGCAGCGGCGGGATCGGCACTGGGTAGACCGAAAGCCGGTGGTACAGGTCGGCGCGAAACAGCCCGTCGCGAATGCTGTCGGGCAGGTGCCGGTTGGTGGCGGCGATGATCCGCACATCGACGTGCAGCGGCTTGTCCGCCCCCAGGCGCTGGATCTCGCCGTTCTGCAGGGTACGCAGCAACTTGGCCTGCACGCTTAGCGGCAACTCGCCGACCTCATCGAGAAACAGCGTGCCACCATTGGCCGCATCGAAGCGCCCGGCGCGGTCGGCGGTCGCCCCGGAGAACGCGCCTTTGACGTGACCGAACAACTCGCTTTCGGCCAGGGACTCCGGCAACGCTGCGCAGTTGACCTGGACCAACGGCTTGTGGCCCCGCCGGGACAGCCGATGCAGCCGCCGGGCGAACAACTCCTTGCCGACACCGGTTTCGCCCAGCAACAGCACTGGCAGTTCGGAGTCCGCCAGCACATCCAGCTCGTTGAGCAACTGCTGCAACCCCTCGCTGCGCCCGAGGATCTCGCCCTCTTCGGCGGGCAGCCGCAGATCGGTCTGGTCGCTGCGCGACGCCCGCAAGCTGCGGTTTTCCTGCTCGAGCCGGGTGACCCGCACAGCGGCCTCGATCTGCAACGTACAGCGCTTGAGTTCCTCGCGAGCACGGCTGTCGAAGGTGCCGGCGTGCAACGCATCCAGGGTGATCGCCCCCCAGAGCCGGCCTTCCACGTACAGGCTCACGCCCATGCAGTCATGCACCGGCAGTGGCTCGCCGACGTGGTTGTCGAGCAAGCCGTCATAAGGATCCGGCAAACGGCTGTCCGGCTCGAACCAGGTGGGTTCGCGCGACGCCATGATCGCCGCCAGGCGCGGGTGCTGGGCGATCACGAAGCGCCGTCCCAGCGCCTCATGGACCAGGCCCACGGTGGCCACGGGCCTGAGACTGTCGTCGTCCAGGCGCAGCAGCCCCACGGCGCCACTGTTGAAGTATTCGCGCAGGGTCTGCACCAGGCGCTGCAATCGCACCGCATTGGGCAGCTCGACGATCAGGTCGGCGGCCAGGCTTTCACGCAGCATGGTAGTGATGACCCTCCAGGGTTCGTTTGACCCTTCACAATCAGGGTGACAATCACCCTGGCAAAAATTTAATGCTTTGTTTTCAATCAGTTGAATCTGGCACGTCGGCTGCAACGACAGCGTTCATCTGTCCCTGCCGGGATTCAACCCAAGGAAACATGATGAGCCTCGATCTGCTGGAACAAAGCCTCGGCCAACTGGCCTGCGACATTCCCGGTGCTACTCGTACCTTCCATCATTACAACCTCGACTTCTGTTGCGGCGGGCGAAAATCCTTGCGCGAAGCCGCGCTGGGCAAAGGCCTGAACCCACTGCTGATCGCCGATGCCCTGCGCACCCTGCAAGCCGCCGGGGAGATGGGCCATGACTGGCGCGACGAGCCCCAGGCGACCTTGATTGCCCACATACTGGAGCGTTACCACGCACGCCATCGCGAACAACTGCCGGAACTGATCCGCCTGGCCCGGCGCGTCGAGCAGGTCCACGGTGTGCGACCCAGTTGCCCGAACGGCCTGGCCGATCACCTGCAGGACATGTACCAGGAACTCGAAGGCCACATGCTCAAGGAAGAACAGGTGCTGTTCCCGATGCTGCAACAAGGCTTGGGTGAACGGGCCTCGGCGCCGATCCAGGTGCTGCGCTACGAACACGACCAGCACGGTGAAGCCCTGGAAACCATGCTCACCCTGACCGACCAGATCACCCCGCCCTCCGACGCCTGCAACACCTGGCGCGCCCTCTATCGCGGGTTGGTGGAGTTTCGTGATGACCTGATGCAGCACATCCACCTGGAAAACAATGTGTTGTTCATCAATGCGATGAAGCCTGCTCACTAACTCTCAAACATTGCCCATTACTTCTGTGTTACTCCTGTGGGAGCAAAGCTTGCTCGCGATGGCGTAGTGTCAGTCAATATCAATGTTGACTGATTCACAGCCATCGCGAGCAAGCTTTGCTCCCACAGGCATTTGCAGCTCTCATTTGCACATTTGCAGCTCTAATTTGCTGCCCTCATCTGCTGCTCAAAACTGCCAATAGAACATCGCCTTGGCCAACACCACGATCAGCACCATGTGCCCCAGGATACTGCGGCGCAACCAGCAGGCGCGACTGGGCGTCAGGCGACCGCTCTTGAGCCAGTACGCCAGCCACAAATAGTGACCGATGATGCTCAGCGCCAGCAGGATCTTCAGGCTCAGCAGCAGGCCGAAACTGTTGCTCAACGGCTGGCTCAATGCGCCGCGATGCTGCCAGGCCAGGGCCAGGCCGGCGCCGTACAGCACCAGCACGACGCCGTGCAGCACGTGCCGCGAGCGCTGGGCGATGGCTTGGTCGGCAGCGTCCTTGACGCCTTGGGCCAAGGGCCGACGGGCGTTATGCCAGATGAAGACCTCGAAAAACAGCGTGCCAATGAAAGCAATGGCCGCCAACAGGTGGGTAACCAGCAGGACCCCGTACATTATCGATTCCCTCTGCCCAACCGGCTCATCCCGGATGCCCATCCACCCGGGCCTTGAGCAGCATCGGCCCATAGCGCCAGGCGTATAAACCGAACGCCAGTGTCCAGCACAGCGCCGCCAGCCACAGCCCGGCCAACGGCAACAGCAGCACCAACAGCACGCGGCTCAGGCACGCCAGGTTCAGCAGGATGAACGCCAGGGTCATGCCCGCTGGTGGCTCAAGGGGGCGCCCGGTATGGCCCAGGCTGACACGGGCAACCATCGCCAGGATCAATCCGGCCATGGCGCCGATGGTCAGGCTGTGCACCGCCAGGCTCGGGTTCACCGGCACACCGAAGTGCCACAGCGCCATGCCCAGGCAGGCCACCGCCAGCCAGGCGTAGGCCAGGTGCAACGACCACAGCAGTGGCACCCGCCACAAATCCCGATCATGCCAACGCACCAGTCGAATCCCGTGGCCCACCGCCAACGCGGCGAACAACAGGCCGACCCAGACGCTGGCCACCAGCGCCGGACCGAAGGCATACAGCAACGCCACCAGCGCCGACCCTGCCAGCAACAGGCGATCAAGCCACGGCCAAGGGGCAACGCCCTCGACCCTACCAAGGCCGCGCTGGGTAAAAAATGGAATCACGCGCCCGCCGATCAACCCCATCATTGCCGCCACCAGCCACAGGCCGGTGAGCACGCTCTGGCGTTGCAAGCCCTCGTTGTGCTGCACCAGGCCGTACACGGATAACCCATCGGCGGCGGCCAACAGCAGCAATACCAGCACAATCGGGTAATTGCGCTTCTGCCGCACACGCCACAACGTCACACCCATCAACGCCGCGACCGCCAGGGCAAAACCCAGCTCCAGCAGCGTCAGCAATGGCCAGGGCGCATCGACCAGCCAGGCCAACCGCGCGCCCAGCCACAACAATGCCAGGGTTGCCAAGCGCTTGCCGCTGAGGCCCGGGGTTGCGGTCCAGGTTTGCACCGCCGTCAGCAGGAACCCGGCGATGATCGCCAGGCCGAAACCGAACAACAGTTCATGCCGGTGCCAGGCCAACCATCCTCCGGCCGGCTGCCAGGCCGACAATCGCCCGGTAAACGCCGCGAGCCAAAAGGGAATGGCCAGCAGCGCCAACACACAACCGGCCAGAAAGAATGGCCGAAACGCCAGGCGCCACAGCGGCGCGATGGCCATGGCCTTGCGACGGTCAAGCACTTGCATACATCACTCCTTTTGCCTCGCTGAACCGCCAGCGAGGTACAACAAACCAGGGTTCGAATGATCGACTATCGACGCCGGCCGGCCTTGTCTCAGATCAAGCCAGCTCATCGGCAACCTCCCGTCTCGAACAGGTACTTGCAAGGGGCTTGCCGAACTGGATCAAGCCTCCCGACAAAACACCTCTGCCCCCTGTGGGAGCGAGCTTGCTCGCGATGGCGGTGGGTCAGGTGGCATTGATGTTGGGTGTGCTACCGTCATCGCGAGCAAGCTCGCTCCCACAAGGACTATAGCCACAAAGGGTATTTATGACCCTTTCATGGTTGTTTTAACCCTGCTAGACCAGGGTCATTTATACCCTCCCCAACCCCAACGCCCCACGAATCAACGCCCGCAGGCATGGCCCGTCTCTTGCTCAGGCACGGCATCACCTTTCTTGTCGGGGTCATCCATGAAATCCGTCGTTCTGCCGCTTACCTGGTTCGTCTTGCTCTCCTGCGTCGTGGCGCTTGCCAGCGGCCTGTCCCTGAGCCTGGTCTGACCCCGATCACCTCTTTCGCCCTTACAAGGATTCCATGCCATGGTGCTCCACCGCGTCCATCACCAGATTCTGCGCAGCCATCACCTGTTCGAGCCCTTGAACGAAGAAGAGCTCAACGAATTGATGAGCAACAGCCAACTGCTGAACATCGACAAGGGCGATCCGCTGTTCCGCCAGGGAGAACCGGCGCAGGCGTTTTACTTCGTGATTTCCGGCGCCGTGAAAATCTACCGGCTGACCCCGGACGGCCAGGAAAAAGTCTTCGAGGTGATCGGCGAGCGCCAGACCTTCGCCGAAGCCATGATGCTGATGGACACACCCAACTACGTCGCGTCCGCCGAAGCCGTCGGCCCGACCCAGGTCTACCGGTTGTCCAACGCCACTTACATGCGTCTGCTGCAAAGCAACAGCCGGCTGACCTTCGCCCTGCTCGGCAAACTCTGTGTGCGCCTGCACCAACGGGTCAACGAGATTGAAACCCTGTCGCTGAAGAACGCCACTCACCGCGTGGTGCGCTACCTGTTGACGCAACTGGTGCGCCTGCAAACCGTGGACAGCCAGTTCGAACTGCCGATGGCCAAGCAGTTGATCGCCGGGCACTTGTCGATCCAGCCGGAAACCTTCTCGCGGATTATCCGGCGCCTGATCGATGAAAAAATCATCACTCAGGACGGTCGCCAGATCGCCATTCTCGATCGCCTGCGCCTGGAACAGTTCGAATGACTACACAGCCCACCTGCCTGTATTGCCAGCAAGCCAACCCGATACATGAAACCGAATGTCGCCAGTGCGGCATGCCCCTGCCAGTCGAGGCCGCAAAGGCCAGCGAGCGCCGGTTGCGGCACTTCACCTGGTTCTGTGTCGGCTTGACGATCTTCTGCATCGTCATGTTCTTCTGGCTGCCCCGTGACATCGTCTGAACCCTCAATCCTGAGTCAATTGCCGGTACAACTGCGGTAAACGCAGCGGCAGTTGCTCGGGCTGGCGAATCAAGGTGTAGCCATTGGCCCCGAACATGTACGGCAGGTAATCCCCCGCTTCGCGATCGATGGTGATGCAGAACGGCGTCAGCCCTTGGCGCCGGGCTTCCAGCACTGCCTGGCGGGTGTCTTCCACACCGTAGCGTCCTTCGTAAAGATCCAGGTCATTGGGCTTGCCGTCACTGAGCAGCAACAACAATTTGCGCCGCCGCTTGCAACCCGCCAACCGTTGCGTAGCCTGGCGAATCGCCGCGCCCATGCGCGTGTAGTAACCGGGCTTGAGGCCCTGGATGCGTCCGCGGGTGTGATCGTCGTAGCGCTGGTTGAAGGCCTTGAGCTCATGCATGCGCACCTGCTGGCGGCGCAGGGAAGAGAACCCATACAAGGCGAAATCATCCCCCAGCACCGACAGGGTTTCGCCGAACAGCAACAGGCTGTCGCGGATCACGTCGATCACCCGGTGTTCGTCGTTGAGGTGGGCATCGGTGGACATCGACAGATCGGCCAGCAGCAGGCAGGCCAGGTCGCGGCGAGTCTGGCGCTGGTCCATGAACAGTCCGCGTTCGCTGCACTGCCCGTGCTGGCGCTCGACATGAAAATCCAGCCAGGCTTGCAGGTCCAGTTCCGAGCCTTGGGTTTGCTGGCGCAACCATTGGCGATCGTTGCGCAAGTGTTCGAACTGGCGACGCAAGCGCTGGGCCGAGCTCCGCAGGCGTGCGGGCAACGGCTGAGGCGGGCAATCGCGGGGGGTGAAGGTTTGCAGGCTGACGAAGTCGTCCTGCAATCGTTGCTTGCGGTAATCCCATTCCGGCAACAGGATGCCTGCGCCCAACGGGATGTCATCCACATCGGCCGGCGGCAGGTCCAGGTGCAGTTTCAAACCACCGCCCTTGCGCAAGCGGGTGCGCGACAGGGTCAATTGGTCCAGGTCTTCGGCGACGCGGGCAGCGTCCGGGTCTTCGCTGTCATCCGCCCAGCGATCCAGGTCCACGTGTTCGGTCCAGCTGAACAGGTTTTCCAGGCGCACGATCAGCAGCCCACCGTCACGGGTGGTGTCGTCGATTCGCTCGGCGCGCTTGCGCCCGCCCTGCTGTTCGCCGGGCGGCGTCGCCAGGTATTGCTCGGACTCCTCAAGGTTGGCGGCCTGGGGATTGGCCAGGTGTTGGGGTGGGTATAGCCACAGCGGCAACGGCCAGGCCGCCCGCTCGCTGCGGGGAAACTGTTCGACACTGCCCGGTTCGCACAAGGCCTGGCACAACGCCCGCTCCAGGGCGGCTTCGGCCGGGTTGAGCGTGGCCGGATCGGGGCGCAGGGACAAGTGCGCCTCCACCAGTCGCCGGTAGCGAGGCCGCAGCGCCGGGTAGCGCTTCAACACCGCCAGGGTCCAGCGCTGATTGTCCCGCCCCCAGTGCTTCATCGGCCCCGACTGCGCCGCCAGCAACGCCAGCCAGCGATACAGCTCTTCGTTGAGCCCGACATCAGGGAACGTCGCCAGGCTCGCCGGCAGCCGCAGATTGTCGCCATCGCAACAGGCCAGGGGCACTTGCTTGCAGGTGCCGGCGATCTGCTGCAACAGGTTGCGACGCAGCAGCAGGTCGCGGTCGCTGACCGCTTCCACCCCCAGGTGAGGCGCACCGCCGGTGGCGCGAAACAGCACCTGCAACGCGCGTTGCCGGGGGACCAGTTCGACCCGGGCCTCAGGAAAATCGGCACTGGCCCGGCGGGTGATGAAACGGTGCCAGACACTGCCGACCCATTCTTCCAGCTCCAGGGTGAATGCCATGGTTATTCTCCTATCAACCCATTGCAGTGAAGAGACTGGCTCATACTGCTTTTGTGGCGAGGGAGCTTGCTCCCGCTTGGGTGCGAAGCGCCCATCAAAAAGGGTCTGCTGCGCAGCCCAGCGGGAGCAAGCTCCCTCGCCACAAAAGCTCCCTCGCCACAGTCTCAGTGGCGATGATTTACGAAGGCACCACCGCCGCCGGTGCGCGCAGGGCCGCACGACCACGTTGACGGAAGCTGAACAGGTAGCAGAGCAACCCGGCCAGGAACCCGACGCCGCTGACCAGTCGCGCCCAGAACAGCGGCTTCAAGTGATCCATCGTGGCCATGAATGGCAAGGCACTGCCATCCGTCATCCAGCGCTGCAACCAGACCTGGACGACACCGGCCGCGGTGAGGAACAAGGTGATCATCACCATCGACAAGGTCATCAACCAGAAGCCCCAGATCTCCAGGCGCTGCGAACGCTCGTCCGCCGCTTCACCCAAGCCCCGCAAGCGTGGCATGGCGTAGCTGATCAGCGTCATCACGATCATTGCGTAGGCACCGTAGAAGGCCAGGTGACCATGGGCCGCGGTCAGTTGCGAACCGTGGGTGTAGTAGTTGACCGGTGCCAGGGTGTGCAGGAAACCCCAGACGCCCGCGCCGAAGAACGCGGTGACCGTGGTGCCCTTGGCCCACAAGGTAGCGGCGCGGTTCGGGTGGTGCCGACGACGGTTTTTCACCATGCTGAAGGCGAAGACCACCATCGCCAGGAACGGCAGCGGTTCCAGTGCCGAGAAGATCGAGCCTACCCACAACCAGACCTCAGGCGCGCCGATCCAGAAGAAGTGGTGGCCGGTGCCGATGATCCCGGTGATCAATGCCATGGCGATAATCACGTAGAGCCACTTCTCGACCACTTCACGGTCCACACCGGTGATCTTGATCAGGACGAAGGCGAGCATCGAACCCATGATCAGTTCCCAGACGCCTTCCACCCAAAGATGCACCACCCACCACCAGTAGTACTTGTCGCGAGCGAGGTTTTCCGGGTTGTAGAAGGAGAACAGGAAGAACACTGCCAGGCCGATCAGGCCGGTCATCATCACCATACTGACCGTGGTCTTGCGACCTTTGAGCAGGGTCATGCCGATGTTATAGAGGAACCCCAGGCACACCACCACGATACCCATCTTGGTGATGGTCGGCTGCTCCAGGAACTCGCGACCCATGGTCGGTAGCAAGTCGTTGCCGGTGAATTTCGCCAGCGTCGCATAAGGCACCGAGAGGTAGCCCAGGATCGTTGCCACGCCTGCGGCGGCGAACACCCAGAACAACACGAGCGCCAGTTTCGGGCTGTGCAGTTCGCGGTCGGCCTCCTCCGGTATCAGGTAATACGCCGCGCCCATGAAGCCAAACAGCAGCCAGACGATCAGCAGGTTGGTGTGGACCATGCGGGCCACGTTGAAAGGGATCAGCGGGAACAGGAAGTCGCCGACCACGTATTGCAGGCCCATGATCAAACCGAACAACACCTGCCCCAGAAACAGCATCAGGGCAAACACGAAGTAGGGTTTGGCGACGGCCTGCGAGGCGAATTTCAGATGCGGATTAGCCATGCTCATCTCTCAGCCCTCCTTGTTTGGCGGCCAGCCATTGGTATTGATTTTCGAGCTCCATTTGAGGAACTCGGCGATGTCGTCGACTTCCTGCTCGCTCAGGTTGAACTGCGGCATGGCCCGACGACCCGGAACGTTCAGCGGCTGCATTTTCATCCAGGCCTGCAGGAACGGCTTGAAGGCTTCATCGCCACCGCGACGGTTGACCACGTTGCCCAGCTCCGGCGCAAAGTACGCGCCCTCGCCCAGCAGGGTATGGCAGCCGATGCAGTTGTTGCGCTCCCAGACGCCCTTGCCGCGTATCACCGATTCCGTCAATTGCGCCTGGTTGCTGCGTTCCGGAAAGGTCTGTTCCGTGTGGTAGGTCAGGGCCAGGAATATCAGGAAAAAGAAGATGCTTCCCCCGAAATAAATATTCCTGGCCATGCCTTTGGTGAAGGTATCTGACATGGTCACTTCCTCATTGCTTGGCGTGTTCATTCTAGGAAGCAAGGGGTCGGAAACCGCTTGATGGCGATCAAGAATCTCCGATGGTTTTGGTGGGTTGTTCCAACACCGCCCGAAAAGGCGGGTGAGCTGTTGTGTTTTGCTGGGGTGTTCCAACACTGCCAGAAAGGCAGGTGAGCTTTTGTGGCGAGGGGATTTATCCCCGCTGGGCTGCGAAGCAGTCCCTATGGCTGGCGCCTCGGTGTGTCAGATGTAGCGAGTGAGCTGTCTTGGGACTGCTTCGCAGTCCAGCGGGGATAAATCCCCTCGCCACAGGGGTTCTGTGTTTGCAGGGTCAGATCGCGATGGAAATTACGATCCCTATAACGGTCGCAAGCAGCGCCGCCCAGCTCAACACCAACCGCCGCCACAACCGCGGCGCGTGGCGCAGCTCCATGAAGCCGTCGGCGATCAGCCAGGCCTTGGTCACCGCGACCACCAGGATGGCAATGGACACCAGCCCGGTAGCCGCGACCTGGCCCAGGGCGACGGTACCGGTGCTCAGCACCGCCAGCGTCATCCAGCATGCAATCAAGACACGGGAAGCCGACATGAGCACCTCCGCTCAATCAAGGATGTAGACCACCGGGAACAACAGCACCCAGACCAGATCGACCATGTGCCAATACAGCACGCCGGACTCCAACCCACTGTTGCGCTGCGACCCATAGCGACGCCGCCGACAACCCTCGGCCAACCAGGCGAGGATCACCATGCCCAGCAGCACATGCAGGAAGTGGAACGCGGTGAGGATCCAGTACAAGGTGAAGAACGTGTTGTGCTCCATGCCCAAGCCGTTCGCCAACAGATGGGCGTACTCCGTGAGCTTGATCCCCACATAGCCGCAGGCGAGTAACAAGGCCACCCACAACAACAGTGCGCCTCGACGCGGTCGGTCCTGCCTGACTTGCTCCTGGGCCAGGGCGGCGAACAGGCCAGCGGTCAGCAGGCTGAGGGTCATCGCCAGGCCCGTGGAGCGGTCCAGCAATTGCCGGCCTTCGCTGAAAGTCTGCGGATGCAACGCCTGGGCAACGGTGAACGCCAGGATCAACAGCGCGAACACCGACAGCTCGGCGAGGATGAAAAACCACATCGCCAGGTCCCCGGGCAAACGTCGGGGCACGGCAACGGCTTCAGCCAAAGTGGACATCGACTACATCCATCAACGCGGAGACAGTCTGCGGATCGTCACTCAATGGCTCGGCCAGGCACGCCAGACAGGCTTGGCGCGGGTCCATGCCGGAGCCGATCATGCGCGCCGCGAAGATCAGCAGGCGCGTAGAGGCGACTTCCTCCAGGTCATGCTGATCGAGCCGGCGCAGCGCCTGCCCCAACCGCACCACCTGGGCCGCCAGGGCCAGATCAACCCCTGCCTCGCGGGCGACGATGCGTTCTTCATCGGCCACCGCCGGATAGCCAAAGCGCATCGCCACGAAACGCTGGCGCGTGCTGGGCTTCATGCCCTTGAGCAGGTTCTGGTAACCGGGGTTGTACGACACCACCAGCATGAAGGACGGCGGCGCCTGCAGTACTTCGCCGGTGCGTTCCAGGTACAACTGCCGACGATCATCGGCCAGCGGGTGCAACACCACGGCCGTGTCCTGGCGCGCTTCGACCACCTCATCCAGATAACAGATGCCGCCCTCGCGCACCGCCCGGGTCAAGGGCCCGTCCTGCCACCAGGTGCCCTGGGCGCCGATCAAGTGACGGCCCACCAGATCGGCCGCGCTCAAGTCATCGTGGCAGGCCACGGTGTACAGCGGCAGTTTCAGGCGGTGGGCCATGTGCTGGACGAAGCGGGTCTTGCCGCAACCGGTGGGGCCTTTGATCAGTACCGGCATGCCGTGATGCCAGGCCTGTTCGAACAGCGCCTGCTCGTTGTCCTGGGGTTGATAAAAGGGTTCGTCGGGGTGCTGCAAAGTGTGGATAGCGTTCATGGCAAGGCCTGATCAGACAACACGATTGCAGGCCACGCTACGGTGCCCTGCGACAACCTGGCAAGGGCTGCGGCCGGCAAACTTGATCGCCGTCAAGCGGCTAACCACCGCCTCGGGCATAGCCTTGCACCGCACCAAGAACCTGCGCGCCGAACGTCAATTACAGCGCAGCGCGGGTCACGCCTGAGGAGAAATGGAATGCTGATCAGCCACAAAAAATCGTGGGCCCTGCGGGTCACGGCGCTGTGTACAGCGCTGGCCGCCCCCCACGCCTTCGCCGACCAAACCGCTGCGCCGGAACAACCCCGCGTGGTCAAGACTGAAGGCGCGCCCGACCTGAGCCAGGCCGACTTCGATTCGGCCAAGGAAATCTACTTCCAGCGCTGCGCCGGTTGCCACGGTGTGCTTCGCAAAGGCGCCACCGGCAAGCCGCTGACACCCGACATCACCCAATCGCGCGGCCAGGCCTACCTGGAGGCGCTGATCACCTACGGCTCGGCCGCCGGCATGCCGAACTGGGGCACCTCCAATGCACTGACCAAAGACCAGATCACGGTGATGGCCAAGTTCATCCAGCACACCCCACCGACCCCACCGGAATGGGGCATGGCCGAAACCCGCAAGACCTGGAAAGTGCTGGTCAAACCCGAAGACCGGCCGACCAGGCAGATCAGCACCCTCAACCTGCAGAACCTGTTCTCGGTGACCCTGCGCGACGACGGCAAGATTGCCCTGATCGACGGCGACAGCAAGAAGATCGTCAAGCTGATCGACACCGGTTATGCGGTGCACATCTCGCGCATCTCGGCCTCGGGTCGCTACCTGCTGGTAATCGGCCGGGACGCCAAGATCGACATGATCGACCTGTGGCCGAAAGAGCCGACCAAGGTCGCGGAAATCAAGGTGGGTATCGAGGCCCGCTCGGTGGAAACCTCGAAGTTCAAGGGCTACGAAGACAAGTACACCATCGCCGGTTCCTACTGGCCGCCGCAGTTCACCATCATGGACGGCGAGACCCTGGAACCCAAGCAGATCGTCTCGACTCGCGGCATGACCGTCGACACCCAGCAATACCATCCCGAGCCTCGGGTCGCAGCCATCATCGCGTCCCACGAATGGCCGGAGTTCATCGTCAACGTCAAGGAAACCGGCAAGGTGATGCTGGTCAACTATCAGGACATCAAGAACCTCACCATCACCAGCATCGACGCCGCACCGTTCCTGCATGACGGCGGTTGGGACAGCAGCCATCGCTACTTCATGACGGCCGCCAACAACTCCAACAAAGTCGCGGTGATCGACTCCAAGGAACGCAAGCTCACCGCCCTGGTGGACGTTGGCAAGATCCCGCACCCGGGACGCGGCGCCAACTTCAATCACCCCCTCTACGGACCGGTCTGGGCCACCAGTCACTTGGGCGATGCCGGGGTTTCGCTGATCGGCACCGACCCGGTCAAACACCCGCAATACGCCTGGAAACAGGTCAGCACGCTCCAGGGCCAAGGTGGCGGCTCGCTGTTCATCAAGACTCATCCTGCGTCTCGCCACCTGTATGTCGACACCACCCTCAGCCCTGACGCCAAGCTCAGCCAGTCGGTGGCGGTGTTCAACATCGACAAGCTCGACGCCGGCTACACCGTGCTGCCGATTGCCGAGTACGCCGGCATCAAGAAAGGCGCGCTGCGTGTGGTGCAACCGGAATACAACAAGGCCGGCGACGAGGTCTGGTTCTCGGTCTGGAGTGGCCAGGAAGACGAGTCGGCGCTGGTGGTGATCGACGACAAGACCCTCAAGGTCAAGAACGTGATCAAGGACAAACGCCTGATCACCCCAACCGGAAAATTCAACGTCTACAACACCCAACACGACATCTATTGAGCCCCATCAATAAGAGGAAAAACCATGAAGCCTATTCTGATTGCCTTGGCCTTGACTGCCGCCTACAGCCTGCCGGCGTTGGCCCAAGACGGCCCGACGCTGTTCAAGAGCAAACCCTGCGCGGCCTGCCACTCCATCGACACCAAGGTGGTTGGCCCGGCACTCAAGGAGGTCGCGGCGAAAAACGCCGGCGTCGCCGGAGCACAGGATTTACTCGCCAAGCACATCAAGGAAGGTACGCAAGGCAACTGGGGACCGATGCCGATGCCGGCCAACCCGGTGACGGAAGAGGAAGCCAAGATCCTGGCTGCTTGGGTCTTGACCCTTAAATAACTGGGCAGGATCTGCCTGATGCCTGTGGCGAGGGAGCTTGCTCCCGCTGGGCTGCGAAGCGGCCCCAAATAGCAACCTGACGACTCGCTGTGTCAGGCAAACCCAAGGGGCTGCTGCGCAGCCCAGCGGGAGCAAGCTCCCTCGCCACAAAAGCCGTGCAATTTTGTTCAGGAGGACGTCATGGAACGACACAGCTCTGCAACCTTGATAACCACCCTCCTCTTTGTTTTCTCTTCCTGCGTGCTGGCCGCTCCCGACAGCCAGCGCCAGGCCCAACTGCAACACCTGCTGGACCAGGATTGTGGCGCCTGCCACGGCCTGTACATGACCGGCGGCCTCGGCCCGCCCCTGACCCACGAAGCCCTGGCCGGAAAATCCCGCGACAGCCTCATCGCCACCGTCACCCTCGGACGGCCCGGCAGCGCCATGCCCGGTTGGGCACCGCTGCTTGCGCCCGACGACATTCGCTGGCTGGTGGACCGGCTCCTTCAAGGAAAACCCGCCTCATGATCCGTTCTTTCCTATCCTCCACCGCCATCGCCCTGCTGCTCTGCGGTTGCGCCCAGACACCGTTGCGCGGCACCGGCGATTTGGGCGTGGTGGTGGAGCGCGCCAGCGGCAGCCTGCAAATCATTGAAAGCGACACCCGTACCGCCCTGGGCCGCGTCGAAGGCCTGGGCGACTTGTCCCACGCCTCGGTGGTGTTCTCCCGCGACCAGCGCTACGCCTACGTATTCGGCCGCGATGGGGGCCTGAGCAAAGTCGACCTGCTGCGCGCGCACATCGAACGCCGGATCATCCAGGGCGGCAACAGCATCGGCGGTGCAATCAGCCAGGACGGCAAGCTGATCGCCGTCTCCAACTACGAGCCTGGCGGCGTCAAGGTATTCGATGCCCAGACCCTGGAACAGGTCGCCGACATCCCGGCCACGCCGTTGCCCGGCGGACAAAAGCGCTCGCGGGTGGTCGGTTTGGTGGATGCGCCGGGACAACGCTTCGTGTTCAGCCTGTTCGACACTGGCGAGATCTGGACCGCCGACTTCAGCCAAGGCCTCACCCCGCGCATCGAACGTTTCACCGCCATCGGCCAGCAACCCTACGATGCCCTGATCACCCCGGACGGGCGTTATTACATGGCCGGGTTGTTCGGTGAAGACGGCATGGCCCAACTCGATCTCTGGCACCCGGAGCGCGGGGTGAAACGGGTACTGGGCCATTACGGCCGCGGCCAGGAGCGGCTCCCGGTGTACAAGATGCCGCATCTGGAAGGCTGGGCCCTGGCCGACCAGCAAGCCTTCGTGCCTGCCGTCGGGCATCACCAGGTGTTGGTGATGAACGCCCAGGATTGGCAGCAGACCGACGCCATCGCCGTGGCCGGTCAACCGGTGTTCGTCACGGCGCGTCCGGACGGTCGACAGCTGTGGGTCAACTTTGCCTACCCGGACAACGACCGCGTCCAGGTCATCGACACCCAGACCCACGCCATCGTCGCCGACCTGCGGCCAGGCCCGGCGGTGCTGCACATGGAGTTCACCGCGCGGGGTGACCAGTTGTGGCTGTCCGCCCGGGATGGTGGTCAGGTGCAGGTCTGGGATCCTTATCGCCTCGAACGCCTGAACAGCCTGCCGGCCCTGAGCCCGAGCGGCATTTTCTTCAGCAGTCGCGCGCACAAGCCGGGGTACTGACCATGACTTCCAGCTCACTGGCCCGGCGCCTGATCGATCAATTCCAGCATGGCCTGCCGTTGTGCGCCGAGCCCTATCGGGCCATGGCCGAGACCTTGGGCTGCAGCGAAGCCCAGGTCATCGACTGCCTGCAACACCTGCAAGTGGCCGGGACCTTGTCGCGGGTCGGCCCGGTGTTCGAACACACCCGGGCCGGGGCCAGCACCCTGGCCGCCCTGGCCGTGCCCGAAGAGCGCTTGCACCAAGTGGCCGCACGCATCAGCCAATACCCGGAAGTCAATCACAACTATGCCCGCGAACATCGCTACAACCTGTGGTTCGTGCTGACCGGCCCCAACCGCGCCCACCTGGAAAATATCCTCCAGGAACTGGAGAACGACACCGGTCTCACGCCACTGGACCTGCCCATGCTGACCGCCTACCGCATCGACCTGGGCTTTGCCCTGGAGGCCACCCCATGAAAAACGCCCTGAGCGAACAACAGTCACTGGCGCTGCGCCGTTTGCTGGAAACCGGCCTGCCCCTGACATCGCGTCCCTTCCAGGCCCTGGCCGAGCAGATCGAGGCCAGTGAGCCGCAGGTGCTCGAGCAGGTGCAGCATTGGCATGAACAGGGGTTGTTCCGCCGTGTCGGCCTGGTGGTCAACCATCGCGCCTTGGGGTTTGCCGCCAACGCCATGCTGGTGCTGGACGTGCCGGACGCCTTGGTCGATGAAGTCGGCCGACGCCTCGGACAAGCACCGGGCATCAGCCTTTGCTACCAACGCCCCAGGCGCCTGCCCCAGTGGCAATACAACCTGTTCTGCATGATCCACGGTCGCCAGCGTGACCGTGTCGAGACCCAGGTCCAGGCGTTGCTGGAAGAACACCAGTTGGACGACCTGCCCCATCAGTTGCTGTTCAGCACGCACCTGTTCAAGCAATGCGGCGGACGTTTCGCCGCCCCGGCCGGAGCCCGTAGCGATGGATGACCTCGACCGCCGCCTGATCAATCGCCTGCAACTGGGCCTGCCGCTGGTCCGTCATCCCTGGCAGGCCCTGGCCCAGGAACTGGACAGCAGCAGCACCGAATTGCTCGATCGCCTGCATGAGTTGCTCAACGACGGGGTCCTCACCCGCTTCGGTCCGATGTTCGACATCGATCGCCTGGGCGGTGCATTCACCCTGGCGGCGCTGGCGGTGCCCGAACCGCGCTTCGAGGCCATCGCCGAGCTGCTCGCGGACATGCCCGAGGTCGCCCACAACTACCGCCGCGAGCACACCTGGAACATGTGGTTCGTGCTCGCCTGCCCCAGCGAACAGGCAATCAACGACACCCTGCTGCACATCGAACACCTGACCGGCCTGGTGCCGCTGAACCTGCCCAAAGAGGAGACCTACCATGTCGGCCTGTATTTCCCCGTCTGAGTCTTTGTGGCAAGCGCCGCCACGGCTGGATGAAACGCCCTTGGCGCTGCGCCTGGTGGAACTGACCCAGGCCGGCCTGCCCTTGCTCGAAGACCCCTGGGCCTGGCTGGCCGAACAACTGGAACTGAGCGTGGAATCCACCCTCGACCTGCTCAAGCGCCTGCAGGCCGACGGTGCGATCCGCCGCATTGCCGCCGTGCCCAATCACTATCGCCTGGGTTATCGCCACAACGGCATGACGGTCTGGGACGTGGCCGATGCCGACATCTCGCGTCTCGGCGCCCTGCTGGGGGCGCAGCCCTTCGTCAGCCACTGCTACCGGCGCCCGCGCCGGCCCGGCTGGCGCTACAACCTGTTCGCCATGGTCCATGGCCGCAGCCGCGAAGAAATCGACAGCTACCGCGAACACCTGCGCTACCTGCTGGGGGACGCCTGCGCCGCCGACGACATGCTGGTGAGCAGCCGCATCCTGAAAAAAACCGGCCTGCGCCTGACA
Source organism: Pseudomonas sp. Lb2C2 (assembly GCF_052112205.1). Taxonomy (NCBI): domain Bacteria; kingdom Pseudomonadati; phylum Pseudomonadota; class Gammaproteobacteria; order Pseudomonadales; family Pseudomonadaceae; genus Pseudomonas; species Pseudomonas sp. Lb2C2. Next base: position 237,063 of record NZ_JAUTYW010000001.1, on the reverse strand, counting down.
CCTGTGGGAGCAAAGCTTGCTCGCGAAACAGATGCGTCGGTTTTATGAAGGACCGCATCGGCTTCATCGCGGGCAAGCCTTGCTCCCACCAAACCTTGCTCCCACAACGCGGGAATAAGCCGCGCTGAACTCGGACATCGATCGAAATCGAAGGAGCGCCTTATGTTGAGGATCAGCCATTACCTGCGAGCCCTGGCCGGGCATTGCCCCGCCCTACGTGTCGCGCCACCGGGCAGCAGCCGTCCGCCGGTGGTGATCTGGAACCTGCTCAGGCGCTGCAACCTGACCTGCAAGCACTGCTATGCAACGTCGGCCGACAGCGTGTTTCGCGATGAACTGGACACCGCGGCGGCACTCCAGGTCATCGACGACCTGCACGATGCCGGCGTACGCGTGTTGATCCTGTCCGGCGGCGAACCGCTGCTGCGCGAGGACCTGTTCCAACTCAGCGCCTATGCCCGTGACAAAGGTTTTTTCCTTGCCCTGTCCACCAACGGCACGCTGATCGACGCTTCCAATATCGAACAGATTGCGGCGGCAAACTTCGATTACGTAGGTATCAGCATCGATGGCCTGGAAGCGACCCACGATGAATTCCGTCAGCTCAAGGGCAGTTTCGCCAGCTCCATGGCGGCCATCCGGCTCTGCCGCGAACAAGGCATCCGGGTCGGATTGCGCACCACCCTCACCCAGCAAAACCATGCCCAGTTGCCGCGTTTGCTGGACTTGATGAATGAGTACGACGTACAGAAGTTCTACCTGTCGCACCTCAACTACAGTGGCCGGGGCAAGCGCAGTCGCAAGCTCGATGCCCATCAGCAGATGAGCCGCGAGGCCATGACCTTGATCTTCGAACGAGCCTGGCGCGACATCGAACAAGGCCGCGACAGTGACTTCGTCAGCGGCAACAACGACGCCGACGCGATCCTGCTGCTGCAATGGGTATCCCGGCGCCTGCCCCAACACTACGCCGCACTGGAGCAGATGCTGCGGGCCTGGGGCGGCAATGCCTCGGGCAGCGGCATCGCCAACATCGACAATACCGGCGAGGTACACCCCGATACGTACTGGTGGCAGCACTCGGTGGGCAATGTCTGCCAGACACCGTTCAAGACTCTCTGGCTCGAGCGCCCCGATGCCCTGCTGCTGAAGCTGCGCGAACACCCACGGGCCGTGGGCGGTCGCTGCGGGCAATGCCGCTGGCTGGCGATCTGCAACGGCAATACCCGCACCCGGGCCTGGGCCGACGGCGACCTGTGGGGCCAAGACCCCGGCTGCCACCTCAGCGACGAAGAAATCGGCTTGCACGCGATCCCCAGCGTTGCGATGCCCTGCGCCTGATCAACCGACGGCGAACCTGATACCGAACCAAGGAAGTCCCATGCCTGCCTCCATCGTTTTGCCCGCTGCCCTGCAATCGCCCTTCAGATCGGGTGAAGTCGCCCTGGTCGGCGCCGGCCCCGGTGACCCGGGCCTGCTGACATTGCGCGCCTGGAGCCTGTTGATGCAGGCCGACGCGGTGGTCTACGACCGCTTGATCAGTTCGCAATTGCTCAGCCTGATCCCGCTGACCTGCGCCCGGCACTACGTCGGCAAGGCCGCCGGTTGCCACAGCCTGCCCCAGCCACAGATCAACGAACTGCTGGCCGACCTGGCCGACCAGGGACAGCGGGTGGTGCGACTCAAGGGCGGTGATCCGTTCATCTTCGGTCGCGGCGCCGAGGAGTTGGAGTATCTGCTGGCCCGCGGTATCGATTGCCAAGTGGTGCCCGGCATCACCGCCGCAGCCGGTTGCAGCACCTATGCCGGCATTCCCCTGACCCATCGCGACCTGGTCAATTCCTGTCGCTTCATCACCGGTCATTTGCAACGCGAAGGCGACTTGAACCTGCCCTGGCAAAGCCTGGCGGATGACAGCCAGACCCTGGTGTTCTACATGGGTCTGTCGAACCTCGGCACCATCGCCGCACAACTGATCGCGGCGGGCCTGGCGGCAGATACGCCGGCGGCGCTGATCAGCAACGGCACGCGCCCCGACCAGCAGGTCCTGCGCGGCACCCTCCAGCAATTGCCGCAGATGGCGCTGGCATGCGCCGAGGGCGTGCCGACCTTGACGGTGATCGGCAAGGTGGTTGGCTTGTTTGCCCATCAGGTATTGGAGCATCCGGCCCGCCTGCACCCGGCCCTACCGCTCCAGCCAGGTATCGCGAGGGTGGCCTCATGAGAATCGGCTGGCTTGCCCCATTGCTGTGGATCGGCGCCGTCCACGGCGCCACGGCGCCTGAACCGGACCTGGCGTTGGCCGAACAGAACTACCAGCAACACTGCCAGCAATGCCATGGGGTGAATCGCATCGGCGGCGCCGGGCCGGCGCTGTTGCCCCAGAGCCTTAGTCGGATCAAGCCCGACGAAATCCGCCAGGTGATCGAAAATGGCCGCCCGGCCAGCCAGATGGCGGCGTTCGGTGCGGTGCTCGAGCCTGCGCAGATCGATGGCTTGACCCACTATCTCCAGCGTTCACCCGCCGTCGAACCGACCTGGAGCGAGGACGACACGCGCCGCAGCCATCGCCTGCTGGCGGATGTCGCCAGCCTGCCCGATAAACCCCAGCACCACGCCGACCCGCTGAACCTGTTCGTGGTGGTGGAGGCTGGCGATCATCACGTCGATATCGTCGATGGGGATCGCTTCGAGGTCCTGGCGCGCTTCGCCTCACATTTCGCGGTGCATGGCGGACCGAAGTTTTCGCCGGATGGACGCTTCGTCTATTTCGCCTCCCGGGACGGCTGGATCAGCCTGTATGACCTGCACAACCTCACGCTCATCGCCGAGGTGCGGGCCGGGCTCAATACCCGCAACCTGGCGGTGAGCAAGGACGGGCGCTGGGTGCTGGTGGGCAACACCCTGCCCGGCGACCTGGTGGTGCTGAATGCCCGCGACCTGTCACTGGTCAAGACCGTTGCAACGGTGGGGCTGGACGGCCAGGCTTCGCGGGTCAGTGCGGTGTATACCGCGCCGCCGCGCAACAGCTTCATCGTCGCCTTGAAAGATGTGAAAGAGGTCTGGGAACTGTCCACCGGCCCGAATCCGGACTTCGTGCCCAGGCGGATCGAGGCCGAGGATTACCTCGATGATTTTTCCTTCTCGCCCGATTACCGACAGTTGCTCGCCACCTCGCGCAAGGCCCAGGGCGGCCAGGTGATCGACCTCGACACGGGGCGGATCGTCACCGACATCGCGCTGCCGGGCATGCCGCACCTGGGCTCGGGGACCTATTGGAAACGCGATGGGCACTGGGTGTTCGCCACGCCCAACATCAGCAAGGGGCTGATTTCGGTGATCGACTTCGACACCTGGAAAGTCATCAAGCAGATCCCCACCCTGGGGCCGGGTTTCTTCCTGCGCAGCCACGTCAACTCTCGCTACGCCTGGACCGATGTGTTCTTCGGCCCGGACAACGATGCCATTCACCTGATCGACAAACAGACCCTGGAAATCGCCCACACCCTGCGACCCATGCCCGGCAAAACCGCCGCCCACGTCGAGTTCACGCGCGACGGCCGCTACCTGCTGCTGAGCATCTGGGATACCGATGGCGCGCTGATCGTCTACGACAGCAACACCCTCAAGGAAATCAAGCGCCTGCCCATGAACAAGCCTTCGGGCAAGTACAACGTCGGCAACAAGATCGAGTTCGCCGAGGGGACGTCACACTGAAAAAAAGGGGGGCTGATGCGCAGCCCCCCGAGAGTAAACTCCTCCGCCACAAAAGACTGCGACGGTGTCCAGTTGGAATGACTATTGTGGCGAGGGGATTTATCCCCGCTGGGCTGCGAAGCAGCCCCCAGACCGGGCAACCCGGTGCATCAGCCTGCTCAAGTGGGAAGCTTATAGGGGCTGCTTCGCAGCCCAACGGGGATAAATCCCCTCGCCACAGGAGCTTGCTCCCGCTGGGCTGCGCAGCAGCCCCAAAAGTCGACCTGACACGCCTCAGTTGAAGGGAGTCACCCTTACCAGGTGAGCACCGCCCCCACCGCAAAGGTGTCGGTGTCTTCGTTTTGGGCGCTGGTATCGTGGCCGTTGATTTCGAACTGGTTGTACTCGGCCACGAGCTTGAGGTTGTCGTTGATGTCGTGGAACAGCGCGACGCCACGGGTTTCGTAATCGGCGCCACTGCCTACCACGCCGTTGCCGTCGTCATCGGTCTTGCCGTAGGACAACGCCAAGCGGTTCTTGCCCAGCTTGTAGGAGCCCTGCAACAGGTAGCCCTTGCTGTCGACATTGCGCAGGGTGGCTTCACCGGCGTTGTTGGTGAAGAACGGGTTGATACCCTTGGCCTGGAACCCCGAGCCGGTGAGCGACAGCCCGCCCATCTTGGCCTGCACGCCGTAGCCCAGGCCCTTGGAAGTCACCGACTCAACGGTGGCGTCGGTGTTGTCCGAGGTCTGGTAGCTGCCGTTGAGCCAGCTGTAGATCTTCGCCCCGCCCAAGTCGAACTGGTAGGTGATCTCGCTCTCGGTGCGCGGGTTTTCCTGGTAGGCCTTGCCGGTGGCGCTGTTGTCGTTGGTGTCCACCGGGTCCATGATCCCCACCGCCACGCGCAAGCCCTCCATCACCGGCGTGCGGTAGGTGATCTGCGAGGTCGGGAACGGATACGGATAACCGCTGCCGATGTTGCCAAACGACACGCCACCGCCATCCACCAACCCCAGGGTGTCACTGACCTGGCCATAACCGGCGAGCAGTTCGTCCAGCAGGATGTTGGAGCGGGCAAACAGGCCGAAGTCCTTGCCGATCAGCACTTCGCCCCACTCCGGGTTGGCCACGGTGCCGTAGAACTGGCGCACGTCGATGGCGGTGTCGGTGCCATTGGTTTCACTGTCGTTGATGGTCACCCAGAACGAAGCCCGGGCACCGAGCTTGAGGTCATCGACCTGCTTGCCCATGTTGAAACCCAGGTAGTTGGGCAAGAAGCCCATCTTGACCCGCGCCTGCCGACGGTCGTACTGCTCACCCGCGCGGTCCACGTCACTGTTGACGTAAAAGGCGTTGACGTAGCCATCGGTGGAAAAGGTGGTCTGGTCCTTGTCGTACAGCATGATTTCGGCGTTGGCCCAAGGCGTCAGGCCCAGGCTCGAAATACCGACGATGACCGCAGGCAAAAAACGTTGGCGGGTATTTTTATTGTTGTGCATGGCGCGCTCCGCAACAGGGGACGGGATGTCGGAGGCGATTATCGAAAGGCGCCCGGGCGCGTCATACGCTGCCTTGGAGGCATTTGGCGGATGCTTTGGAAGCGCCGGCCTGGCGCGGCAGTTTGGGTGTAAGACGGCTATTGCGACGGGGGCGGTACTTTGGGTGTGGGCCGCTGGGCGGCCTATGGAATGCAGTCTGTGGTAGGTCTGTGGGAGCAAGGCTTGCCCGCGATGAACGATAACGCGGTTCAGCTGTTCGACCGCGGCGCGGCTATCGCGGGCAAGCCTTGCTCCCACAGACCTTGCTCCCGCTGGCCTGCGCAGCAGGCCTCTCTGCGGTGTATCAGAACCGCGGCTTGACGGTCTTCCACTCCGGCCGGTAACGCTGCATCTGGCGCACATCGTCGCGCTGGCGGATGCCGCAACTGAGGAACTGCTCATGCAGCTTGCCCAGTTGATCCCGGTCCAACTCCAGGCCAAGACCAGGCGCCCGGGTGATCTTCACGCAACCGTCGACAATCGGCAGCTTGCCGCCCTTGATCACTTCTTCATCCGGTTCCTGCCACGGGTAATGGGTGTCACAGGCGTAGTCCAGGTTCGGCACTGCGGCCGCCACGTGGGCCATGGCCATGAGGCTGATGCCCAGGTGCGAGTTCGAATGCATCGACACGCCCAGGCCGAAGGTGCTGCACATTTTCGCCAAGACCTGGGTGTCGCGCAGGCCGCCCCAGTAATGGTGGTCGGCCAACACGATCTGCACACTGTCCAGCGCCACACTGCGGCGAAACTCATCGAAATCGGTGACCACCATGTTGGTCGCCAGCGGTAGCCCGGTGCGCTTGTGCAGCTCGGCCATGCCCGCAAGCCCCGGCGTCGGGTCTTCGTAATACTGCAGGTCATCCCCCAGCAGCTCGGCCATGCGAATCGAGGTTTCCAGGGACCAGTTGCCATTGGGATCGATGCGCAACGGGTAGCCGGGAAACGCCCGTTTCAGCGCCTTGATGCAGGCGACTTCATGCTCCGGATCGAGGGCGCCGGCCTTGAGCTTGATGCTCTTGAAGCCATAGTCCTGGATCATCCGCCGAGCCTGGGCGACGATCTGCTCTTCGTCGAGCGCCTCGCCCCAATTGTCTGGCGGGTACGGCGAATCGATGTGTTCGGCGTACTTGAAAAACAGATAGGCGCTGAACGGAATCTCGTCGCGAATCGCGCCGCCCAGCAGGTCCACCAGCGGCACGTTCAGGTAGTGGGCCTGCAAGTCCAGGCAAGCCACTTCGAACGCCGAATAGGCATTGCTCACCGCCTTGCTCGCGTGGGAACCCGGCGCCAGTTCGGCACCGGCGATGCTGGCCGGTTTCTGCGCGGCGACGGTCGCCTGGACGATAGCCCGCAACTGGTTGAGGTTGAACGGATCCAGACCGATCAACTGGCTTTGCAACTGCTGCTGGATCGCCAGGGCCGGTGCATCGCCGTAGCTCTCCCCCAGGCCGATGTAACCGTTGTCGCTCTCGATCTCGATGATTGAGCGCAACGCGAACGGTTCATGGATGCCGCTGGCGTTGAGCAAAGGTGGATCGCGAAAAGCAATGGGGGTGACGGTGACGCGTTTGATCTTCATACAGCGGCTCCCGATGGACCAGGTTTCAAAGCTTGAGAGATTTGCGACTGATCGGCTTCGACATCGGTTTCAGGCCGGCCGGACAGTGAATTCTGGGTATCGCGCTTCGGTGCGGTGCGGGCGAAAAAGATCACCACGGCGGCGACAAGCGAAGTGGCAGCCAACCCATACAGGCCGCCCTCGATGGAGCCGGTGGTCTGCTCCAGGAAACCGAAGGCCGTCGGCGCGACAAAGCCGCCGAGGTTGCCGATGGAGTTGATCAGGGCGAGCACCGCCGCCGCGATGCGCGCATCCAGGTAACCCTGGGGAATCGGCCAGAACAACGCCGACGCCGCCTTGAAACCGATCGCCGCAAAACAGATCGCCACGAAGGCAAAGATCGGTCCTCCCGTGGTGGACATGAACATGCCAAACGCAGCGACCACCAGCGTCACCGCGACCCAGGCCTGCTGGAATTTCCATTTGCCGGCCAGGGCAGCGAAGCCGTACATCGCGATGATGGAAATGATCCATGGAATGGAATTGAGCAAACCGACCTGGAAGTCCCCCAGGTTGCCCATTTTCTTGATCATGCTCGGTAGCCAGAACGTGGCACCGTAGATGGTCAGGGCGATGGAAAAGTAGATGAAACAGAACAGCGCGATCTGCCGGTCGGCCAGCAACTTGAACATCGACGGCTTGATCACCTGAGCCGCTTCCCGGGCCCGTTGCTCTTCGGCGATGGCGGCGATCAATACGCTTTTCTCGTCAGCCGTCAGCCATTTCGCCTGGCTCGGGTGCGATTGCAGCCAGAACCAGACAAACCCGCACAGCACGATGGAGGCGAAACCTTCGATCAGGAACATCCACTGCCAGCCATGCAGGCCCAACCCGCTGATGTGCAGCAAGGCGCCGGACACCGGGCCGGAAATCACCGAGGCGATGGCCGAGCCGCTGAGGAAGATCGCCATCGCCTTGCCGCGCTCGTTGGCGGGTAGCCATTGGGTGAAGTAGTAGATGATGCCGGGAAAGAACCCCGCCTCCGCCGCTCCGAGGATGAAGCGCAGCACATAGAAACTGGTCTCGCCACGCACAAAGGCCATGGCCATGGCCGCCGCGCCCCAGGTGAACATGATGCGTGTCAGCCAGGCCCGCGCGCCGTAGCGTTGCAACAGCATGTTGGACGGCACTTCAAACAGCGCGTAGCCGACGAAGAACAGCCCGGCACCGAGCCCGTAGGCTGCGGCGCCAATGCCCAGGTCGGTTTCCAGGTGACTGCGCACGAAGCCGATGTTGACCCGGTCGATGTAGTTGACGATGAACATCACCACCACCAGCGGCAGGACATGACGTTTGACCTTGGCCGCCGCGAGCGCCAGGGTGCTGTCATGGGTGGAGTCCGTTACGTTATTCAAGGGGTGCCTCCCGATCATTGTTTTTGTGGGGAACGGGACGATGATGGACGCGGCGGATTGTTCCCGTCTAATCTAACTTGGCACTTGATTGATACCTGGATTGAATCAATGTTTGAACTGGCCCAGCTACGCTGCTTCACCACCGTGGCGACCGAACTCAACTTCCGTCGCGCCGCCGAACGCCTGAACATGACCCAGCCACCGCTGAGCCGGCAGATCCAATTGCTGGAGCACCACCTGGGCGTCGAGCTGTTTACCCGCAGCACCCGCAGCGTGGCGCTCACTGCTGCCGGCCGGGCGTTTTTCATCGAAGCGCAGAACCTGCTGGAACAGGCCCAACAAGCCGCCATCGCCGCCCGGCGCTTTGCCCAGGGTGACATCGGTTCGGTGACCATCAGCTTCGTCGGCAGCGCGGTATACGAGTTCTTGCCCAAGGTGATTGCCGAGGCCCGGCTGAAACAGCCCCAGGTCAAAATCGTCCTGGCGGAGATGAACACCTACCAGCAGCACGAAGCCCTGCGCGCCCGGCGCATCGACCTGGGCATCGTCCGCTCGCCCCTGCTGGAAACCGGCTACGCCACCGAATGCCTGGTGCGCGAACCCTTCGTGCTGGCGGTGCCTGCCGGACATCCGCTGGCCAGCGCCGAGACCGTGAGCGTCCAGGACCTCGACGCCCAACCGTTCCTCATGTACTCCCACGCCGCCTACCCGCCCTTCAACGAACTGCTCACCGGCACACTTCGCTCGGCCCGGGTCGCGCCGCAGTTCGTGCAATGGCTGGGGTCGTCGCTGACGATCCTGGCACTGGTCAACGCCGGCATGGGCCTGGCGCTGGTGCCGCGTTGCGCCAGCAGCGTGGTGTTCAAGCAGGTAGTGTTTCGCGAGATCGACCTGGGCGAAGGGGTGCAGAGCGAGTTACACCTGGTGTGGCGCGAGGACAACGACAATCCGGCGTTCACCATGTTGCTGGAGGGGATTCGGGGGGCGGTTCAGGAGGGGTTGTGAAGGCGGAGCAACAAGGCCCATGCGGTTGGCAGTGCCTGACGGCACCCAACGTTCCACCGAGCTTCGTGGACCTAGGTTGTGAGGGCGCTTGCGGCGCCCCCCACAACACTACCTGGCGACTACCCAGGCTTGTGGTTATCCAGTACTCGATTGACCGCTAGCTCACCCAACATGATGACCCGTTGCAGCACCAGCATCGTTTGGCGTCTTGGGCCGTCCGTCAAATCGGTGAGGTCGCTGACCATCACGCTGGCGGATGCCAAGGATTCGCACGCCTCAACGAGTAACGTTTCGTCATCCACCGCTGCGTCGATGGTGAAGATCGTGCAGGGCTTGCGGGGCGGTATCTGCGTTTTCGTCGCCCCGGGGTTCAGGTAGTACTTGAGCGCGCGGTCTGCCGCCTCTTTCAACTTTTCGGGGTCGAGAGAGTCGCCGTAGAGTACCGAATCGATATCCGGGGGGTTGGGAGTTACTTTGAACATAAGTGACAATTCCTACATTGGAGCTGCAACCGTTCTCGACTAAAAGAAGGGTGGCGGCTGTACGCAGGTTAGTCGACCGGTAGGAATTGGTAAAACCCGGCGCGCCCGAGGACGCCCTGCGCACAACCACCATTTAGTGCAGGAATATAAATGACCTGACTGAACGGTGCTCAAGCACCTTACCAAACCTGATGGGCGACTAAACCCGACCACTGATGGGCAGTGGCAGGTAAACGATAGAGGCCAGGGGCAAAGCGCACAAGCCAGCGGATTCTGACGCATGCGTAAGTTAGGACGCAAGGTCTCGTAGCCTTTAGGGCGTAATGTGGAATGTATTTAAACGTGTCGCGCTAGGTATGTTTATGGCAATTAAACGTGGCGATTTTTCTTCGTTATTTCTTGGGGCTGTATTGGTGTAAATACAGTCTCTTACGAGACGCTCCGGGGTCATCGATATTAAACGAGGTCATGCCGTAGATAATACGTTGGCGGATGCTTTGGGGAATTTTCCTACAGTTGATTGGCTATAAATTGTTGCGTTATCACATGGCACCTTGCCCGATAGCCCAAGGAACCTGATCGCAATCTTTTTTATCGAAAAAGCAACGCACACTCGCTCGGCTGTTCCCCCATCTCAAAACAAGTTGTACGATGACCGACGAGCCAATAATCGCTCGCGCTCCCGATACCTACAAAAATAAGGAAATCCCCATGAAAAAAACGACATTGGTCATCAGCTTCTTGTGCCTGTTCAGCGGCTACGCGGCGGCCGCCGCCACATCCCCCGAGCAGGAGGTGGCCCAGGCGGTCGATCATTTGACCCAAGCCATGCTGCACAAAGACATCCCCCAGCTCCAGGCCCTGGCCGCCGAGAACCTCACTTATGGACACTCCAGCGGCAACATCCAGGACAAGAAAGCCTTCATCGCCGACATCGAAACGGGCAAGAGCGCATTCAAGACCCTGGAAATGAAGAACCAGAAAATCACCTTGTCAGGTGATGTGGCGCTGGTGCGCAACCACTTCTCGGCGCAGGCGCTCAAGGGTACTGAAGTGGTGCCAACGGAAATCGAGAACTTCCAGATCTGGCAGAAGCAGAAGAATGGCAAGTGGTTGCTGATCGGTCGTCAGGCGTTTCGGTTCTGATAGCGGGTTGACCGGGAACACCTCTGTGGCAGGCGGAATTTTGTTCACTTGAGGCTGCAGTGATTCCTTGTGGCGAGGGAGCTTGCTCCCGCTGGGCTGCGTAGCGGCCCTTTCTGTGAGCGCTTCGCACTCAAGCGGGAGCAAGCTCCCTCGCCACAGATTGCTCCCATCGCCGGTAGTTTTTTCCCCTCAAATCGCGGCCCACTGCTCCCGGTACTGCAACAGGAAATCCACAAAAGCACGCACCCGCTGCGGTACGTACCGGCCGTGAGGATAGAGCAAGGTGAACGGCCGTGAGCGCCCCGCGAAAGGCGCAAGCACCTCCACCAGTTGCCCGTTGGCGAGCTCCTGTTCGACGATGAATTTGTAAGTCTGGAACAAGCCCGCGCCATGCTTGGCCAGCGTCACGCCGCCGAGCACATCATCCGAACAGCAATAGCCCCCTTCGCCGAACACCTCCTTTTCCTTGCCCTCGACATTGAACAACCAGGAAATCCGTCGCCCGCTACTGGGCAATTCGAACTGGATGCATTCGTGGTCGTCCAGGTCTTCAAGAACCTGCGGCGTGCCGGCCTTGCGCAGATAGTCAGGAGACGCGACCACCACCAGTTTCCCGTCTTCCAGCAGTCGGGCAATCATCGACGAGTCGGGTTGGGCCCGCACCCGGATGGCGAGGTCATAACCTTCGGCCACGAAATCGATGTTTCGATTGCTCAGGTGCAGGTCCACAGTCACTTGCGGGTACAGCGCCCGAAAGGCCGGCAGCAAGGGCAGGATGCGGTGATGACCGTAAGTTGTGGGCAGGCTGATGCGCAGTTGCCCGGACGGCACCGATTGCGCGCCCATCATTTCCTGTTGCGCCTCGACCAGTTGCGTCAACGCCTGGCGGCATTGCTCGAAATAAATCTTGCCGGCTTCGGTCAGGCGAATGCTGCGGGTGGTGCGCACGAAAAGCCGTGAGCCCAGGCGCTCTTCCAGGCGAAAGATCGAGCGGCTCACCGCCGCCGGGGTAACCCCCGCCAACTGCGCCGCCGCCGTGAAGCTGCCCGCCTCCGCCGCCAGGCAGAACAGTTCTATGCTGCCCAACTGCAGGTCTTCGAAATGACGCTTCATGATTCATTACACCGCGTATCAACTGAAGTTTCCAAAGGCCTGTTTATCAGTCTGCGGCATATAAATACAGTGGGCCCTCAACGGCGTGGGATTCTTCCTGCGCACTTTCTCAGCAGCAGGAGTGCAACATGCCTTTCGTCAATGTGCGAATTACCCGAGACGGCGTCACCCGTGAACAGAAAGCCCAGGTGATTTCCGAAATCACCGAAACCCTCCAGCGCGTACTGGGCAAGGACCCACACTTGACCCATATCGTGATCGAGGAGGTCGACACGGATAATTGGGGATACGCGGGGATGACGACGACGCAGTATCGAAGTCTTCCCAAGGAATAACCCTCCACCCTTCCGAGCCCGGTCCGATTGACCGGGCTTTTTTCTGCCTACCAACCGGACTGCCTGACAATCCTGTGGGAGCGAGCTTGCTCGCGATAGCAGTGTGTCAGTCAGCATCAATACCGACTGGCCTGACGCCATCGCGAGCAAGCTCGCTCCCACAGGGGTCCACCGGGGGTATGTGTGGCCCCGGCCATTGATTACATGACGTATCAACTCAAGTACCAGAAGCCTTATTTATCAAACTCTGGCGCATCAATACCCTGAACTCAACCACCGCCAACACAGGCGCATCGGTTCAACTCAATGTGATCAGGAGTCAATCATGAGCCTCAACAAAACCGTCATCATCACCGGCGCTTCCAGCGGGATCGGCCTGGGTCTGGTCAAGGCGTTCCTGGATCGGGGTTATAACGTGGTGGGCAATGCCCGCTCCCCGTCCGGCCTTGACGCTGCCGCCGCCGAGCTCGGCCACCCGGCGGGTTTCATCGGCGTGGCCGGCGACATCGCTGATCCGGCCACTTCAACCGCCCTCATCAGCCAAGCCGTCGCGGCGTTTGGCGCCGTTGACGGGCTGGTGAACAACGCCGGTTTCTTCCTGCCAAAACCCTTCGTCGAATACAGCCCCCAGGACCTGAACGCGCTGCTGGACACCAACCTCAAGGGGCTGGTCTACGCCAGCCAGGCTGCTGCCGCACACATGATCGGGCGCCAGCAAGGCTTCATCATCAACATTTCGGCCGCCGTGGCCCTGCAACCGAACATCCAGGTGCCGGCAGCACTACCGGTGTTGATCAAGGGCGGCGTCAACCAGATGACCCGCGCCCTGGCCCTGGAACTGTCGCCCCACAACATCAAGGTCAACGCAGTCGCCCCCGGCATCATCGACACGCCCATGCACGACCCGGCTCACCGCGAATTCCTCGACAACCTGGCCCCGGCCGGTCGCGTGGGCACCATCGAGGAAATTGCCGAGGCCGTGTTGTACCTGGCGGGCGCCGATTTCACGACTGGCGCGATACTGCCGGTGGACGGCGGGATGAGCACAGGCAAGTGGTAAAGAGGCAAGTGATAAAAAGAAAAACCCCGAAGGCAGAACCTTCGGGGTTTTCATGAAGCGCGGGACTTAGAGCGTGTAGGAGATACCAGCCTGCACGGTCCGCGGTGCGCCTGGGTAGGCATAGACGCCACCGAATGCACCCTCTTCGTAGTCGGCGTCAAACAGGTTCTTCAGATCCAGGTTGAGGCGGATCCGCTCGTTGACCTTGTAGTAACCGAGCAGGTCCACGACGGTGTAGCTGTCCATGGTAAAGGTGCTGGCCGCGGTATTGCCGGCCCGCTCATCGACGTACTTGGCACCTACGCCAAGGCCGAGGCCCTTGAGGCCACCGTCCTGGAACTCGTAGACGTTCAACAGGCTGAAGGAGTTCTTGGGCACGTTGAGCAGGCGAGTGCCGGACGGGATGTTGATGTCCTTGGTCACTTCGGCATCCACATAGGCGTAACCACCGATCACGCGCCACTCCGGCGTCAAATTGCCCGCCACGTTCAAGTCAAAGCCACGGCTGCGCACTTCCCCGGCAGCGACGTTGAAGGTGGAATCAAGCGGATCGGGCGTGAGGACGTTGCGCTTTTCAATCTGGTAGATCGCTGCGTCGACGCTCAACTGGCGATCCAGCGCTTCCCACTTGACACCCATTTCGTAGGACTTGCCCTCTTCCGGCTTGAACCCCCCGCCACCTTCGCGACTGGCACCGGTGTTGGGTTTGAACGAGCGTGCGGTATTGGCATAGACCGCCACGGTGTCGGTCAGGTCGTAGATCACACCCAGGCGCGGGGTGACGGCGCTGTCGGTGACGTCCCAGTTCCGGCTACCGGGCGGGTTCTGCGGGACGAAGCTCTCGTACTGATGCTCGAACCGCTCGAAACGCGCCCCGGCCAACAACTTCAAGCGCTCAGTCAGCGCCAACTGATCCTGGACGAACACACCAAACGTCTTGAGGTTTTCCTGGTCATCGGTGGGCTTGCGCGTCAAGGCCGGGCGTGGCTGGCCATGCACCGGGTCGAAGATATCGATCGGGTAGGCACCGGCGGCGCCGGAGGAACGCTGGATGATGGACTGGTAGTCGTAGTCCTCATACTCGATGCCTGTCAGCAACGTGTGCTCGAACCCGCCGGTGGAAAAATGCCCGGTGAGGTTAAGCTGGGTGTCGCGGTCGGTCCATTCCAGCTTGCGGTAGTTGAAGTTGCGACTCAGGGTACGCCCATCGGCGCCGATGCTGTTGCCCTCCACGGCATTGCCCTGCAAGGTTCCGTCGAGCCATTGGGTACCACCGGCCAGGGTCCAGTCGTCGTTGAGCATGTGCTCGAAACGCACCTGCAGCATGTTGTTGTCGTTGTGCAGCTTGCCGGCGTCTTTTTCGCCGAAGAACGTATCGCGCGACGCGGTGCCGCGCTGGCCGGCGTAATGGGTCAGGCCACGGTCCAGCGGCGCATTGTTGCGCATGAAATCGCCTTCGAAGGTCAGGCGCGTGGTGTCGTTGACCTGCCAGCTCACCACCGGCGCGATGCCGTAGCGCTCGGTCTCGACGTGGTCGCGGAACGTATCGCCGCCCTCGCCGATCACGTTCAGGCGATAAGCCAGGCGCCCTTCTTCGTCCAGTGGACCGGAGGCGTCCAGCGTACCGCGACGCATCCCCTGGTCGCTGGCCTGGCTGCCCAGGGTCACCGTGCGCTCGGCCAATGGTTGTTTGGACACCACGTTGAAGGTACCGCCCGGGTCGCCGCGGCCATAGAGCATGGTGGCCGGGCCGCGCAGGACCTCCAGCCGCTCGATGGTGTTGGCGTCCGGCATGTTCGGGTAGCCACGGTTGATCGGGAAGCCGTTGCGGTAGAACTCCCCAGTGGTGAAGCCGCGTACGGTGAAGGTGGTCAGGCCCTGGCCGCCGAAGTTGTTGCCCCGGCCGACCCCGCCGGCATAATCGAGGGCGTCCTGCAGGCGCGTGGCGCCGAGGTCTTCGACAACGTCGCGAGACACCACGGAAATGGATTGCGGGGTTTCATGGATCGCCGTGTCGGTACGGGTGGCGCTGGCCGAACGGGTGGCGTGATAGCCCTTCACCGGGCCTTGTGCTGATTCATAGTCGGCGTTACCGACGATATCCGTGGCTTGCAGCTCAAGGGTCGACGGGGTGGCAGGGATTGGCTCTTCTGCCCAGGTGGAAACGGAGTAAGCCTGGAGCACACACAGTGAAACGAGAATCCGACGCATCGATGCACAATCCTAATGGAAACAAACCACCCACATCGGGAGGCTGACAAAAATGTGTCGCGAAAGATACAGTAACTCATTGTCGTTTGATATCTATTCCCATTAGCGTCGATGTTTTTTGTGACCGGTCAGTCCGTCATCGCGAGCAAGCTTTGCTCCCACAGGATCTTCAGCGGGAACAAGTCTTGTGGTTGGCCCCTGCCTCCCCTGTGGGAGCAAAGCTTGCTCGCGATGGCGCCAGAACAATCCCCCCATACCCTATTGGCCCGCCGCAATCGACTCCTGCTCCACCCGCTGGAAGAACACCTGCGCACGATGATCCTGGGTATAAGCCACGTTCAACCGCAACCAATCGCACGCCTCCCCTTGTGGCAGGAACGTTGAGCCCTGGGACAGTTGGATTTGCAGCTCCCGGGCGATCTGCTGCACCCGTTGTGCCGCCAGGCACCGCGGCCTGGCCCAGACGAACAGGCCCCCCATCGGCTCGGCAAATACCTCCCAGTGGGCCGGGTCCAGCTGGCGCAGCGTACTTGCCATCTGCTTGTTCAGGCGCTGGCGCAAGCGCTGGATCAGCTTGCGGTAAGCACCGTTGGCCAGCAACGTCGCCACCACGTTTTCCGCCAGCAGCGAACAACCGATGCCGGTAATCATCTTGACTTCGGCCAGGCGCTGGATGATCTCGGGGTGGGCGACCACGTAACCGATGCGCAGCGAACTGGACAGCGTCTTGGAAAAACTCGCCAGATAAATCACCCGGTCCAGGGCATCCAGGGAGGCCAGGCGTGAGGTCGGACCGTTCTGGAAATCGGCGTAGATATCGTCCTCGATGAGGCGAAAGTCATGGGCGGTTGCCAGTTGCAGCAGACGATAGGCCACGCTCGGCGCCAGGCTGGTGCCAGTGGGGTTCTGGTACATGCTGTTGATGAAGAAATACGAGGGTTTATGCTCGCCGAGAAGCTGTTCCAGGCGGGCGATGTCCGGGCCTTGCGCGGTTCTTGGCACCGCCAGGGTCTGGACCCCATGCAGTTTCAGCAGATTGAACAGGTTGTAGTAGCCGGGGCTTTCCACCAGCACCAGGTCACCGGGCTTGAGCAGGGTTCGCACCAGCAGGTCGAGGCCCTGGCTGGCACCTTGGGTGGTGATGATCTGCGTCGGGTCGACATGAATATCGATCAGGCCCAGGCGCTTTTGAAGGTGCAGGCGCAGATGAGGCGAGCCCAACGGGGTGCTGTAGTTGAACAACGCATGGTTGTCGCTGCGCACCACTTGGCGGATCGCCTGGCCCAGGTCGGTGTCGTCGCGCCAGGCGTCGGGCAGCCAGCCGCAACCGAGCTTGAGCTGCGTCGATTCATTGTCGAACAACCGCCACCGAGCGTTATCCGCTTCAGGTGCAGGTTCCACCGGCTGGGCCAACTGCTGCGCGACAAAAAAACCCGCGCCGTGCCGGGACTCCAGCACCCCGCTGGCGACCAGTTGGTCATAGGCCTTGATCACGCTCGACAGGCTCAGGCTGTTTTCCCGGGCCAGTTGGCGAATGGACGGCATGCGCGCGCCGGGGCGGATGCCATGGGCGTTGATCCAGCCCATGAGGTGCGTCACGAGCTGCCGGATCACGGGCTCGGCAACGTTGCGATCAATCTTCAGGTCCACGGCTGGCACTCTTGGCTAAGTGTTCTCGATTTTCGAGCGAACAGTTAAGCACAAATGGCCTGGGTCTGTTCCTTGTTTGCGCTGTGCCCGGCAGTGATAGTCCCCGGGACTTCATGCACACCCTTTAAGGAACACCCTTGAAAGCATCGCATCGACATTCCTGGGGGCTGGCTTTCGGCCTTTGCCTGATCACCCTTGCGGTCAACCTGCAGGCGCCGCTGTACACCACCTACGCGCAGTTGTCCGGCTACGGGGCCGGCGCCACGGCGGTGGCGTTTTCCGGTTATGTGCTGGGCGTACTGCCGGTCCTGCTGGCGTTCGGCGGGCTGGCCGACCGGGTGGGACGCAAACCGTTGATCCTGGTCGCGCTCGGGCTGTCGATGCTGGCGACGCTGGTAACACTGCTCTGGCCAAGCCTGGAGGCGCTGGGCGTGGCGCGCCTGATGATGGGGATCGGCACAGGGCTGGCCTCGACCACATCAACCGCCTATATGGCCGAGCTCATGGCAACCCGCGATCCCCGCTCGCCGGCCAACCGGGTCACCGCCAGCACCTCCCTGGGCTTTGGCCTGGGCGCGGCGTTGACCAGTCTGTTCCTGTTCGTCCATCACAGCGCCACGCCCGGCAGCTTCTGGTTGCAGCTGATGTTGGCTGCCATCGCGATCGTCGTGGTCTGGCGGTTACCGGACCCGGCGCTGAAAATCAAAGACGCACCGTTGCTGCGCCTGCCGTTGTTTCCCGCCGGCAGCCTGCCCTACAGTTTTTCCATGCTGCTGGCCTGGGCGACCTCGGGCCTGGTCATCGCCATATTGCCGTCAGTGCTGGCGACCCACGACTTGCAGCGTTGGTCTGGCCTGTCGACCTTCACGGTCATCAGTTGCGGCTTGCTCTTCCAGCCCTGGGTTCGGCGCATGCAACCGGCCAGGGCGACGGGCTTGGGCCTGTTGATCCTGCCTGCGAGCTACGTGTTGCTGGCCTGGGGCGCGAGCGCCGGCTCGCTGCTCGCCGTGTTGCTCGGAGCGCTGGGCGCCAGCAGCGCTTGCTACGGTTTCCTGTACCTGGGCGGGCTGTCAGCCGTCACGGCCATGGCCAGCACGGAAAAGGCCCGGGTCAGCGCCGGGTTCTTCCTGTTCGCCTATGTCGGGTTCAGCCTCCCGGTGGTGGTGACCGGGTTGCTGGCTGACGCTTTCGGCGCTGACGTGGCGTTGATCGTGTTCGGCCTGGCGCTGCTGGCGGGGGCGTCCGTCACCGGATGGCGCATCGTCCGGACGCAGGCTTATGTGAGCCAGCTATCCCACGGCTGAGCACACCAACCTGTGGCGAGGGAGCTTGCTCCCGCTGGGTTGCGCAGCAACCCCAACATTCTGCGATTGCTGCGCAATCGAGCGGGAGCAAGCTCCCTCGCCACAGGGGTCTGGCTGAAGGATTGGAGGAAGCCTGGGACAGCTCGACACCACGCTCGGCAAAGTCGTATACCATATCCCCACCTAAGCCGAACGACCCGCCACCGTGACTTTATCCAAGTTCAACCTGCCTGACCTGGGCAACACCCCTTCCACCTCGGAAATCATCACCCGCCACCTGCGCGATGCCATTGTGGCCGGGCACTTTGCCGAGGACGAGCCCATTCGCCAGGATGACATCGCCCGGCAGTTCAACGTCAGCAAGATCCCCGTGCGCGAGGCTCTCAAGCGCTTGGAGGCCGAGGGCCTGGTGATGTTCCAGCGCAATCGCGGGGCGATGGTGACGCGCATTTCCGAGGCGGAGCTGGCGCAGATGTTCGAGGTGCGGATGCTGCTGGAAGACAAAGTGCTGCGCCTGGCGATTCCCAACATGACCGAAGCCACCTTCGCCCGCGCCGAAAGCATCTGCCGGGAGTTCATCGGTGAAGACGACGTCGGGCGCTGGGCCGAACTGAACTGGCAACTGCATGCCTGTCTCTACGAACCGGCGCAACGGCCCTTCATGGTTAGTCTGATCCGCTCGGTCCACGACAAGCTGGAGCGCTACTTGCGCATGCAGATGAGCCTTTCGGCGGGCAAGGAACGCGCCGATCACGAGCACCGGGAAATCATCAAGGCCTGCCGCGCTGGCGATGTCGAGCACGCGGTGAAGCTGCTGGACGAACACATCGCCGGGGTCTGCGAGACCCTGTTCAAGTTCCTGCCTTCCAGCCATTGATGGGCCGGCACTGTGCCGATTTCGTCATCGGTGACAGATAAATCCATCAAGCCGTCACCCCCCGGCGCGGGCCACGCTTGCCGTCACTCATCTGAACGGACGTGGCCCTCCCATGAAACGCATCACCGTGATCGATTCCCATACCGGCGGCGAACCGACCCGACTGGTCACCGACGGTTTTCCTGACTTGGGCCAGGGCAGCATGGCCGAGCGCAAGCAACGCCTGGCCACGGAACACGACGCGTGGCGCAGCGCCTGCGTGCTCGAACCGCGGGGCAGCGATGTGCTGGTGGGGGCGCTGCTCTGTGAGCCGGTGGACCCCAGCGCCTGTGCCGGCGTGATCTTTTTCAATAACAGCGGCTACCTGGGCATGTGCGGCCACGGCACCATCGGCCTGGTGGCGTCACTGGCCCACCTGGGCCGGATCGGCCCCGGCGTGCACAGCATCGAAACCCCGGTAGGCACGGTACAGGCAACCTTGCACGAAGACCGCTCGGTGAGCGTGCGCAACGTGCCGGCCTACCGTTACCGCAAGGCCCTGGCCCTGGAGGTGCCCGGCATCGGCCAGGTGGTGGGCGACGTGGCCTGGGGCGGCAATTGGTTTTTCCTGGTCGCCGAACATGGCCAGCGAGTGGCCGGCGATAACCTCGACGCGTTGACCGCCTACACCTACGCCGTGCAGCAAGCCTTGGAGCAGCAAGGTTTTCGCGGCGAGGACGGCGGCCTGATCGACCACATCGAACTGTTTGCCGACGACCCGCAAGCCGACAGCCGCAACTTCGTGCTCTGCCCGGGCAAGGCCTATGACCGCTCCCCTTGCGGCACCGGCACCAGCGCCAAACTGGCGTGCCTGGCGGCCGATGGAAAACTGCAACCGGGGCAGATCTGGCGCCAGGCAAGTGTCATTGGCAGCGAGTTCGAAGGCTCTTATGAGCGTTCCGGCGAGCGCATCGTGCCGACCATTCGCGGTCGCGCCTACATCAGCGCCGAAACCACACTGATCATCGAAGCGGATGACCCGTTCGCCTGGGGCATTCGTCCGTGAGCGAGGGCCATGTCGCCGACGTGATCATCATTGGCGCAGGCATCATCGGTGCGGCCTGCGCCCAGGCGTTGGCCCGACGCAACGTCAACGTGTTGGTGCTGGACGCCGGTTGGCACGGCGCCACGGCGGCCGGCATGGGGCACCTGCTGGTGCTCGATGACAACCCGGCGGAGCTGGCCCTCAGTCAATATTCCCTGCAACGCTGGCGCGAGCTGGCCCCGGCCCTGCCCGACGGCTGCGCCTGGCGTAACAACGGCACCTTGTGGCTGGCGGCCAATGCCGAAGAAATGGCGGTGGCCCACACTAAATACCTGAACCTGCTGGCCCATGGCGAAGCCTGTGAATTGATCGGCAATGCCGCGCTGCATCAGCGCGAACCCGAACTGCGCCCGGGGCTGGAAGGTGGGCTGCTGATCAAGGGCGACGGCATCCTCTACGCCCCGGCAGCCGCCCGCTGGATGCTCGACGCGCCGAACATTCGCCAGCAACGGGCACAGGTCAGCGAAGTCGATGGTCATCGCGTGCGCCTCGACGACGGTCGCTGGTTGAGCGCCGAAGCGGTGGTCCTCGCCAATGGCATCCAGGCCACTGAATTGTGCCCGGAACTGCCGATCGTGCCGAAGAAGGGCCACCTGCTGATCACCGATCGCTACCCCGCTACCGTCACCCACACCCTGGTGGAACTGGGCTACGTCACCAGCGCCCATAACGCCAGCGGACCGTCGGTGGCGTGCAATATCCAGCCGCGCCCGACCGGGCAATTGTTCATCGGCGCCTCGCGGCAGTTCGGCACCGTCGACCCGCAGGTGGAAGGCTGGATGCTGGCGAAGATGCTCAAGCGCGCCGTCGAATACCTGCCAGGGTTGGCGCATCTGAACGGCATCAGGGCCTGGACCGGTTTTCGCGCAGCGAGCCCCGACGGCTTGCCCTTGGTGGGCCAACATCCACAGCGCCAGGGACTGTGGCTGGCGGTGGGTCACGAAGGACTGGGCGTCACAACGGCGCCGGCAACGGCCGACCTGCTCGTCGCGCAGCTGTTCGACGAAACCCCACCACTGGCCGCGCAGCCTTACCTGCCGCAGCGTTTTTTGGGAGAACCGGCCCATGCCTGAAGCCCGACACACTTCCCCTGTTTGCTCCGGGGATAGGTTGACCCTGTGGCGAGGGAGCTTGCTCCCGCTGGGCTGCGCAGCAGACCCGACATTTTTGCGATTGCTGCGCAATCGAGCGGGAGCAAGCTCCCTCGCCACAGGTTTTGGGTGTGCTCCTGACATCCACTTAGCCAAGGAGTATTGGAGCCATGCCTGACTTGTTTTTGGACGGCCGCCCACTCTCGGTTGCCAACGGCACCAGCGTCGCGGCGGCATTGGCGTTGGGCGCGGATGGTTGCAGTCGCACCTCGGTCAGCGGCCAGCGCCGAGCGCCGTTGTGCGGCATGGGTATCTGCCAGGAGTGCCGGGTGCTGATCGATGGCCGTCGCCGCCTGGCCTGCCAGACCCTGTGCCACGACGGCATGCAGGTGCAGACCCGACCATGAACGAAACCACCGACCTGCTGATCATTGGCGCCGGCCCCGCCGGCATGGCCGCCGCCCTCGCCGCAGCCAGCAGCGGCGCGCGCATCGTGCTGCTGGACGACAACCCGCTGCCCGGTGGGCAGATCTGGCGCGACGGCCCCCAGGCCAACCTACCCAGCGCCGCCCGACGCCTGCGCGAGCAACTGCAAACCTGCGCCAACGTACGCTGCCATGCCGGCGCCCGTGTGATCGCCTGCGCGGCGGATAAAACCTTGCTGGTGGAAGATGCCGAGCGCGGCTGGCAGATCAGCTACGAGCGCTTGATTCTCTGCACCGGTGCCCGCGAACGGCTGCTGCCGTTTCCCGGCTGGACACTGCCCGGCGTGACCGGTGCTGGCGGCTTGCAGGCGCTGATCAAGGGGGGCTTGCCGGTGCGCGGCGAACGGCTGGTCATCGCCGGCAGCGGCCCCTTGCTGCTGGCCAGCGCCGCCACGGCAAAGCATCAAGGTGCACAGGTGCTGCGCATCGCCGAGCAGGCCAGCCGCACCGCTGTTGGCGGTTTCGCCGCGCAACTGCCGCGCTGGCCGGGGAAGTTTTTCCAATCGTTCAATCTGTTCGACCGGCACTACCGTACCGACACCCATGTGGTGGAAGCACTCGGTCGGGAACGGCTGGAGGGCGTGCGTCTGCATCAACAAGGCAAGACGATTGAATTGGCCTGCGACCGGCTCGCCTGTGGCTTCGGGCTCATTCCCAATACCCAATTAGGCCAGGCCCTGGGCTGCGCGGTTGAGGACCAGGCGCTGGCGGTTGACGCCTGGCAAGCGACCACTCGCCGTGAACATTACGCGGCAGGCGAATGCACCGGTTTTGGCGGCAGCGAACTGGCGCTGGTGGAAGGCGCTATCGCCGGCCATGCCGCCGTCGGCAACACCGAAGCCGCCCAGCAGCTGTGGCCGCGCCGCGCACGCTGGCAGAGTTTTGCCGGGGCATTGAACAAAGCCTTCGCCCTCGATCCACGGCTCAAGACCCTGGCCCGCAACGACACCCTGGTCTGCCGCTGCGAAGACGTACCGTACGGCGAACTGGTCGGCCACGAAAACTGGCGCGAAGCGAAACTGGCAAGCCGCTGCGGCATGGGCGCCTGCCAGGGCCGAGTGTGCGGCGCCGCCCTGGAACACCTGTTCGGCTGGACACCGCCCGCACCCCGCCCCCCCTTCAGCCCGGCGCGAATCGAAACCTTGCTGAACCTGGAAGAAACCCCACCCACCTGAACCCGACACACATCCCATCCTGACCTGCACAACCACAAAACCTGCATTCAGCACCGCTCCCACATGGGTTCCTGCGGTGCCTGCAAAGTCGAAGTTCAGCGCAAATCCCTGTGGGAGCGAGCCTGCTCGCGATGGCGGCGTGACAGGCAGCACATTTTCGACTGACACTGCGTCATAGCTCCCACAAAAAAGACAACGCCGGCCATGTACCCCTCGCTCACTTCCCTAGCCCCCTGCGACCTCGACACCCTGCTGCGCAGCCTGCAGCCCATCGCCCCGCTGCTGGACACCCTCGCGGACGTGGTGTTTTTCATCAAGGACCCGCAGGCCCGCTATGCCTTCGTCAACCAGACCCTGGCCCGGCGCTGCGGTTTCAAACACAGCGGCGACCTGCTCGGCCTCACCGCCGACCAGGTGTTCCCCGAGCGCTTCGGCCCGCTGTACACCGAACAGGATCGCCGGGTGCTGGCCAGCGGACGGGAGTTGGCCGACCAGCTCGAACTGCATTTGTATTACGGCAACCAGCCCGTATGGTGCCTGACCCACAAGCTCGCCCTGCACGATCCAGACGGCCAGATCGTCGGCCTGGCCGGCATTTCCCGCGACCTGCAACTGCCGCAATCGAGCCATCCGGCGTTCCACAAACTGGCGGCGGTGGACGCCCATATCAAGCAGCACTTCGCCCGCCCCATCAGTCTCGCCGAGCTGACCGCCATTGCCGAATTATCGGTGGCCCAACTGGAGCGGCACTGCAAACGCATCTTCCAACTCACGCCGCGGCAGATGATTCACAAGGCACGACTGGAAGAGGCCTCACGGCTGTTACTCGACAAAGACCTCCCGATCACCGAGATCGCCCTGCGCTGCGGTTACACCGACCACAGCGCCTTCAGCCGCCAATTTCGGGCCCTGACCAGCCTGTCGCCCAGCCAATATCGCGAGAATCAGCGCTGATTCTTGTTCCCTGATGGGGCGTCGGGCCCCGTGGCTGCTCCCATCTGTAACACCCGCGACAACGTAGCTCCCTGCCCATAATGCGTCATCGCCAGTCGGGAAAGCCTCTAGATCAGCCCTCCAGTGACAATACTGCGCCTCAAGCGGAAACGGGCATGCCGATTGCTTATCTAATATCGTATACGAAATCCTCAATACGATATCTCACCGCATTTATTCGACAGCGAGGCATTTATGAAAAACCCTGCATTGGCCGTAGCCCTCAGCGTTGTCCTCACCCCGCTTTTCATCGCCCCCGCCCACGCCGACAAGCTCGATGACATCATCGGCTCCGGCAAGCTGCGTTGCGCCGTGACCCTGGACTTTCCCCCGATGGGCTTTCGCGATGAAAGCAACAAGCCGGCCGGCTTCGACGTGGACTATTGCAACGATCTGGCGAAGGTCCTCGGTGTAGATGCCGAAGTGGTGGAAACCCCATTCTCCGACCGAATCCCCGCGCTGCTGTCCGGCCGCGCCGATGTCATCGTCGCCTCTACCTCCGACACCTTGGAGCGGGCCAAGACCGTGGGCCTGACCGTGCCCTACTTCGCCTTCCAGATGGTGGTGCTGACCCGCGACAACACCGGCATCAACAGCTACGCCGACCTCAAAGGCAAAGCCCTGGGCAACACCAGCAGCACCTACGAAGCCATCGCCCTGGAGAAGGACCAGAAGAGTTGGGGCAGCGGCAGCTTCCGCGCCTACCAGTCGCAGAACGACACCTTGCTGGCCGTCGCCCAGGGGCACATCGATGCCACCGTGGTGACCAACACCGTGGCCGCCGCGACCATCAAGTCGGGCAAGTACAAGGGCTTGAAGATCGCCGGTGACGCGCCCTACGTCATCGACTACGTGTCCCTCGGCGCCAAGCGCAGCGAATACGGCCTGCTCAACTACCTCAACCTGTTCGTCAACCAGCAGGTGCGCACGGGTCGCTACAAGGAACTGTTCGTCAAATGGGTCGGCACCGACATTCCGCCGGCCAACCTGACCGTTCCCCAGGTCTACTACTGAGGATCGGCGCATGCCAAGCACGCCTGTCCGTGTGAAAGGCCGCAGCCTGGTGGAGGGTGCCGCCCAGGGCGCCCTGCTGTTCGCCGACGTGGGGCTGAGTTTCTGGGGCGGGGTCGATCCAGCCAGCGGCGAAGTCATCGACCGCCACCATCCATTGAGTGGTCAGCGCCTGGCCGGGCGCGTGCTGGCGATCCCCAGCGGACGCGGCTCCTGCACCGGCAGCAGCGTCTTGATGGAACTGATCAGCAACAGCCACGCACCGGCGGCCCTGGTGCTGGCTGAAGCCGATGAAATCCTGACCCTGGGCGTGCTGGTGGCGCAGGTGATTTTCCAACGCTCGCTGCCGGTGGTGTGCGTGGGGCACGAGGCCTTCAATGGGCTGCGCGGCCAGGGTTTCGTACGCCTGGAAGGCGACGTCCTGACACTGTCTGGCCGGCCGCCAAACGACGGTTGGCAAGGTTCTGACCCAGCGCCGCAGCCGCCCACGTCCTCAACCCTGGCGCTGAGCGAACAGGACCGGGCGTTGCTCGACGGCAGCCACGGCAAGGCCGCCCAGGTGGCGATGCAAATCGTGCTGCGCATGGCCGAAATCCAGGGCGCCACACAACTGCTGGATGTGACCCAGGCCCACATCGACGGCTGCATCTACACCGGCCCGGCCAGCCTGCGCTTTGCCGAACAACTGGTGCAGTGGGGGGCGAAAGTTCGCGTCCCCACCACCCTCAACTCCATTTCCGTGGACCAGCGACGCTGGCGGGAACTGGGCGTCGATCCGGTCCTGGGCGAACCGGCCAGTGCCTTGGGCGATGCCTACATGGCGATGGGCGCGCAACTGAGTTTCACCTGCGCCCCCTACCTGCTGGACAGCGCGCCAAAGGCCGGCGAACAAATCGTCTGGGCCGAATCCAACGCCGTGGTCTACGCCAACAGCGTGCTGGGGGCGCGCACGCAGAAGTACCCGGACTTCCTCGATATCTGCATCGCCCTGTGCGGACGGGCACCGTTGACCGGCTGCCATCTCGACGACCCGCGCAAGGCCCGGCTGATCGTCGACGTGCCGGCGCTGGGTCACGTGGACGACAGTTTCTATCCACTGCTGGGCTATCACATCGGCAGCCTGGCGGGCCGGCGCATCCCGCTGATACGTGGGCTGGAACACGCCGCGCCCACCCTGGACGACCTCAAGGCCTTCGGTGCCGCGTTCGCCACCACCAGCGCCGCGCCGTTGTTCCACATCGCCGGGGTAACGCCGGAAGCCCTCGACCCTGCCGATGTCCTGGAGAGCGACGTCACCTTGCCGCAGGAAAGCGTCGATGCCGCAGGCCTGCTTGCCAGTTGGCGCGAGCTCAACAGCGCCCGGGACAACTGGGTGGACGTGGTGTCCCTGGGTAACCCGCATTTCTCCCTCAGCGAATTCGCCGCCCTCGCGACCTTGTGCACGGGCCGGGTCAAGCATCCGTATGTGGTGCTGGCGATCACCTGCGGCCGGACAGTGCTGGAGCAGGCCCGCAAAGCCGGGTATCTGGCCGCCATCGAGACCTTCGGCGCGGTGCTGGTGACCGATACCTGCTGGTGCATGCTGGGCGAACCGGTGATTCCGCCCCACGCCACCACGCTGATGACCAACTCCGGTAAATACGCCCACTACGCACCGGGCCTGGTCGGGCGTGGGGTGCACTTTGCCGCCCTCGCCGAATGCGTCGAGGCCGCCTGCACCGCCTCGACCCGCGGCCAGCCGCCGGCATGGCTGCAACCCACCGCCCGCACGGGGAGCCCGACTCATGTTTGACTACAGCTTCCAATGGCGCCCGGCCTTGCGCGCCCTGCCCGACATGCTCGCCGGGGCCTGGGTGACGTTCGAGACGGCCGCGCTGTCGATGATTTTCGGCGTGCTGATCGCCCTGCTGCTGACGGTGATGCGCCAGGCCCCGAATCGCTTGCTGCGGGGCGTGGGCAATGGCTGGGTGTCCATCGCCCGCAACACGCCCTCGCTGTTCCAGATTTACATCCTCTACTTCGGCCTCGGCTCCCTCGGGCTGCACGTCAGTTCCTGGCTGGCCTTGCTGGCCGGGATCACCTTCAACAACGCCGGCTACCTGGCGGAAAACTTTCGCGGCGGCCTCAAGGCTGTGCCCAGTACGCAAATGCGCGCCGCCCGCTCCCTGGGGATGAGCGCCTTCCAGGCCTACCGGATGATCATCGTCCCACAACTGTTGCGCATCGTGTTCTACCCGTTGACCAACCAGATGGTCTGGGCGGTGCTGATGACATCCCTGGGCGTGGTCGTCGGCCTGAACAACGACCTCACCGGTGTCACCCAGGAATACAACGTCAAGACCTTCCGCACCTTCGAATACTTCGCCCTCGCGGCGCTGCTGTATTACCTGATCGCCAAGCTGATCGTCGGGTTGGCCCGGCTGTTGTCCTGGCGGTTGTTTCGTTATTGAGGAGGTGGGTCATGTTTTCTACAAGCCTCAGCGTTAACGACCTGCTGTACCTGCTCGAGGGGGCCTGGGTCACGCTGCAATTGACCGTCTGGTCGATCCTTTTGGGCACCCTCGCCGGGTTGCTGTTCGGTCTGTTGCGGGCGTTGTTGCCGCGGGCCAGCCTGCCGTTGGCCTGGTTGCTGGACGTGTTCCGCAGCGTGCCGCTGCTGATCCAGTTCGTGCTGTTCAACTCGCTCAAGAGCATCGCCGGCCTGAACCTCAGCGCCTTCGCCGTCGGTTGCATCGTCCTCGGCGTCTACGCCGCGGCTTACTTCACCGAGATCGTCCGCGGTGGCGTGCTGGCGGTGCCGTTGAGCACCCGTCGGGCCAGTCGGTCACTGGGCCTGAGCTATGTGCAGGACCTGCGTTTCATCGTCCTGCCGATCGCCACGCGGGTGGCCTTTCCCGGCTGGCTGAACCTGGTGCTGGGCGTGATGAAAGACACCGCCCTGGTGATGTGGATCGGCATTGTCGAATTGCTGCGGGCATCGCAAACCATCGTCACGCGCATTCAGGAACCCCTGCTGGTGCTGTGCATCGCGGGCCTCATTTACTACGTCATGAGCCTGGTGGTCGCCCGCCTCGGCGCACGCCTGGAAAGAAGGTGGCAGGAAAATGATTGAGATCGAAAACGTGCACAAATCCTTCGGCGACCTGGAAGTGGTCAAGGGCGTGAGCCTGACGGTGGACAAGGGCGAAGTGGTGTCGATCATCGGCGGTTCCGGCTCCGGAAAGTCGACCCTGCTGATGTGCATCAACGGCCTGGAACCGATCCAGAAAGGCAGCATCCGCGTGGACGGCATCGAGGTCCATGACCGCGCCACCGACCTCAATCGCCTGCGGCAGAAGATCGGCATCGTGTTCCAGCAATGGAACGCCTTCCCCCACCTGACCGTGCTGGAAAACGTGATGCTGGCGCCGCGCAAAGTGTTGGGCAAAAGCAAGCAGGAGGCCGAAGCACTCGCGGTGCAACAGCTTGAGCATGTGGGCCTGGGGGACAAGCTCAAGGCCTTCCCCGGCAAGCTTTCCGGCGGCCAACAGCAGCGCATGGCCATTGCCCGGGCGCTGGCGATGTCGCCGGACTACATGCTCTTCGACG
Source organism: Pseudomonas sp. Lb2C2 (assembly GCF_052112205.1). Taxonomy (NCBI): domain Bacteria; kingdom Pseudomonadati; phylum Pseudomonadota; class Gammaproteobacteria; order Pseudomonadales; family Pseudomonadaceae; genus Pseudomonas; species Pseudomonas sp. Lb2C2. The sequence continues at coordinate 208,246 of NZ_JAUTYW010000001.1, read as the reverse complement.
AAGCCACCTCGGCCCTCGACCCGCAACTGGTGGGTGAAGTGCTGGACACCATGCGCATGCTCGCCGAAGACGGCATGACCATGGTGCTGGTGACCCACGAAATCCGCTTCGCCCGGGACGTGTCCGACCGCGTGGCGTTCTTTTGCAATGGCCGGGTTCATGAGATCGGGCCGCCGGACCAGGTGATTGGCAATCCGGTGCAGCCCGAGACGGCGGCTTTTCTCAAGTCGGTGAAATAGCCGATGGCCCCTTCGCGAGCAAGCTCGCTCCCACACTGTTTCGTGTGCACCACAAAACCCTTTGTGGGAGCAAGGCTTGCCCGCGATGAGGCCCGAATAGACAACACAAGGATTTGACCCATGCGCTCATCAAAAATCATCCATGTCGTCAGCTGCCACGCCGAAGGCGAAGTTGGCGATGTGATCGTCGGCGGCGTCGCCCCTCCACCCGGCGCCACGGTGTGGGAACAGTCTCGCTGGATCGCCCAGGACCAGACCCTGCGCAACTTCGTCCTCAACGAGCCCCGCGGCGGGGTGTTCCGCCACGTCAACCTGCTGGTGCCAGCCAAGGACCCGCGGGCGCAAATGGCCTGGATCATCATGGAACCGGCCGACACGCCGCCGATGTCCGGCTCCAACTCGTTGTGCGTCGCCACCGTGCTGCTGGACAGCGGCATCCTGCCAATGACCGAGCCCCAGACCCGCCTGGTGCTCGAAGCGCCGGGCGGCCTGATCGAAGCCGTGGCCGACTGCCGCGACGGCAAGGTGCAACGGGTTGAAATCAAGAACGTGCCCTCCTTCGCCGACCGCCTCGATGCCTGGATCGAAGTCGAGGGGCTGGGCTCGTTGCAGGTTGACACCGCCTACGGCGGCGACAGTTTTGTCATCGTCGACGCCCAGCGCCTGGGCTTTGCCATTCGCCCGGAGGAAGCCGCCGAACTGGTGGCCGTGGGCTTGAAAATCACCCGCGCCGCCAACGAACAACTGGGCTTCGTGCATCCACTGAACCCCGACTGGTCGCACATCTCGTTCTGCCAGATTGCCGCGCCCATCGTCCAGGAAAACGGCATCGCCACCGGCGCCAATGCGGTGGTGATCCAGCCCGGCAAGATCGACCGCTCGCCCACCGGCACCGGTTGCTCGGCGCGCATGGCGGTGCTGCACGCCAAGGGCTTGATGCAGGTCGGCGAGCGTTTTATCGGCCGCTCGATCATCGGTTCCGAATTCCACTGCCGCATCGACTCACTCACCGAAGTGGCCGGACGCCCGGCGATTTATCCGTGCATCGCCGGACGGGCGTGGATCACCGGGACCCATCAGTTGTTGCTCGACCCGGCCGATCCGTGGCCCGAGGGCTACCGGCTTTCGGATACCTGGCCGGGCGCATGACTTTCAGATTCACCCAAAACCCTTGTGGCGAGGGAGCTTGCTCCCGCTGGACTGCGAAGCAGTCCTGAAGACTGACAACTCGGTGTATCAGTCAGATCCTGAGGGCCGCTTCGCGACCCAGCGGGAGCAAGCTCCCTCGCCACAAAAGCACTATCAAAAACGGAGACAACCATGAGCAAACGCATCAACTGGAGCGGCGTCTTCCCTGCCGTCACCACTCAATTCAACGATGACTTTTCCATCAACCTGGAAAAAACCCACCAAGTGATTTCCAACGTCATTCGTGATGGCGTTTCCGGCCTGGTGGTCTGTGGGTCGGTGGGGGAAAACACCTCCCTGAGCGCCGAGGAAAAAATCGCCGTGACCGAAGTGGCAGTGGACGCTTCCCGTGGCCGCGTGCCGGTGATCTGCGGCGTGGCCGAATTCACCAGCGTGCAAGCCGCCAAGGTTGCCAACGCAGTGCGCAAGGTCGGCGTCGACGGGGTGATGCTGATGCCAGCGCTGGTCTACGGCTCCAAGCCCTTCGAGACCGCCGAGCATTTCCGCTACGTGGCCCGGCACGCCGACGTGCCGCTGATGGTCTACAACAACCCGCCGATCTACAAGAATGACGTGACACCGGACATCCTGATTTCTCTGGCCGATTGCGACAACGTGGTGTGTTTCAAGGATTCCTCCGGCGACACCCGGCGCTTTATCGACGTGCGCAACGAAGTCGGCGATCGCTTTGTGTTGTTCGCAGGCCTCGATGACGTGGTACTGGAAAGCCTCGCCGTGGGTGCCGAAGGTTGGGTCTCGGGCATGTCCAACGTGTTCCCAAAAGAAGGCGAGACCATTTTCCGCCTGGCCCGCGCCGGACGCTTCGCCGAGGCGATGCCCATCTACGAATGGCTGATGCCGATCCTGCACCTGGACGCCCGCGCCGACCTGGTGCAATGCATCAAGCTGTGCGAAGCCATCGCCGGCCGCGGCAGCGCCCTCACCCGCCCACCGCGCCTGGCGCTGCCGGAAGCGGACCGGGTGTATGTGGAGCAGATCATGGCCAAGGCCCTGGCCAATCGGCCGGTGTTGCCGGATGTGGGGCTTTAGGACTGCCCCCTGAGGTAAGGGCGCCCTGTGTGGGAGCGGGCTTGCTCGCGAAAGCGGTCTATCTGATATGACTATGCTGTGTGTGCCGCCGTCTTCGCGAGCAAGCCCGCTCCCACAGGATTTGTGGCGGACATGATAGGGAGGCTTCCCATGAATTATTTCCTGGCCCAGGCCCTGAACAATCAATGGGCCAACCACAGGCTGCTCAGCGCCTGCGCGAATCTGAGCGAGGCTGACTACGCGGCGCCGCGCACGGGGTTCTTCCCGTCCATCCAAGCCACGCTGTGCCACATCCTGGAAGTGGACCGTTATTACCTCACCGCCCTGGAAGGCGACCGGGACGGCCAGATAAAGGACTTTTCTGAAACCCTGGCCTTTGCCCAACTGAAGCAAAGCCAAACCCAGACCGATCAGCGGCTGGTGGCGTTTTGCGAAACCCTGCGGGAAAAAGACCTCGCCCGCTCCGTCGACCTGGTGCGTGTCGACGGTGTGGTGCAGGAACGAATCGACCGGCTGCTGTTGCACCTGTTCGAACATCAGATCCATCATCGTGGACAGGTTCACACCATGCTCAGCGCCACCCACGTCGCGCCGCCACAACTCGATGAGTTTTTTCTCGACTGCGACCGACCGTTTCGCAAGAACGAGGAGCAACTGCTTCAATTGGATGAACGGCGGGTCTGGCGCGAATACCTGCCTGGTTGAACGGATCACCCAAAGGAGACCTTGCCATGAACTTCATTCTTCGTAGCATCGGTTTGGCATTGATGCTGGTCGCCACGGCGGCCCTTGCCCACCATGGCTGGAGCGAATACGACGCCAGCAATCCCCTGACGCTCGAAGGCACGATAAAGGAAGCCGGTTATTCCCATCCCCATGGCTACGTGCGCCTGCAAACCACGGACAAAACCTGGACCGTCGTGCTGGCCCCGCCGTCACGCATGGAAAATCGGGGCCTGAGCAAAGACATGCTCAAAGCGGGTAACCGCGCCACCGTGGTCGGCTATGCAAACCGCAACAAACCCGACGAGTTACGCGCCGAACGCATCACCATCGACGACAAGACCACCGAGTTACGCTGATGCAGGCCTCCCAGGCAGGCTCAGCCCAAGGCTGGATGGACCGTCTGAGCGATTCGTCCCTGGCGTTGGCCATGCGCAGCGAGTTGTGGCTCTATCCGCTGGTGGAAGTGGTGCACATTATCGGCTTTTCGATATTGGTCGGCGCGGTATTGATGTTCGACCTGCGCCTCCTCGGGCTGTCCAAGGGCATCGCCGTGACCGCACTGGCCCGCCACCTGCTGCCCTGGGCCGTTGCGGCCCTGCTATTGATCGTGCCTGCCGGGTTGATGATGTTCAGTGCGCATCCCCATGATTTTGCCGGCAACGACGTCTTCATCCTCAAACTCTGCCTGATCGCGGCGGCGGGCCTCAACGCCCTGCTGTTCCACGTTGGAACCTACCGTTCGGTCGAGCAATGGGACACCGGTCACAAGACCCCCGGCCAGGCCAGAATTCAAGCACTGGTGTCCATGGTGCTATGGATCTCGGTCATTCTCTGCGGCCGATTGCTGGCCTATACCTGAACTACACCTGAAAAAAAGGCGATGGCCGCTGCCGGCCATCGCCAAATCGCCCACCCGGGCGCTCTCAGATCCGTGCGGGAGACACGATGATCTTCACATTGTGCTCCTTGTTGTTCACCAACTCCTCGAAGCCCTGCCCGACGATCTCCTCCAACTGGATGCGCCCGGTCACCAGCGGTGAGATGTCCAGGCGTCCGTCGGCGATGAAGGCAATCACATCGGCGAACTCACCGTTGTAGGCCAGCGCGCCCAGCACTTGCTTCTCCGTGGAGACCAGCTCAAAGAAGTTGAACTCGCTCGGTTCCTCGAAAATGCCCACCAATACACACTTGCCGGCCTTGCGGATCAGGTCGATGGCCAGTTTGGCGGTGTGCTTGTTGCCGATGCATTCGAAACTGACATCGGCCCCCAGGCCAGCGGTCAGGCGGCGGACTTCGGCCAGGGCATCGCATTCGTTCGGATCGATCACATGGCTGGCCCCGACTTCCAGGGCCTTGGCCTTGCGCGCACCAGACATTTCCAGGGCGATCACCTGGGCCGCCCCGGCGGCCTTGGCGCACATGATGGTGCACAGGCCGATGGTCCCGGCACCGACCACCACCACGTTCTGGCCCAGCAGGCTGCCGGCCTTTTTCACCGCATGCATGCCCACCGCCAATGGCTCGATCAACGCACCGGCCTCGGCCGGGAAATCGGCGGGCAGTTTGTAGAGCAGGTTGGCCGGTACGTTGACCAGTTCGGCGAACGCACCGTTGTTCATCAGCCCGGTGAAGGCCAGGTTCTCGCAAATGTTGTAGAGCCCGTGGGTGCAGTAATAGCAGGTGCCGCAGTGCTGGCAGGCGTCCGCCGCCACTGGCTCGCCGACAGTGAAGCCTTCGACGCCGGCACCCAGTTCGACGATCTCGCCGCAGAACTCATGGCCGAGGATGCACTGGCCCTTGATCCCGGTCAGCGGGTGTGGCGCGTCCACCGGAATGAACACCGGCCCGGCCACGTATTCATGCAGGTCGGAGCCGCAGATGCCGCACCACTGCACGCGGATCTGCACCCAACCGGCGGGCGGCGAAACCGGCAGTGGCACGTCTTCGACGCGGATGTCGTTGCGGCCATGCCAGACGGCGGCGCGCATGCTGCGGGTCGGCTTGATTGAAACGTTCATAACGTTGCCTCCAGAATTTTGTAGGAACGACGACGCATGTCGCCGCCCGCTTGATCAGTGCTGCTCGATGAAGCCGAGGATCAGCCGGTTGACCTGCTCGGCCGCTTCCATTTGCACCATGTGGCCCTGGCCGGACAGCACCTCCACCTGGGCACTCAGCCCGTCGCTATGGGCCGCCGGGATGATCGCGTCATCGCTGCCCCAGATCACCAGGGTCGCTACGTCGCCGGCCTGCACCACTTCGCGCAGATCCACCTGTTGGCGGCCGTCGGCGAACAGCGTCGCTGACAGCTGCTGCAGCGCCGCGTCCACGCCCTCCAGGCGCTTGTACTTGAGCATGTCGTCGAGCATCTGGCGGTTGACCAATTCAGCATTGGAAAACAGTTGCACCAGCTGCGGCTTGAGGGCGTTGCGGTTGGCCGCTTCGACAAAACCTTGCAGGTAGCTGCCGTTGATCTGCGCGCCCAGCCCGGCGCTGCCGATCAAGGTCAGCGACCGGACTCGCTGGGGCATCAGGCGTGCGGCATTCAGCGACACCGCCCCACCCATGGAATGCCCCACCAGATGCACAGCGTTGATGTCCAGGTGATCGAGCAAGGCCTGCACCACGCCGCTCAGTTCGTCCAGGTCGCCGCGTTGCAGGGCTTTCGAAGATTCCCCGTGGCCCGGCAGATCCAGCGCAATGACTCGACGCCCAACCGCCAACGCCTCATGGTTGAACAACCAGTTGTTCAGGTCGCCGCCGAAACCATGCACCAGCAACAACGGCGTGCCGCCCTCGCCCCGCTCGAAATAGCGGATCACCCGGCCGTCCAATTCGACTTTCTGCGGTTTCGGCCCGCTGTCTTCATCGGCTGCGTCACCGGGGACAAAGGTCGATTGGAACTGCTCGATGACCGCGTCGATCTCGGCATCGCTGGCGTCGCCGTCGACCACGATGCCGAGCAAGGCGCCGACCGCCAGGGTTTCGTCCTGGCGGGCAATCTGGCGGCGCAGGATGCCGGAAAACGGCGCTTCGACGCTGCTGGAGATCTTGTCGGTCTCCACGTCCATCACTTCATCGCCCTTGGTGATGGCCTGGCCCTCCTCCTTGAGCCAGGCGTCGACCCGGCCCTCAGTCATCGACAAGCCCCACTTGGGCATGGTCAGGGTATGAATCTGGCTCATCAGCGCTTGCTCCACTCGATCACGTTGAGCACGGCTTGTTCGATCTTCGCCGCGTCAGGGATGTACAGGTCTTCCAGCGAGTCGGAGAACGGCACCGGGGTGTGCGGCGCGGTGACCATTTCAATCGGCGCCTTGAGCGCGCCAAAGGCTTTTTGCGCCACCAGCGCCGAAATATCGGTGGCCATGGAACAGCGTGGGTTGGCTTCGTCGATCACCACCAGGCGCCCGGTCTTCTCGACACTTTCCAGGATGCTGTCCTCGTCCAGCGGGCTGGTGGTGCGCAGATCGATGACTTCGCAGTCGATGCCACGCCCGGCCAGGCTGCGCGCCGCATCCATCGCGGTGTTGACGGTGCGCCCGTAGGACACGAGGGTCACGTCCTTGCCGTCGCGCAGGAAGTTGGCCTCGCCAAAGGGAATGGTGTAGAGCTCTTCCGGCACCTCGCCCTGCATGCTGTAGAGCAACTTGTGCTCGCAGAAGATCACCGGGTCGTTGTCGCGGATCGCCTGGATCAGCAGGCCCTTGGCGTCGTAAGGCGACGATGGGCAGACCACTTTCAGTCCCGGAATGTGCGTCCACAACGATGTGAGCATCTGCGAATGCTGGGCGGCGGCGCGCAGGCCGGCGCCGACCATGGTGCGGATCACCAGGGGGGTGGAGGCCTTGCCGCCGAACATGTAGCGAAACTTCGCCGCCTGGTTGAGGATCTGGTCCAGGCAGCACCCGGCAAAGTCGACGAACATCAGTTCGCACACCGGGCGCACGCCGCAGGTGGCGGCCCCGACCGCCGCGCCGACGTAACCGATTTCCGACAGCGGCGTGTCCAGCACGCGTCCGGGGAACTGGTCGTAAAGCCCCTTGGTAACGCCGAGCACACCGCCCCAGGCGTCGTTTTCACCGGGTGCCCCGGCACCACCGGCCACGTCCTCACCCATGATGAAGACGCTGGAGTCGCGGCGCATTTCCTGGGCCAGGGCCTCGTTGATTGCCTGCTGATAGCTGATTTTTCTCGCCATGATGGGATTCTCTATTGTTGTTATTCAGGAGGGCGTTCAGGGATAGCTGACGTAGACGTCGGTCAGCAGGTCCGCCGCGGTGGGCTTGGGATCGGATTTGGCCTTGCTCACGGCGTTTTCAATCAACATGTCCACTTCCTTGTCGATCTGGTCCAACTGCTCGACGGTGAGCAAGCCGGCCCGGGTGGTGCGCTCGCGGAACTGCATCAGGCAGTCCTGGTTCTCGCGAAAATGCTTGACCTCGTCGGGCGCCCGATAGGTTTGGGCGTCGCCCTCGAAGTGACCGTAGTAGCGGGTCAGCTTGACCTCGATCAGCGACGGCCCTTCCCCGGCACGGGCGCGTTCGACGGCGGCCCCCGCGGCCTCATGCACGGCAAAGAAGTCAAAGCCATCCACCGTCACCCCGGGCATGCCGAACCCGGCCGCACGGTCGGCGATGTGATCGCAGGCCACCGACCAATTGGAAGCGGTGGCTTCGGCGTAGCCGTTGTTTTCGGCGATGAACAGGCACGGCAGGTTCCACACCGAGGCCATGTTCATGGCTTCGAACACCGCGCCCTCGTTGGAGCCGCCGTCGCCGAAAAACACCACGGCAACGCTGTCGGTGCCCTTGAGCCGGGCCGCCAGCGCGGCGCCCACCACCAGCGGCGCGCCGGCACCGACGATGCCATTGGCACCGAGCATGCCTTTTTCGAAATCGGCGATGTGCATCGAACCGCCCTTGCCTTGGCAGACGCCGGTTTTCTTGCCATAGATTTCGGCCATCATCCCGTAGACATCCACGCCCTTGGCGATGCAATGGCCGTGACCACGGTGGTTGGACGCGATGCAATCGTCATCGCCCAGGTGGGCCATGACGCCGGCGGCCGAGGCTTCTTCGCCGGCATACAGGTGGACGAAACCGGGAATCTCGCCGGTAGCGAACTCCACGTGCAGGCGCTCTTCGAAGGCGCGGATGGTGCGCATCACCTGGTAGGCGTGCAGCAGTTGATCGTGGGTGAGCGGTGTCGACATTTTTATTCTCCTGGGGTGTCTTCTTGAAGATTCAGAGGGTGTTGCGGGTGTTCGCGGCCGATGGCCAGCAAACGCTGTTGCGCGGCGTAGGCCAGCACCGCGTTGACGTCGATGCTCAGCGGGCCGCCGGCATCGAGGGTGACCGTGGGCCGGTCCTGCGCGTTGAATTCGATTTCCCGCTCGCCATCCAGGGCCAGGGTGCCGCTGGAGAGCGACAGGCCGTGGGGGACGCCAGGTTCCAGGGGCCCGGCAGCGAGCACGCCACAGCCTTGCAGCAACCCTGGCGCAAGCGGCACCAGCAGCGCTTCGGGGGATTGCGGGTCCAGGCGCATCCAGGCGCCACCCGGTGCCTGGCGCGACACCGGAAACCACAAGCCGCACAGCGCCGACAGGCCAATGGATTGCGGTTCGGCGAAGGTCACGAAGACTTCGGCCAGGTCCTGTGCGCGACTGATCGCCCGGGCGCCGACAAAGCGCAGCGGCGACACGGCGACGTCCACCAGGGCGACTTCGCGCAAGCCACGTCCGGCATCACAGACCAACAAGCGTTTGTTGCGGCGCAAGCCGATCGAGCCCGGCACCCGGCCACTGGCGTACAACCCGCCGGCCAAGCCGGCACTGGTGGCTTCGCGCAGTTCGGGAAAGGCGTTGTTGGTGCCGGTGGACAGGGTCAGCAACGGGATGTCCCCCACTTCGGCGGCCACCGCCTTGTGGGTGCCGTCGCCGCCAAGCACGGCGATCAGCGCCACCTCGCGCTCGGCCATCAGGCGTGCGGCCCGGCGGGTGTCTTCGACGGTCTGGCGCAGGGTCAGCTCGAGAAACTCCAGGGCCGGCCAGTGGCTGCTGCGGGCCTGGCGGCTGTGGCTGTTCTTCAGCACCGCGGCGGCCATGCCAATCATGTCGGTGGGCATCAACACCTGTTCGATGCCGGTGGCGCCGAAAGCGGCCAGCAGGCGCTGGATCACCGAGACCTTGTCAGTGCTGGAAAACAGCCCGGCATTGGCGGTCAGGCGCCGCACGTCACGGCCCGATGCGGGGTTGGCGATGATGCCCACGGTCAGTGGCCGGCGACTCATGACGCCACCGTGGAGGGGGCAGGCACACGGCCTGGGCAGGAAACCATAGACACCTCGTTGTTATTATTGGATGACCCGTCGAGCGGGCTCCAGAGGTAGAGCAAGGGCGGTGCCAGTTGTGAAAAAAACCTGCTCAAAGCCCGGGCCAGAGCGGCCCCCATGGGATTTTCGATGAAGCGAACCGAGCCCCGGTGAGACGCCCCATGTCAGCCTGCACGACGTTTCGGCGAGACTCTGAGACGTGGCGTCTCACTCCGCCCGAAGAACCCGTCGAGCTTGTCTGCACCCGGCGAACGGCGCTTAATGTGCGCACAACGATAAGAAGCTGAATCGGAGGCCCCTATGCTTTCCGCTCACTCCCGGGCGCACGTGGATTGCGTCAGCCGCGTGGTGAAAAACGCGAACCAGTTGCCACAACTGCCCGTCCCGGACCTGATCCTCGACTCCTGGCGCCGGTCCATGGAGCAACATCACCTGGACCCCGGTTCGCTGCAGGGCCCGCGCATCCTGTCCCAGGACGTGCTCAAGCAATGCCGTGAGCGCTCCGAGCTGTTCCTCAATATCGCCAGCGAAGAAGTGGCCCGCCTCCATGGCCGGGTCCGCGATGCCGACTACTGCGTGCTACTGACCGATGCCCAGGGCCAGACCATCGACTATCGGGTGGAAACCACGATTCGCAATGACTGCCGCAAGGCCGGGCTGTACCTGGGCACCTGTTGGTCGGAGGGCGAGGAAGGCACCTGCGGCGTGGCGGCGGTGCTCACGGCCAAGGCCCCGGTGACGGTGCACAAGCGCGACCATTTCCGGGCGGCGTTCATTGGCCTGACCTGCTCCGCCGCACCGGTCTTCGATCCCCAGGGCGAATTGCTCGGGGTGCTGGACGTCTCGGCGGTGCGCTCGCCGGATGATCGGCGCTCGCAGCACCTGATCCGGCAAATGGTGGTGCAGAGCGCCCGGGAGATCGAACAGGCGTTTTTCATGAGCAGCGCCCAGGGTTACTGGGTGCTGCGGGCCCATCGCAACGCCGGCTACGTCGACAGCCAGCCGGACTTCCTGTTCGCCTGGGACGACGACGGTTGCCTGCAAGCCTTGAACCCGGCCGCCCGCCAGTACCTGCTGCAACATTACGGACAGTTGCCGCAACACATCGGCCAGGTGTTCGACCAGCAGCTGCTGCACCGTGCCCGGGACGAAAGCCTCTGCTCGCTCGATCACGCCATGCACGGGCGCTTGAGCGCGCCACGCCAGCGGGCCAGTTCACGTTCGCGGGTGGCGATGACCCCGCTGGAAATCGATCCACGCCTGGCCGACAGCCTGCGCCTGGCGGTGCGGGTCAAGGATCGCAACCTGCCGGTGCTGATCCAGGGCGAAACCGGTTCCGGCAAGGAAGTGTTCGCCCGTCAGTTGCACCAGGCCAGCCAGCGCCGTGATCGCCCTTTCGTGGCGTTGAACTGCGCCGCCATTCCCGAAAGCCTGATCGAAAGCGAATTGTTCGGCTACGTCGCCGGCGCCTTCACCGGCGCCTCGGCCAAGGGCATGCAGGGCCTGTTGCAACAGGCCGATGGCGGCACCTTGTTCCTGGATGAAATCGGCGACATGCCGCTGGCCTTGCAGACCCGCCTGCTACGCGTATTGGCCGAGGGTGAAGTGGCGCCACTGGGCGCGTCCCGTCGCAAGGCCGTGGACATCCAGGTGATCTGCGCCACCCACCGCGACCTGGAGACCCTGGTGGCCGCCGGCGAGTTTCGCGAGGATTTGTATTTCCGCCTGGGCGGCGCGCGCTTCCAACTGCCACCGTTGCGCGAACGCAGCGACCGGCTGGCGTTGATCAATCGAATTCTTGCCGAGGAGTCGACGCTGTGCGGGGCAACCGTGCAATTGAGCAGCGCGGCCTTGGAATGCCTGCTCGGCTATCACTGGCCGGGCAATGTGCGCCAGTTGCGCCATGTGCTGCGCTATGCGTGCGCAGTGTGCGAAGCCAGCGTGGTCCAGCTCAGCCACCTGCCCGAGTCAATGCACCGCGCGGACGCCACCGATCACGGGCCGGAACCGAGCGCCAGCCCGGAACGCCAGGCACTGCTCGATGCCTTGGTGCGCCACCGCTGGAAACCCACCGCCGCCGCCCGGGCCCTGGGCATTTCCCGGGCGACCCTGTATCGACGAGTAAACCTGCATGGCATCGAAATGCCAGGCCGCAGCCCGGCCTGAGGGCCTAGCGTCGCGCCAGCTCATGGCGAACACACTGTTCGTAGTAGGTCTGCTTGACCGCGACCGGCTTGAGGCGCGAAGCGCTGTTGTAGGTCTGTTCGGTAATGCCCAAGGCGGTCATGCGCATCCAGGGCCGGGGAAACTTGCGCACTTGCAGCTTCTTGCGCGCGCCGTACAGGCTGACGCCGGAAAGCTTCGAAGCTTGCGCCCCCGCCGCGATATCCGAACCCCAGCGGCACACCGACTGCTGGTTTTGCGTCAGCGCCCTGGCCTGGGCCTCGAGCGAGACGGCGGCCAGGAGAAACGTCGCCACGACCCACATAGAAATACGCATAGGTTTGTCGCCCAACTTTCTGAAAGGAAAGAAGTTTGACCTTATGCAAATGAGCAAGGGGCCAGCATTTGCACATGACCCCTGTGGCTATGCCTTCGCCAACTACAATATCTGCCTCAAGCGATATTCCATTCTAGAAACAGATAGAGGTTATTTAGTTAACACCATGAAATTAAACTAATTTTATTTGATACCTATCCCTCACCACGCTCATTGCCCTGCCTTCGCCTCCTGCAACAATTGCTGGATCACCTGCTCCTGCTCGTCATAGCGTCCTTCGCCAAAATGGCTGTAGCGCACCTGCCCCTTGGCATCGATGAAGTAATGAGCCGGCCAGTACTGATTGTTGAAGGCACGCCAGATCGCATACTGATTGTCGATCGCCACCGGGTAGTGGATGTCCAGCTTGCGCACCTGCTCGCGCACGTTGTCGATGATCTTCTCGTAGCCGTACTCCGGGGTGTGGACACCGATCACCACCAATCCGTCCTTTTCATACTTCTTCGCCCAACCGTTCACATAGGGCAAAGTGTGCTGGCAGTTGATGCAGTCGTAGGTCCAGAAGTCCACCAGCACCACCTTGCCCTTGAGTGATTCGCTGCTCAGAGGGGGCGAGTTCAGCCATTGCACCGCGCCGTCCAACGCAGGCATGGTGCCCTGGGATTCGAGGGCCGGCATGGAACTTGCGCCAGCCTTGCTCACCACATAGTCGATGGCCTTGGGCACGTTCTCCAGCAGGCTTTTTTCCAGGCTGGCCGATTGTTGGGAGGAAGTCGCCGCCAACAAGCGGTCATCCGCCCCGGTGCCAATCGCCACGGCCGCCAGCAACACCACCGCTCCCGTTCCCCGGCGCAGCCAGGTGGTGATCGGCAGCGAGAGTTTCAAGCGTCCGACCAGTCCGCGCCCGGCCAGGATCAGTGTCCCCAGGGACAAGGCACTGCCCAGGCCGTAGGCGAGCAACAGCAGGCTGGTTTGTGCGCTGGCGCCTTGCAGCATGGCCCCGGTCAGGATCACCCCGAGTATCGGGCCGGCGCACGGTGCCCAGAGCAGCCCCGTGGCGACCCCGATCAGCACTGACGCCACTGGCCCGGCCATCCGCCCCGCCCCGGCGTCCAGGCGATTGCCCAGGCTGACCAGCGGCCGCGCCAGCCAGGTGCCGACCCGACTGAAGATCAGCGACAAGGCAAACACCACCATCACCACCAAAGCAACTTGCCGGCCGACGCTGCTGGCGCGCAGCACCCACTCACTGCTGACCACCGCCAGGCTGGAGACCAGGGCAAACGTCAGCACCATGCCGCCAAGGGTCAGCAGCACCGAGCCACGGGAGCGATCGGCCCGGGCGAACAGAAACGGCACCACCGGAAGAATGCAGGGGCTGAGGATCGTCAGGATCCCGCCGAGAAAAGCGATCAGAAGCATGGCAACACCTCAAAATAAAAAGCTGACATAGACCCTGTGGCGAGGGAGCTTGCTCCCGCTGGGGCGCGAAGCGGCCCTCTTTATTTTTCTGAAGCATCCAGTTGTCAGGTCGATTTCGGGGGCTGCTTCGCAGCCCAGCGGGAGCAAGCTCCCTCGCCACAAAAACAGGTCAGTTCTGGTTGCTGCAGTTATCGGAAAGCTTGCGATAGTCCAGCGCCTGCTTGTGGCCTGCCGAATCCAGGTAGGTCATCTGGGCGTTGACCACGCCGCAGGTCGGCTCGGTGTCTTCGCTAAGGGACAGCACCTTCTGGATGTCCAGGTTGGTGCCGTAGGTGTAGGTGTGCGCTTGCACGTTGCTTTCGGCCCGGGCCGACAGGGTGCAGATGTTCAGCGCGGCGAAAAGGCAGGCGGCGTAGATGGCTTTGGTGTTCATGGCGACTCCTCGATTCAATGGGGGTTATCTGCCGAGGCCTGTTGTGTTGCCTCGATGGGTGCCATTGAATGCCGCGCAGGTATCGCGTCTGTATCGAGCCAGGTGGCTTTTTGCATCGCTGTGTATCCGTCGCGCGCCAGATACACTGCAATACAAACCGCCGCGAGCCGGGCCGGCCGGCGCCTGTAGACTGCTCACAACGAAACGCCGAGGAGCTGGACACCATGGATCATGTCGATCACGTGTTGATAGTGGATGACGATCGCGAGATCAGAGAACTGGTTGGCAACTACCTGAAAAAGAACGGTCTGCGCACCACTGTCGTTGCCGATGGCCGGCAAATGCGCGCCTTCCTGGAAACCACTCCGGTGGACCTGATCGTGCTGGACATCATGATGCCCGGCGACGACGGCCTGGTGCTGTGCCGGGAGCTGCGTGCCGGCAAGCACAAGGCCACGCCGGTGCTGATGCTCACCGCGCGCAACGACGAAACCGACCGCATCATCGGCCTGGAAATGGGCGCCGACGATTACCTGGTCAAGCCCTTCGCCGCCCGTGAGCTGCTGGCCCGCATCAATGCCGTGCTGCGCCGCACCCGCATGCTGCCGCCCAACCTGGTGGTCACCGAGAGCGGTCGCCTGCTGGCTTTCGGACGCTGGCGCCTGGACACCACCGCCCGTCACCTGCTGGACACCGACGGCACCATGGTTGCCTTGAGCGGCGCCGAATATCGTTTGTTGCGGGTATTCCTCGACCATCCGCAACGGGTGCTCAACCGCGACCAGCTGCTTAACCTCACCCAGGGCCGGGACGCCGACCTGTTCGATCGCTCCATCGATTTGCTGGTCAGCCGTCTGCGCCAGCGCCTGCTGGATGATGCCCGGGAGCCGGCCTACATCAAGACCGTGCGCAGCGAAGGCTACGTGTTCTCGCTGCCGGTGGAGATCCTCGAGGCCTCGGTATGAGCCTGTCGTTGCGCTGGCCGCGTACGCTAGCCTCGAGGCTGTCGCTGATCTTCCTGATCGGCCTGATCCTGGCCCAGGGGCTATCCTTCGGCGTCCAGTACTACGAGCGCTACCAGAGCGCCAAGTCGACCATGCTTGGCAACCTGGAAACCGACGTCTCGACCTCGGTCGCCATTCTTGACCGCCTGCCTGCCGCCGAACGCCAGGCCTGGCTGCCGAAACTCGCCCGGCGCAACTATGGCTACCTGCTCGACGAAGGCCAGCCCGGGCAACCGATGGACCTTGCCGACGCGCCGATCTCGGTCAGTTCGATCCAGGAAGCCATCGGCCAGGCCTATGGCCTGACGTTCAAGCAGATTCCCGGGCCGAAAATGCACTATCAGGCACACCTGCGCCTGGCGGACGGCAGCCCCCTGACCATCGACGTGCGCCCGGCGATGATGCCCCTCTCCCCCTGGTTGCCGATGGTGTTGCTGGGGCAGTTGGCGTTGTTGATCGGCTGCACCTGGCTGGCCGTGCGTATCGCCGTCGGTCCCCTGACCCGGCTGGCCCAGGCGGTGGAAACCCTCGATCCGAACGCCCACGGCGTGCGTCTGGACGAAAAAGGCCCGACCGAAGTGGTGCATGCCGCCAAAGCGTTCAACGCCATGCAGGACCGCATCGCTGCCTACCTCAAGGAGCGCATGCAGTTGCTGGCGGCGATTTCCCACGACTTGCAGACCCCTATCACGCGTATGAAGCTGCGCGCCGAATTCATGGACGAGGGGATCGAGAAGGACAAGCTGTGGAGCGACTTGAGCGAAATGGAGCACCTGGTGCGTGAAGGCGTGGCCTATGCCCGCAGCATCCACGGCGCCACCGAGGCCAGTTGCCGGATCAGCCTGGATGCGTTCCTCGACAGCCTGGTGTTCGACTACCAGGACACTGGCAAGGATGTGCAACTGTCCGGGAAAAACGCTGCGGTCATCGACACCCGCCCCCATGCCCTGCGGCGGGTGCTGGTCAATCTGGTGGACAACGCCTTGAAATTTGGCGGCGCGGCGCAGATCCAGGTGCAACTCGCCGACAACGGGCAATTGGCGATCCAGGTCCTGGACCGCGGCCCCGGGATCAACGAACAGGAACTGGCCGAGGTGCTCAAGCCGTTCTACCGGGTGGAAAGCTCACGCAACCGGGAAACCGGCGGCACCGGCCTGGGCTTGGCCATCGCCCAGCAACTGGCGATCGCCATGGGCGGCTCACTGACCCTGAGCAACCGCGACGGCGGCGGCCTGTGCGCCGAGTTGCGCCTGGCATTCGCAAGCTGACACGGCCCTTGTGGGAGCGGGCTTGCTCGCGATGGCGGCCTGACTGTCGGCTAGGATGTTGTTGATTGAGTACATATCCATTGCTGTGGTAACGGCGGCTTAGGGTTCCGCCCTGACGGCGGCTCACTTTTGAAAAGCGCAAAAGTAAGCAAAACGCTTTTGCCCCACCACTCGGCACCTCGCTTAGGCTCGGTGTGCCCTCACTCCGGCATTGCTCCGTGGGCCCGCCGCGAAGGGCCATCCATGGCCCAGCGCGGCTATCCCGGCATCCATGCCGGGATGCCCACTCCACAATGCCTGCGTTCGGCCATCGTGGTTAACGGGGCGCCCGAGATCAACGTCCGCCCCGAGGCGGCCTAGTAGCCGACCTGGTTCTCCCGGTCGTACACCCATCAGATCTGTTTGAGCAGGACCTGTGGGAGCAAAGCTTGCTCGCGAAGACAGCTGCAAATTCAACACAAATATGGATGCCTTACCCAATCCCCCTGTGGGAGCGAGCTTGCTCGCGATGGCGGTGTATCTGCCAGCACCTGTTCAACTGACCTGACGCCATCGCGAGCAAGCTCGCTCCCACAGGGGTTGGGGGTTGGGGGTTGGGGGTTGGGGGTTGGGTATTGGATTTGGATGCGGTTTTGTATGGCAGTGTGTCTGCGGATGATCGGCATACACAAACTTGCACAATGCTGCGTGGCGGACACACCCCGCTTACACCTGTTTGAAAGACTCCCCCCTGTTCCCGGCTGCTGTCACGACCGGGTCTCACCATCCAAGGAGCCTTTACATGCCTAACGCAACTGCATCCCCCTTTCGTTATCAGGGCTGGTCGCTGTTCAGCCTGCTCGCCGCCCTGGTGCTGTTGATGACCGGGTTGATCCTGGTGCTCAACCCGGACCTGACCGAAGGCGTACGCAGCGCCATTCGCGCCACGGCGCGTTCGTCCTTTATCTTGTTCCTGCTGGCCTTCACCGCCTCGGCATTCGCGGTGCTGGTGCCCTCGCCCCTGAGCCGGTCCCTGGTGCGCGAACGGCGCCTCATCGGGCTGGCCTTTGCTTTTTCCCATCTGGTCCATGCCGTGCTGATCTACAGCTACGGCCAGCTCAATCCCGAGTTCTGGCCCGGCCGCACCACTCTCGGCAACGTGCCCGGCACCGTGGGCTACGTGTTCATCCTGTTGCTGGCGCTGACCTCGTTCAAAAGCACCACGCGCCTGATCGGTTTCCAGGCCTGGAAGCGCCTGCACGTCACCGGCATGTGGGTGCTGGCGGCGATCTTTGCCTATTCCAACTTCAAACGCATCCCCATGAGCGCCTGGTATGTGCTGCCCTTCGGCCTGATCTGCGCCGCCACCGCCATCCGCCTGGTGGGCAAGCTGGCCCAGGCCACCCAGCGACGCCAACGGCCGCCACACGCGGCTTGAGCCCAGGGGAATCGATCATGTATTCAAATGCCTTGAAAACACTGCACCTTCATCTCGATCACGCAGGTGCATGGCTCGCGCCGCTGGGCCTGCGCCTGTTCCTGGCCTGGGAGTTCTTCGAGTCCGGCCTGGAGAAATGGAACGGCGAGAACTGGTTCGCCGAGATCCAGTCCGCCTTCCCGTTCCCCTTCAACCATGTGCCGGCCCAGTGGAATTGGGAACTGGCGATGTGGGCCGAACTGATCGGCGCCATCGCCCTGTTGATCGGCTTGGGTACGCGCCTGTCGGCGCTGGTGCTGATCGTCGTCACCGTGGTGGCGACCGCCGCCGTGCACTGGCCGGCGGATTGGTCAAGCTTGAGCGAACTGGCCCAGGGCTATGGGATTACCAACAAGGGACATGGCAACTTCAAGCTGCCGTTGATCTACCTGGTGGCGTTGCTGCCGTTGCTGTTGCAGGGGGCTGGGAAGTTGAGCGTGGATGCGCTGCTGAAGATCGGTGTGCACCCGCGAAACAAGGCCTGACAAAAATCCCTTGTGGGAGCGTGCTTGCTGTGGGAGCAAAGCTTGCCCGCGATACAGACGACTCGGTCAATCAGTCAGACCGAGGGTGGCCCATCGCGAGCAAGCTTTGCTCCCACAGCAGGCCCTCACAGGGGTTGGCATTTTCAATGGGCAGATAACTGTTGTACGCCAACAACCCCTTCGTCCTGCATCTGCCGCAGCAGCGCCACCGCGCTGTCCATGAACGCGGATGAATCCACCCCCGCCTCCCGCGCCAACGCCAGCAACTGCCCTCGCCCCGCCAACCCGGGATATTCCTCGATACGCTGCAAAAGCCGCCAGGCCAACGGACTGAGTTCGGAAAAGCGCACAGCAAACCCAGGTGTTCGCCGCACCAGCAGCAGCGTCGGTTGGGCCGGTGGCGTCAAGGGCTGGTAGCTCGGCGCCAGGCGATGCACCGGCCACTGGTACGCCAGCGGCCAGGCCAGGGGCGAGACGCGCAGCGGCTGGTCGAGCCAGGAGGCCTCGTCATGGGTCGGCAACGGCTCGGCCGGAGATTGCAGTAATGCCATCTCGACCCATTCGTAATGCGCCAGCTCTGCCGCAAACGGTGGCCAGTCCGGCGACGCGTGGGTCGCGAGGTAGCCGACGAATTCCTCGGCGATTTCACCGAACCGGGGGGTGGCACAGCGATGTTCGCGCAGGAAGCGGCGCACGCAGGCACGCCAGGGGGCCTGCCCCAACACGCTCACCAGCACCGGGAAGGTGCCGCTGAGCAACGAGCGCATGTTCTCGAAAATCAGGTCGCGGTACACCTGCGCCCGCGCCGCGTCCATGCCGGCCGGGACCGGGCAGTGTTCAGGGTCGCGCAGGTAACGGGTCAGCGCCTGTTGCTGCTGATGCAGTGTCTGCCGGGGCTCAGCCATGGATCACCGCCTGCCGGGTAACGGTTTGGTGTTGCAACTGGCGAATGGTCTGCAATTCGCCCACCAGCGCGGCATAGGGCGGAAAGTTGAAGTCCCGTTCGAGCAAGGTCGGCTGCGCGCCAAAATGCGCGTAGGCCTGGGCCAGCAGCGCCCAGACCAGCGGCTTGACCGGCGCGCCATGGCTGTCGATTTTCAGCGTGTCGGATTCGTCGTAATGCCCGGCCACATGCATCGCGACCACCCGCCCCGGTTCAAGGCCCACCAGGAATGCCTGGGGATCGAAGCCGTGATTGATCGAGTTGACGTAGACATTATTGACGTCCAGCAACAGGTCGCAATCGGCTTCGCGCAACACTGCCCGGGTGAATTCGAGCTCGCTCATGTCCTGCCGGGGCGCGGCGTAATAGGAGACGTTTTCCACCGCCAGGCGGCGCCCCAGCACATCCTGGGCCTGACGGATCCGCGCTGCCACGTGATGCACTGCTTCTTCGGTAAAGGGCAGCGGCAAGAGGTCATACAAATGCCCTTCATCACCGCAGTAGCTCAAGTGCTCGCTGTACAACGGCACGTCGAAACGCTCAAGAAAAGCGCGCACCTGCGCGAGAAACGCCAGGTCCAGAGGCGCCGGCCCACCCAGGGACAACGACAGGCCATGGCACGTCAACGGATAACGTTCGGCCAGCCAATGCAAGGCGGCGCCATGGGCACCGCCGATTCCGATCCAGTTTTCCGGGGCGACTTCGAGAAAGTCGAAATCCCCCGCCGGCGCCTGGCGCAACTCATCGAGCAAGGCCCGGCGCAGGCCGAGGCCTGTTGAGGGTTGGGGTAAATTCAACATGACACATCTCCTGGGGAAACGAGATGTGGTGAGCCTCATGAGACGATTAATCGCACGATAGAAAACCGAACACCCGTGGCGAGGGAGCTTGCTCCTGCTGGGTCGCGCAGCGGCCCCAGTGTTTTGGGCCTGCTACGCAGTCCAGCGGGTGCAAGCCCCCTCGCCACAGGTTCTTTGTTCGATGCCGCATCAGTGGGCTGGCATCAACTCATCAGGCTCACCACTGGGGCCAATCAGGACTCGATAGCCGCCCCGCACTTGCCTTCGCCACATTTACCTTCCGCGCTCTTGGCCTGGGCCGACAGGTATTGCTTGGCTTCCGGCAACGAGATACTGCTGTCATGGTTGGCGTCGATCTTGTCGAACTCAGTGGCGCGCTCCGGGGCCGCGGCGATGAACTCATCACGCGAGACCTGGCCATCGTGGTTGGTGTCGGTCTTGGCGAACTTGTCTTCGCCACACTTGCCTTCGGCGGGTTTCTTCACGGTATCGGCTGCCGCCAGGGTGTAGCCCTGGGCCAAGTCATTCATGGTCAAGGCCGAAGCCGCCGTGGACAGACCCAGGCCGCCGACCAGGGCCAGGCCGAGTGCAAGGGATGAGTTTCGGGAGAAGTTGAGCATGGGGTATTCCTCGAACGATCAATACGCCAGTCACCCGCACCGAGGCTCGGTGCCGGCTGGCTGGCGTAGTTAATCGTCGGTGTGTATCGGGCCTGTGTCGCCGGCCCGGGTCTTCGTCAAGCCGGTGTATCCGGGGCCGCGCAGTACACACTGCGATACAAACCCGCCTCGGCCGCAGGTCCTTGCTCTTGAGAAAGGAAGCTCTGGACCGCGTGTCCCGACCAACCGTTGCATGCCGTCCCACCTGGTGGCAGCTCAGCCAGGCGCACCATTTGTGATCACGACTAAGTAAATCAGCCCTACAGCCGATACAAGACAGGTGCGGGTGAAATCGCTTTTTTGCTGATGACTTATTTTTATGATTGAAATTGCTGGCAATGACTCGACTGTCCTTTCCCCGGGTTCGCCAACCCGAAGTTTCACTCGTCGCACTTTCCCGGCCATCATGCTCCTGCTGTTTGTCATGTCCGCACTGGCGATCGCCGTGCTGCTCAACATCACCGCGGCCCAGGACCAGCGCGCCCGTGAACAGAGCCTGTTTTTCGCCCAGCGGGCCATCGAGGGGATCCGCAAAGGTATCGGACGGGATCTGAGCGACTACTCCAAGTGGAGCGACGCCTACCGGCACCTGCATGTCAGCGTCGACAAGGAATGGGCCTATGACCAGGAAAACGTCGGCAGCAGCGTGTTTTCGCTCTATGGCTACCAGGCCGTGTTTGTCATTTCGCCAACCGGCCAGACCGTCTACTCAGTGATCGATGGCCAGATGAGTGAGGTCGATGCCGACACCTGGCTGACCGGCGACTTGCGAGCGCTGTTGAAAAAAGCCAACGCCGCGGAAAATCACGAGGAAGTGATCGTCGAGATGCTCCATCACGAGGACGCCCCGGCGTTTGTGGCCGCGTCCGCCATCACCATCGGCACGGACAGCAGCGTGCCGGAAATCCCCGGCCCGCCCAGCCTGATGCTCTTCGTCAAGGTCCTTGATCCCGGTGCCCTGGAAAACCTGGCGCGGGACTTCGCCCTGCCCGATGCCCATATCGCCAGGACCCCGGGCCCAGCCGATACCGCCCAACTGCTGCTCGACGACCTGACCCTGGAAGCCTTGGCCTGGCGGCCGCAGACCCCGGGCCAGGACCTGCGTAAATTCCTCCTGCCGTTGCTGGCCGTGGCGTTACTGGTGCTGGGGATTCTGGCCCTGGCGGTTCTGCGCCATGCCCTGGCCATGCTCCGCGCCCAGGAGCGCCAGTACGCCAGCCTGCTGGCCCACCGCAAGGCGCTGGAACGCAGTGAAGAACGTTTCCGCGACATTGCCGAAGTCTCATCCGACTGGTTGTGGGAGGTCGATTCGACCGGGACGCTGACCTATCTGTCGGAACGCTTCGAACAAGTGACCGGGTTCAGCCCCACGGAGTGGCTGGGCAAACCTCTGCACCGGCTGCTCCACCCCCATGGCGGCTCGATCTCGATTGCCCAATGGCTGCTCGGCGGCGCCAACAGCCTCTCCTCGGCACCGCTGCTGTGCGAGTACACCGCGCGCAACCAGCGCATCCGCACCTGCAAACTCTCGGTGCGGGCTATCGAAGCTGGCACCCTGGGTTTTCGTGGCACCGCCACCGATATCACCGACGAATTGCGGGCCCTGGCCCAGATCAAGCACCTTTCCCTGCATGACCCGCTGACTGGGCTGGCCAACCGCAACCGCTTGTTCGATTGCCTGCGCGAACACCTGGACCGGACCGATCGCCCGCCCCTGGCGCTGCTGAACCTGGACATGGACCGGTTCAAGCCGGTCAACGACTCCCTGGGTCATGCCGTGGGCGATAAAGTGCTCAAGGAAGTGGCGCATATCCTCCAGCAAAACGTGCGCGGCACTGATCTGGTGGCCCGCCTGGGCGGTGATGAGTTTGTCATTGTCATGCCCGACCCGGGCGATGCCGGCGATCTCGATCAACTCTGCGAACGGCTGATCGATTGCATGCAACGACCCATGCACCTGGACGGCAATACCCTGTACCTGGGGGTGAGCATCGGCGTTGCCTGGTCGCAGCCCGGTGACGAACGTGCCGATGAACTTCTGCGCCACGCCGACATCGCCTTGTATGCAGCCAAGGCGGCGGGCCGCAACACCTGGCGCGTGTATGTGGAAGCCATGGGCAACCTGGCCCGCGACCGGCGGCAATACGAGCAGCAACTGCGCGACGCCATGCAACGGGATCAACTGGAACTGCGTTACCTGCCCCGCTTCGATGTGAGCGCCGAACAACTGCATGGCTTCGAAGCCCAGACCTTCTGGCACCATCCCGAGAAAGGTGAACTGGGTGGGGCCGACTTCATACCGGTGGCCGAAACCTCGGGCCAGCTTGAAGAACTCGGCACCTGGATGTTGATCAACGTCTGTGAAGAGGCCGCCACCTGGCCGAGCGCCGTCAACGTCTCCATCGCAGTTTCACCCCGATGGTTCAACAGCAGTTTCCTGCTCAACCAGGTACAGACAGCCCTCGAAGCGAGCGGCCTGGCGCCTCAACGGCTGACCCTGGAAGTGGCTGAAGGGGTGCTGCTGGCCGACCACAAGACCGTCGCCAGCACCCTCCATGCGCTCAAGGACCTCGGCGTGCGGATCAACATCGACAAATTCGGCACCAGCATCGCCTCCCTGCGCGAGGTACTGGACCAGCCGTTCGATGGCATCCGCTTCGATCGCAACATCCTCACGCAGCTGGGCCTGGAGGATGACAAGGAAGGCGTCCTGGCGATGATCCGATTGAGCCGCAGCGTGGGGCTGATGGTCACTGCCGAAGGCATCGAAAACGCCCGGCAATTCAGCCAACTGCGCAACGTAGCCTGCGACCATGTCCAAGGCCCCTACTTCGGCGCGGCCCTGGCCCGCTCGGAAATGGCCTCGTTCTTCACCACGCCGCGGTGGCTGTAACCCACCTCCCCACCGCTATCGCGAGCAAGCTCGCTCCCACAATAGGTTCTGCGGTGCATGCAGAGCTCATGAACGCCTCAAGCCCCCTGTGGGAGCGAGCTTGCTCGCGATGAGGCCAGCACAGCCGACATCCCTGCAAGCTCGGTCTCTTACAAACTCAACCGCCCCCGCTCCTCCTCTGTCAGCCGCTGGCGGTTCTGTTCGTCCAAAGGCCCCGCACCCAGGACCTGCACCGGGCTGGCCGGATCGTAGGCCCGAGGCGCTTCGCGGCTGGCACCATCGCGTGATGGGGCCAGTTGCTCGGAGCCAAAACTCACCACCTGCACGGTAAACACCGACGCCTGGTTCTGCCGCGCCGCGTTCTGTTGCTGACGCGCCACATCCTCAGCCGCCTGCGTCGCCGAAGACGCCGCCGAACTGGCCGAGGTTATGGCTCCGGTGTTCACCGAGGCCGCCAGCGGCACGCCGGTGGATTTGCCCTGGGTCTGGATGTTGGCCGCGTTCACCACGGTCAACGCTGCGATGTTGACGTTGCCCGACACCCGGATCCCCGCCTCGCCCGCATCGATGGTGCCCAACGGCGCGATCAGGTCGATATCCCCCGGCGCCACTTCGGCAATCGGGTTGAGGGTGGCGATACCCGCGCCGGTGCTCGGCACCGATGGCGACAGGGTCACGTTGCCCCAGGTGTCGTACAAACGCTTGGGCGGCGTGTAGACCACGGTGGTCTTCGAACCGCGACCGGCGTTGATATCGCCCTGGGCCGACCAGCCGAGAATAGAACCGCCGAAGGTGGTCATGATCCGGCTCTGCCCCAGCAGGATGCTGTTCTGCGCATACAACTGGATATCGCCCTCGCCCTGGGTGATGACCCCGGCGGTGGACGGCGGTGCGCTGCCCTCGATACCAAATGTCTGCCCGCCCCCCGGGGTCAGCATCTGGATGCTGCCGCCGAAATCGGTGTGCACACCGGCCCCGCCGAACATGGTGATGTCGCCCTTGTAGGTGATCGCGTTACCCGCCACATCCTTGCTCGGGAACAACCAGTCGATAGCCTCCCGCCCGCGCAGGTAGCTGCCTTGGCGCACGCCGCCCACTTCGTTGTACTCACGGCCACCGGCCTTGAGTTCAGCAAAGTACACATTGCGGGCAAACACCCGCTGCTGCTCCGCCGGCAGCGCCGCGAAGAAGTTGCGGGCCTGCTCGGTGTCACCGCTGAAGCCGAAGCGTTTCTCCAGCCAATCCACCAGTTCCGCCTCGTAGGTCTTGGCGACCTTGCCGTCCTGGTTCGCCAGGGGCACACCGGCCAGAGCCTGGTTGGCCGGGTCCAGGTACGCCTTGACGAAGCGCTCGTAATCCGCCCCGTTGAGGCCCGCGCCGGCTTGCAGCACCAGACTCGCGCCGGGGCGGGAATCCCCTGGCACCACCGCGCCGATACTGGTGATGCTGACCTTGTCGTCCATCAGGATATTGCGCCCGGCGGTGATTTCCAGCAGGCCGGGGCCGGCGACGTTGAAGCTGCTGTAGAGGATGTCGCGCCCGGCTGACACGATGGAGATGTCGGTGGGGTTGTTGTGGATGAAGAGGTTGCCGGTGGTGGTGTAGGACCCTACGTCGGGAAGACCTCCTTTACCACCACTAAGCGGTGTACCGCTGCTGACGATGTCTCGTCCGGCCATCATTCGCACAGAGCCTGTACCTTCGTAATAAGTCTGTCCGAGTCGGCTGTCGTTCGTGGTGGTAAACGTCATCGCTCGCCCGCTATTGACGGCCAGCAAGTCGCCCTTGATCGCATAGAAACGAGCAGGATCGGAGTTGAGGGCCCATTCGCTGGAGGCGCTGCTGCTGTCAAAGGTAAACAAGGGCAACGTACTTGCGTCTGGAGGAACACGATTAGCATCGGCGGAGAGATTGCTGACCACCACGCTGCCATTGACGAGCCCCATAAAGGCTGGTCGCAGCGGTGTGGCCATGGCCGTAGACGAGGCGCCGGAGCGACTGACCGTCAGGTCGCCTCCATAGATGGAATCGCCGGCGAGGAACTGCAGCTCGCTGTTGACGCCGGGGGCGAGCAGCAAGGCAGAACGATAGCTACCGTCGTAGTTCCCCGAATCAAGACGCATGGCTTCGCCGTAATAAAGACTGCCGCTAGCCGCTACAGCCCGCAGGATCGACGGATAAACCACCGCCAGGTCCGTCTCGATTTCTGACACCAAAGGGGTCAGATTACCTCCGGATGACCACACATCAATCGCCGTATTGGCGGTCCACAAGGTAAACCAACTCTTACCCGATCCGTTCGTCGCACCATTTTTGAAGGGCGACACGCTCATCATCGGCGCCCGGCCTGGGTCGGCAACATCCATCACGACCAGGTCGCCCAACGTACGCACATCGAAGGTAGCATCACCTGGCATGAGGGTCAGTCCGCCGATAGCAGATCCTCGTGTGGACTTGAAGGAGTCGTAGGCCCGCGTTTCTCCAGGGGATTGTACGGGGGCACCGTTGCCGTAGAGCAGGTCGATACGTCCAATGGCACCACTATCGATTTGCGCGTGTCCTCGCAAATTGACGACCGCGCCATTGAGATGGCCAGTCGCGAACACGCTATTGGGGTTCAAGGCGCCACTTACACGTAGGTTGAGATCACCACCGCCGGTCAATTGCAGGCGGCCATCTGTGCCCACACGACCAGTGCTGCCCACGGCAAACACCAATCCTTGGCTGCGGCTGTTGCTGCGCGGGTCGAGGAGACTCCCTGCCATTTGATCAAGCACCCCGGCATCGCCCGCGACCTGAACATCCAGGTTACCGCCGCCCAAGGTACCAAACCCCGTAAATCCGACCATCAAGTCAGCCTTGCCATTCTGTGCTGCGGTATAGCTCCCGAAATTGATCCACCAGGCAGCGGGTTGTGCCTGGGTACCGGTGGAGACTGAACCGTTGCCTTGGCGCCACAGCCAGTTTCCGACACTGGCAGTGTCATACCCCAAGTCACCGGGATTAGGTCGTGTGCTACCGCTGCCAGTCACCATATCCATTGTATTGCCGGTCAGACTACCGCCAACATTCAAAGTCAGGTTGCCGCCAAAGTCCGGGTACCAGGCACGATAAAGACTGTTGGTACCGCCATCCACAAACTGCTCGTTTTCACCCAGCGCATCATTGAGCACCTTACCCCCCGCCCCCAGCGCCTTGGGCTGATTGTACGGGTCGTTTGCATAAGTCTCGCTGGCTGAACTGCCAGCGGTATAAACGCCGTACAGCGAATCCATTTTCAGATCACCTGCAGACAGCAGTTCAAGGTCTGCCGCGCCGGTACGGATGACACTCCAACGTTGGCTGCCAGGCTTGTATTCTGTTTGCCCTACAGCTTTGCAGAACGACGGCGTGTCATCACACATTCCCGGATAGGCAACGTTCTCGAAATCGATCGGCTGCCCCGCGTAGCTCGGATCCCCCAGGAAGTTTTCCGCCCCTTCCTCCGTCCAGACAAAACCGCTACTGGCCTTGCAAAATGACGGGCTGTCTTCACACATTCCCGGATAAGCGACATTCTCAAAATCAATGAATTTGCCTGCCAGGCTAGGGTCTCCGAAGTTTTCCGCCCCTTCTTCGGTCCACACCATCCCCCCAGCCCCGGCCTTGCCAAACATGCCGTAGTGACTATCAGCCAAATGAAGATCACCACCCGCCAACACAGGCTGCACGACCCGACTGTCCGCCGCCCGTGTATCGGCACCGGCCACCAGTCGCAGGGACCAAGACTGCGAACCCTCGGCCAGCATCGGCGCGAGAGCCCAGTTGCTCCCTGCCACTTCCGGGCGCAACTGCACCGACTCCACTCCGGTCGGCAACTTGATGTCGGTACCCGACGGGATTTTCGACCCCACACTCAACGCCAGGGTACCGTTGAGCCGCAGGACATTGGTCAAGCCGTTGCTCGCATCCGCAATGCCTGGCAAGGCAACGCCTTTGGGCCAGACCAGGCTGCCGATGGTTGCACTGCTGCCCAGCAGGCTGCCTGCCCCCAGCACTGTGCCCGCCTCAAGGGTCTGGGTCGTAGCCAACAAAGTGCCGGCGGCGAACAACAGATTACCCGAGGCGTCATGCACCGCCGCGGCCAGCACCGTGCCCGCCGGCAGCACCAGCGGTTGATCAAGCGTCGCGGCAACCGGCAGACGCGTTCCCGCCGCCAGGGTAGCGCCCTTGAGCGGCACGTCGAAGTTGAGCACCGAGCCGGCCGGAAACGCCGTGTCGTCCGCCAGGGTCACGCCGGTACCGGGTACGACAATATCGCCCGCCGCGAAATCAATGCCCGGCAACAGCACCCAGCCCTTGTCATCGTTGCTGGCCGGTGGCTGGGCAAACCCGTCGGTGATGCTGCCATAGATGTTCAGGTCACCCCCGGCCCGCAGTGTCAGGCTGCCGGACTCACCGGAGCCGTAGACTCCGCTCAGGACGTTATGCGGATTGAGGCTCTCATAACGATAGCGCGACAGGTCCAGGTCACCCTGGACCACCAGGTCACCGTCGGCCGTCGCACTCACCACCTCCACGCCGGGGCGCAGATGCAACACGTCGCGATAGTGGCTGTTGTTCAGCCCGGCGAGTTTGCGCTGCAACAGATCATCATTGTCGAGGGCGTTAGTGATAAAAGCGGTATTGTCCTTATGGACGAATTCGTCCAACCAGGCTTGATTGATGACCTGATAAGGCTTGCCGCTGGCCGACGGTACGTCAATCAGCGGCGCGTCGCTGTATTGCCACATGGCAACCAGCGAGATCGAGCGGGCACCTTGAATATCCAGGGCGCCACTGGCATCGATCGCCACGTCGCCACCCGACGCGCCACCCAATCGTGGTGCGCTGAGCTGCAACGTGCCGCGAGCGCGACCGTCATTCATGCCGGGCGCACTGCCCAGCGCGACCTCGGTACCGTGACGCAGGTCGATGCGGGCGCCGTTCCCCAAGGTCAGGAGGCCTTCCCGAGCGGTCAAGTCGACAATGGCGCGGTTCGGCGAATCGATGATCTTGCCGTAGCTGTCCACGCGCAGGCGTCGACCATGGGCGTCGAGCACAGCACCGCTGCCCAAGGTCAGGGCATTCTTGGCGGCCAGATAAATGCTGCCGACCCGCTCACCGCTGGCGTCCACCGTGCCATTGACCAGCAGGCTGCCATTGTCCAAGGAAACGCTAATGGACGAGGCTTTGAGTTCGTTACCGATCACCAGGTCGCCCTGTTTGAGCTGGAAGCTGCGGGAACCGAACACCTGCCCGTCATTCAACCGTTGGTTCAAGGCTGCGAACTGCTCGCTGAGGTTACCGCTGCCGCCCAGGCGCTGCGCCTGGATTTCCACGCCGCCGGCCAGGTACGGCATGGCGGTGCCGCCGGCGTCATATTCGCCCGTGCTGCTGCCGAGAATCCGCCCGTGCAAATCAACGATCCCGGCGGCCTCGTCCAAGGCCACGGCACTGAGCCGGCCAGCCTGGTTGTTGCGAGCCGAGAAGTCGATGCTCGATTCATTGGCCTGGCGGATGTTGCCATTCTGGCTTTGCAGGATCACTTCGCCACCAGCGCTGTAACGTGTCACATCGTTGAAGGTGACCGTGCGGCCTGCCACGTCGATCAATGCCTCATCAGCCAGGGTCAGGTCATCCGTAGCGCTGAGGGTCAGCTTGCCGCTGGGCAGCACCACCGCACTGGCCAGGTTGAGGCTCGCGCCCTTGAGGGACAACTCGCCTCCAAGCCCGGAGACGGTGCCCGGCTTAGCGCTCGCACCCGTCACGTTGAGCGCGCCGCCCGCGGTGATGCGGTTGACCGATCCGGCTTCACCGGTGAGCAACGGCGTGAGGATATTCAGGTTGCCGCCGTTGTAGGCGTAGCCCGTTTTCGCGTCATAGGCGCCCTGGCTCTGATACACCGCCAGGCTGCCCTTGTGATTGGCGGTCACACGTTCGCTGGCGCTGAGGTTGACGTTGGCGAACCCCAGCGCCAGACGATCCAAGGTGGTGATCGAGCTGGGTTGGGTGAACGCACCGTAACCGAACTCGATACGCTGGGCCTGGATGTCCAGGCGACCGGCACCGGTACCGGCCCCACCGGCAATCACCGAACCCGGCGCGCCGACGGCGCCGTTCCAGATCAGGTTGGCGGTACGGATGGTCGCCACGTCACTGGCGCTGCCGGCACCATAGATGGCCGGGGTGCTGAGCATCAGGTTATTCAGGCGCGACTTGCCTGTTGTCGGGTCATAGGTGTCGAGACTGACGGTGCCGTAGAAATTCAGCGCCTCGCGGGCCGACAGTTCGAGGGTTTCCAGGGCTGGGGCACCGTATTGGGTATCCCCGCGCAATAGGCGATTGAGCACGGTCTGGCTCAAGGTCAACCCCGCCGGCAAGACCTGGCGCGTTGCCGCATCGCTGAGGGCCTGGGCGGTGCCGACATTGATGTTGCTCAAAGCCAGGGTCAAGTGACGGGTGCCGTAGCGAACCTGGTCGTTCAGTTCCAGACCACCTCCAGTGGCGGCGACAATACTGCCTTCGGAGTGAATCCGCGTGACGCCACTGCACGGCGTCAGGCTGCAGCCGCCTATGTTGATAGAGCCGCTGCTACCCGATGGAGGTGCCAACACATTGAGCAAGCCATTAGAGGCTGCCAGCATGTTGAAGTCTTTAAGCAAGCTATAAATAAAGCCATCACGGGCATCGTAAGCAGCCGCTCCACGACCAATGGTATTGATGGCGGCGCCTTGTTCCACCAACACCTCACCGCCACTGGCAAGCAGGAAAACCTCCGGCGCCGCCAGCGTCGCCCCTTCGCGCAAAATCACATTGCGCGACATATCAAACTGGGGGATGACATAGTTTCCGCTCTGGCCATAACTAATCGAAAATAGCCCGCCGATCACCTGACGCGAAGCATTCAGCGCATTGAGGCTTTCGGCATTGAGGGTCACGCCCTCGAAGCCGGCCGTGGCCCCTCGCCCATCAGCAACCACCTCCAGTGCGCTGCCGGTGCTCCCAACCACTGCGACGGTACCGCCGTAGCCCCCTTTCTGGGGCGCGAACTTACCGATACCCTTGAAGGAGAACGCCTGGTCTCCGGCCCCGGTGGACAGACTCAACTTCAGGGTCTTGGCGTCTATCGGCAACATCGCCCGAGGCACGCCCAGGCGCGCTGCGTCAGCCATGGCGAATTGTGCGTAGCTGGTTTCGTTGTATTGCGAGTAACGACGCAGCACCTCTCCCGACGTCAGGATGACCTGGCTGGACAAACTGTTACGCTGCCCGGTATTGGCGATCGACAACACCCCGGCGGTGCTCCAGGAGCCGTTGCGCATCTGCTGCGCGCCCGTTGTGGAGCCTGGCCCTGCCAAGCCGTTGACCTCGACCCGGAACGCCCCCGGTAGCAACGCATAAGTGGAAGGCATCAGGGTATAGGTACCCGCCGCCAACCCGGGAACACCGGTACCTATGGTGATCTGCTGGCCCACCCGCGGATCCACCGCGCCGCCTTCCGGGGCGACTGGCGCATAAGCACTCTGGTTGCCTGGCACGATGGCGTAGACCGGGTTGGAGGACAGTCCCGGCAGGGTGAAACCGCCGTTGGCGCCAATCTGGACCAACGGATTGAAACGCGCATCGGTGGAACCGCCACGGCCAGAGATAAAACCGGCCCCGAGCAATTCACCGCCTCCTGAGAGATCCAGGACCGAACCTTCCTGGGCCGCCACCGACTTGCCGCCCAGAATCACACCGATGTTCAGGTCGCCGGTGGTGGAAGGCACCGCGCCTTGCCCCAGCAAAACAACCTTCTTGCCTGCGTACTGATAACTCTGGCCATCGACAGTGCCGCCATAAGGCAGGACCAGACCCTGGCCACTGACCGACGTCAAGCTGCCCGGCAGCAAGTCCACCCGGGCGGACACACCCGCCAAGCTATTGTTCGTACCGACTTCAAGCAACCCCAACGGAGCACGTACGACACCACCTTGTTCGATCTTCGCGCTGCCCAATTGCAAGCGACCGAACACCGAATAAGGCACCTGGGGGAGGACCTGGGTGGTACGACCGATAACCAAGCTACGCATCGGATCGTAGAGAGGGATATTGTTAACGGGATCGCGCCCCCAGCCATACCCGGCCAAAACACGAGCGCCTACGCCGGTCGCTGGATACAGTTGGGCGGCCTGCAAGAGCATGTCCGCAGGCGTCACGAGTTGAGTTGTGAAACCTGAAGGCAACCCTTCGCTCGAGAACCCGGCCAGGAATCGCACATCTCCCCGACTGCTTAACTGAACCCGGTCAAAACCGGCGCGCTCCAACTCGACGGTGCTGTCGTCGGCCTGCCGCACGGTTCCCTTGCTACTGAACGTCACGTTACCCTGCACATCCAACAGGTCTGCATTGACAGAAAACACTGCCTTGTTCGTCTGCAACGATACGCCGCCATCGACCACCGGTCGGACGTAGTTATCCTTGTTTAGAAGGTTGGCCGCGGGGCCCGACAGCAATACATGGGAAGCATTGAGCTGAGCCCGGGTATTGGGTGCGGCTCCACTCGTGACAAAGCTGCGGGCATACAGGCTCAGGCTTTGGCTAAGGGACAGCGACACGTCACCCTCGATGCTCAACAGTCCATTGCTCAGCAGCGCCAGGCTGTCGAAACCTCCCGACTGGACCTGATCAACACCCAAGCGCCCGTGGCCGTAAACCAACGAGTCCGCCGCCTCGGCATTACCCTCCAGCAAGCTCGCAGACGCGGTCTGTCCCAGCACCAGCTCACGCACCTTCATCACTCGGTCGCTGGCTGCGTTCTTCACGTAGTAAGGCGTTTCCAATGCCACCGACAACTTGCCGCCCGCCGCCCCTGTCCCGCCCGAACGGGCGCTGAATGCGCCATCCAGGTACAAACCATTGGCTGACGCCAGGGAAATGCTGCCGCCATTGCTCGCCACCGAGGTGCGCCCCTGTCCGGGAATATCCAGCACGGCCAGGCTGCCATCCGCTTGCAGACGCGCACCCTCGCGCACCACCACAAACAATTCGGACGCTGAAGCCGAACCTTTCGCGGCATCGATCTGGCCGCCGATGACGATCTGCCCGCCATCGCGTACCAGGCCATAGGTCTGACCGCGCATATCCTGGGCAGTCACGGCCCGACTGGAGACGTCGATCAGCGCCTGCTCGCCCAGCCAGATGGAGCGACCGTGGCCCTGAGCGTTGACGGCTTCACCCTCCGTACCGATGACGCTCAACCCGGTAAGGCTGACCCGCCCACCCCACGCATTAAGGGTACCGTTGGCAGTCAGTTGGCCGATGCTGCGCACATCGATGCCCTGCCCCGGATCGACGCTGATCACACTGCCCTTGCCCAGGTTCAATATCGTGCTGGCCATGTCGGCGGCGCTGGAATTCGCGGTGCCGGCAGTGAGGCTCAGGCTCGCGCCGCGACGCTGGGTCATGACGCCTTTGATCGCATCTTCCTGGTACAGCGCCGCCGTCCAGCGTTGCAAGGCATCGGCCGGCTCTGCATCACTGCCGGTGCTCAACGCCTGCTCGCCAAAACGGTACACCGGCATTGTCACGTCGACTTGGGTCCCCTCGGCCACGGTCAGGCCTTGGTTACCGGTGATGTCATAGGCGGAGAAGCCCTTATCGAAGAAGTCGCCGCCTAGCTGCAGGGTGCCCGGTTCAAGCGGCGAGCCGCTGTTGCCGATCAGCACTTTACTGGCCGCCAGCGTCAAGGTCCCGCCGCCATTCACGCCAGTGCCGCGCAGTTCACCGTCAAGGTTCAAGGCGCCGTTACCGGACGACGCGCCGGTACTGGCGGTCAGGGTCAGGTCACCGCCCTTGCCGCCGCGGGTCTTGCCATCGGCCATGACCGCAGCGCCGGAACTGACGTCGATCAGGCTGCCCTGGCGCACGTCGATGTCGCCACTGCTGCGCACCGACACAGTGCCGCCATTGAGGAACGGCAGACCTTGGCGGTCGTTGCCGTCAAGCAGCAAATTGCTCCACCGCCCAGCAGTGTTCAACGTCACGCCCTCGCCCAATGTGACCCCGGCACGCTGACCGGTGGCGGGCGAAAGCACGACATCTGCCATCTGGAAATTATCGGTTCTGATCTGTTTAAGCACGTTACCCAAGGCAATGCGACCGCTGCGGGCCGTCAGGTCGGCGTTCACTTCCACCTGCGGCGCGTAAAGCGTGATGTCGCCGCCATCGGCCACCTTGAGCGCGTCATCGACCTTGATGCCCTCAAGCGCCGCCACCTTGACCGCGCCGAGCTGGAAGCCATTGAGCAGTTCGTTATCCAGCACCAACTTGCCTTGCCGGTCGCTGCGGACCACCGAGGTCAGGTCCAGGCCCGCGGCAATCTTGTCGGTCACCTTGCCGACGGTGACCTGATCGAAGGTCGGGTTCAAACCACTGTTGATCACGCCTGCAGTCTTGTCATAGATCGGCGTGTAACTGCCCACCCACAACTGCGCCCGTCGGGCCACGGCGTTTTGCGATTGCTGGTAACCGTCGAGGTTGAGGTTCGGTGCCTGGGTCTGGCGTTCGCCCTGGTAGACCTCGCCGACAATCTGGCCTTCCAGCACGGCGTTGCGGGTCGACACCACCAGCTTGCCGGCATCGCGTCCGACGGTGTAGCCGGCTTCAAAGCGCTCGCGCGGGGCGATCAGCGGGTTGTAGTAGTAATCGGTCTGGCCCCAGCGTTGGCTGTGGTCTTCGTAGCCCTTGTAAATCCCGCTGTAGAGGATGTCCCCCGGCGCCTTGGACAAGTCATACAAACGCCCATTGGGGCCCTTGAGCCAGGACTGGCGCAAGTAGCCGCTCTGCACATCCAGGGTGCCGCCAGACAGGTTCAGTTGCGCCGCCTGCTGAGTCACCACGTCGTTGCCGGTGAACGTCAGGGTGCCGCCTTGAGCAGCCCATTCACCGACGCTATGGCCTCGGGTCCCCAAATAACCGCCGACTTCCAACAGCCCACCCGCCGTGTACCAACGGTCGGTGACGTAACCGTTGGTGCCCGCCGGCACATAGATCAAGTCACGCACGTCCACCCAGACATCGTTGTTGGTCAGCTTGCCGTCCTCGCGGTTGACCGGCGCATCACGCTGCTCGTTGCCCTGGACGTTGACCTTGATGGAGTTGGACTCCATTGCCACCTTGACGCCGATGGCGCCGGAGACATCGATCACCGCGCCATCGCGCACCAGGCTGCGACCGGCGGCGCTGACCGCGACCTGGCCGCCGGTGGCCAGGGTGATGGAGCCGTTCTGGAAGTCGACGCTGCCGCCACTGACAATCTCGACTCGGGACTGGTCGGTGCGATCGACCACGCTGCTGAGGTTGTTGAACTGGCCGGTGATCAGGTTGTTCGGCGTGCCATCCAGGCCGGCCGGTCCGGCATTGCGCTGGCTGTCCAGGGCACTGCCGCCCGCGGCGTCGAGCAGCACCGCCGTGGCACTGCCCAGCCCCAGGGTCACGCTACCGGTGCTGTCGCTGAAGGCGTTGAGCAGGTGCACGGTGCCACGGGTGTCCACTGAACTGGTGGCGACGACCACGCCGTTCTGCTCGACCCGGTGTCCGGTGAGGGTGATGTCGCCGGTGCTGGCCTGGATCAGGCCGCTGTTGATCACCGTACCGGCGCTGCTGCCCGGTTTGAGGGACGTCGCGACCTCGTTGCCACGGGTGGTGGAACGCAGGTTACCGCTGGTGCCCTGGCCGCGTCGGATGTAGAAGCTGTCGCCCGCCGCCAGGGTGGTCTGGCCCTTGGCGGTGATGATGGAGCCGGCGTTCTCCACTTCGCTCCCCAGCAGCAAGGCATAGCCGCCCCCGGCCGTGGAGGTAGCTGCGCGGTGGGTTTCGATCAGCGCGCCCTGCTGCACTTCGACCTTGCCCGCCGCGTCGGTGAAGGTCGGTTGGCTGCCGGTGGCATCGACGTACAAGCCGCGCTTGCTGAATTGCTCATCGCTGACGTTGGCCGCCACCGCCGCCAGGTTACGCACGTTGACCTGGCTGCTGCCGCTGAAAATGATGCCGTTGCGGTTGACCAGCATCACCGTGCCGTTGCCCTTGATCTGGCCCTGGATCTGGCTCGGTCGCGCCTGGGGGTCGTTGACCCGGTTGAGCACGGCCCAGTCCGACTGCTGCTGGAAATCCACCGTGGTATTGCGCCCGACGTTGAAGGTTTCCCAGTTGAGAATCGCCTTGTCGGCGGTCTGCTCGATCTTCACCGTGGTCTTGCCACCGACCTGGGTCTGCTGCGGTCCCTTGGCGTTGAGCCAGCCCTGGGTCAGGCTGTTATCGACCTTGAGCCCGCCCTCGCCCAAGCCGTCAGGCACAACCTGTATCTGCCCTAGCGCGGCTTGCCGACCCGCGGCCTGTGCCGCCTGCTGAGCCGCAATGGCGGCCACGGTGTTATTCAGGTTGGTCAGCGAACGCTGCAACTGCGCATTGGCCCTTTGCTGCTGCGCCAGGGGCGGCGGCATGCCTGGCTGCGCCGTCGTGGGCCGCCCCGCGCCACCGGCCTGGGACGCGCCCTTGGCGGCAAACCAGGCCGAACTGAACGCCGTCGCTGCGTGAGCATTGCCGGCCATCATCAGCAGGGCAATGGCCTGGGCCAGCGGCTTGAGCCGCAACATCGACGACTCGCCATCGCGACGTGGAGCATTCAGGTTCGTCTGGGGTTTGCAGCGCAGCATCCTACTCATCCTTTCGGGTTCGCTCTAAGGGGGCGCAACGCAGTGCAATCAAGCTGCCAGCGTTGGTTATAGGGGATAGGCGGTTACAGCCGCTCGGGACCGAACGGATGTCATGAAAATTTCATGTAGCTGTGTCGGTACGGGTGTTGGGCAAAGATCAGCAACGACTTGCGCCATTGCTGATCGACGGTGTGGGTTGCTCCAACATGGCTTTACAGCGGACGACCTATGCCATTGCATACGTTAGGGTTACCGATGCTTAAGGTGTTGGCAGCCGTCAGGAAAGAGGTGCGAATTGCGGTTTTCCAGGCGGCTGGTAACGGCACCAGACGGTTGGCGGTGATAGCCGCGTCGTTATTGACGGTAAGGAAAGCGTTGTAGTGACGGGTAAAGAAGTTACGCACTTGCGTGGATTGGGTAGCGTCGGCATAGCACTGGCTGAAGATCAGGTTGGTGAAGCCAAGAATGGGGTAGCCGGTGGTTGGGAAAGGCACCACGCTCGGGTCATTTGGGTTGGAAGTCGCGGCGAATACCGGCACCCAGACGTTTGGATTCGAGCGATTAGCGGTGGGAGGAACAGCGACTGCAGCTATCGCTGCCGAAATATTCGCTGGCGCAGGAGACACACCGGCAACCCGGGCCACCTTTGTGGCGTCATCCAGGCCAGCCAAGGTCGATGCTGCATACGCCGGGCTCATATAAGTGATAGCACCTTGAGTCGCGTTCACTGCATACATGGCTCCTTCACTATGAACGGCCGATAGAGCACCGGCCGGCGGCCCACCGCTGTAACTGGAGGCAAAGTTGGTGGTGACGGAGAAGGTGCCTGTTTCCGCGCACTTGGCGTTCAAGAAGCGGGTGAACAGCTCCGTGGTTCCGCTGCTCTCGGCACGGTAAACCACAGTGATTGGACCGGTACGGCCAGAGCCGGTGATCTGGTTCCAATCGGTCAGACGACCGGAGAATACACCGCACAACTGGTTGACACTCAAGTCGATGCCAGCCGTGCCGGCCTTGTTGAACGGAATGGCGATTGAAGTGGCAGCCGAAGGCACCTGGATCAATGGACCCCAGGCCGCGCCATGAGCGAAGGCGTAAGTGTCCAACTCGATGAGTCTGAGCTTTGAGTCACTGGCGACCCAATGCACGCTCTTGGTGGTAATGCCACCCACGAGCTTGCTGTAATCGTTATTCAGAAAAGCGATCTTGCCCGCACCGCTGCCCACACCGATGTAGGGAGCGAAACCGGCGGTCAACACTCCGGCTGTCTGGTAAAGCGGCTGAGGCAAGGTAGTGCCACCGCCATTGATATCCGCCATTGCCAACGGCGCGCATAGGCCGCTGCACAACAATGCAACCGTTCGGGAAAGATGCTTGAACATGACAAGACTCCTGTCTTGAAATGCTGCGCCCTATCCGAATCGTTCGGGCTGTAGCGCAGCTGAAGGGGGCGAAACGACCACCATTAACTACGAGGAAATCAGCAACGGCTTGCGCCGTTGCTGATGGGTATTGCGTGTCGCTCAGGTGTGGTGTGTTACAGCGGACGACCGATACCGTTGCAGACGTTTGTGTTACCGATGCTTTGCGCGCTGGAAGTAGTCAGGAAGCTGCCACGGATGGCGGATTTCCAGGCACCTGGCAGTGGCACAAAGCGGTTAGCGGTGATAGCTGCGTCGTTGCTGCTGGCCGCAGTGGCGTTGTAGTGACGGGTGAAGAAGTCACGCACCTGCGTGGATTGGGTAGCGTCGGCATAGCACTGGCTGAAGATCACGTTGGTGAAGCCCAGGATTGGATAGCCGGTGGTTGGGTAGGCCACGACGCTCGGATCGTTAGGGTTGGTGGTTGCGGCGAACACCGGCACCCAGGCGTTCGGGTTGGCGCGGTTGACGGCGGCGGGTACTGGAACAGCAGCGATGGCGGTCGAAACGTTGGCTGGGGCTGGGGAAACACCGGCAACGCGAGCGACCTTGGTGGCGTCATCCAGACCCGCCAGGGTGGTTGCAGCGTAATCCGGGCTCATGTAGGTGATACGCCCCTGAGCAGCGTTCACAGCGGTCATCACAGCCTGGCTGCCAGTGGCGGCAACGGCACCGGATGGCAGACCGCCGCTGAAGCTGGAGGCGAAGTTGGTGGTGATTGCGAACTTGGCGCTGTTAGGTTCAGCGCACTTGGCGTTCAGGAAACGAGTGAACAGCTCAGTGGTACCGCTGCTCTCAGCACGATAAACCACGGTAATTGCGCCGGTACGGCCCGAACCGGTGATCTGGCTCCAGTCGTTCAGACGGCCGGAGAACACGCCACACAACTGATCAACGCTCAAGTTGACGTTCGCAGTGCCGGTCTTGTTGAAGGGAATGGCAACTGAAGTGGCGACCGAAGGCACCTGGATCAACGGACCCCAGGCGGTACCATGGTTGGCAACGTAGCCATCCAATTCAGCCTGGCTGAGCTTCGAGTCGCTACCGGCCCAGTGCACTTTCTTGCCGCTGGTGTCGCCAGGCACCAACTTGGTGTAGTCGTTGTTCAGGAAAGCCAGTTTGCCGTTACCGCTGCCCACACCGATGTAAGGGGCAAAACCGGTGGTGAGTACACCAGCAGTCTGGTACAGCGGCTGAGGCAAGGTAGCACCACCGCCATTGACATCAGCCATGGCGGCCTGAGCGGCGCAGAGGCCGGCGAGGGTCAGGGATACCGCGAGAACGTTGCGCTTAAACATGAAGAATCTCCTTTCATCGTGTTCGTACGTAGGTTGGGTGACGCGTGCTTGCCGTCATGGCGCTCGGTCCTGTGCCGATGGCGATGGGGTGAGGCCATGGGTTAGAAATTCGCAGTTTCCGGTGACAGATAAAGGAAAAAACCTCGGGAGCTGAGGGCTGTTTTTCGAGTTTTTCCTCGGGTGTTCGAGGGCTCTGGGTTGGGGTTTCGAGCGGGTTTCACGGCCGTACCATGTGGGGGCGCGGTGGAGAGGACGGCGGGTGGTTGCCGGGCGCGGAAAAATGACAGAACGAGGAACCCGAGTTTGATGCTGGCAAGGCTCGGGAGGTGTCTCAAGCTTTGAAAAAAATTCCGCTAGATCAGCTTTTTTTGTGGCGAGGGCGCTTGCTCCCGCTGGGTTGCGAAGCGACCCCAAACAGGTCGAACGCGATCCATCTGATGCACCGGGGTGTCAGGTTTTGGGGCTGCTGCGCAGCCCAGCGGGAGCAAGCTCCCTCGCCACTTTTTTTTGCGAGGAGGGTTTATTGAACCAACTGATTGATCTCGATGATCGGCAACAGCACCGCCATGACAATGACCAACACCACGCCACCCATGACCACGATCATCAACGGCTCCAGCAGCGCGGTCATGCCCATGGCGCGGCGTTCGATGTCTCGGGACAGGGTTTGCGCGGCGCGTTCGAGCATCGGCGGCAGGCAGCCGGTTTTCTCGCCGCTGGCGATCAGGTGGATCAGCACCGGCGGGAAGACTTTTTCCACCCGCAGCGCCGCCGCCAGGTTGACCCCTTCGCGAACCTTGGCCGTGGCCTCGCTGACGCTCTGGCTCAGGCGGTCGTTGGACAAGGTTTGGCGCGCGGCCTCGAGGGCTCGCAGCAACGGCACCCCGGCTCCACCGAGAATTGCCAGGGTCGAGGCAAACCGTGCGGTGTTGAGGCCCAGTACAAAACGCCCGATCAGCGGCAGGCGCAACACCCGCGCGTGCCAGTTCAACCGTGCCGCCGGTTTGCGCAAGTACATGCGCCAACTCCAGAACCCACCGGCCAGTACGCCAAAACACAACCAGCCCCAGGCACGAATGAAATCACTGGCGGTGAGCATCGCCACGGTCAGCGCGGGTAGGTCTTGCCGGGCCTGGGAGAACGCGCTGACCACCTGCGGCACGACATAGCTGAGCAGGAAAATCACGATGGCGATCGACACCAACCCCACCACCCCGGGGTAGATGAACGCCGTGAGGATCTTGCCCCGCAGGTTGTTGCGCTCCTCGATGTAGTCGGCCAAGCGTTCCATGACCTGGGCCAGGTCGCCGGACTCTTCACCGGCGGCAATCAACGCCCGATAGATTTCCGGAAAGTCCCGTGGCCGCGCCGCCAGGGCTTCGGCCAGGCGCATGCCGCTGCGCACATCGGCGCGCACCGCGCTCAGGGTCTGGGCGATGTGCTTGCGCTCGGCCTGTTCCACCGTGGCGCTCAACGCGGCTTCCAACGGCAGGCTTGCGCCCAGCAGGCTCGCCAGTTGCCGGGTGGCCCAGGCCAGGTCGTTGTCCGAAAGCTTGGCGCTGAACAAGCCACCGCCGTTGGCTGGCGGCGTATTGCGCTCAACCTGCACCTGCAATGCCGTCAGCCCACGGCTGCGCAACAGGTTGAAGGCCGCCCCCTGGCTGTCGGCTTCCAAGTGTCCGGATTCGATCTTGCCCTGGGCGTCGGCGGCCTCGAAACGATAGCGATTCATCAGACGTCCCGTGTTACGCGCAGGATTTCTTCAGGGGCCGTGGTGCCACTGCGCACCCAGCGCTCGCCGTCCTCGCGCATGCTGAACATCCCCGCTCGGCGAGCGGCGGCGCGCAATGCCTGCTCCCCTGCCCCCTGGTGGATCAGCGTGCGGATGTCATCGTCGATGCAGAACAATTCATGGATGCCGGTGCGGCCGCTGTAGCCGGTCTGGTTACAGCTCGGGCAGCCCACCGGGCGCCAGGTGCCGGGCGTGGCCGGATCAGGCTGTTTGCACTGCGGGCACAACCTGCGCACCAGTCGCTGGGCGAGCACGCCGAGCATCGATGAGGCCAGCAGGAACGGCTCGACGCCCATGTCGATCAAGCGGTTGATGGCTGACACCGCGTCGTTGGTGTGCAGCGTCGCCAGCACCAAGTGACCGGTGAGGGAGGCCTGCACGGCGATTTGCGCAGTCTCCAGGTCACGGATTTCGCCGATCATGATGATGTCCGGGTCCTGGCGCAGGATCGCCCGCAGGGCCAGGGCGAAGGTCATGTCGATCTTGGCGTTGACCTGGATCTGGCTGATGCCTGGCAGGTCGTATTCCACCGGGTCTTCCACGGTGAGGATGTTATGCACGCTGGCGTCCAGCCGGGCCAGGGCGGCGTAGAGACTGGTGGTCTTGCCGCTGCCCGTGGGGCCGGTGACCAGGACGATGCCGTGGGGCTGGCGAATCAAGTGATCGAGCTTGCCCAGCACGTCAGTGTCCATCCCCAACGTTTCCAGTTGCAGGCGTCCGGCCTGCTTGTCCAGCAACCGCATCACCACCCGTTCGCCGTGGCCGGTGGGCACCGTCGAGACGCGAATATCGATCGGTCGCCCGGCGACGCGCAGGGCGATGCGGCCGTCCTGGGGCAGGCGTTTTTCGGCGATGTCGAGCTGGGCCATGATCTTGATCCGTGACACCAGCGCACCGTGCAGGGCCTTGCGCGGCGAAACCACATCGCGCAGGGTGCCGTCGACGCGGTAGCGCACCACCGAATGGCTCTCGTAGGGTTCGATGTGGATGTCGCTGGCCTCGTCCCGTGCGGCCTGGGTCAGCAAGGCGTTGATCATGCGAATCACCGGCGCACCGTCCTGGGTGTCCAGCAGGTCGGTGATCTCGGGGATGTCCTGCATCAACCGGTCGAGGTCGACTTCGTTTTCCGCCGCGCCCACGACCGCCGCGGCGCTGCCGGTGTCGGCATAGGCACTGTTGAGCAGCCCGTCGAGTTCCTCGTCGCGCACCCGCTCCAGCCGTACCTCGCCAAACTGGCGGCGCACTTCACTGATGGACCAGCCCGGCGTGGACGGACACACCATCAGCACCGCGCCCTCTTCGGACTGGCGCAGCACCAGGCGTTGGGCCTTGGCCCAGGCGTATGGGAGGGTGTTCATGTTGACACCCCAGGCCCACGAAACACACAAGCCTCTTGTGGGAGCGAGCCTGCTCGCGATAGCGGTGTGACAGCTTGCATGGATATCGATCGGGTCGCCGTCATCGCGAGCAGGCTCGCTCCCACAGGATGGGTGTTCATCAAGGAGTGCCCCCCTCGATAGGCACCGCCTTGATCACCGCCCTGGGTGTCTGCAAGCTCACCGGCGCAGCGCCCGGGATCGCCCGGGCCGAGGCCGGCAGTTGCGGGGCTTGCATGTCTGGCAGGGCCCAACTGCGTTCCGGTTGCAACAGGCCCTGGGCGCGGCGCATGAAGTCGTAGCGGTTGAGGGTGATGCCGCGGCCCGCCGCCGTGTCGCGGATGATGTAGGGCCGCAGGAACACCATCAGGTTGGTCTTGGTGATCTGCCGCCGTTCGTTGCGAAACAGCGCGCCGATCCCCGGAATGGTCGACAACCATGGCACCGCGTCATTGCTCTGGCTGTAGCCATCCTGCAGCAACCCACCCAGAACCATGATCTGCCCGTCGTCGAGCAGGATGCTGGTGTCGATGGCGCGCTTGTTGGTGACGATGCCGGTGGTGCTCGAAGCGCGATTGTCGACGCTGCTGACCTCCTGATAGATGTCGAGCTTGACCGTCCCGCCTTCGGAAATCTGCGGCCGGACATTGAGCTTCAAACCCACCTCCTCGCGGGTCACGGTCTGGAACGGGTTGTTGCTGGTACCACCGCCGCCGGTGACGTAGCTACCGCTGACAAAGGGAATGGTCTGGCCGACAAAAATGCTCGCCGCTTCGTTGTCCAGGGTCAGCAGGTTCGGCGTCGACAGTACATTGGTGCCACCCTTGCTCTTCAAGGCCCGGGCCAGGACCTTGAGGTCGAGGATCTTGCCAATACCGGGAATGTCCACAGTGCCGTTGACCAGGCCAAGGTTCAGGCCTTGAGGCAATACATCGATGCTGGTCTTGCCATTGAGGTTGAGCCCTGTGCCGCCAAGATTGACCCCGCCGATCACGCCGCTGCCTCCGAGGTTGCCGGTCTGCCATTGCACACCGAACTCGCTGGCGTCGTCCTCGCCGACCTCGACGATCAGGCTCTCGATCACCACCTGGGCCCGACGCTGGTCCAGCAGGTCGATGACTTCCCGCAGGTTGCGGTACAGCGGGTCCGGCGCGGAGATCAGCAAGGTGTTGGTGGTGGCGTCGGCCTGGATGGTCACGCCACCAGCGCTGAAGGCAGTGCTCTGTTCGTTTTTCGTCGAAGCGGAAGTCGTGCCGTTGCTGCCCTGGGCGTAGCCATTGCCGCTGGTCGAAGCACTGCCGCTGGTGGTGCTGCTGGTGCCATCGCCACTGCTGCTCTGCCCGCTCTGGCCGTTGGTGCTGGCGCCCATGCCACTGAGCACCGAGCGCGAATTGTCGCTGCCCTCGCCTTCGCTTTCCCCGGTGAGCAAGCCGCGCAGGGCCTGGGCCAGTTTGCCGGCCTGGGCGTTGCGCAGGTACACCACATGCAAGTTGCTCGGGTTGTTCTGGGCGTTGTCGAGCTTGTAGATCAGATTGCGCGCCAGCTCCGTGCG
This sequence comes from Pseudomonas sp. Lb2C2, assembly GCF_052112205.1. Taxonomy (NCBI): domain Bacteria; kingdom Pseudomonadati; phylum Pseudomonadota; class Gammaproteobacteria; order Pseudomonadales; family Pseudomonadaceae; genus Pseudomonas; species Pseudomonas sp. Lb2C2. The sequence continues at coordinate 164,692 of NZ_JAUTYW010000001.1, read as the reverse complement.
CTCGGGGCTGCCGGCGCGAATGATGATGGAATTGGAGCGCGGGTCGCCGATCACGTTGATCTTCTGGGTCTGGTCGCCGCCCTGGGTTTCCAGCAGGTCAGCGACCATCTGCGCGATATCGACCGCGATGCCGTTGTGGATCGGCACCACGTCGGTGTCGATGGCGCTGGGGGTGTCGATGCCTTCGATGAGCTGCGCCACCCGCGACAGGTTTTCGGCGTAATCGGTGACGACAATGGTGTTGTTGCCCGGGTAGGCATTGATCGGATTGTTCGGCGATACGATCGGGCGCAGCACCGGGATCAGGTTCACCGCGTTCTCATATTGCAGGCGAAAGGTGCGGGTCAGCATGCCGTTGCCGGCCGGTTTGTCGGCGCTGTAGATCGGCCCCCCAAGCAGCTTGGCATCGGCCTCCGGCACCACCTGGGCCACGCCGCCGACGTCCACCACGCTGAAGCCTTGCATGCGCAACGCGGCCAGCAGCATGTCGTAGGCTTGGTGGGCTGGGACCTGGCCTTCGGATACCAGCGTCAGGTTGCCCTTGACCCGCGGGTCCACCAGAAACTGTTGGCCGGTGGAACGGGACAAGGCCCGCACCACCGCCTGGATATCCGCTTCGACGAAATTCAGCGTCACCGGTTGATCGCCCAAGGGCGTGCGCGCCGGCACATTGCTGCGCGGCTCACGGGCACGGGTGGTGAGGTCGACCTGATGCCGCACCGCGGGCTTATGTTCACGCAGGTCCTGGGCCCGTTGGCGATCGAGCAATGCATCGCCGCTGCGCTGGGTGCTTCCCAACGGAATGCCCAGCTCGCTGTCCACCAGCAACGGTGGCTGCGACGCCGGTGGCGTGCTGTTGCACGCGCTCAACGCCAGCACCAACAGCGGTGCAGCCTTGCGCCAATGACGTGGGTATCTGGCCCCTTTCATGAAGCTTCCTTAGCGCTTTGCGCCTGATCCATGCGAACGGTTCCGGACAGTGTGCCGGCGCTGTTGTCGAGGTTGTCGGGATTGGCAAGGGCGGTGCGCTGCAAACGAGCCTCGATCACTTCCAGGGAGAGTTGCCGTGGGTTACCCAGCAGCCAGCCGATCACTGCCTCTGCAGGGGCCTGGTCGAACGTGAGCTGCCAAGTGGTGGGGCGTTCGGCGCCGGGCGTTTGCAACTGGTAATGTTGGCTCAAGCCGCTAGCGTCCAGGCTCTGGCGCAAGGCGGCTTCGAGGGGCTGGCCTTGTGCAGGCCCAGCGATGTCACGCAACAGCACTTCAAGGGCTTCAGTCTGTGAACGCAGCTTCGGGGTTTCGGCTTGCCAGTAGGCGATGGTCTTGAGCGGCGGCTGGATCAGCGCGAGCCAGACCATACAGCCGCCCAACACCAGCGCAGCCAGGGCCACGGCAGCTTGCTCACGCACCGCCAACCCCTGCCAGAACGTGCGTAAACGCGTGCGAAAGGCTTGCCAGCGCACCCACGCCAGTGCCAGGGATTGCTTATTCATCATCGGCGTCCGGGGTTTCGTCGGGGCTGCCCTGGCCGGCCGGGGCGACACGCAGGGTCCAGCCCTGATCGATGGCGGCGACGTCAATGCCGGCCTGGGCCAGGGGGATTTTCCAAGCCTCTTCGGCGGAGGGTTTCTGCGCCTCGGCCACGACACTCAGGCGCAACTCACCGTTCTCGAACACCAGCGCCTGCACATTGCCGCTCATGAACGGCATGGCGCTGCCCGCCTGCTGCACCAGGCTGGCAAAGCGTTGCGCCGGGTCGGTCGCCGTACCGCTCTGGCGCGCAGCGATTTGCTGACGCGCCTGTTGCAGCGGGTTGAGGATCACCGGCAACTCGGGAAACGCCTGCTTCACCCGCTGGCTCATCTGCGCCTTGAGCCGTTGACCCTGGGCCGCTTCGCGGGCGGCGTAGAGGTTCAGCCCGATCACCCACACCGCCAGCGCTGTCGCACAGATCGCCGCCGCCCGGCCCCAACCGCCGCGCTCGGCCGCGTTGCGTGCAAGGCCGGCATGCAGCCCCCAACCTGGCGCAGCACCCATCCAGCGTTGGGTTTCGGCCAAGGTGCTTATCGAAGGTTGCGGCGGCGCCTCGCCCACCCAGTGCAACCCGGGCCCTGTTTCCAGCAACCACTCGTCCAGCGCCTCCTCCTGCAACGGTTGCACTACGGCGTGCTGCAGGCCGTGGCGCACCAGCAGATGGTCGTCCTCGATGCAGGCCACCGGCCCCGACAACACCGGCAAGGCGTAGGCCGCCGGGTAGAGGCCGCGCAGCTTCATGCCGGCCTGGTGCACAAGCCGGCCCAGGTTGGCGAGGGATTCACGGTCCAGCCAGGCGATCTGCACCTGCCCGTCAAGGTCGCGCGGGCTGTGGGCCACCTGCATGTGTTCGCTGGCACCGAGCATCAGGGCCTGGGCCGCGCATGTCACCGCTGCAGTAATCTTGGCCGCTGGCAACAACGGCAACTCCAGGCGGGTCAGCAAACTGTCGCGGGGATGAAGGAAGCATTCCACCGAAATATTCTTACCGCCTTGGCCCAATGCCCGCAGGCTGCTGCGGCCTTGCTCGCGAACCTGGCCCTGGCGATCCAGCCAGGCAAATGCCACCTCACTGTCGAGATCCAGCCTGCCCAGCGGCGCCAGGGCGATGCGCAAGCGCGTCATACGCCCACCCTTGACCAAATCACCTGGGGCAAGCGGTCCTCGGTGCGTTGCAGCAACGCCTCCAGTTCGACCCGCCGCTGTCCGCTGCGTGCCTGGCCTCGCAGGCGGAACCAGTCGCTGGTGATGCCAACCTTGACGCTGGCGGTGTCCAGCTCCGGCATGCGCAGGCGATTGACGAAATCCCCACGATTGATAAACCAATGACCACCGTCACGCTCCCTGACCAGTGCCTCGGCCCGCTGCAGCGACAGCCCCGGCACATAGGCGGCCAGCACCGGGGCGCTGGCGGTGTTGCCATTGAGCCAGGTATTGGTCGGCAGGATCGTCACGTATGGCGCCAGTGTTTGCAGCAACCGCGCATTGACGCCTTTGACGCTGCGCAGGTCTTGCAAGGTGCGCAGCATCGGGCGTGTCGGGGCCAGCGGCGTGTTGTCGGCCTGTGGCGAGGTTTCGCGGCCGCTGTCGAAGGTATTGGCCTTTGGCGCCTGGTCCACCCGCTGCGGGTTCAACAGGCGCGGATAGGCCTCGACCACCCTTTCGACGATGCGCGTACGGACCGTCGCGGCCACGCCCAACTGCTGGCACAAGCGTTCGAAGGCGCGCAGTTGTTCTTCATCTACACGCTCATTGGCGACAAGGTTGCGCAGGTTGAACTTGCCTTGCTCGTCTTCCAGCTGGCCTTCGAACGGCGTGTCGACCTGGTCCGAACCCGGCATCACGATGGGTTTGGCCCAGGGTTGGCCGAAGCGCGTCAGCGGATCACGTTGGCGGGCCTCCCAGAGCAACTGGCGACTCAGTTGCAGGCCACCCTGCAACCGCGCCGAGCCCTGGACGCGCAACTGCTCGGCCTCCAGGCTGCGGGTGAACAGGGTCTGGCGGGTCAGCATGCCGCCGGCGATGACTGCCACCACGGCGGCGATCAGCAAGGCACTGATCACCGCCATGCCGCGCTGCTTCGCCGCGAGGGGCGAATCCGTCTGCATCACGGCCCTTACAACTGCCAGGAGCCAATGTCGGCATTCACGCCGTCGCCGTCAGGCTGACCGTCGGCCCCCAGGGAAAAGATATCGACTTCGCCGTTGGCACCGGGGTTGAGGTAGTTATAAGGACGGCCCCATGGGTCGTTGGGCAGGCGCTCCAGGTAAGAGCGCCAGGTGCTGTTTTTCGCATCGGCCGGCTTTTCCACCAGCACCTTGAGACCCTGGTTCATGCTCGGGTAACTGCCGTGGTCCAGGCGATACAGCTTAAGGGCTTGCATCAGGCCGCCAATGTCCTGTTTCGCCGCCGTTGCCCGCGCCTGGTCAGGGCGGTCGAGGACCTTGGGCACCACCATCGCCGCCAGGATGCCAAGGATCACCACCACGACCATGATTTCGATCAGGGTGAAACCGCGCTGCCCGCGAGGGCCTTGGGAACGGGCGTTGTAACGGGCGATCTGCATCTCGACGGTCCTTCGCTGGATTCGATTCGAGGCGCAGTGTTGCAAGAAAATATGTCAGTGATATTGAAATTGCTCAGGAGCTTGCGTCGTCAATTGGTCATGAACGGCGGCTAGCCTTGAAGGCTGCCCTCGCCGCCGAGCCCGCACCATGTCACGCCCTGCGCCGCAAGCCGGCTTCACCCTGATCGAAGTACTGGTGGCCCTGGCGATCATCGCCGTGGCCATGTCGGCCGCCGTGCGCGTGGCTGCGGTGATGACCCAGAGCAACGGCCTGCTGCGCGACAAATCCATCGCCCTGCTGGCCGCCCGCAGTCAGTTGGCGCAGTTGCATCTGGAAGGCCGTTTTACCCAGGGCTCGAAAGTGTTCGAATGCGACCAGGGACGACTGTTGCTGCGTTGCGAACAGACCCTGCGCCCGGCGGAGAACGGTCGGTTGCTGCGGGTTGAACTGAGCGTGTCGGATCGCAGTCGCGAAGCACCGCCGTTGGCTCGGCTGGAGACGTTGGTCAGCCGGGAAAAATAAAGGCAGACACAACCCCCTGTGGCGAGGGAGCTTGCTCCCGCTGGGTCGCGAAGCGGCCCCAACATCTTGCGGTTGCTGCGCAACCGAGCGGGAGCAAGCTCCCTCGCCACAGGGGTTCAGCGCTGATTTTCGGTGTGTGTCAGGGACGGCAAACTCACCGAATCCGGCAACCGAGCCAGGACCAGTCGGGTCTGCTCGCTGCCACGTTCGATGACCACCGCCTGCGCCTCGATCGCCACCAGCCGTACCCCTTGGGCCACCCGCTCACCCACCAGGAAACTGCGCGGCGGTCCGTCGTTGAGGCTGAGGATCGCCACGGGCGCGCGGGTGCCGGCCATCACGCCGCTGACCTTGATGTCCACCGCTGCCGGCTGGTTGGAGAACCATTGCAGCGCCGGGTTATCGGAACGCTCGGCCATGCGTTGCGGGGCGACGTTCGGCGTGCGGGACTCGGCCGACGTGAGCAGCAGCGAAGACCAGGTCGCCACCCCGGCCAACGCCGCCAACAAGCCCACGGCCTGGACGATTTGCGCCGGGGACACACGCTCGATGAACGCCATGGCCTGAATCTCCTTTTTTTGGTTCCAGCGTCCAGCGTACGCGTCAATTCTCTCCGTTTTATTTCACATCCTTATCATCTTCACCGTGCAGGATGGCTTTCACGCAAAGGAGCGCGCATGAACCTCGGCAAGCAACGCGGTTTCACCCTGATCGAATTGATGGTGGTGCTGGTGATCATCGGCATTGCCAGCGCCGCCGTGAGCCTGAGCATCAAGCCGGATCCGTTGAAGTTGCTGCGCCAGGACGGCGAGCGGCTGGTGCAACTGTTGCAACTGGCCCAGACCGAGGCCCGCACCGACGGGCGACCGATTACCTGGCGCTGGGACGCCAAGGGTTTTGGCTTCAGTCGTCGCGCCGATCAAGGCACCGGACTGGATCGTTTCAAGGACGACCCGCAATTGCACCCGCGTCGTTGGCAGAGCCCGTCGATGGAGGTTCGCGTGGAACCCAGGCAGCGGATCGTGCTCAATGCCGAATGGCTCGGCGAGCCCTTGCAGATCCGCTTGTCGGACGGCCTGAACAGTCTCACGGTGCAACGCAGTGCCGCCGGGCGGGTGCAACTTCAATGAGCGCCCGGCAGACAGGCTTCACCTTGCTGGAAGTGATGGTGGCGATCCTGCTGATGGCGGTGGTCAGCCTGATCGCCTGGCGCGGGCTGGACAGCGTGACCCGTGCCGACAGCCACTTGCAGGCCAGTACCGAACAGACCGAAGCCTTGTTGCGGGTATTGAACCAACTGGAGCGCGACGTGGCCCTGCGCGCCAGCATCGAGCTGAGTGAGCCGGTCAAACCCGGCGTCGACGACGAGCCCTCGACCGCCCCGCCGGCCCTCACCGTGCGCAGCACCGAAGGCCGAGGGTTCCGCCTGGATGTGATTCGCGTGGCGGCGACCCAGGAGGGCGAGTTGCAACGGGTGCGCTGGTGGCTCAAGGGCGACACGCTTTACCGCGCCCAAGGCCAGGCCCGCAGTCGCTACCCACTGCCCGCACCCGGCCCGGGCGTGGCGGTGCTCAGTGAGGTCAGCGACGCCGGACTGCGGTTCTGGGACAAGGAAAAAGGCTGGCGCAAGCTCAGCGGCAACCGCCAGGAAAACCCGATGGGCATCGAAATCAGCTTGACCCGCCAGACGCCTCAGGGCGTAGAGAAATATCGACAGGTGCTGGGGCCATTGGAATAGCCCCCCCAGATTATTGGGTGACCTTCATGGTTTGGCACAGCACAGGTCCCATTGTGGGAGCGAGCTTGCTCGCGATGGCGGTGTATCAGTCAAGTTCAATGTCGCTGACCCATCGCTATCGCGAGCAAGCTCGCTCCCACAGGGATATTGGGTGAACTCTAGATTTGGGCCAAGCACCGGGCCTTTGTGGGAGCGAGCCTGCTCGCGATGAGGCCCGCCCAGGCGCCACTGGCCTCAGCTCAGCACCACCACCCCACCCGGCAATTCAGTGCATTTGGCACCATAGGCATCGCGGATCAACAGTGCCACGCCCGCCAGTTGGTCGAGGCGAAACCGCGCCTGGACCTTGCGCTGCCCCAGTTCGCGGTTGAGCAGCAGCAACATGCCAGGCCGATAGCGGTTTATCTCATCGATGACGCTGGCCAGGGTCGCGTCGTTGAACACCAGGACCTGCTCACGCCAGGCAATCGCTGCCGACACATCGGCACGCTTGGGAGCGTCCACCCGGCCAGGGTCGTACGTCAGTTGCATGCCCGGCTCCAGGCGGAACCGCTGGCCTTGCACCTCGACCTGCACCACGCCCTCCAGGCAAGTCGCGCAGACGCTGTGGTCGGTGTAGCGGATGTTGAAGCGTGCCCGGGCAGCGCTGATCCAGCCGGCGCCGGCCTGGATGCTGACCACCTGGGCACTGCGCCCCTGCACTTCAATCTCGCCGCTGAGCAATTCCAGTCCTTGTCCGCCATCGGCCAGCGCGCGGCGACTGAGGCGGGTCTGGGTATTGAGTTCCAGGCTGACGCCCTCGGCCAGTTCCACTCGGCGCTGTTCGCCGACATCGGTGACGTAGTCGGCTCCCAGCCCGGAAACACCACCGGGCACCGTGGCGCGGATCAACAGGAACGCCGCCGACGCCGCGATGGCGCCACCCAGCAACGCCCGACGGCCGAAATGCCGGGGCGCCTGCACCGCTGCGGCGGCAGGTTGCAGCCCCTGCCACAGCGCCTTGGCCTGTTCGAAGGCCCGGGCATGTTCGGGGCTTTGCCCGCACCACAGGCGCAAGGCCCGGGCATCGGCCACGGTGGCGCGCCCCGAGGTCAGCAGGATCAGCCAGTCTCGGGCCTCGCTGGCCAATCGGGCCTGGGACGTGGCGTCAGGGGAAGCGATGCTGAAGATGTTCAAGCGCACACACACTCACGAAAGGGTCGGGTCTCTACTCTCAAGACGGTTTTCCCGCGCCGGGACCGAACCGCTGAATGACTTTTCTTTCCAGGCGCTGGGCGCAGTGCCCCAACGCAGCCTTGATTTCCTTCTCCACCATGCGCGTGGAAATACCGAAGCGTTGGGAGATTTCCAGGTGCGGCGCTTCCTCCAGGCGTGCGGCGATGAAAATCCTGCGACGGCGCGCCGGCAGTTCGTACAAGGCCTTGAGCAGGGTCTGCAGCTCCTTCTGCCCACCCACCACCCGCGCCGGATCCAGCGCTTCATCCGAGACCTGCAGCAATTCCTCGATTTCATCGCCGGTGAGCAGGCGCGCATCGGCCTGTCGGCGGTCGGCGGCGATGTTCAGGGCCATGCGATACAAATAAGCGTTGGGCTGGGCAATCTCCTGGGTATCGACCATGCGATCGACCCGAAGGTAGGTTTCATGCAACACATCGTTGGCCAGCTCCTCAGAGCCCAGGCGTCTGCGCAGGCGCACCTTGAAATCCTCATACGAGGTGAGGAACAACTTCACCAACGGGCTGCGACCGGAGTCTTTCATCGCCCGGACACCCCTTCCCCTGCTATGCATTCCATGCTTCTTCCTGATGAGTCGGGTAACAAAAGCAGGGTCACCGGCTGGCGCAACGAGCTGGGCGCCGGGCGGTCGATCCTGAGGTTTTGCAAACTGTTGACCAAGGCCTTGTCCCGCATCAGGTCGCCCGTGGAACTGACCAGGCGGCTGTGCTGGACCACGCCGTCCCGGCCGATCCACACTTGCAGCACCGCCCGGAAACTGCCTGGGCGGGTCAACGGTGAACGACACAAATTGCGTTGGATGACCGTCTGGATCGCTGCCGCGTAGTTGCTGTCACTCAAGCCTGGGGTGACGCCGGGAGGCAGCGGCACCTCGCGGACCTGCACCGGCTGCAACGTGAATGCATCCTCCCGGGCATAGTGCGCCGCCAGCCCGGTGCCGCTGAGCAACACCCTCAACCCTTCGGAAGGTGTGAATTGCCCCTGGACACCCAGCGTATGGCGCTGGCTCGACAACTGGTGGTCCACCAGCACCGCCATGCCCGTCGCCCGGCTGAACTGCTCCAGCGCCGTGGTCAGTTCCTGGGGCGCGATGTCCAGGTCCACCAGGCCGACCGCCTGGATCGGCCCGGCCAGCAGACACAGCACCACCATCAGCCACCGCAAGGGCGCCCTGGTCAATCCACGCCCGCGTCCGCCCCCGGCTCTGCCCTGCTGCACGACTGACGTATCCGTTGAAAACCGTCATCCTGAGGGGTGTTTATGAATGTCGTATGACATCTGATACAAATCCTCCGGGCCGCACTAGACTGGTGCCCAGACAACGAACCGTCGGGTGTGACGGGCAGGAGGTCGGTGATGAAACAGTGGACGAAAATGATGGCAGGCCTCGGGCTGCTCATGGCCCTGCCTTGGGCCCAGGGTGAAGAAGCCCCGGCGTGTATCGAGGTGACGGTCGGTGGCTACAAGACCCCCGACTACAACTGCCTGAGCCGGCAGATGGGCAACGACCCGCAGGCTGCAACAGCTGCGCAACGGGCCCAGGACGCCATGAATGTGCCGGTCAACGAACGCGCACCGAACAGCATCGGCCTGGCAACCCCGGCGGCCACAGGTGTGCGCATGGGCAATACGTTTGGCACTTCGGTCAAGCCCCAGCGGCCGCCGGTTCCGACCAGCAATTCGCCGCTGCCCAAGTGAACGACACTGCTTTTGTGGCGAGGGAGCTTGCTCCCGCTGGGCTGCGAAGCGGCCCCAGGATTTTGCGGTCGCTGCGCAACCGAGCGGGAGCAAGCTCCCTCGCCACAAAGGACTAGACCCAAGCGATCAGCCACCCGGACTCTGGCGAAAACTCACCGCCAGCCGATTCCAACTGTTAATGGTGCTGATCGCCAGGGTCAGGTCCACCAGTTCCTCCTCGCTGAAGCAGGCCCGGGCCTGGGCATAGACGTCGTCCGGCACCTGGCTCTCAGCCAACAGCGTCACCGCCTCGGTCCAGGCCAGGGCGGCGCGTTCGCGGGCCGTGAAAAAGCCGCTGTCGCGCCACACCGCCACCGCGTAGAGCCGTCGCTCGGTCTCGCCCTGGCGTCGCGCCTCCACCGAATGCATGTCAGTGCAGAAGGCGCAGCCATTGAGTTGTGAAGCGCGGATCTTGATCAGGTGCAGCAACGCCGGTTCGATACTCAGGCGACTGGTCAGGGCTTCCAGGCCGATCATGGCTTTCATCGCCCCAGGCGATGCAGTGTAGTAATCCAGACGCGGGCTCATGGCGGGCTCCGTGGCGTTCGAGACCTTCACGGTAGGCCCAGGGACCGCTCAATGACAGGTCCAATTCGGCGAAAAACCCGGAGGCAAGTCCAATGGGCGGGATTTTCCCCACGCAACTTCTATGCAGTCGCACAATGCGGGTAATCTTGCGCCTTTGACGCTGGCCGCCAACAATCGCCCAGGAGCTTGCGGGTATGGAACTTCATGTTGTCATCAACGGCCGCAAGGACCTGTCGAGCCAGTTGTATCAACAATTGCGCAGCGCCATCGAAAGCGGTCGCCTGGCGGCCGGCACGCAACTGCCGCCCAGCCGCCTGCTGGCCGAACAACTGGGGGTCTCGCGCAAGACCGTCTCCGACACCTACGCCCAACTGACCTACGAAAACCTGCTCACCGGTATCATCGGCAAAGGCACCTACGTCAACGCGCGGCCGGCCAGGATCGTACGCAAGCAGAGCCACCGCGAGCTGGCCGGCGCCGACGTCGTCGAAGCCTGGCGCACCATGCCCGACCTGATGCGCCATCCCACCCTAGAAGGTGCGTTGCGCTACGACTTCATCGGCGGCGCCACGGGCAAGGGCCAGTTTCCACTGGACGACTGGCGGCGCTGCACGGCCCACGCACTGCGCCAGATCGCCAGTGCCAAGGGCTTCTACAGCCAGCCCGAAGGCCTGCCGTCGCTGCGCAATGCCATTGCCCGGCACATTGCGTTTTCCCGCGGGGTCAATTGCCAGGATGAAGACGTGGTGGTGTGCAACGGCGCGCAGCAGGCCCTGGACCTGATCTCGCGGGTGTTGACCCGTCCCGGCAGCCTGGTGGCCATGGAAGACCCGGGCTATCCGCCGGCGCGGTTGCTGTTCGGCTCCCAGGGCGCCACGGTGGCCGGGGTGCCAGTGGACGAGCAAGGCATGCGGGTCGACCTGATCCCCGACGGCACGCGGTTGATTTATGTGACGCCCTCCCACCAGTTCCCCTTGGGCATGCCCATGAGCCAGGCCCGCCGCGAGGCCCTGCTGGCGCGAGCCTATGAGCTGGGGGCGATCATCATCGAAGACGACTACGACAGCGAATTCCGCTACGAAGGCCGGCCCGCCGATTCGTTGCAGAGCCTGGATGAGCGCGGGATCGTGGCGTACGTCGGCACCTTCTCCAAGACCTTGTTGCCGGAACTGCGGCTCGGCTATGCGATCCTGCCGCCAGCGATTCTTGAAGCGGTGATCCTGGCCAAGCGCCTCACCGACCAGCACACCTCCACCCTGCCCCAGTGGGCGCTGGCGAAGTTCATCGCCGAGGGTTGCCTGCTCAAGCACATCCGCCGCTGCCACACCTTGTATGCCGGCCGCCGCGAGCGAATCCTGGCCCGCATGGCCGGGGACTTGTCGCCCTGGTTCGAGGCCGTGCCCACCACCGCGGGTTTTCATATGGCGGTGTTGTGCAAGGTCCCCATGGACCTGGCGCTGGTGATCGAGCTGGCGAAAAAAGCCGAAGTCGGGCTCTACAGCCTCGATGGCTTTTTCAACGAGGCACCGGTGCGGCCGGGCCTGTTCTTTGGTTTCGGCGCGATCGAAACCCTGGACATCGACATCGCCCTGGACCGCTTGCGCGACATCCTCCAGCAAGTGGCCTGAGGGATTGGACTGGGCATTTATCCGCCCATTGGCTGTTTGAGCCTTGCTCCGACGGGCCTATCCTGCACGGGTGTCATTGAGTGAACACCCCCGTCCGACTTGATTCAGGAGCCTGAAACAATGTCTCGCCAAGTGATCAATACCGTCCAGGTGCAAGCCGCCGCCGGTCGCTCGGAAGAGCTGGGCCGGCAATTGCAGCAAATCGTCGAGACCCTGCGTGCCCAGCCGGGCTGCGATGCCTACCTGGTCGACCGTTGCCCGGACGATGGCGACCGCTGGAGCGTCAGTGCCCGCTGGCAGTCGGAAGCGGCCATGCAAGCCCACTTCAACTGCCCGGAGGTGCGAGGCTTCATCAGCCTGATCGACAACCGCCTGGCGCGCAGCGTGGATTTCAATAGTTTTCCGATTGTCTGAGCCCGCAGCTCTATTCCTGCCAAGCTCCCTCTCCACAAAAGCCCCATCAGCCAATGGCTGCATCGGGCCAGCCAATTGGTCTACCCACCTTCCGAAAGATTGGACGTTTGTTTGCCCCACCGTGGGGCTTAGGGTGAATCCATCGCCGCGACAGCGCGAAATCACTCGAAACCACACAGGCCATACCTTCATGAAAACACTCTGTCTGATCGCCGCCCTCAGCCTGCTGCCCATGACCCAGGCCTACGCCCACGAAGCCGCGCCTTCGGAAAAGGTCACGGTGCTGCAGGAGCAATTGCTGAAAAACGTTCCAGGTAAAAAAACCATGATGCTTTCCGTCGACTATGCCCCCGGCCAAGCGTCCATTGCCCATAAACATGAGGGCACAGCGATGGCCTACGTGCTGGAAGGCGCCATCACTTCCCAGGTCAAGGGTGAGCCGGCGAAGACTTACAAGGCTGGGGAGTTCTGGTATGAAGCGGCAGGTTCCGAGCACCAGGTGTCGAAAAACGCCAGCGCGAGCCAATCGGCGAAACTGCTGGTGTTCATGGTGATGGGTGAGGATGAGGCGGTGTTGATACCGCTGAAGAACTAACTTAACCGCACTTCATTTCTCTGTGGGAGCGAGCCTGCTCGCGATAGCGGTGGGTCAGCTACATTGAACTTGGCTGATACACCGCTATCGCGAGCAGGCTCGCTCCCACAGGAACTCTCTGTTGCTCATGAACTAGATTCCAAAAGACAAAAAAAGCCCCGCATCTCTCAATGCGGGGCTTTTTCATTCAACGCCGGATCAGTTGGCCGTCACGACCGCCTGACCACTCAACGCCAGGTCCAGCAATTCGCGGTTGGCGACCGCGTACATGGCGTAGTCGGTGCCGCTGGCGGCACGGATGTCCACCAGCATGGCGCGCCAGCGCTCGACCATTTCGTGATGCTGCTCAAGCCACATCGCCAGGCGGGTTTCCACGTCCTGGGTCGCGTCGCCGTCCTGCAGGACCGAGATGGTGATCGCCCGTTGCTGCCAGTCGATATCATCGCGGAACGCTTCACGGGCCAGTGCCTGCCAGTTGTTTTCCACCGGCAGTGCGCTGATCTGTTGCAGGTACCAGGTGATGTCCAGGGCGCTGCCCACGGCGAAGTAAGCCTTGGCCACATCGGCGGCGTTCTGGCCAGTGACGTCGGACGCCTCGATGATCGGCAACAAGGTGTACAGGTGCGTGGTGCCGGCAACCATGCGCGCCAGCAGCTCCGGCACACCGGCGGCCACATAGGCCTGGTAGCGGGTCTGCCAGCCTTCGCGGGTCGGACCTTCCAGCAGTTCGTCGAGCTTGAGGCCCAACGCGGCCAGGTGCGGACCGAAGTGCGCGACGTCACGGGCAGCGTTCTGCTCGTTGCGGCGGCTGCGCAGGAACCAGCGCGTGGCGCGACGACCCAGGCGCATCAACTCGTCCATCAGCTCCAGTTGCACGTCGGCCGAGACCTGGTGGTCCAGGGCTTCGATCTGACGGAACCAGTGCGGGAGGTGGAAGATATCCCGAACAATGACATACGCACCCGCAACGTTAGCCGGGCTCATGCCCGTAGACTCCTTGAGCCGCTGAACGAAGGTGATGCCCATGTGGTTGACCAGGTCGTTGGCGATCTGGGTGCTGACGATCTCGCGCTTGAGGCGATGGCGACGCATGGCCTCGGAGAACTGGTTCACCAGCGTCGGCGGGAAAGCCGTCTCCATGTCACGGGTCAGGTAATCGTCGTCCGGTACCAGGGAGTTGAGCAGCGCTTCCTTGAGGTCGATCTTGCTGTAGGAGATCAGCACCGACAGTTCGGCACGGGTCAGGCCATGGCCCGCCGCGACGCGCTCGTTGATCGCCTCTTCAGACGGCAGGAACTCGATGGCGCGATCCAGCTTGCCGCGGCCTTCCAGATCGTTCATCAGACGCTTGTATTCGGCGATCCGCACGAAGGCACGGCGCGCCGCCAGGGACAGGGCCTGGGTCTGCTTGTAGTTGTTGCCCAACACCAGGCCACCGACTTCGTCGGTCATGCTCGCCAGCAACTGGTTGCGTTGCTTGTCGGTCATGTCGCCGGCCTGCACCACTTCGTTGAGCAGGATCTTGATGTTCACTTCGTGGTCGGAGCAGTCCACGCCACCCGCGTTGTCGATGAAGTCGGTGTTGGAACCGCCGCCATTGAGGCCGAACTCGACGCGACCCAGTTGGGTCATGCCCAGGTTGCCGCCCTCGCCCACGACCTTGCAGCGCAGTTCGTTGCCGTTCACGCGCAGTGCATCGTTGGCCTTGTCGCCGACATCGGCGTGGCTTTCAGTGCTGGCCTTGACGTAAGTGCCGATACCGCCGTTCCACAACAGGTCCACCGGTGCCTTGAGCAAGGCATTGAGCAGCTCGGTCGGGGTCAGCTTGTCAGCCTTGATGTCGAAGCGTTCTTTCATCTGTGGCGAGATGGCGATGCTCTTCGCGCTGCGCGAGAAGATACCGCCGCCTTCGGACATGATGCTGGTGTCGTAGTCGCTCCAGGCCGAACGCGGCAGGTCGAACAGGCGCTTGCGCTCGGCAAAGCTGCTGGCCGGCTCCGGGTTCGGGTCGATGAAGATGTGCAGGTGGTTGAAGGCCGCGACCAGTTGCAGCTTGTCGGACATCAACAAGCCGTTGCCGAACACGTCGCCGGCCATGTCGCCGACGCCCACCACAGTGATGCTGTCTTGCTGGACATTGATGCCGCGCTCGCGGAAGTGGCGCTGCACGCCGACCCACGCGCCCTTGGCGGTGATGCCCATTTTCTTGTGGTCGTAGCCAGCCGAACCGCCGGAGGCGAACGCATCGCCCAGCCAGAAGCCATAGTCGATGGCGATGCCGTTGGCGATGTCGGAGAAGGTCGCAGTGCCCTTGTCCGCCGCCACCACCAGGTACGGGTCATCGTCGTCATGACGCACGACGTTGGCCGGCGGTACCAGCGCGCCGTCCTTCAGGTTGTCGGTGATGTCCAACAGGCCCGAGATGAAGATGCGGTAGCAGGCGATGCCCTCGGCCGCGATCTCGTCCCGGCTGCCGCCCAATGGCAGGCGACGAGGCAGGAAACCACCCTTGGCGCCCACCGGCACGATCACCGAGTTCTTCACTTGCTGGGCTTTTACCAGGCCCAGCACTTCGGTGCGGTAGTCTTCTTCACGGTCGGACCAGCGCAGGCCGCCGCGGGCAACGTTGCCGAAGCGCAGGTGCACGCCTTCGACCCGTGGCGAGTAGACGAATATCTCGAACTTGGGCACCGGTTTCGGCAGTTCCGGGATCAGGTGCGGGTTGAACTTGAAGCTGAAGTAGGACTTGTTCTGGCCGTTGGCGTCGGTCTGGTAGAAGTTGGTCCGCAGGGTGGCCTTGATCAGGTCCAGGTAGCGACGCAGGATGCGGTCTTCGTTGAGCACCTGGACGTCGTCCAGGGCCGAGAGAATCGCTTGCTCCAGGCGCAGCTGCTTGTCTTCCAGGTCATCGCCACTGAGTTTGCGCGCCAGGTAGAAGCGGGTCTTGAACAACCGGGTCAGCTCGCGAGCGATGTCGGTGTGGTTGTTCAGGGTGCTGGCGATGTAACCCAGGTCGAAGCCCAGGCGGATCTGCTTCAGGTAACGGGCGTAGGCACGCAGCAGCGCCACGTCGCGCCATGGCAGGCCGGCGGTCAGCACCAGGCGGTTGAACGCATCGTTCTCGGCATCGCCACGCACGATGTGGACGAAGGCGTCCTGCAAGGTGTCGTTGAGTTGCTGGATATCCAGGTCCAGGCCTTCGGCGGCGGTGAACGCGAAATCATGAATCCAGAACTCGCGGCCGTTGGTGTGGCGCAGGCGGTACGGGAACTCGCCCAGCACACGCAGACCGAGGTTTTCCAGGATCGGCAGCACGTCGGACAACGCCAGCGGCGTGTCGGCGTGATACAGCTTGCAGTGCAGCTCACGCTGGCCGGAGACCTGGCCCAGCGGCTGGTAGAAGCTCATGACCAGCGGGTTCTTTTCGTTCAGGCTCAGCAGGTGTTGCATGTCGACCACGGCCGAGTGCGCGGCAAAACGCTCGCGGTAGCCGGCCGGGAAGCCTTTCGGGAAATCCGACAGCACGTTGGTGCCCTGGGCTTCGCCGAAGCTTTCGACCACCAGGCTGGCGTAGTCGTCCTTCCAGCTGCGGCAGGCCTGCACGACTTCTTTTTCCAGCAAGACCGGATCGATGTCGAGACGGTTCTTCGGGTCCACTCGCAGGATCAACTGCACGCGGGCCAACACGGATTCGGAGAAGAAGGTCCAGAACTCGCAGTCCGAGGCCTTCAGGCGATCCATCAGCACCTGCTGGATCTTCTGGCGCACTTCGGTGGAGTAGATGTCGCGTGGCACGTAGGCCAGGCAGTAGCAGAAACGACCATACGGGTCTTTGCGCAGGAACACGCGGATCTTGTTGCGTTCCTGGATCTGCACGATGGACATGACGGTGCTGAACAGCTCGTCCACCGGGGTCTGGAACAAGTCGTCACGGGGCAGCACTTCGACCACCTGGGCCAGTTCCTTGCCCAGGTGCGCCTTGGCCTGGAAGCCCGAGCGACGCTCGATTTCCGCGACCTTGCGGCGGATGTACGGGATGACCCGCACGCTCTCGCCATACACCGAAGAGGTGTACAGGCCCATGAAGCGGCATTCCTTGATGACCTTGCCGTCGGCGTCGATTTCACGGATCGACACGTAGTCCGGGTAGGCCGGACGGTGTACGCGGCTCGGGTGCGCGGCCTTGGCGAACGACAGCGGCGTCGGTTCGCGCAGGTAATTGACGGCGTAGTCTTCGATGCGCAGGTCTTCGGCGGTCAGGCCGGCGCGCAGCAATTTGGTCAGGCCGAGGAACGAATCAGGGTTGTATTCGATGTGGCCGCCATCGGCCTCATCGCGAACCACGAATTCTTCGTAGCCCAGGAAGGTGAAGTGGTTACCCACCAGCCATTCCAGGAAGCTCTTGATCTCGCTCTTTTCATCAGCGTCGATGGCGTAGGCGCTGCTGTCCAGGCTGTCGAGGATTTCCTGGACCTTGGCTTTCATCGGTTCGAAGTCAGCCACGGCCACGCGCACTTCGCCCAGCACTTGCTCAAGTTCCTTGCTCAGGACATTGAGTTCGGCGGCGTTGGCGCAGCGGTCGATCTCCAGGTACATCAACGACTCTTGCAGGATGTCGTCGCCCTGGGTGCCTTTTGGCAGGATTTCCAGCAACTCGCCCTTGCTGCCGCGACGCACGCTCAGCACGGTGGTTTGCAGGGTATGGATGCTGTAGCCGCGACGGTTCAGCTCGGTACGGACCGAATCCACCAGGAACGGCAGGTCGTGGTGCAGCACTTCCACGGCCGTGTGGGTCGACTGCCAGCCGTGGCGTTCGTAATCGGGGTTGTAGACGCGCACCTGCGGTTGCGTGTGATCGAAGCGCTCAAGCAGGCGCCAGGCAGACAGGGTGCAGCCGGCCAGGTCGGACAACCGGCGTTGGGTAAGTTCATCGAGGGAAATGATGCCGAAAAATTGTTCAGCGAACAGCGCCACTTGTGGCAGTGCCTGTTCACTGATGTGCTGCGCCAGTGCCGCCTGCAGTTGGTGCTGGAAGTCGGCTTTGCTGGCTGCGGTGAAGAACGCCATCTGTGGTACTCCGCTTGGGCTTGTTATTGATTGAAGCGTCGCGTGCAACCCCTGCGGGGCTGTCGGCCATCCCGTTCCTGATTCTCGGGCAGAGGAAACAGGATGACAGGTGGGTGAAGCTGGACAGGACCGGCAGGTCACATCCTTTTCCATGTAATTTCATGTCATGGACACCTGCAAAAACCACCCAGGGGTGGCCTTTGCAGGTGCACATCCGTTGCGCAGCTTAACGAGTGCGACAATGTGCCTGCTTGCAGCGCTGCGACATATTCGGTCATCGGCAAGCTAAACAGCCGTTGCGCACCGAACAACCCTAGCAGGCTGGGGACCAAACGGCACCCCAAGGCGGTAAACCTGCAGAAAATCCTTCAGGCTGGCAGAATCCACTTTTTGCCCAGCACATGCATCCGGCCAGGAGCCATCACCATGCTAATGACTACCGCCCTTCTGATCGCCAACCCGTGCGACGACGAAGAAGACAACATGGCCATGCTCTGCTGCCACAGCGCCCAGGGCGAAATGTTCCTGATGACGCGCTACCCCGACGAAGACGAACTGGAAATCGCCCTCGATGGCGAGCCTTCGACGCTGGACGGCGTGAAGGTCACGCTCAGCCCTACCCGCTTGCTGATTGAAATTGCCCCGGCGGATGCCGATGCACTGAATGGCGACGACGTGCTGGAAATCATCCACGACACCGATGCGGCGGACCTGGCGGAAGTGGAACTGACGTTGCAGAACATCCTCAAGGGGACGGGTACCTATATAAGCCAGCTCTGAGATCCGGACACGAACACGTTCCTGTGGCATCAGCCACCCCTGATCCAAAGGCACCCCGTGGCGAGGGAGCTTGCTCCCGCTGGGTTGCGCAGCAACCCCAAAACCAGGCGCTGCGATGTGATGGGCAAGCTGCATAGGCCGCCTTGCGACTGCTGCGCAGTCGAGCGGGAGCAAGCTCCCTCGCCACGGGTTCAGCGTAGTTGCCGCTATTGCTCTTTCTTCACAAGATTGCCATCGGCGTCATAGACCAGGTACTCGTCATCGTTATTCGGATCCCTCACGTAGTAACGGGCCTCATTGCCGTTATCCGGCACCTTCATGCTGGTGTAGGAGCCCAGTTCCTTGATCACCTTGTTGTTCTGACTGATCAAGACCAGCCCGGAACCACCACCGGCCCGGATGGCCGCGGCGTAACGGGTCTGGAACGCGTTGATCTGGTTGTAATCCAGCGGCACCTGCAACCTGCCCGCCAGGTCGATGGCGCCATAGCTGCCATCGCGTCCGACCACCGCCATGCCGTTGGAGAACGGCGTCACTTCGTCATACGGCAATTTGATGGCTAGCCGCGCGCCCTGGCGATCGATAAAAGCGAATTTCCGGCTTTTAGTGTCCTGCACCAGCAGTGGTTGCTGGCCCACAAACCGGCCTATCGCGTTGTCACCCTGCAGGTTGATCCGTTTACCGTCCAGGTCGAAAACGTCCTGACGACTCCGGTCGGCAGAGCTGGCGTAGAGCAAACCCTCACTGTGCTCGATGCCTGAGAACTGCGCCGGCAGGATTTCCTTGCCGCCCAGGGTATAGGCGCCGTAGAGGCCTTCCATGACATCGGTTCGTTTGCCGAGACGGGCGATGAATACGTTGCCAGTCACGGTGGGGTTGACGAATTTCATCGGCAATACGAAACGATGCCCCTTGGCATCGTAGAGCCCATAAGGTCCGTTGGTTTCCCGCTCCACCAACAGCAGGCCATTGCTCAACGCCTCGGCGATATTTTCGAACGGCAGGTCCACGAGCTTGTTGCTACCGGCAGGAAAATAGGCGAGCTGGCTGCGCAACGGCTGCCAGTCCGAGTCCGGGTCGCTGGACTTTTCCGGGGAAAACAACGTGTAGGTATCGGCCATCTGGCTATCTTGTACCTGCACCCAACGGGGTTTGATCAACCACTGGCCGGCCTGGTCGATGAAGCCGTAGCGCTCGGCCCTCCGGTCCAGGGCGATGTAGCGCGCTTGGGCTGCCAGGACGTTGTCGACCTGGGTGAACTCCACGGAGTTGTCTTCCATCGGATCGAGCACATGGATGACGATGCGTTGCGGGGTGGCCTCGAATTGGTAGTCGACCTCGGTGTTTTGCAACGGCCCCGCCTGAGCGGCCAGCGCCTCGGTCAAGCGCTCCAATTGCTGTTGCACCGCCTGGCCGGTCTTGAGCTGCTTGAGATCGTCCTTGGTCTGCAGCAGCGCCTTGTAATAATCATGCAACGCCGCGATATCGCCTTCGGAGGGGAACGCGCGGGAGTTGTTGCCGTTGCTGTAGAGCGCCTTGCCCGCGTCGTCCAGCCCCTGCACCACGAAAGTCGACATCTTTGGCGTACTCAGGCGCACAGAGGCGCTGGCGTCACCCAGGGCGGTGAGCTGGAAGGACTGGCCGTCGTCCAGGGTCACCTTCGGATGATCCTTGTCCAGGACCACTTTCCTGAACGCCGGATAGCTGCGGTAAGCGACCGTCAGGCCGAGACTCGCCAGAGGTTTGTTCACCGTAAGTGCGAAGGCGTCATGGGACGCGATCATGTCGTCGGGCTCGACCTTGGGCGGCGCCTTGAGCTCGGCGAAGGTTTTCTCGCTGCCATCGCGAAACCGCAGGCGCTGCGGCAGGTACTGCTCTGCCGCCGGCTCATCCGGCGTCGCTGCACGCTTCCAGAGCGGATCAAGATTGCTGGTGTCGAGCCTCACTTCGGAACCGTCGGCGAATAGCCTCTGGGCAAAACGCAGGCCCTGGATCGACGCCAGTTCAGCCTTCAGTTGTGCGCTGGTGAACGGCACAAACAGCGGCTCGTATTGCAACGGCTGCTCCTGGGCAGGCTCGGTCGTCTCAATACTCAGGCTCAATTGCGCGTCACTGAGCAGTTCCAGGGACCTGAGGGTTTCACCGGTGTCTTGAATCAAGTAATTGAGGCGTTTCTCCACCTCGGGCAACGCCAGCGTGCCGATGTCTTCCATGCCCCCTTCGTTCAGTTGCTCGGCGGCGAAACCTTCATCCACCGGCGCGCCGCTGTGGCGAAACAGGGCGTAGGACGCACCGCCCACCACCAACAAGGTCACACTCAGTATCGACAGCAATCTCAAACGAGGCTGGGTAAAGTTCATGGAGGCTTCGGTCGTCAAAGGGCTGAGGAAAGGCAGGCAGCTAACCACACGGTCTTGCGCGCTGCAAATCGCCTGGAGGGGCCGGTTCTGTTACTTCGGCCTGCAGACCTGCCTGGATCGTCGCCATTGTCCGCCTGAAGTGAACCACCGTCGGTCGTACCTCTGACACGTCGCCCTTGACGTCCGATTGGGTTCTGGTGTTTCCTGAAACCGGTTTCAGAACCGCTAATAAATCCAATAAGCAGGTTTCAATCCGTGAATTCTTTCTCCGCCGCCCAGCGCAGCCGCGTGACCATGCTTGACGTCGCCGAACGCGCCGGGGTCTCCAAGGCCAGTGTCTCGCGCTTCATTGGCGAAGACCGCGCCCTGCTCTCCGAGGCCATTGCCCGGCGTATCGAGCAAGCCATCAGCGAGCTGGGCTACCGGCCGAACCAGATGGCCCGCGGCCTCAAGCGCGGGCGCACACGCCTGATCGGCATGCTGGTGGCCGATATCCGCAACCCTTATTCGATTGCCGTGATGCATGGCGTGGAAACCGCCTGTCGTCGCCATGGCTACAGCCTGGTGGTGTGCAACACCGACCGTGATGACGAGCAGGAGCGCCAGCACCTGGCGCTGTTGCGCGCCTACAACATCGAAGGGTTGATCGTGAACACCCTGGGTCATCACCGCGACGAACTGTTTGAACTGCGCAGCGAAATGCCCTTGGTGCTGGTGGATCGCAAGGTCGATCAACTCGACAGCGACCTGGTCGGGCTGGACAACCCAAAGGCCGTCGAGATGGCCCTCGATCACCTCGAACAACGGGGCTACCGCGATCTGTTGCTGGTGACTGAACCGTTCGACGGCAC
The DNA here is from genome assembly GCF_052112205.1 of Pseudomonas sp. Lb2C2. Classification (NCBI taxonomy): domain Bacteria; kingdom Pseudomonadati; phylum Pseudomonadota; class Gammaproteobacteria; order Pseudomonadales; family Pseudomonadaceae; genus Pseudomonas; species Pseudomonas sp. Lb2C2. The sequence continues at coordinate 143,136 of NZ_JAUTYW010000001.1, read as the reverse complement.
CAGTTCACGAATCGAACGGGTCGAGAGTTTCAAGGCTGGCATCATGCGACGCCCTGCCCTGACCGGCGCCGTGTTGGAAACCTGCGACCAATTGAGCGCGCGCATCAAGGCTTTCCTGGCCCAACCGGGGCAAGGCCCCAAGGCGCTGTTCTGTGCCAATGGCATTGCCGCGCTGGCCGCCACGACGGTGTTGCGCGAGCTCGGTTGTCACTTGTTCGACGACGTGGGCCTGATTGCCCTCGACGACCTGGATTGGTACCCCTTGGTGGGCAGTGGCATCACCGCCCTGGCCCAACCGACGGCCGAGATCGGCGCCAGTGCGTTCGAATGTCTGCTCAAGCGTTTGCGCGGGGACAGCGGGCCGGTGCGGACCCTGGATTTTGCGGCGCGGTTGATTGAGCGTGGGTCGACACGTGGGGTTTCTCGATGATCGGGCCGACCTTATCGCGAGCAAGCTCGCTCCCACAATGGATCTGCATCGTACTCGAAATCCCTGTGGGAGCGAGCTTGCTCGCGATGAGGCCCTGAAGCACACCACTTTTTTTGCACAAAACTGAAACCGGTTTCAGAGGTATAAAAACAATGCACAACCCTCCCGTCTCCATCAGTCTTTCCAGCTACGGCGCCGACCTGGTACGGCAACAAGGCCAAGGCAGTTTCATCGATCTGCTGGCAGCCGCCGGCGCCTCGCGCATTGAATGGCGCGAAGAATTGCTCACCACCGAACAGCCCGCCGAGCTGGCCGCTCGCGCTCGCGCCCAGGGGCTGCAAAGTATTTTCTCGTCGCCACTGGAGCTGTGGCTCGTCGGGCAGTCCAGGCCTAACCCGGCCCTGGCGCTGACCCTGCAACGGTCCGAGGCATTCGGCTCGGCATGGCTGAAAGTCTCCCTCGGGCATTTCACCGACTCCCATGATCTGTCGGCGCTGGCGGATGTGCTCGGCGCAAGCCTGGTGCAGTTGCTGGTGGAAAACGACCAGACCTTGCAAGGCGGACGGATCGAACCGTTGCAACGTTTCTTCACCGCAGCAGAAGCGCACGCATTACCCGTCGGCATGACCTTCGACATCGGCAACTGGCAATGGCAGGACCAATCGGCCGCCGTCGCCGCCCGGCAGCTCGGACGGTATGTGGCTTACGTGCATTGCAAAGCAGTGGCCCAGCGCGCCGACGGCAAACTGGTCGCCGTGCCTCCGGCCATGACCGACCTGCACCTGTGGGAGCAACTGCTCAAGCACATGCCCGTCGGTGTGATGCGCGCCGCCGAATACCCGCTACAAGGCGAAGACTTGCTGCAATTGACCACTGAACATGTCGCCACGCTGTCCCGTCTCGGACAATCGCGCCGGGAGCCTGCCCATGCCTGAGTTCGATGTGTTGTCGTTCGGCGAAACCATGGCGATGCTGGTGGCTGACCAGCGCGGTGACCTGGCCAGCGTCGACCGGTTCCACAAGCGCATCGCCGGGGCCGACAGCAACGTGGCCATCGGCCTGTCGCGGCTGGGCGTCAAGGTGGCGTGGCTGAGCCGGGTCGGCGCCGACTCCCTGGGACGCTTCGTCGTGCAGACGCTGGAAAACGAAGGCCTGGATTGTCGTCACGTGGCTGTCGATCCAACGCACCCCACCGGATTTCAGTTCAAGTCCCGTACCGACGATGGCAGCGACCCGCAAGTCGAGTATTTCCGTCGTGGCTCGGCGGCCAGTCATCTGTCGATCGATTCCATCGCGCCAGCGCTGCTTGAAGCCCGTCACTTGCATGCCACCGGCATCGTCCCGGCGCTGTCGGTCACGGCCCGTGAGATGTCTTTTGAATTGATGAGCCGTATGCGCGAGGCCGGCCGCAGCCTGTCGTTCGACCCCAACCTGAGGCCAAGCCTGTGGACCAGCGAGTCGACGATGATTACGCAAATCAATCGCCTCGCAGCCCTCGCCCACTGGGTCCTGCCAGGGCTCGGCGAAGGTCGCTTGCTGACCGGTTTCGACGACCCGGCCGACATCGCCGCGTTCTACCTGGACCAAGGCGCCGAAATCGTCGTGATCAAGCTCGGCGCGGACGGCGCCTATTACCGCACGCATCTGGACCAGGGCGTTATCGCCGGCATGCCGGTGGCCCGGGTGGTGGACACCGTGGGCGCCGGCGATGGCTTCGCCGTCGGCCTGATCAGTGCGTTGCTCGAAGGCCGCGCCATCACCGAAGCCGTGCAGCGCGCCAACTGGATCGGCAGCCGCGCAGTGCAGAGCCGTGGGGACATGGAAGGGTTGCCGACCCGCCTTGAGTTATTGGCTGAATTTGAAACCGCCCATCGCGAGCAAGCTCGCTCCCACAGGGGATCGAGTTAACCCCTGTGGGAGCGAGCTTGCTCGCGATAGAGCCACCACAAAACGCACCTGCTGCAACAAAAACAACAAGCTCAGGAGTCAACGACATGCAAACGCTCAACCTCGCCACCCGCCGCTGGTGGTACATCATGCCCATCGTGTTCATCACCTACAGCCTGGCCTACCTGGACCGGGCCAACTATGGATTTGCCGCCGCCTCGGGCATGGCCGAAGACCTGATGATCACTCCGGGGCTCTCATCTCTGCTCGGCGCACTGTTCTTCCTCGGCTACTTTTTCTTCCAGGTACCGGGGGCGATCTACGCGCAAAAGCACAGCGTGAAGAAACTGATCTTCGTCAGCCTGATCCTCTGGGGCTCGCTGGCCACCCTGACGGGCGTGGTCTCCAATGCCTACTGGTTGATCGTGATCCGCTTCATGCTCGGGGTGGTCGAGGCCGCCGTGATGCCGGCGATGCTGGTGTACCTGTGCCACTGGTTCACCCGGGCCGAACGCTCGCGTGCCAATACCTTCCTGATCCTTGGCAACCCGGTGACCATGCTCTGGATGTCGGTGGTGTCGGGTTACCTGGTGCAGCAGTTCGACTGGCGCTGGATGTTCATCATCGAAGGCCTGCCGGCGGTGCTCTGGGCCTTTGTCTGGTGGCGCCTGGCCGATGATCGCCCGGCCCAGGCCAAGTGGCTCAGCGACCAGGAGAAACACGATCTGGAAAGCGCCTTGGCGGCCGAACAGGTCGGCATCAAGGCAGTGAAGAACTACGCCGAGGCCTTTCGCTCGCCCAAGGTAATCATCCTGGCGCTGCAGTTTTTCTGCTGGAGCATCGGGGTCTACGGGTTCGTGCTGTGGTTGCCGTCGATCCTCAAGGCCGGCCTGCAGATGAACATGGTCGAGGCCGGGTGGTTATCGTCCTTGCCTTACCTGGCGGCGGTGATCGGCATGCTGGTGGTGTCCTGGGCGTCGGACAAGGCGCAGAAGCGCAAGCGTTTTGTCTGGCCGCCTCTGCTGATCGCCTCCGTCGCGTTCTACGCCTCCTACCTGCTGGGGGCCGAGCATTTCTGGTGGTCCTATGGTTTGCTGGTGGTCGCCGGCGCTTGCATGTACGCCCCGTACGGTCCGTTCTTTGCCATCGTTCCGGAAATCCTCCCAGCCAACGTCGCCGGCGGCGCCATGGCGTTGATCAACAGCATGGGCGCGCTGGGGTCGTTCGGCGGCTCGTACCTGGTGGGCTACCTCAACGGCACCACCGGCTCCCCCGGCATGTCCTTCCTGCTGATGAGCGGCGCGTTGCTGCTGTCGGTGGTACTGACCCTCGCCCTCAAGCCCGGCGCCAGCGACCGGGAAGTCTCCAATACCGCGACGCCACACCCGGCGCCCGCCCGTTCCTGAATCGAGGCCCATCCCATGAAAAAACACGTGGTGTTGTACAAAGCGCTGTCCCCTCAATTGATGGCCCGTCTGCAAAACCAGGCCCACGTCACGCTCATCGAGCGCCTCGACGCCCAGGGCCTGGCGCAACTGCGCGATGCCCTCCCCGCCGCCCACGGCCTGCTCGGCGCCAGCCTCAAGCTGGATGCGGCACTGCTGGACCTGGCGCCGAACCTACAAGCCATCGCCAGCGTCTCGGTGGGGGTCGACAACTACGACATCGACTACCTGACCGAACGCCGGATCCTGCTCAGCAACACCCCGGACGTGCTGACCGAAACCACCGCCGACACTGGGTTCGCCCTGATCCTGGCGACCGCCCGACGCGTGGTGGAACTGGCCAACCTGGTTCGCGCAGGCGGATGGCAACAGAGCATCGGCCCGCGGCATTTCGGCACCGACGTCCATGGCAAGACCCTGGGCATCATCGGCATGGGCCGCATTGGCGAAGCCTTGGCCCAGCGCGGGCACTTCGGCTTCGGCATGCCGGTGCTCTACCACAGCCAATCGCCCAAGCCCGCGGTCGAGCAGCGGTTCGGCGCGCGCTATTGCAGCCTCGACACACTGTTGCAGCAGGCGGACTTCATTTGCCTGACCCTGCCTTTGACCGCTGAGACCCAAGGACTGATCGATGCACAAGCGTTCGCGCAGATGCGTCCCGAGAGCATCTTCATCAATATCTCCCGGGGAAAAGTGGTGGATGAAGCCGCACTGATCGACGCCCTGCGCAACAAGCAGATCCGAGGCGCGGGGCTGGATGTGTTCGAGCGCGAACCCTTGAGTGCGGATTCGCCGCTATTGCAGATGGACAACGTGGTCGCGACGCCGCACATGGGCTCGGCCACCTACGAGACACGGGAAGCGATGGCGCGTTGTGCCGTGGACAATTTGCTGATTGCATTGGCGGGGGAGCGGCCGGTGAATCTGGTGAATGCGGGGGCGTGGGTAGGCTGACCTATTGCCACCTTCGAATATGCCATCGCAAGCAGGGTCGCGATGGCAACGGTGTTCATCTAGATGTGCATGCAACACAGCCTTTCCGAGCACGCCCGCCTTAGAACACCGCTGTAACCTTGCCAGATTACCCTTTTGTTCCTTTCCTAAAATAATATAAACATCCCAAACGACGAAAACAGTAGAGAGAAACCACACTTTCAACAGAGCAGCTACATTCCTACACCCCCCTCCTACTCAACGGCAAGAACGAACCTACGTCAGCCTCGGAAGTCGCGCAATAGCCTTCACCTCACCCCAATGTTATTAATTAATCACTTGCGAACAAACGCAAGTTGGACGCTCGCGTCGCGACGCCCATTAACTACATTGGAGTAAATCGACATGGGTAGGAAACGCTCTGAAATAAATCATACCTTTTTTGGCCTGCCGCAGGCATTAGGCCTTTCTAAAGACCTCCTCGCAACGGAAGCCGATTTTTTTGCGTCGCTGACCAATTAAGCCAGTGACCGATTAAATATCGGCGAACAGATGCCGAAAGGATCTCCTTTCGGCATCCTTTAACGGAGATCCATATGTCAGAACGAGAACTATCACCCACCGAAGCGCTATTCAATATCATGTCTACGCTCCACACACTGGACCTCAGTGCAGTAACACGGTATACGACACCATCCAAGCTAGTAGCGACGGCCGAATTATTTGATGGCAACGACAACCTCGTTGAATCGGGGGCTGGCAAGGGACCAGACTCACTAATAGGCGCACTGGCAGAAAGCATTGAACACTTCAGCACGTTCCAGCCTCTTGCTGATGCTCCCATACGATACCGCTCCGACAAGATAGCTACTCAAAAAGCAGTTACAGAAGATGGGATTTTTACCAGCCTGCCTTACACCGAAAAATTAATCGAATGTTTCAGGCTTACCTCGCTCAATAACAATGAAGAGCTATTCGCTCCGTGCGTCCTTCTACGCCCTGAAACGACGCAAAACATCCACGAAGATTCGAATTCTGCACTGCGCTTTTTATCTCGCTACTCATCAAACTCAGGAATTGCTTTTGGCTGCACAGAGAACGAAGCACTGTTACATGGTGCCCACGAAACAATCGAAAGGCATATCCTCTCTCTTTTCTACATGGCTGTCTGTGGCCTCGGTCCGGCAATGGAACTATACACACCTTCTGCGGCGTTGCTTCGAACAGCGCTGAGGAGCCACCCCGCTGCCTTGGCGTCAGCGAACAGACTGCAAGTGATCATTATCAAGGATGTGCTGTCAGTTTACTTTGCAGTGGCTTTTCCCAAAGCGGGCCCTGGAGCTCACCATCTTTCACCCATTGGCTCCGGATGCTCGCTTGAGATCCATACTGCAATCCAAAGGGCAGTTACTGAACAATTCCAGTCCGAGGACTTATACGATGCCGCTGAAGAATCTATAGATAGAGAAACTTTTGATCTACTATCTAAATCAAGACGCCTGAAACACTTGATTGACTTCGCACCCGTCACAACAGCGACACTTCCTACAATTGACGCCCCTGCACATATCAACTCCACGACAGTTTCCGCACAACTGGAAAAACTGCAAAAAAACCTATCAAACACAGGAATGAAAATATTCCGCCGAACCGTAGCCCGCTTTTCAAGCAACAGCATCGTCACTCAAATTTATATTCCAGGACTTGAGCGATTCAATATCATTAGAAACGGTCGTTTGGTGGTACCACAGTACGTGTTACGCGGTTGAATTATCGAACACAAAGCAACCAGGAGCGAGTACATGCATAGCATCCGGGCAATGATAAAAAACGCCTATAAAAAACACACCAAACTTCTAGCAATGACGATAGTCACAATCATCGCACTCAAGCTCATCACACTTGCCCCTCCACTGTTACTCGGAACCATCATCGACACCCTGCAAGGCGACAGAAACCCAGCATCCAGCACCCTGCTCGCACTGACGACAGGCCTGATTGTCGCGGGATGCATTCATGCCATCATCACTCCTCTGCAGCTCCATGCGCTGTCCAAGCTGGTACAGAGTATTATCATGAAGGCTTCCATTGAGTGGATCACCGAACTCATAGGCAAAGAGTTTTCGTTATTCAACTCTTGGAGAATCGGCCATTTCATAAAATCGGTCGAGCGCGGAATTACTGCGCACGAACAACTACTCACTTTCATTGTGACCATCGCACTTCCCGTACTCTTGGAATTCATAATTGTTGGGGCTGCTTTTATTTACATAGGGGACAGTGAAATTTTTTTGAGCATGACGGCGTTCGGAATTATCTATCTGGCTGTTACCCATCAAATTATCAAATGGCGGAGAAGGCACATTGATGCAGTCAATGAGCAGGAAGATGAGTTAAGTGCCCACCTCTACAACACCCTCAACGCGGGAAAAACCATAAAACTGGAAAGTGCCATACCCACTGCCCTGCACCCGTTGAACGCGGCGTTCGGACGTTATGCCGACGCTGCTGTGACTACGGCATCCTCTGGCGGCCTGCTGAGCGCCGCCAAGATACTGTTCGTAAGCCTTTCCACTGGGGGATTGCTCTATTGGGGCGTCCTGGACCAGCTTTCGGGGCATCCCAGTATCAGTGTCGGGCAGCTGGTTGCCATTTTTTCAATCGCGGGGAGTTATCTGCTCAGTATTTCAACCTTGACTGAAGGGTATCGTGTTCTTGATCAGTTCCTTGCAGACCAGCGTCAATTTCAGGGTCTGCTATCACTTCCGGATTTCGATCGCAGCAATCGGCTGGCCTGGGTTGATTTCCAGCGGTCCTCAGTTCTGGAACTCGGCCCCTGCGAAGTCGCAGGAACGGGACCGCTTCGCCTGTCGATCAAGCGCCCCCTGGCATTTGCTCAAGGGCAGTCAGTGGCCGTTACGGGGCCTAGCGGCGCAGGCAAAACCACTTTTCTGGAAGTCCTCGCCGGGCTTAATGCCTCAGAGCGAGACCAACTGAGTATCGACTCGGTACCGGTCTCACTTTTGTCCGGTCAAGCTCACTTGGACGCCTTGAGATATTGCCCCCAACAACCGCGGTTTCTGGAAGGCTCTTTTGAACAATCGGTTCTGTTCGGAGGCTGCGCATCGCCGATTTTGTCTAGAGCCATACGGCAATTGGAACTGGATGAGATCGTGACAACACGGCAGGTCAGCGAAAATGCATCGAATATCTCCGGAGGCGAAGCCAAACGCCTATCACTGCTGCGCCTGATCAACAAGCCCGGGAAATTCAATATGTTCGACGAGCCAAGCGCATCCATCGAACCTAGGCTGACCACGCCTCTTTGGGACCTGTTATTCGACGTTTTTGCCGGGCAGGGGTTGATATGTGTCACCCATGACGTTGACCACCTGCATCGGTTTGACCGGGTCATTGTGATGCATGACGGGGCAATCGTAGACGATGGTCCGTGGCGGGAGCTGGTCGACAGGCCAGCAGTCAAGCTTCTGGTGGATGAGATTCGGACGCAGAACTAGCGAAATATAGTGCTGGATCTGCTGCCGTCATCGTCGGATCGCCGCCGGAGCAGGCTCGCTCCCAAGGTTTTGCCGTTTGCCCAGAATTTAAGGAATGACACAAGTCCCTTGTGGCGAGGGAGCCCCCGCCGCGTCTTCGACGCCGCGCTGTCGCGCAGCAAACAATTATTCGGCCTAAGATAGGAGCTTTCGCCACCGTGTAACCTGCGCCTTGGAGTCTATTTAGAAGATCAGATACCTGAGTTTTTGGGTAGGAGCTTGCTCGCGAAGTCAGTCTGACAGCTGGCCAGGATTATGGCCGAGTACATATCCATTGCTGCGGTAACGGCGGCTTAGGGTTCCGCCCTGACGGCGGCTCACTTTTGAAAAGCGCAAAAGTAAGCAAAACGCTATATGCCCCACCACTCGGCACCTCGCTTAGGCTCGGTGTGCCCGAACGCAGGCATTGCTCCGTGGGCCGCCGCGAAGGGCCATCCATGGCCCAGCGCGGCTATCCCGGCATCCATGCCGGGATGCCCACTCCACAATGCCTGCGTTCGGCCATCGTGGTTAACGGGGCGCCGAGATCAACGTCCGTCGCGAGGCGGCCTCATAGCCGACCTGGCTCTTCCGGTCGTACTCCGGTCCAATTGTGGGAGCGAGCCTGCTCGCGAAGGCGGTCTGATAGTTGGCCATAGATTCTGGGCAACCACATTTTCAGTGGAAATTGAACCTTCTCGCTACCGTGCAGCCTTGACCTAGAATTTGTTATAGAAAATCAAATGCTTGCGTTTTGTTTGATAGGAGCTTGCTCCCGTTCGGCTGCGTAGCAGTCGCAGGCCCGGCGGGCGCGGTGTGTATGGGGAACCGCGCCGGCTCGGTTTGGGGCTGCTGCGCAGCCCAGCGGGAGCAAGCTCCCTCGCCACGGGGTTATGTCGGCTGACGGGTTTCGATGTTGTCCAGTGCACGGTTCGCCAGCAGGCTGCCCAGTTCGATCAGTTGCTGAATGCCCAGGAGGAAATGCCGGCGTGAACCGTCCAGGTCGAAAGCCAGGTCATTGGCCATGGCATTGGCTGAAGCCAGGGTTTCGCTGAGGTAGGCAAGCAAGCTTTCGGTGTCGATGTCTTTGTTGACGGTGAAGAGTTGGCCGGGGGCAGGTTCTGCTTCGGGTTTGTCCGGTTTGGGGTTTAGGTAATGGTCGAGGACTCGGTCGGTGACTTCGTCGTGTTTTTGGGACTTGGTTTTTGGGCGCGGTGAGGACGAATCGGTGTTCGGTGGGTTGGGGGTTACTTTGAACATAGATGAAACTCCAGATTAGAAAATTGGAGCCATCTCTCTCGCTACCAAACGAAGGGGAGGTGGCCATACGAAGGTTGGTAGACCGGTTACCTGGCAACCCGGCGCGTCCAAGGACGCCCTGCGCATGACCACCATAAAACAGAGGACGAAAAGCCCCCTATATCAGGCTGCACCTGCGCCAGAAAACCGGGCTACCAAACCCGATCGCTGATTCATCAGCGACCCGGAAACGATAGAACCTGCCTCCCAAGCGCACAAGCCGGCGGATTCTGGCGCAGTCGTAGGCAATGGCGCAAGACCACGTAGCCTGTTCCAGAGCACTCCTACGTCCGGATAAACACCCCTTCATTTTGTGAGCGCTTTGCACTCAAGCGGGAGCAAGCTCCCTCGCCACGGGGTAAGTGCGCCTGTCCGGGTGGGATTCATGGCAAGCAAACCCACCCCACAATGTTTCCAAGCCGATCACAATTCACACGGCCGATCAAAATCCCGTTAGTCGCCACCCCCCGCCATGCATTAAAGTAACGCCCCCAGCCCCGGCGTTATCCGAACGCCTGGGGCCACCCTTTCCAGGAACAGTCACCGATGGAACATCGTGAAGCGCTGCTGGCGCTGCGAACCTTTCTTTCAACGCAGATTCTCGGCCAGGAAAAACTCATCGAGCGCCTGCTCATCGCCCTGCTTGCCGACGGCCACATGCTGGTGGAAGGCGCGCCGGGGCTGGCCAAGACCAAGGCCATCAAGGAACTGGCCGAAGGCGTCGAAGCGCAATTCCATCGCATCCAGTTCACCCCCGACCTGCTGCCCGCCGACATCACCGGTACGGAAATCTACCGTCCGGAAACCGGCAGTTTCGTGTTCCAGCAAGGGCCGATTTTCCATAACCTGGTGCTGGCGGACGAAATCAACCGCGCCCCAGCCAAGGTCCAGTCGGCCTTGCTCGAAGCCATGGCCGAGCGCCAGGTCAGCGTCGGACGCAGCACCTATGAACTGTCGCCGCTGTTCCTGGTGATGGCCACGCAAAACCCGATCGAGCAGGAAGGCACCTACCCGCTGCCCGAAGCCCAGCTCGACCGTTTCCTGATGCACGTCAAGATCGGCTTTCCCGATGCTGCGGTGGAACGCCGCATCCTCCAGCAGGCCCGGGGTGAAGCGCTCAACGGCGAGACCAAGCCCGAACGCCGCGTGAGCCAGCAGGCGATCTTCTCCGCACGCAAGGAAATCCTCGGGTTGTACATGGCCGACGCCGTGGAGGAATACCTGGTGCAACTGATCATGGCCACCCGTAACCCGGCCAAGTTCGACCCGGAAATGGCCGAGTGGATCGCCTACGGCGCCAGCCCACGGGGCTCCATCGCCCTGGACCGCTGCGCCCGTGCCCACGCCTGGCTGGCCGGACGCGACTTTGTCAGCCCGGAAGATATCCAGGCCGTGCTGTTCGACGTGCTGCGCCATCGCATCATTCTGTCGTTCGAAGCCGAGGCCGCCGGCATCGACCAGGACCGGGTCGTGCAGCGGATTCTCGACGTCGTCGCTGTCGCTTGAGCATGCACCATGAATAACCCTCTGGCGCCCGCACCGGGCATCCGCGTCAGCCTTTCGGAGCTGATCGAGATGCGCCATCGCGTGCGCGAGGTGCAGTTGTTCTCGACACCGGGACAGCGCAGTCCGCTGATCGGCCTGCATCACTCCAAGTTGCGCGGACGCGGGGTGGATTTCGACCAGGTGCGGGTCTACCAGGCCGGCGACGACGTACGCACCATCGACTGGCGCGTTACCGCCCGGACCCAGGAGCCCCACACCAAACTGTTCCACGAAGAACGCGAGCGACCGATCTTCATCATGATCGAGCAAAGCCACCGGCTGTTCTTCGGCTCGGGGCTGGTGTTCAAGTCAGTGCTCGCCGCCCAGGCCGCCAGCCTGATCGGCTGGGCCGCACTGGGGCACAACGACCGGGTCGGCGGCCTGGTGTTCGGCAACAACACCCACTACGAGGTCAAGCCGCGACGCAGCAAACAGAGCCTGCTGCAATTGCTCAACCGGCTGGTGCGGGTCAACCAATCGCTGCACACCGAGGCCGAGCCGGACCGCGACTCGTTTGGCATCGCCCTGCGTCGGGCCCGGGAAGTGCTAAGACCCGGCAGCCTGGTGATCGTGATTTGCGACGAGCGTGCGTTGTCCGACAGCGCCGAGCAGCAACTGAGCCTGCTGTCGCGCCATTGCGACCTGTTGCTGCTGCCGCTGTCCGACCCGTTGGATCACGCCTTGCCCGCCGCTGGCTTGCTGCGCTTCGCCCAGCGTGGCGCCCAACTGGAACTCGACACCCTGAATTTCGAACTGCGCCAGGCCTATCGCGCCCAGGCCGAGGCGCGCCAGGAGCGCTGGGAATTGCTGGCGCAGAAACTGCGGATCCTGATGATGCCCCTGAGCACCCAGGGCGATATGGTCGAGCAACTGCGCGAATACCTGAACCCCAAGCGCGCCGGAAAAAGCCGATGAGCAGCCTCGATCAATTACAGCCACTGATGGCCCCGCCTCCCATCGGCTTCTGGCCGCCCGCACCGGGCTGGTGGTTGCTGCTGGTCTTGATCCCCTTGCTGGGCCTGGGGCTGTGGCAATTGCGCCGGTTCATTCCCATCCAGCGCACCACCGCCCGCAGCGAACAACCCCTGGACCCGGTGCGCCTGGCCGCCCTGGCCGAACTCGCCCGGCTGCCCAAGCCCTACGACGGTGCACCGGCCGGTGCCTGGCTGCAACAGCTCAACGGGCTGCTCAAGCGCCTGTGCCGCAACCACTATCCTTACAGCCAGAGTCACACCCTCAACGGGCGCAAATGGCTGGCCTTCCTGGATAACCGTTGCCCGGCCGCCGGCCTGACGCGCTGGATGATATTGGTGGAAGGCGCCTACAAACCCGAATGCAAGCTCGATGACAAAGCCATCGCCGGCCTGACCCAGGCGGTCGAAATCTGGATTCGCAAACATGTTTGAGTTCGCCTGGCCGTGGGTTTTTGCCCTGTTGCCGCTGCCCTGGCTGATGCGCCTGGTGCTGCCGGCGGCCGACAGCGGCGAGCCGGCGCTCAAGGTCAGTTTCCTCGGGGACCTGGAAGGCCTGGTGGGCCGGCGAGCCCGGGCCAATCTGCCAACCTGGCGGCAACAGTCGCCCTTCATCCTGCTCTGGCTGCTGTTACTGATCGCCGCTGCCCGACCGCAGTGGTTGGGGGAACCGTTGCCCATCGCCGCCAGCGGCCGCGACCTGTTGGTGGCGGTGGATGTCTCGGGCTCCATGGACTTTCCCGACATGCACTGGAAGGACGAAGACGTCAGTCGCCTCGCGCTGGTCCAGCATATGCTCGGGGATTTTCTCGAAGGCCGCGAAGGTGACCGGGTCGGCCTGATCCTGTTCGGCAGCCAGGCCTACTTGCAGGCACCACTGACCTTCGACCGCCGCACCGTGCGCCATTGGCTCGATGAGGCACGCATCGGCATCGCCGGCAAGAATACTGCCATCGGCGACGCCATCGGCCTGGCCCTCAAGCGCCTGCGCCAGCGGCCGGCCCACAGCCGCGTGTTGATCCTGGTCACCGACGGCGCCAACAATGGCGGCGAAATCGACCCACTGACCGCCGCGCGACTGGCCGCCGACGAAGGTGTGAAAATCTACCCGATCGGCATCGGTGCCGACCCGGAACAGAGCGGCACGGCGGGCTTTCTCGGAGTCAACCCGAGCCTGGACCTGGACGAGGCGACCCTCAAGGACATTGCCCAGGCCACGGGCGGTCGTTATTTTCGTGCCCAGGATGGTGAGCAATTGCTGGCGATCAAGACCACCCTCGACCAGCTCGAACCGGTGACCCAGCAACCGACCCAGGCGCGCCCTGCCCAGGCGCTGTATCACTGGCCCCTGGCCGTTGCGCTGCTGTTGAGCATGTTGCTGGTGGCCCGTGCCCGCTGGCCGGACAATCCGTTGCAGCGCCTGTTCAACCAGCCGCTGTTCCAGCCGGCCCAACACACCGAGTGGCGCCAGCGCCTCAAGCGCCTGCGCTTGCGGAGGCGTCGATGATCGCCCTCTGGCCACACTGGCTGCGCCCCTGGTTCGTGTTGCTGCTGCCGTTGCTGGGCTGGTTGCTCTGGCAACTGTGGCATCGACAGAAACGCGTGGGCCGCTGGCAGATGATCTTGCCGCCCGCCTTCCATGCCGTGCTGCTCAGCGGCGGCAGCGGGCGGGAAAGCCGGTTGCCGTGGATTGCCCTGGGCCTGGGTTGGCTGTTGATCGTGCTGGCGTTGCTGGGACCGAGCTGGGCGCGGGTCGAACAGACCAGCCAGAAACCCGCCGACCCGCTGGTGGTGGTGCTGGAACTGACCCCGGAAATGCTCGCCACCGATGTTCCGCCCACGCGCCTGGAACAAGCCCGGCGCAAGGTACTGGACCTGTTGCAGAACCGCAGCGATGCCCAGACTGCGATCGTCGTCTATGCCGGCAGCGCCCATACGCTGGTGCCGCTGTCCGACGATCTGGCCACCAGCGCCAACCTGCTCGAAGCCCTCGCGCCGTCGATCATGCCCCAAGGCGGCCATCGCGCCGACCTGGCCGTCCACAAGGCCATGGCCCTGCTGGATCAAGGCGAACTCGGCCACGGTCGGATCCTGCTGATCGGTTCGTCGTTGAATGAACAGGAACGCCAAGGCATCCGCCAGATCCTCGACGGATCCGCCACGCAATGGCTGATGCTGGGTATCGGAACCCGCGAAGGCGCCCCGGTTGCCCAGGAAGATGGCAGTTACCTCAAGGATGCCCAGGGCGCGATCCTGGTGCCACGCCTGGACAGCCCGGGCCTCAAGGCCTTCGCCAATGAGTTGGATGGCCGCTACCGGCCCGCGCGGCTGGACGACAGCGACCTGCGCGGCCTGGGCCTGCTGGCCGGCCCTCGCCACTTGCGCAGCGACGGACAAACCTTGCGCCTGGACACTTGGGCCGACCAGGGCTATTGGCTGCTCCTGCCGCTGTTGCTGCTGGCCGCCTGCGCCGGGCGGCGAGGCTGGCTGTTTTGCCTGCCGCTGCTGTTCGTGTTGCCGCAAACCGGCCATGCCTTCGAGTTCCAGGACCTGTGGTTGCGCGCCGACCAACAGGGCCAGCACTTGCTCAAGCAGAAGCGTCCAGCCGAGGCGGCCACCCATTTCGAGGACAGCCAGTGGCAAGGCGTTGCCCTGTACGAAGCCGGCCAATACAGCGAAGCTGCCCGGCGCTTCGCCGAAGGCAACGACGCCCGCGCGCACTACAATCGTGGCAATGCCCTGGCCCGCAGCGGTGAGCTGGAAGCCGCACTGGATGCCTACGAACAAGCCCTGGAGTTACAGCCCGACCTGCGCCCTGCCCAAACCAACAAGGCCTTGGTACAGAGCCTGTTGAACGAACAGACACCACCGGCGCAGGAGCCCAAGCCCACCGAAAGCGAGGAACCGGGCCCTACTGAACAAGCACCGGATGCCGATTCACCCAGCCAGTCTTCCGAACCGGGCCAGCCATCCGCCGAGGCAACCGCGACGCCGGACCAATCCCAGCCACCGCGAACGGCCCAGCCACCCACCGCCCAGGATGTGCCGGGCAGCGAGCTGCCGGACGAGCAGACCACCACTCCGCCGCTGCGTCCCGCCGCCGGCCAGCGCAATGAAGAAGAACAGCGCCAGGCAACGGAACAATGGCTGCGCCAGATCCCGGATAATCCGGGCGAGTTGCTCAGGCGTAAATTCTGGTATGAACAGCAAAGCCATCAGGCCCAGGGAAAAACCCAATGACCCGCTTCACCGCCTACCTCCTCGTCTTGCTGCTCTGGGCCTCTGGGACCCAGGCTGTACAGCTGACTGCCAGTGTGGATCGCAGCCGCCTGAACTCTGGAGAAACGGTGGAACTGACCCTGGAATCCAACGACGCCACCTTGTTCGGCAAACCTGACCTCGGCCCGCTCCAGGCCTTGTTCGATGTGCGTGGCACCCGCCAGGTCAACCAGTTGACGACCCTCGACGGTGAGAACCGCGCCACCACCCGCTGGATCGTGACCCTGCTGCCACGCCGAAGCGGCACCGTGGTCATTCCGTCGCTGCAACTGGGCGAAGTGACCAGCCAGCCGATCACCCTGCAAGTGATCGAAAGCGAAACCCGCAACGCCTCGGGGACCCTGGCGCCGGTGTTCATCGAGGCCAGCCTCGACCAGCGCGACGTATACGTGCAGGCCCAGGCGATCCTGACCCTGCGTATCTACCATTCGGTGTCGCTGTACGACGACAGCAGCCTGACGCCGCTGCACATCCCCGATGCCCGAACCGAACAGCTGGGCGAATCGCGTACCTATGAAAAAGTCATCAACGATGTGCGCCATGGGGTAATCGAACTGCGGTATGGCATCTACCCACAGCGCAGTGGCGAGCTGACGATTCCAGCCCAGGCATTCAGCGCCACCCTGGTCGAACCGGTGGCCCAGGACGCCGCCCCTTCGGGCCCCAAACCCGGCCAATTGATGCGGGTCAGCTCCGAGCAACTGCTGCTGAGCGTCAAACCCAAGCCTGCCAGCTACCCGGCCGACGTACCCTGGCTGCCCGCACGCAGCCTGTCCTTGAGCGAAAGCTGGAGCCCGGAACCGACCCACAGCCAGGTCGGCGATTCCCTGACCCGCAGCCTGACCCTGGAAGCCGAAGGCCTGGCCAGCGCCCAGTTGCCACCGCTGCCGGCCACCGAGATCAATGGCCTGCGGCGCTACCCGGACCAACCGGTCCTCAGCAGCCGCAGCAGTGAGCGCGGGCTGGTGGGCAGCCGCGAAGACCGCGAGGCGCTGGTGCCAAACCGCAGCGGGACCATCGAGCTGCCACCGGTGGAAGTGGTCTGGTGGAACACCCTGGAAGATCACCTGGACCGCACCAGCCTTCCGGCGCGGACCCTGCAGGTGGCGAACAATCCGAGCCTGATGGTAGACACGCCGGCCAGTACGACGCAGATCGTCACGACGGTCGACAGCGACACCCTGTGGTATTGGCAATTGAGCAGCCTGATCCTGGCCTGCACCACGCTGCTCGGCTTCGGCTTGTGGTGGCGGGCCCGCTCGCAGCCCGCCGTCCTGCGCGCGACCCAGGCCGGGCCCAGCCCGCGCACCCTACTGGACGACCTCAAGCGCGCCTGCCTGGCCAACGACTCCCACGCCACCCGCCAGGCCCTCGACGCCTGGGCCCGCCAGCAGCCGGAAACCCTGGCCGACATGGCGGCGCGCTTCGTGCCGCTGTCCGACGCCCTGGACGGCCTCAACGGCGCGCTCTACAGCGAGACCGGCCAGCACTGGCAAGGCGAAGACCTGTGGCGGGCCATCCGTACCATCCCGCCCACCGAAGGGGGGGTGGACTCGGCGGGTGATTCGGGGTTGCCGCCGCTGTACCCCAAATAAACCCGCTTTTTTTCGTAACCTTTGTGGCGAGGGGATTTATGTGGGAGCACGGTCCCTCAGAAATCGAGTCGCCTTCATCGCGGGCAAGCCTTGCTCCCACATAAATCTCCTTGCCACAGGATCGGTGTTCATGGATCCAGCGAAGTTGAACAAGTCCTAGCCCCGGTTTCCCAGTAAACTCTGCTTCTTTTAGCCGCCCTTCTCTTCACCGCGGCCATCATCTGTTTTCTGGAGTTCACCTTGCGTCTGTTTCACACCTCCGACTGGCACCTGGGGCAAAACCTGCACGGCCAGGAACGCGATTTCGAACACGCCTGTTTCCTCGACTGGCTGCTGCGTCAGCTGACCCAAGAAAAACCCGACGTGCTGCTGATCGCCGGCGACATCTTCGACACCGTCAACCCGCCGGTCAAAGCCCAGGAACGGCTGTACGATTTCATCGTCAGCGCCCATGAACAAAACGCCAACCTGACCATCGTGATGATCGCCGGCAACCACGACTCCGGTTCGCGGATCGAGCTGCCTGCGCCACTGATGCGGCGCTTGCGCACCCATGCCCTGGGCCGGGTGCTGTGGCTGGACGACGGCCAACTGGATGTCGAGCGCCTGCTGCTGCCGTTGCCCGATGCCAAGGGCAAGGTCAAGGCGTGGTGCCTGGCGCTGCCGTTCCTGCGCCCCGCCGAAGTCACCGGTGCGCAACTGGGTGACGACTACCTGCGAGGCATCGGCCAGGTGCATGAGTGGCTGATCGCCGCGGCCAACAGCAAGCGCAAGAAAGGCCAGGCGCTGATCGCCATCAGTCATGCGCACATGGCCGGCGGTTCGGTGTCCGAGGACTCCGAGCGCAGCCTGATCATCGGCAACGCCGAGGCCCTGCCCGCCAACCTGTTCGGCCCGAGCATCAGCTACGTCGCCCTCGGCCACTTGCACAAGCCGCAGAAGGTCAACGGTGAAGAGCGTATCCGCTACAGCGGTTCGCCGATCCCGCTGTCATTTTCGGAGATCGGCTATCAGCATCAGATCCTCGACATCACCCTGGACGGCGAAACCCTGGTCAAGGTCGAGCCGCGCCTGATCCCACGGGCCGTCAACCTGCAACGCCTGGGCCCGGTGCCGCTGGCCGATCTCCTGGTGCAACTCAAGGAACTGCCCGACATCGACCTGTTGGCCGATGTCCAGCGCCAACCCTGGCTGGAAGTGCGCGTGCGCCTCGACGAACCGCAGCCGGACCTGCGTCACCAGGTGGAAACCGCACTGCAAGGCAAGGCCGTACGCCTGGTGCGGATCGGCGCCGAGTACGCCGGCAATGGCGGCGCCGGCAGTGCCGATGACAGCAGCGCGCTGGTGGAGCTGGATCAACTCAGCCCGCAGGAGTTGTTCAGCCGCGCCTGGCAGGACACCTACGGCAACGAAGTGGACGAACAGACCCTCAAGGACTTTGCCGTGCTGTTGCAAGACGTGCAGATGGAGAGCGAGCAGCCATGAAGATCCTCGCGATCCGCCTCAAGAACCTGGCGTCCCTGGCCGGGCCTTTTGAAATCGATTTCACCACCGAACCCTTGGCCAGCGCCGGCCTGTTCGCCATTACCGGCCCCACGGGCGCCGGCAAGAGCACGTTGCTCGACGCCTTGTGCCTGGCGCTGTTCGGCGCCGTGCCGCGTCTCAACAACACCGGCCGCGACGCCAAGGTGCCAGACGTCGATGGCGACATTGCCACGGGCGACCCACGCACGCTGTTGCGCCGTGGCACCGGCGATGGCTTTGCCGAAGTGGATTTTCGCGGCATCGACGGGCGCCGCTATCGGGCCCGCTGGGAAGCCAATCGCGCCCGGGAAAAGGCCGGCGGCAAGTTGCAAGCCAGCCGCCAGAGCCTGCGAGACCTGGACAACGATCAACTGCTGGCAAGCCAGAAAGGCGAATACAAGACCCAGCTCGAAGCGGCCCTGGGCCTTAACTTCGAACAGTTCACCCGTGCCGTGCTGCTGGCCCAGAGCGAGTTCAGCGCGTTCCTCAAGGCCGATGACAATGATCGCAGCGAACTCCTTGAGAAACTCACCGACACCGCCCTGTATACCCGCCTCGGTCGCCGCGCCTTCGACAAGGCCAAGCAAGCCAAGGACAGCCACCGCCAACTGCAAGACCAGGCCACCGGTGTCACGCCGTTGGCCCCCGAGGCCCGGGCCGAGCTGGACCAGCGCTTCAACGACGCCCAGCAACTACTCAAGGCCCAACAGGCGCAACTCAAGCAACTGGAGCAGCAGCACACCTGGCTGCGCGACCTGGGCCTATTGCAAGATGAACACGCCAGCGCCGCCGAACAGCTGCAACAGGCCCAGGCCGATTGGAACGCCCTGGCCGACGAACGCCTGAAACTGGTCCGCCTGGAACAACTGGCACCCCAACGCCATCAGTTCATCCGCCAGGCCGAACTGAGCCAACAGCTCGACCCCTTGGCCTTGCAGATCCAGCAGCTTACCCAGCAGCAGCTCAATCTCCATGACCAGCAGGCCGAACTGGAAAAAAGCCTGGGCGCCGCGCAACTGGCGCTGGCTGCGGCCCGGCAACACAGCAGCGACAGCGCGCCGTTGCTGCGCCAGGCCTTTGAAGAGCAAAGTACCCTGGCCCGTCTCGCCAGGGACGCCAGCCAGGGCGCCGAGCGCCAGGAACAGGCGCAACAGGCCTGCACCGAAGGCCAGCGCACCATCGACACCTTGCTCGAACAGCAACGGCAGGTGGCCGAGCGCTTGCAGCGCATCGCCGGCGCGTTGGAACAAAGCACACACCTGGCCCCGCTGAGCGATGCCTGGAACGCCTATCGCGATCGCCTCCAACAACTGATGCTGATCGGCAATCGCCTGAACCAGGGCCAGGCCGAACTCGCCACACTGGAACAAGGCGCCACCCGCGCCGCCGAGGAATTGGCCAGCCGTCGGCAAGACCTTGAAGTGCTCTACAAGGAAGCCGGCGCCGAGCCGGAGGCAGTGGCCGAACAGATCCAGTTACTCGGCACCCTGCTGCAAGACAACCGCAAGCAATTGCGTGCCTTCGAAGACCTGACCCGGCTGTGGGCCAGCCAGCAAGAGCTGGACAAACGTGGCGCCGAGCTTGAACAACGCCAGCAACGAGCGTTGCAGGAACGTGACCGGCTGGTGCGTGAAGGCGGCGAAGCCAAGGCCGAACTGACCATTGCCGAACAGACCCTGACCGTCACCCGCGAGCTGCTGGAGCGCCAGCGCCTGGCCCGCAGCGAAAGCGTCGAGCAACTGCGCGCACAGTTGCAGGATGAACAGCCCTGCCCCGTGTGTGGCAGTGTCGAGCATCCTTATCATCAGCCCGAAGCCCTGCTGGAAAACCTCGGGCGCTTTGATGAAACCGAAGAGGCTAACGCTCGCAAAGCCGTCGACCTGCTCAATGAAAAAGTCATCGACCTGCGGGCGCAATACAGCGGGGTCATCGCCCAGCTCAAGGAACTCAAACAGCAGCAGGAACAGCTCGCCAGCCAGCAACAGAGCCTGGCGCCCAGCCTTGAAGCCCACCCGTTGTCGGCGCAACTGCTGGCCCAGGAGGCGAACAAGCGCGACGCCTGGCTGACCCAGCAGAACAGCCAACTGAACCTGCGCATCAGCCAGGACGAACAGCGGCAAACCGCCCTGCTGACCTTGCAGCAGGACGCCGCGCGCATGGCGCAGCGGCTGCGTGAAGCCGAGGCAGCCAGCCAACAGGCGTCACAGCACCTGGGCAACCAGCAGCAGGAGCTGGCCCGCGATCGCCAGCGCCTGGACGAGGAGCTGAGCCACTTCAGCACCCTGCTACCCGCTGACACCCTGCAGGCCTTGCGCAGCGAGCCCGCCGCAACCTTCCTGCAACTGGACCGGCAGATCGCCCAGCGCCTGGAGCAACTGGAACAGCAACGCGACGAACTGGGCGAACAGCTCCAGCGCCAGCAGACCGTGGAGAAAGAGCAGGACCGCCAGCAGACCCGCCTCCAGCAACTGGAAGCGGCCCGCCTGCAATTCAGCGCCCTGAGCGAGCAACAACAAGCCTGTCAGGAGAAACTCACGCAACTGCTCGGCGAGCACACCAGCGCCGAACAGTGGCAGCAACAACTCGACCAGCGCCTGGAACAGACGCGGGATGCCGAGGCGACGGCCAATCAGCAGTTGCAGCAATTGCGCAACGACCTGGTGCAACTGGCCGCCGAACTCAAGGCTCGGCAGGAACAGGCGCAATCCCTGGACCACGAACGCCAGGCACTGGCCGCCGGTATCGCGCAATGGCGCACCACCCACCCGGAACTGGACGATGCCGCCCTCGAGGCCCTGCTCGGCCTGGACGACCATCACGTCAGCCAGTTGCGCCAGCGCTTGCTCAACAGCGAAAAAGCCATCGAGCAAGCCCGCGTCCTGCTCACCGAACGCGAGCAGCGCCTGCAAAACCACCAGGCCCAGCACAACGGCAACCTGGCGCCCGAACAACTTGCCGAAGCCCTCACCGAGCTGCAAACCCAATTTGCCGCCAGCGAACAGCGCTGCGCCGAACTGCGCGCCGAACAGGCCGAGGACCAGCGCCGGCAGAACGCCAACCAGGCCCTGGCCCAGCAGATCGAACAGGCCTACACCGAATACCAGCGCTGGGCACGCCTCGATGCCCTGATCGGTTCGGCCACCGGCGACCGCTTCCGCAAGCTGGCCCAGGCCTACAACCTCGACTTGCTGGTGCACCACGCCAATGCCCAACTGCGGCAACTGGTGCGCCGCTACCGGCTCAAGCGTGGCGGCAGCATGCTCGGACTGCTGGTGATGGACACGGAAATGGGCGATGAACTGCGCTCGGTGCATTCGTTGTCCGGCGGCGAAACCTTCCTGGTCTCCCTCGCCCTGGCATTGGGCCTGGCCTCGATGGCGTCCAGCACACTGAAGATCGAATCGCTGTTCATCGACGAAGGCTTCGGCAGCCTCGACCCCGAGTCGCTGCAACTGGCGATGGACGCCCTCGACGGACTGCAGGCCCAGGGCCGCAAGGTCGCGGTGATTTCCCACGTACAGGAAATGCACGAGCGGATTCCGGTACAGATCCAGGTGCGTCGCCAGGGCAACGGCTTGAGCACAGTGGAGGTGAAATGAGCCACGCCACGCTCTATTCCTTCCGTCGCTGCCCCTATGCGATGCGGGCGCGCATGGCCCTGCGCTACAGCGCGGTCGAGGTGGCGATTGTCGAAGTCAGCCTGAAGGCCAAGCCAGCCGAGATGCTCGCACTCTCCAGCAAAGGCACGGTGCCGGTGCTGCAGGTCGATGGCCGGGTGATCGATGAAAGCCTGGAGATCATGCGCTGGGCCTTGGCCCAGCACGATCCGCAAGACTGGAGGCTACGGGACGATGCCGAAGGCCAGGCGTTGACGGCAGCGCTGATCGAAGAAAACGACCAGGTGTTCAAGCTGCACTTGAATCGCTACAAATACCCCGAACGCCATCCCGAATGCCCGAAGGAACATTACCGTAGCGAGGGTGAAAGCTTTCTGCGCAGGCTGGAGGCACTGCTTGCAACCCGGCCGTTCCTGGCGGCGAATCACCCGAGCCTGGCCGACGTGGCAGTGATGCCCTTCATACGGCAGTTCGCCCACGTCGACCGTGAGTGGTTTGCCCAGGCGCCCTACCCTCGGCTACAGGACTGGTTGCAAAGGTTGCTGGATTGCGAACTGTTCGTGGCGATCATGGCCAAGTAACCATTTGCCCGGCGAGCGCCCTTTTATAGCTAAAGAAGCTTTTGTGGCGAGGGAGCTTGCTCCCGCTGGGCCGAGCAGCGGCCCCCTTTTTGCGATTGCTGCGCAATCGAGCGGGAGCAAGCTCCCTCGCCACAAAGGCAATCATGCAACCCCATTGTTGCCTGATCCGATCAGTCACTCAGCAAGCTCAACAATCGCTCACGCGCCACTTCCAGCTCGCCGGAATCCGGCTGGGCGGCGGAGACAATCGGGGTGGAATAGAGGAACAGCAGCATCACTGCCAGACGCATCGCCATGGTGTCGATCCTTATCGGTAAAGGAGTCAATTTGTCAGCGTCAAATTTAAACACATGGCCAAGTGATATTACAGCAGGATTTCTCTGGAAACGGCGAAGCCTGCGATCTTTTCTCTTTCACCTGATGTTCAGTGAAGATGAAAAGATCGCAGGCTTCAGTCGTTGCGCGATCGTTCAGTGTTGGGTCTTGTGGTCCAACGCTGCATAGAAGTTGGCGCTTTGTTGCAGGTATTTTTCGGTGTAGCTCTGGGTGCGGTTTTTCTTGTCGCTGATCTCGATGCTGGCACTGGCTGGCAATGCCACGGTGGCGGAGATGGCGGAAGCGGCGATCACGGAGAAGAGATTCAGGTTCATGGCGGTAGACCTCGGATTCAGTTGGCTGACTTGCCCGGTGGGGCCGTGAAGCAAACTTACGCGCCGAGGCGTCCTGCGTTGAAATGCTTTGCATCACTTGCGAATATCAGTCTCGTTGATACAACGGCGCAGGCCCCGAAAAACGGGGCCTGCGGTCTATTGACGGACCATGAACTTCAAATCGCTGGGCGCATCCATCGGCATTTTCTGCACGGTTTTACCCAGCAGGCCGGTCTTCGGATCGCGCTCTAGTACCACGATCTGGTTGCTCTTCTGGTTGGCAATCAGCAGGAATTTCCCGCTCGGGTCGAGGCTGAATTCCCGTGGATGATCGCCTTCGACCGAGCGCCGCTGCAGCTCTTTGAGCGTGCCGGCAGCCGGGTCGACGGCGAACACCAGCACTTCGTTGGTGGTGCCACGGTTGCTGACGTAGAGGAACTTGCCATCCCTGGAAACATGCAGCGCAGCCGCCGCCCTGCCCGGTTGCGGCTTGCCGGCGGCCAGGTCGACCAGTTGACGCTGGGTCAAGCGACCGTCCTGATAGTCGAACACCGCCACTTGCGCGCTCATTTCCATGGTCAGCCAGGCGTGCTTACCGTCAGCGCTGAACAGCAGGTGACGCGGGCCGCTGCCGGGTGGCAACTGCACGAAGGCTGGATCGGCAGCGGTCAACGGCAACTCGGGATTGGCCTTGGGGTCGTAGCGGTAGATGAACACCTTGTCCGCCCCCAGGTCGTTGGCGAACACGTATTTGCCATCGGGCGAGGACACTGCGGCGTGCACGTGGGCCGACATCTGCCGCTCGGGGTTGACCTTGCTCGGCTGATGGCTGCTCAACTGCACCACGGGCGACAGCTTGCCGTCAGCGCCCACCGGCAATACCGCCAGGGTGCCGCCCGGGTCTTCCACCACCGAATAGTTGCTGACCAGCAAATGCCGGCCATCACCGCTGAGGCTGGAATGGGTCGGCTCGTTGCCCAGGGACTGCACCTGGTTGATCAGGCTCAGTTCATGGGTCTTCGGGTCAATGGCGTAGCTGCTGACCTTACCCACTGGATCTTTCTGGCCCGGCCCGTTTTCGTTGACCACGAACAGCCGGCTCATGTCCTTGGTAAGGGTCAGCCATGAAGGGTTTTCAGTCTTGATCACTTGCAACGGGTTGGCATCGAGCTGGCCGGTGCGGCTGTCGAACTGCAATCGGTAGATACCCTGGCTCTGCCCGGCGGTGTAGGAGCCCACCAGCAGTTGATGACGTTCTTCAGTGTCCGCCTGGACGCCCATGGCGCCCATGCTGCCGGCCATCAGCAACGGCCAGAGACTACGCATTTTCATCTTTTTCGTCGTCCTCATCGTCGTGGCCGCTGGTGGCTTCCACGCACTCCAAGTGGTGATCGCCCGAATCGCTGGTGATGATCCAGTGGTTCGTGGCTTTATCGAAGGTCGCCGCCTGCATCTGCGCCGGCGTGAAACGCCAGTACTCGAGGGTGCGACCGTTCATGCACTCGACGTGCAATTGGTCCTGCTCGTCGAGGTAAAAATCGAATGCATGCAGCTCGTCGATAATCAGCATGTCGCAGGATTCGAGGGCGTGCAGCAGGGTGTCGGTTACGGCAGTCATGGTGATCAGTCGGTCATTGGGAAAGTCGTCATGATAACCCAATGTGGGCGTGGGCCTTGGGCCATAAGGTTCGAAAGCGCTTTCGACTGGAAGATCGCCATCGCGAGCAAGCTCGCTCCCACAGTTGGATTTTCAGCGAACACAAATTTTGTCTTCACCAAAGCCCCCCTGTGGGAGCGAGCTTGCTCGCGATGAGGCCGGCACATTCAACTTGAATGTAACGGCCTCACCGCAACCCTCAGAGCGCCTCGCGCCCCGGCACGCCATCCACCAACCGCAGGATCCCCAGCGGGTTGGCATTCTTCAGCGGCTCGGGCAACAGGCTGTCAGGATAGTTCTGGAAGCACACCGGACGCAGGAAACGATCGATCGCCAGGGTGCCCACCGACGTACCGCGGGCATCGGACGTGGCCGGGTAAGGCCCGCCGTGCACCATCGAATCACACACCTCCACCCCGGTCGGATAACCGTTGAGCAGGATGCGGCCGACCTTCTGTTCCAGCAGCGGCGTCAGTTCGCTGAACCGTTCGAAGTCCGCCGGCTCGCCGATCATCGTTGCCGTCAGTTGACCGTGCAGGCCGTTCAACGCGGCGGTCAGTTGCGCCTGGTCCGCGACTTCGACAAACACCGTGGTCGGGCCAAACACTTCTTCCTGCAGCGCCTCGTCACCGTTGATCAGCAGGCTGGCGTCAGCCTTGAACAACTGCGGCTGGGCCTGGTTGCCCTGCTGCGCGCGCCCGGCCAAATGCTCG
Source organism: Pseudomonas sp. Lb2C2 (assembly GCF_052112205.1). NCBI lineage: Bacteria > Pseudomonadati > Pseudomonadota > Gammaproteobacteria > Pseudomonadales > Pseudomonadaceae > Pseudomonas > Pseudomonas sp. Lb2C2. The sequence continues at coordinate 117,474 of NZ_JAUTYW010000001.1, read as the reverse complement.
ATGCCCGGGTGAGCCAGCAACTTCTGCAGGCCCTTGCCGTAGCTTTGCAGCGTGCCGGCGTTGAGCATGGTCTGGGGCGCCTGGTCGCCGATCAGCGCGGCTACCTGCTGGGTGAAGGCAGTGAACTGCGGCGAACGAATGCCGATCACCAGGCCCGGGTTGGTACAGAACTGACCGCAGCCCTGCACCACCGAGGCGGTCAGGTCACGCGCGACGCTCTCGGCGCGGGTTTCCAGTGCCTGCGGCAACACGATTACCGGGTTGATGCTCGACATTTCGGCAAACACCGGAATCGGCTGCGGCCGTGCGGCCGCCATGTCGCACAGGGCACGCCCGCCCTTGAGGGAGCCGGTGAAACCCACGGCCTGGATCGCCGGATGCTTGACCAGCCATTCGCCAACGCCACCGCCGTAGATCATGTTGAACACACCCGCCGGCATCGCGGTCTTTTCAGCCGCGCGGATGATCGCATCGGCCACGTGCTCGGCGGTCGCCATGTGGCCGCTGTGGGCCTTGAACACCACCGGGCAACCGGCCGCCAGGGCCGCTGCCGTGTCACCACCGGCGGTGGAAAACGCCAGGGGGAAGTTACTGGCGCCGAACACCGCCACCGGACCGAGGCCAATGCGATATTGACGCAGGTCCGTGCGTGGCAACGGCGTACGCTCAGGCAACGCCCGGTCGATGCGCGCACCGTAGAAATCGCCACGACGCAGGACCTTGGCGAACAGGCGCATCTGGCCGCTGGTGCGACCGCGCTCGCCCTGGATCCGTGCCGCCGGCAACGCGGTTTCACGGCAGACCACGGCCACGAACGCATCGCCCAAGGCGTCCAGCTCATCGGCAATGGCCTCGAGGAACTCGGCCCGGCGCACCGCACTCAGGCTGCGGTAGGCGGGATAAGCCGCCGCGGCAGCCTTGGCGGCGGCGTCGACTTCTTCTGCCGTGGCCTGGACAAAGTCATGGGGCAAGGCCTCGCCGGTGCTGGCGTCAACGCTCTGCAGGCGAGTCTGGCCGGCTGCGCTGCGCGCCCCGCCGATGTAGTTGTGGCCAAGGATCTGGTTCATCGCAAGTCTCCTTTAAAGTGTGCCGATAGTACCCGGGTTGAACACCGCGTCCACCGGGGCAATGCCGTTGACCAGCGGCGCGCCGAATTCAGCCTGGCTGATTTCGAACACATCCCCCGGCTGCGTGCGGATGCCATCGGCGAACGACAGGGTCGCGGTGCCGAAGAAGTGAACGTGGACATCCCCCGGACGCAGGAACTGACTGTACTTGAAATGGTGGAATTCCAGGTTTTCGAGGCTGTGGCACATGTTCGCCTCGCCGCTGAGGAATTCGTTCTGCCACAGCACTTCGCCGTTACGCAGGATACGACTGGTCCCGGACAGATGTTGAGGCAGTTCACCCACGCGAAGTTCCGGGCCAAAACTGCAACTGCGCAATTTCGAATGGGCCAGGTACAGGTAATTCTTGCGCTCCATCACGTGGTCGGAAAACTCGTTGCCCACGGCAAAGCCCAGGCGATAGGGCTTGCCGTCGTGGCCGATGACATACAGGCCGCTGATTTCCGGTTCTTCGCCGGCATCTTCGGCAAAGGGCGGCAGCGGGAACGGATGGCCCGGACGGACCACAATGCTGCCGTCGCCCTTGTAGAACCATTCCGGTTGCACACCAGCCTGCCCGGCCTGGGGCTTGCCGCCCTCCACACCCCACTTGAAGATGCGCATGGTGTCGGTCATGGCCGCTTCGTCGCCAGCCTGCTGGTGCATCTTGTCCCGGGCCGAGGCGCTGCCCAGGTGGGTCAGGCCGGTGCCGCTGACCAACAGGTGCGCCGGGTCCGGGTGGTCCAGCGGCGGCAGGATGCGCAGGTCACTGAGCAACCGGGCGTAGTCATGGCTCGCCCCCAGGCCCAGGCCGTTGACCTGCTGCTCAAGCTTCACGCCCGCTTCGATAGCCGCCAGCGCCAGGTCGCGCACGGTGCGAGCGCCCTGCACTTCGCGCACCTGATCGCCCTCGACCACACCGACGCGACGTTCACCGTTACTCAATTCGAACTGAACTAAACGCATATCTTTCTCCTTGTAAGCAAAACTTGAATAGGCGTAGCAGGCTTTTGTGGCGAGGGGATTTATCCCCGCTGGACTGCGAAGCAGCCCCCAAACCGCAACTCGGTGTGCCAGGAAGATTGAGTTCGCTGTTTTAGGGCTGCTGCGCAGCCCAGCGGGGATAAATCCCCTCGCCACAAAAGCTCTCTTCCACAATTGCAATAAGTTCAGGTACGCGTCGCCCCGCGGGCGCTGGCGGCAAACTGGTCCGCCGGCAGCACATGCTTGCGCTCCAGCAGGCGATAGACCACGCCGGTCAAGACCAGGCCGAACACCATCACACACGACAGGAAATACAGCCCCGAGGCCAGGTTGCCGGTGTACTCCTTCAGCGCACCGATCACGAACGGGCCGATGTAGCCGCCCAGGTTGCCCACCGAGTTGATCAACGCAATGCCCGCCGCCGCACTGGCACCGGCAAAGAAACGCCCCGGCAAGGTCCAGAACACCGCTGTGCAGGAAAACAGTGCGAACGCTACCAGGCACAGCGCCGCCAATTGCAACACCGGCACCGACAACCAGGCGCTGAGGAACAGGCCGATGGCGCCCAGCACGTACAACACGGCCAGGTGACCGTAGCGGTCGTTCAAGCGGTCGGAGCTGCGGGGAATGATCAGCAAACCGATGATGCCGAAGATGTAAGGCACCGACGACACGAAGCCGGTCACCAGGTCGCTGCCGCCGAACTGCTTGATCAGCGTCGGCAACCACAGGCCCAGGCCGTAGATGCTCAAGGTCACCGGCAGGTAGAACAGCGCCAGCAGCAAGACACGCTTGTCCTTGAGGGCATGCAGCGGGTTGCCGTGGCGGGTCTGGCCGTATTCCTGCAGGTCTTTTTTCAGTTCACCGGTCAGCCAGTCCTTCTCGGCCTGGTCCATCCATTTCACCTGTTGCGGGCCATCCGGCAGGTAGCGCAGCACCGGCCAGGTCAACAGCACCGCCGGCAGGCCGATGACGATGAACAGCCACTGCCAGCCGTGCAGGCCAAGGATGCCGTCCATGCCCAACAAGCCACCGGACACGGGGCCGGTGATCATCATCGCGATGGGTTGGGAGAGAATGAACAAGCCCAGGATCTTGCCGCGATGGCGCACCGGAAACCACTGGGTGATGTAGTACAGCACGCCCGGGAAGAACCCGGCTTCGGCCGCGCCCAGCAGAAAGCGCATCACATAGAAGCTATGCGGGCCTTGTACGAACGCCATGCCGATGGTGATGGCGCCCCAGGTGATCATGATCCGCGCGAACCAGCGCCGGGCACCGAAGCGCTCCAGCATCAGGTTGCTGGGGATCTCCAGCAGGAAATAACCGATGAAAAACAGCCCTGCACCCAGGCCGTAGGCGGCGTCGCCAATACCGAGGTCGGCACCCATGTGCAGCTTGGCAAAGCCCACCGCAGAGCGATCCACATAGGCGATCAGGTACAGCAGGATCAGGAAGGGAATCAGTTTCAGCGTGATGCGACGTATAAGCCGCAATTCCTGGCTCATGGGACCGGTCTCCGATTGTTGTTGTTATGGAACCTCGGGGGATTTCTCTCGCAAATGACCGCCAGGACAATCCCTCCATTGAATCGGACTATATAGTAATACTATTTACCCAACAACACTTCCAAACCGCACAAATTGCGCTTATGTTACGCTTCAGCTAGAACAATATAGTCATACAATAAGAGAATCGATCATGTCTGATAAGAAACCCTCCCTGCGCTCGGCCCAATGGTTTGGCACCGCCGACAAGAACGGCTTCATGTACCGCAGCTGGATGAAAAATCAGGGCATCGCCGACCATCAGTTCCATGGCAAGCCGATCATCGGCATCTGCAACACCTGGTCGGAGCTGACGCCGTGCAACGCGCACTTCCGGCAAATCGCCGAACACGTCAAGCGCGGTGTGATCGAGGCCGGGGGCTTCCCGGTGGAATTCCCGGTGTTCTCCAACGGCGAGTCGAACCTGCGTCCCACCGCCATGCTGACCCGCAACCTGGCGAGCATGGACGTGGAAGAGGCGATTCGCGGCAACCCGATTGACGGCGTGGTGCTGCTCACCGGCTGCGACAAGACCACCCCCGCCCTGCTGATGGGCGCCGCCAGTTGTGACGTACCGGCCATCGTCGTTACCGGCGGGCCGATGCTCAACGGCAAGCACAAAGGCCAGGACATCGGCTCGGGCACCGTGGTCTGGCAATTGAGCGAACAGGTCAAGGCCGGCACCATCACCATCGACGATTTCCTTGCGGCCGAGGGCGGCATGTCCCGCTCGGCCGGCACCTGCAACACCATGGGCACCGCCTCGACCATGGCCTGCATGGCCGAAGCCCTCGGTACTTCCCTGCCGCACAACGCGGCGATTCCGGCCGTGGATGCACGGCGTTATGTGCTGGCCCATATGTCCGGCATGCGCGCCGTGGAAATGGTCCGTGAAGACCTGAAACTGTCGAAGATCCTGACCAAGGAAGCTTTCGAAAACGCCATCCGCGTCAATGCGGCCATCGGCGGTTCGACCAACGCGGTAATCCACCTCAAGGCCATTGCCGGCCGCATCGGCGTGCAACTGGACCTGGACGACTGGACCCGCATCGGTCGCGGCATGCCGACCATCGTCGACCTGCAGCCGTCCGGACGCTTTCTGATGGAAGAGTTCTACTACGCCGGCGGCCTGCCCGCCGTGCTGCGTCGCCTCGGCGAAGCCAACCTGATTCCCCATCCGAACGCCTTGACCGTCAACGGCAAGAGCCTCGGCGAGAACACCAAGGACGCGCCGATCTATGGCCAGGACGAAGTCATTCGCACCCTGGATAACCCGATCCGCGCCGACGGCGGTATCTGCGTGCTGCGTGGCAACCTGGCGCCACTGGGCGCGGTGCTCAAACCGTCCGCCGCCACCGCCGAACTGATGCAGCATCGCGGTCGCGCGGTGGTGTTCGAGAATTTCGACGAGTACAAGGCACGAATCAACGACCCGGAACTGGACGTCGACGCCAGCTCGATCCTGGTGATGAAAAACTGCGGACCGAAGGGTTATCCGGGCATGGCCGAAGTGGGCAACATGGGCTTGCCCGCCAAGCTGCTGGCCCAGGGCGTGACGGACATGGTGCGGATTTCCGATGCCCGCATGAGCGGCACCGCCTACGGCACGGTGGTGCTGCACGTGGCACCGGAAGCCGCCGCCGGCGGACCTCTGGCGGCGGTGAAGGAAGGCGACTGGATCGAACTCGATTGCGCCAGCGGCCGCCTGCACCTGGACATCCCGGACGCCGAACTCGCGGCGCGCCTGGCCGACCTGCCGCCACCGCAGAACCTGTTGGTGGGCGGTTACCGGCAGTTGTACATCGACCACGTGCTGCAAGCGGACCAGGGCTGTGACTTCGACTTCCTGGTCGGCTGCCGCGGCGCCGAGGTGCCACGCCACTCCCACTGACCCCAAGTCTCCCCCTGTAGGAGCGAGCTTTTTGTGGGAGCTGAGCTTGCTCGCGATGAGGCCCTTCCAGTCAACATCTCTGTTGTCTGTGACACCGCTATCGCGAGCAAGCTCAGCTCCCACAAAAGCTCGCTCCCACAATGGGTCTGTATCTAAATCAAAAATCGCATTAGCGACCCGCCATCGCCGCGCCTGCTATCATGCGCAGCACTCCCCTCGCACAGGATCGCGCCGCATCCCATGGATTACCGTAAACCCTCCGACCGCAAAAGCATGCACGCGCGCATCGTCCAGGAACTGGGCATGCAGATCGTCTCCGGGCGCTTCAAACCGGACGACAAACTGCCCGCCGAAGCCTTGTTGTGCGAAGAGTATGCGGTCAGCCGCCCGGTGCTGCGTGAAGCCACGCGGGTGCTGGTTGCCAAGGGCCTGGTGTATTCGCGCCCGCGGGTGGGCACGGTGGTCAAGGCCCGGCGGGAGTGGCACATGCTCGACCCGGATGTACTGCATTGGCTGATGCAGAGCAGCCCGCAGAATGAATTCTTCAACCTGCTGACCAGCGTGCGCAGCATCATCGAACCAGCCGCCGCCGCCCTCGCCGCACAGTTCGCCAACGAGGACGACATCGCGTCCATCCGCGAGGCCTACCAGCGCATGGAAGCAGCCCCGACCCCCGAGGCCGTGCTGCAACCGGACCTGGACTTCCACAGCCGCATCGCCGACGCCACCCACAACGACCTGCTCGCCAACCTCTGCAACATGTTGTCGGTCGCCATCGCCGAAGCGCTCAAGCATTCCAACCAGCGGCCCAACCTGCATGAGCTGGCGATGCCACGCCACAAGGCGATCCTCACCGCCATCGAGAACCGCGACGCCCTCGGTGCCCGCCATGCCACGCTGGTGCAACTGGACGATGCCCGCAGCGCGCTGAATGTGGTGCTGGGCAACGATCCCGCCTGACATCGCCCCGTAGGCGCTGCCGAGTGCAACGAGGCTGCGATCTTTCCTCTGCCCATTGAATCCCAAGCGAACAGACCGCAGCTTACGGTAGCGACTACCAGGCCTGGCACAACTCGTACTCGACAGGGCGGTAGTTATATACCGCACGCCGGAAAACAAGAGGTCGATACTTGACTCGTCGTCATCCCGACGGCCATGAGCTCAGGAAAAGGACTTCTTATGACCTCGCCCTCCCCGGCTGACAGCCCCTCTGCCCTTGCGCAAACCGTCAGCCAGTCATTTGCCGACCGCCCGACCTTCGAGCATGTCGCGCAACAAATGCTCGAACAGGCCATCAAGGCCAGATACCCCTCGCTGGCCATCGACCTCGCCAAGACCCAATTGGCAACACCGGCTGCGATCACCCGTGGCTGGCGCTTTCAACCGTTCATGCCGTTGGTGCTCGAGTACCTGGCCCTCGGCACCCCCGTGGATTTCAGCCCCCGGGGAAATCTTGACTGCTACCTCTGCGACGCGCCACCGCAACGCCTTTGGCCACGCGATGAAAAACTCGACATGAAGGTCATCGAAAAGCTGGTGCTTGAACTGTCCTCCACCGTACCGATCGGACTGGAAGACGCACTGACCCGGTATTGGAACACCGACATCGGCAACCGCCCCCAAACCGCCACCGCTATTCGCACCAGCCGCTGGCAATGGCTCAGCGACACACTCAAGAACATGCTGCATATCCGGGGGCTGCAACAGCCAGGACTGACTGAACCGGTACGCGAGGCCCTGGCCCAGATCGTTCGCTGGCCGGACCGTGAACAACGCTTTAGTCACAATATCCCGCCCGTCTACGCCTACAGCCTGGAAAGCACCGTCACCCAAGGCGCCTCCAGCAGCGTGCTGCCCGGCAACGAGATCCTGCTGCTTCATTACACTCGCTACGGCCTCGTCATTGTGCTTTGCAGCCCTGGCAGCGCCGTGCAGGCCTTCGAGTCGATGGAAGCCTTCAACCGGTATTGGGGCGAACGGATCGCCAGTCGCTATGTCGTCGACACCGTGACCTGTCAACGCTACGAAATCGACGGCCATGCCTTCGACACCCAGGCCGCCATGATCTTGGAGCAACAACTGGCCGACTTGCAGGCGGTACAATTGCCCTCCCGAATAGGCCTGCCAGACCTCAAGACGCTCTACAGCGAGCTGAGCGATCCCGCTCGCTATCTGCACGACGCGCCGCGCCTCACGCCTGAAACATCGGCACGCCTCGAGCCGCTGCTGCCCGAATGGCTGAAAAAAGCCTCCGTCGTCGACCGAACAACGTTCCAGCGATGCAGCCTGGCGCTGGCCAGCATCAAGCAGCGCACTCAAGGACGTCCCGCACTCAGTGACATCAAGGCTTTTACCGCAGACGCATTGCTCACGCAGATGGGAAAGACCAACGACAGCAGCCCCACCAAGGTGCAACCCAGTCACTATCAACCCGACGATGTGGTACTGACGTTCACCGTCTCGGCGGGATACCCCGGGACCGTTGGCATCAGCGAGAAAAGAACGATGAGCCTGACGCAGCTGGCCATCGACAACCTCGTCGCACGCCCCAGCGGCAACCTGCAACTCAGTCATCGCAGGGGGCTGGCGTTGCCTGCCTGGTTGACGCCGGACTTCATTACCCGCACGGGCGGGCTGATCGAACAGGTCGACATCGGCACGGCGTATCCGCGCTACCTGCAACAAGCCCTGTTGAGCGACTCGCCTCAAGCGCAGGCATTTCAACGGACGTTCGCCGAACAACTCCCGGCGCAGTTGCCGCTTGAAGCACTGCAACAAATGCTCGACAACGAAAACGGCATGACCCGCCAAGGACTGCATCTGATCGAGGCCCTGCTGCAACCCGATGCTGATGGCCGACAAGTTGACGGTCGCCCCGTGGTCATTCGACACCTGGCCTTCCTGCGCAAGCCCCAGGCCCGGCCCGACATCGTGAGCAACATGTTCATCGTCGAGACGCAGGACGCCAAAACGGGCCCGCACCTGTTGTATCGACCGCTGTACGCGCCCGTGCTGTTGGAGTTCCCGACGCGCCAGGCACTGTTGCAGTCCGTCGTGACCAGCGCAGACTTGCAGAACAGCGTCCTGACCTGGATGTCCGACGACGCACGCCCGGTGTATGCCAATGGCGGCTTCCTTGAGCCGCACATCGTGCGCTTCCTTCAGGGCGACGAGTTCAGTGTTCCCGAAAAGCCCGCTCCGGCAACGCTCGCCGTCGACGCCGGCAACGATGAACTGCTGCAATACCTGCGCAACGGCAAATTGACGCAGTACCTGTACGGCTGCAACGCCCGAGCCCTGGTCACCCAGGCCGACCGCAACTCGGTCTCCAACAGCGAAAGCCGCTGGGCAGTGTTACTCAAGGGCGGCAGCCTGCTGTTCAATACACTGCTGTTTCCGTTGCTGCGTGGTCCGGCCATGGCCACTGTCTGGCTATGGAGCCTGATGGCCAGTGCCAGTCAAGATATCCCGGCCTTGAGCAGTGACGATCCGGCGACGCGGGAACTGGCCGCCGTCGATCTGCTGGTCAACCTGGCCATGCTGGTGAGCCAGTTTCCCACCGTCCGTGCGCCTGCTCGCGCCTCCTTGCCGGTAGCAGTCGAGCACCAGGCAATGCGTGCTCCCGCACCGCGCATCGTTGCCCAGCAGTGGCCCGCGCCAGACTTGCCGAGCATTCTGGAAGGATCCGTGGCCTTGCCTGGCGAACCACCCGGCAGGTCTCTGGATTTTGGTTTCAGCAGCACGCGCCACACCCTGACCCAGGAACAACGCACCCGCCTACGGCGCATGCAGGTGCCGCGTCCGACGGCATTGCCAGAGCCGATTGGAAATGGCCCATTCAAGGGTTTGTACGTAATTGGCAACAAATGGCACGTATTGATGGAGGACGGCCTGTATCGAGTCAACCCGGACCCGAACGGCACCACCATTGTCGACCCGCAAGACCCGACACAGACGGGGCCTGCGCTGCAATCGGACCTGGACGGCCACTGGTCCCTGGACCTGCGTTTGCGCCTGCGTGGAGGTGCGCCGCCCAAGCGCCTGGCGGACCAGCGTCGCCTCAATGCCCACAAAGCCGTCGAGCTGACCGCTGAAATGAACAACTACCTCGCCCAGGAGAACGAACGGCAACGATCCCTGGACATTGCCCAACAAGTGATGACCCGGCTCGAGGAAGGAAGCGCCTTTACCGAGGAGCAGCGCGCACCAAAACGAAAAGTGTTTTATGACCTGCTCAACGAGCAGACCGACATCTATTTGAAACTGCTGGACAGTGCGCCCGAGCGCGCAAGGCTAGGCATTGGCTTGCCTTCTGGAAGCATCCGCGGGCTGATGGAGAATGTGGTCAACAATGCCCGCAAGGCCTTCCTGGTGGTGGAAATGGATCAACAGGCCCTCAATGCCGCTCACCCGCAGTTCTCCGGAACGTTTGTGGAAGAAGCCGTGGCTCGCGACATGCAGGGCTACGTGATGTTCCTGAAGCCATGAGCGACATCAACGATCGCGCCATCCATTGGCTGCAACTCAAGGATGAGTACCTGGAGAAGCTATTGAACCTGGATTCGGTGGGGGCCCAAGCCTTCGACCGCCTGACCCGCGGCCGTCCACAGAACGAACGGAATGTCATAGGCACCAAGGCCCTGCAATTGGCCGCCCTGCCGATGCTGGCTATCAAACACCCCGAAACCGGCTTGCCCGATAGCTTGTATCGCATCGTCAGGCCATTGGCCGAGCAAGTGCGCTCTCATGCCGACCTGCAACTGTACGACCTGAGCGCCTCGGAACAGCTTGAGGTCCTGACCAGCCTGACAGAGCATTATGGCGAGGCCTTGGACGCCTTGCAGGGCATGAAAGCCCTGTATGCCGACGACATCAATGACGCCTATTTCGAGAGGCTGACCACGCTGCTTGACAGCCTGTACCAGGATGCCTCCGGGAAACTGGCGGCAGAAGTCAAACCCGAACCGACACCGCGCAAGCGTGCGCCCAAACGCCCCAAGACGTACTCCGGACGTCTTCAGAAAAAGGTGATCAAGACTCGCAGGAGCGGCGTGCTGATCGGTGACCTGAAACCTGCCGGCACCTCCTTGCCGATTGAAGTCGTCGAGTTGCGCTCCGAAGTCGACGATCAGGTGCTGGCCACCTATTCGCGTCACGACGACGTCTGGGACGTTGTCGACGTACACCGACCGGCTCGAGCCCCCAGGACCCGATCGGTCAACGCGATCAAGGACGATGCACGAACACTGCTGGAGGAGCTGGAAAAACGTCTTCGCCGCGCTGAAAGCTATAAAAAGCGCTGCCGTCATCCCCAGGAAATCGAGGAGATCATGAACAATGAGGCGAGTCGCTTCCGCGCGATCTCGGAAGAGCTCGACAGGGCCTTCTCAGCCTCACAAACACCACGCACTCCGGCTGATCAAGCGCTGGGCAGGCAGTTGGCCGAGGCTATTTCCACCCTGACGTCCAGGGGCAGCGCCCTGCGTGTCGAACTGAGCCTGCACCTGCCGCCCACCGACGGCAACCTTCAGTACCTGTTCGAAAAGGACCTGATACAAGTCGCGCGGCTGGGTGAACGCAAAGCGTTGAAAGGAGCCCGCAAGGACTTCCTCCAGGAATATGCCATCAACAACCGGGACGGCTTCCCCCTCTGGTACGCGCATTTTCACTACGAAAAAATCGATACGCCGAAAGCCGATTACAGCGTCGCCCACCTGAAAACCAAGGCACAACGCCGGGAAGACTATCACTCGCTGCTCGCCAAGGCCGATAGCCCCTACGCGGTGGTGAATGTGCATCGAGGAAAAATCGGCAAGCTCATGGCGCAGAGCAAGTTCTTGCCGTTGGCGACCTGATTACAACGCAAGCGTAAGGGTTGTGATACCGCTCACCCAAGGCGGGTGTCATTTATTGTGGCGAGGGAGCTTGCTCCCGCTCGGTTGCGCAGCGACCGCCCAAGGGGCCTGCTTCGCAGTCCAGCGGGAGCAAGCTCCCTCGCCACAGAGACTGTGTTTGGACTGGAATGATCAGTGTCTGAGCGACAAAAAAACTGTGGGAGCGAGCTTGCTCGCGATAGCGGTGTAACAGTCAATGAGGTATTGAATGTCAGTGCGCAATCGCGAGCAAGCTCGCTCCCACATTGGATCGCCACGGGGGCTATGCCGCGCAGGTTCTACCGTCGATCAATGCGCAAACAACGAATTGCCCTTCTGCCCCGCCAGTTTCTCAGGCTTGATCAGGAAGCGCGCCAGCGCCGGCAGCAGCCACAGCGCGCCGAACATGTTCCACAGCAACATGAACGTCAGCATCAACCCCATGTCCGCCTGGAACTTGATGGCCGAGAAGATCCAGGTGCACACGCCGATCGCCAGGCACAAACCGGTGAACAGCACCGCCTTGCCGGTGGATTTCAATGTCTGGTAGTAAGCCTCCTGCAACGGCAACCCGGCGCGCAGGAAACTCTCCAGGCGGCTGTAGATGTAGATGCCGTAGTCCACGCCAATCCCCACGCCCAGTGCCACCACTGGCAAGGTCGCGACCTTCACGCCAATGCCCATGAACGCCATCAGGGCGTTGCCCAGCACCGAGGTCAGCACCAGCGGAAGCACGATGCACAGCGTCGCCGCCCAGGAACGGAAGGTGATCATGCACATGGTTGCCACGCAGATGTACACCAGGATCAGGATGGTCAGTTCCGATTCCTTGATCACTTCATTGGTGGCCGCCTCGATGCCTGCGTTACCGGCGGCCAGGATGAACTCCAGGCCATCGCGGTTGTTTTCCTTGGCAAAGTCCTGCACCGCCTTCACCGCGCGGTCCAGGGTCTCGGCCTTGTGGTCATTGAGGAACACCAGCACCGGTGCCAGGGAGCAACTGTTGTTATACAGGCCATCGGCCCGGGCAATGGAGTTGTTCAACACGTCAGGGTTACGCGACAGGGTCTCCCATTTCAGATTACCCTCGTTCATGCCCTTGATCATTTGCTTGGACACAGTCACCAGGGAAATCGCCGACTGCACGCCCTCGGTGTTCTGCATCTTCCACATCAGCTCGTCGATGGGGGCCATGGCTTCATAGCGCGAGCAGCCTTCGGTCTTGGTCTTGACCATCACCACCAGTACATCGGAGCTGGTGGAATAATTGCTGATGATGAAATTGTTGTCCTGGTTGTAGCGCGAGTCCGGACGCAATTCCGGCGCGCCCTGGTCCAGGTCGCCGATCTTCAGGTTCTGGCTGTACCAGAGGCCACCGCCAAAGGCGACCACCGCCAGGGCAACGGACACCGGCGCGACCTTGGCGCTGGCGAAGTTCGACAGCAGGCGCCAGAACGGATGTTCGCGGGTCGCGTCTTTCTTGCTGCGCTCAACCGCACGCTTGCTGATGCCGGCGTAGGAGATCGCCACCGGCAGCAGGATCAGGTTGGTGAACACGATCACCGCCACGCCGATGGAGGCGCCGATGGCCAGTTCGCGGATCACGCCGATGTCGATGATCAGCAAGGTGATGAAGCCCACGGCGTCCGCCAGGATCGCGATCATCCCCGGCAGGAACAACTGCCGGAAGGTACGCCGTGCCGCCGTCAGGGCATTGTCCGCCTCGCTGGACTGCAAGGCGATGCCGTTGATTTTCTGCACCCCATGGGAAATGCCGATGGCGAAGATCAGGAACGGCACCAGCATCGAGTACGGATCCAGGCCGAAACCGGCCGCATGCATCAACCCCAGTTGCCAGACCACGGCCACCAGGGTGGTGGTCAACACCGCCACGGTGCTGCGCATGCAGTTGGTGAACCAGTACAGCAAAATCAGGGTGATGACAAAGGCCACGCCGAAGAACAGCACCACCATGACCAGGCCGTCGATCAGGTCGCCGACCTTCTTGGCGAAACCGACGATGTGGATCTGCACGTTGGGGTTCTGGGCTTCGAACTTGTTGCGGATTTTGTCTTCAAGCTCGTGGGAGAACTTCTGGTAGTCCAGGGCGAGCAACTTGCCCTGGTCCTGCGGGTCCGGGTAGGACTCCAGCAGCGGGATGTCGACGATGCTCGACTTGAAGTCGTTGGCTACCAGGCGCCCGACCTGGCCGGACTTGAGCACGTTATTGCGCAGCAGGTCGAGGCTGTCGGCCGAGCCGTTATAGCTCTGGGGGATCACCTCGCCACCGGCGAAGCCCTCCTCCGTCACTTCGGTCCAGCGTACACTTGGGCTCCACAACGACTTGAGCCCGGAACGGTCGACACCGGAGATGTAGAAGACCTCGTCGTGGATCTGGCGCAGGGTCTCCATGTATTCCTTGGAGAAGATGTCGCCATTGGTGGCTTCCACGGAAATACGCACCGTGTTGCCCAGGTTCGCCAGGTCGTTGCGGTGCTCGAGCATCTTCTGGATGAAGGGGTGCTCGAGGGGGATCATTTTTTCGAAACTGGTGGACGGCCGGATCAGCGTCGCCTGCCAGAACAGGAAAATGCTGACCAGCAGGCAAATGATGATCACTGCCGGGCGGTTGTTGAAAATCAGGCGCTCGAGGAACGTCGCCTTGTCTTGGTGATGACTGCTCATGGGTTCCGCCTTCTTGTTTTTGTGCCCGTCTTGCAGGACTGACTCATTTGCTCAGTTCGGCGCCGGTGGACGTGGTGGCACGCACGCCGCCTTGCCCCGCCAGGATCAGGTTGCCGTTGCCTGCCGCCGTGACGGCTGCCACGGAAATCCGGTCCGGGCGGTTGAACACGCTGAAGGTCTCGCCGTCGTCGGTACTGCGCACCACGCTGCCGCCGTTGCCGACAATCACGATGGAACCGTCCGCCAGCAGCGTGGCGCCAGACAAGCCGAACTCCAGGGCGCCTCGGTTGGCCTTGAGCTCGACCTGCTCCCACGTGCCGCCGAAGTCAGTGGAACGATACAGGTTGCCGCGCAAGCCGTAGGCCAGCAGCGTCGATGGCTGGGCGGTGCCAATGACCCCGAACAGCGAGCCTTCGTACGGGCCTTCGACCTTTTCCCAGGTCTGGCCCCAGTCGGCGGAGCGGAACATGCTGCCGGCCTCGCCGACAATGAACAGCCCGGCGTCTTTCACGGCGGCTATCGCATTGAGGTGGAACTGGTCTTCGTTATCGAGGCGGTCGCTGGCGTCTTCCCAGTGCTTGCCGCCGTCAGTGGTTTGCAGCAGCGCGCCGTAGGCGCCCACGGCGAAACCGTTGCCGGGGTCTTTGAACCAGACGTCCAGCAGGGGTGATTCGCGGGTAAGGTCTTCGAATTGCTTGGTCCAGGTGCTGCCGCCGTCATCGCTGGCGAGGATCTGCGCGTCGTGCCCTACGGCCCAGCCGTGTTTGTCGTCGACGAAAAATACCGCCGTGAGCAGTTGGCGAGTCGGCACCTTGGCCTGGGTCCAGGACGTGCCCTGGTCATCGGAATAGACAATGTGCCCACGGTCACCGACCGCCACCAGGCGCTGGCCGGCGTGGACCACATCGAGCATCAGGGTTTTGCTGGCCTTGGCCGATTCCACGGAATAGATGACATCGGACGTCGACGCCGCAACAGCCATCACCGGTGCCGACAACACCGCAGAGCCCAGCAGCGAGAGCGCCGCAGCCAGCAACGCGACTCTGCGCAGCATCGGCGGCCGGCTGCGGCCCACAGCCATGACAGGCTCATTCATAGACCTTTCCCCCATTATTATTGTTATGGCTTGGTACGTTGCCAGTCCTGGAGCATAGTCCTGAAACCTGCAATCTAGAGCCACTTCGGAAGCAGACCTATCCTATCGGGCTTTCGAAAGGTCTGACAATCGACGCCACGTTATCTTTTGTTAACCACGGGGCTATCGGCCAAGGGTGAATCAGAAGACATTCGTGAGGGTGATGAATGTGGCGAGGGAGCTTGCTCCCGCTGGAGGCCGAAGGACTCCCTGATCTTGGTTCACACGCCTTCTCTGGCGAAATGAATCAAGATCGGGCCTGCTTCGCAGGCCAGCGGGAGCAAGCTCCCTCGCCACAAAAGGCAGCGCCAAGCCCGGTCACGCCAGGCTCTTGCTCACCACCTCGAACACATCGGCGGAAAGCGCGCCGGATGCCAGGATGCGCTCCAGTTCGGCTTTCATCAGCGCCTGGCGGGCGCTGTCGTATTTGCGCCAGCGGGTCAGCGGGGCCAGTTGCCGGGAGGCGATCTGCGGGTTGAAGCCATTGAGCTGGATGACCAGGTCCGCCAGGAAGCGATAACCCGAACCGTCGGCGGCGTGGAAGTTGATCAGGTTCTGCCCGGCAAACGCTCCCACCAGCGCGCGCACCTTGTTCGGGTTCTTGATATTGAACGCCGGGTGCTCCATCAATGTCTTGACCCGCGCCAGGCCACCCGGCAACGGGCTGCCCGCCTGGACGCTGAACCATTGGTCCATGACCAGCGGGTTGCCCTTGAAGTTTTCCGCAAACACTTCCAGAGCCTTGGCCTTCTCGGCTTCGAATGGCGAGTTGACCAGCACCGCCAGCGCGGTCAGGCGCTCGGTCATGTTGTCGGCGGTGTCGAACTGCTCAAGCGTCGCGCTCAGCACCTCAGGCTTGCCGGTGAGCATCAGGTACGACAGCGCGATGTTCTGCAACGCGCGGCGGGCGAAATGCTCGGCCTCGGCCACGTAAGGCGTTTTCTTCGACAGGTCGCGGTTGGCTGCATAGCGCAGCCAAAGGGCTTCGAACAGGTTCTCGGCCAACTGCTGACGGGCGAAGTCACGGGCGACATGGATCGCCTCGACATCGGCCACTTCGCTGATTTCCGTCAGGTAGGCTTCGCTTGGCAGCGAAAGCATTTCGGCGACCATGGCCTGGTCCAGGGACTCGTCCGACAGCACGCTGCGCAGCGCACTGACCAGGCGCGGGTCCAGCGTCAGGCTGGCGCCCTGCTGATGCTGGGCGATCAGTTCCTGCAGCACCTGCACCGACAGTTGCTGGCCGGCATCCCAGCGGTTGAAGCCGTCGCTGTCGTGTTGCATCAGGAACATCAACTGGTCGCGGTTGTACGGGAAGCTCAGCTTCACCGGCGCCGAGAAACCCCGCAGCAACGAAGGCAGGGGCTGTTCGGCGATGTCGACAAAGGTGAAGGTCTGCTCGGCTTCGGTCACCGAGATCACCCGGGACGTGCCGTCTGCCGCGGCTTCACCGACCAGGCGCAGAGGGATTTCAGCACCCTTGCTGTCCAGCAGGCCCAGTTCCACGGGAATCACGAACGGCAGCTTTTCCAGCTTGTCCGGGGTCGGCGGGCAACTCTGGCTGAAGGTCAGGCTGTAGGTCTTGGCGGCGGCATCATAAGACTCGCTCACCGCCAGCCGTGGTGTACCGGCCTGGCTGTACCAGCGCTTGAACTGGACCAGGTCGACGCCGTTGGCATCTTCCATGGCCTTGATGAAGTCGTCGCAGGTCACGGCCTGGCCGTCGTGGCGTTCGAAGTACAGGTCACTGCCCTTGCGGAAACCCTCAGGCCCCAGCAGGGTATGGATCATGCCAACCACTTCCGAGCCCTTTTCGTACACGGTCAGGGTGTAGAAGTTGGAGATCTCGATAAAGCTGTCCGGACGCACCGGGTGCGCCATCGGGCCGGCGTCTTCGGCGAACTGGTGGGTACGCAGGTACGCCACGTCCTGGATGCGCTTGACCGTGGCAGAGTTCATGTCGGCCGAGAACCCGGCGTCGCGGAACACCGTGAAACCTTCCTTGAGCGACAGTTGGAACCAGTCGCGACAGGTCACGCGGTTGCCCGACCAATTATGGAAATACTCGTGGGCAACGATCGCCTCGACCCGCTGGTGCGCGGCATCGGTGGCGGTCTCGGCGCGGGCCAGCACGGCGCTGGAGTTGAAGATATTGAGGCCCTTGTTCTCCATGGCACCCATGTTGAAGTCGTTGACCGCAACAATCATGAAGATGTCCAGGTCGTACTCGCGCCCGTATACCTCTTCGTCCCAGCGCATCGACTTCTTCAGGCTGGTCATGGCGTGCTGGCATTTGTCGATGTTTTCCGGCTCGACATAGATGCGCAGCGCCACGGTGCGCTCGCTCAGGGTGGTGAAGGTGTCTTCGACGCACCACAGGTCGCCGGCCACCAGGGCAAACAGGTAGGCAGGCTTCTTGAATGGGTCTTCCCAGGTTGCCCAGTGCCGGCCGTCTTCGCCGGGGCCGCTGGCAATCGGGTTGCCGTTGGACAGCAGCACCGGATAGCTGTGCTGCTCGGCCACCACGGTGGTGGTGAACTTGCTCATCACATCCGGGCGGTCGAGGTAATAGGTGATCTTGCGGAAACCCTCGGCCTCGCACTGGGTGCAGAACATGCTGCCGGATTTGTACAAACCTTCCAGGGCGGTGTTGGTTTCCGGGTGGATCCGGACGGTGGTGTCGATCGTGAAGGCCTGGGCCTTGGGGTGAACGGTCAGGTGGCTGTCGTCCAACTGATAGTCGCCCTGCCCCAGGTCGGCGTCGTCGAGCTTGAGCGAGAGCAGTTCCAGGTGCTGGCCATCGAGCACCAGCGGCGGCAGCCCGGCACCGCGCTCGGGGTTGCGGCGCATCACCAGTTGCGCATGGACCAGGCTGTGGTCCTCGAACAACTCGAAGGTCAGGTGTGTTTCGTCGATCAGGTACTCGGGCGCCTGATAGTCCTTGAGGTAAATCATCTTCGGTTGTTCGGTGCGCATGGGTCGAATCCTTCTACTGATGCACGGCGAGCTGGTAGGCCGTGTATTTACGAATATTGATCACGCCGGTGTCAAAAATCAGGTACTGGCCCTTGATCCCCAGCAGCGTGCCTTCGGCGATCGGGTTCTTGTCCAGGTTGAAGCTGACGATCTTGGCCGGGTACTGCTCCACCGGATAACGGATCTCGATGGGTTCGACGTCCGCTATGGTCTGGATCGCTTGCAGGCCGAATCGTTCCTGCAAGCCCTGCAATCCCTCGGCACAGCTTTCGAACAGCGAGTCGCGGATCGCCGGCAGGTCCACCGCCACGGCGTCGCCCTTGAGCAAGGCGCGCCAGTTGGTCTTGTCCGCCACCTGGCTGCGGAACAGGTCTTCGACAAACCCCGACTGCTGGCGGGTGGCGACCCGCAGGATCGGCAGCGCCTGGCTGGCGCCCTGGTCCAGCCAACGGGTCGGCAACTGCGTGGCGCGAGTGATGCCGACTTTCACACCCGAGGAGTTGGCCAGGTAGACCACATGATCGGTCATGCAGAACTGCTCGCCCCAGGCCGGATCGCGACAGGTGCCGGCGTCGAAATGGCAACGCTCGGGGCTCATGATGCACAGGTCGCACTGAGCCAGCTTGGTCATGCACGGGTAGCAATAACCCTGGCTGAAGCTGGTCTTGGTCCGGCGTCCGCAATGGGTGCAGTGGATCGCACCGAGGTATTCCAGGCGTATCGTGCTGCCGATCAACGGGTTGACCGGCACCTCGACGTCGCCCAGGCGAAAGGCGTATTGAACAGTCGGCCCGTCAAGGCGCGCCGACATCTTGCTGATTGCACCGCGGCCAATCTCGATCAATGGATGGCATCCGACTTGAACAGGATATTTGGCACTTCGGTCGATTTCGAATGGCATTCCTGCGCGCCCATGTAACCGGTGCGCTCGTCTTCGGGCAGGTTCTGGATTTCCCAGGCGATCATCGCCTGCAGCGACAACTCGCGCTGCTCGGCGGTGAGCTTGTTGCCATCGGCCCATTTACCGATCTCCACCGCCAGTTTCAGGCTCTGGTAGATGTCGGGGGTGATGTTCTGGATCATTTCGTTGAAGGAAGACATGGGTTCTCCGCGCAATTGCGCATTCTCAAAAGGCACAGGTGCCGGTCAAAGGGCCATTTTACGGCGAGCGAACAGCCCACCCAACAACCCCGTGAAGCAGCCGACGAGCAGCCCGCCGACGTGAGCCGCATTGGCGATCTCACCGAAACCGATCAGCGAAACCAGCCCGGACAGGCACAGCAGCAACCACACCAGCATCATCACCAGCACCCCACGGGGCAAGTGATAGGCCGGGTTCGGTGCGAGCAGTTGGTAGATCCAGCAATGGCCCAGCAGGCCGTACAGCACCCCCGACAAGCCGCCGAACAACGTCGGGCCGCTGAAAAAGTACTGGGCGAAATTGGAGACGAGGCTGAACAGCAGCGTCAGCCCCAACAAGTTGATACCCCCCTGGCGCGCTTCGATCCGTCGTCCCAGTTCCCAGTACCACATGCCGTTCATGGCGATATGCAGGAAGCCAAAGTGAATCAGCATCGGCGTTACCAGGCGCCACCACTGCCCAGCCGCCAGGCTATCGGCCAACGGAGTGAACTGGATGTAGTCGCCAACGATGCGAAATTCGAGGAAGGTCAACCAGCGCAGGGTCTCAAGATTATCCCCCAGCAGGGTGACCGCGCTGACGACCAGGCTCAGCAACAGCACCAGGGCCGTCACTGGACTGTGGGTCAGTTGCTGGACGAACCCCGCTCGCCGGGAAGTGCCGCCCGTGTCCGGCAGTTCCAACTGCTGATCGGGATCGCCGGCGGGAAAACGTGCGTACAACGAACGCACGTCCTCACTGATTTCATCCGGTACCCAGAGCACCTGCTCGCCCGCCTCTTCGCTGACACGATGGGGTACCTGCATGCGTTGCAGCAGCTTGACGAAGCCGCTCAGGTCGACTGCCAGGGGCAGGCGCAAAACCGCGACAGCACTCATTGCACCACCTCCGGCCGCTCGACATCGACCCAGACAAACTTGTGCGGATCCAGGCGGGTTTCCTGGTCCAGGCGATAGGCGACCAGCTTGCCGTAGAGCACCGCACTGTAATCCAGGCAAGCCAGGTTCGGGCGGATAGGCGCGGGCTTGCCGCTGCGCCAATAGTGGCCGACGAACAGCAACGGTTCATGGACGCCATAGCGCAGCAGGTTGTTTTTTTCATCCGGCGACAGCGGCGTACGGGCCACCGGTTCCGGCAAGGCGTCGGGCTGGAACACGATGTCGCCGTAGGTCTGCGGGTTGTCTTCCCAGAACTTGGTGCGGAAAAACGACCGAGTCAGGCCATCGCCACCGGTCAGCGTCAGGCCATGGGGCAGGCGCATGTCCGTGCCACGCAGCAAGCGATCGAACACCGTGCAGGCAAAACTGCCCGGTTGCGCCGAGGCCTGGAGAAAATGTTCGTCGACACAACCATCCGGGAACAGGCCACGCAGCGGTTCGATCAGGCCCGCATCCCAACAGGCATGCACCACCCGGAAACGGCCGGCGTCGACAAACAGCGGCAGCTCATAGAACCACTTGAGAAAGTCATGCCAGTCGCCGGGATGCTGCTCGAACTGGGTCAGGGTTTCGTTGAGCAGGCGGGCGTGGCGTGGCGTGTGTTCGCGCACGTAGCGCTGACCGCTGCCCGGCAATGCCGGTGTGCTCCAGCCCAGGGCGTTGAACTCGTGGTTGCCCATGATGCACAGCGCCTGGCCGGCCACGACCATGTCGTGGACAATGTGCAGCGCCTCGCGAATCCGCGGGCCACGGTCGATGATGTCCCCCAGGAACACAGCCATGCGCGACGGATGCCGCCAGACCCCGCCCTGCTTGTGGTAACCGAGTCGGTCCAGCAGGTGTTCCAGGGTCAGGGCGCATCCGTGCACGTCACCGATCAAATCGTAACTGCGCGCAGGATCGAGCATCAGTCGCCTCCACCCCCCAACCGACTGCCCCAGCCGAGCTTGGTCCGGCAGACTTCGTAGTAATTGTGATCCAGCGGATGGATCAGGCGCAGCTTCTGCGCTTTTTTGCTGACGGTGATGGTGTCACCCGGCGCGCAGGTGAAATGGTTCTGGCCGTCACAGGACACTTGCGGGTAGATCTGCATATCCTTGGACACGACGATTTTCAGCTCACTGTTGCCATCGACCACAATCGGTCGCCCAGACAAGGTATGGGGGTACATGGGCACAATCACAATAGCGTCGAGCTTGGGGTGCATGATCGGGCCGCCGGCCGACAGCGCGTAGGCCGTGGAACCGGTCGGGGTCGCGACGATCAGGCCGTCGGCCTTCTGGCTGCAGACGAACTGGCCGTCGATGTACAGCTCGAACTCGATCATGCGCGTGGATTTGCCAGGGTGCAGCACCACGTCATTGAGGGCATCGCCCTGGCCGATGGCCTCGGCGTGACGACGAACCTCGGCTTGCAGCAGGAAGCGGTTTTCCACCAGGTAGTGGCCGTCCAGCACCTCGGCGACCTTGGTTTCCAGCTCGTCAGGGCGGATATCGGTGAGGAACCCCAGGCTGCCCCGGTTGATCCCCAGCACCGGGATATTGTGCCGCGCCAAGGCCCGGGCGGCCCCCAGCAGACTGCCGTCGCCGCCGACCACGATGACCATGTCGCAGACCTCGCCCAACATCTTGCGCGACGACGTCTGCAGGCCATGGCCCGGTAGCACTTCGGCGATGGTATCTTCGAGGATCACATGCAGGTGCCGCTCCAGGAGGAAACGTTTGAGACGGCGAACAGTGTCCAACACCTGCGAACTGCCCAGGCGACCGATGATGCCGATATTGCGAAATTGCTCCATGGGGCTCCTGCGAAGGTCTGCGTCGGGCGAAAACCACGATTATGGGCGAAAGCGCTCCATAGACAAAATCCTTTAAGCCTTCGCAGCAGCAGCTATGCTCGCAAAATGATCCTGTTCCCTGAATTGCTGGACTTGCCCCGCCGCCTTCGCCATCCCGAAGTGCGCGACCTCGCGTGGGCGATCATCGCCCCGCCGATGCTCATCGACACGCCCTGGCCCCAGCGCCATCCCCTGGCCGGCAGTGACTGGGTACAGGAGCCGGGTCAGCTGGAGCACTGGCTGCGACAACTGGACCGCGACAGCTACCCACTGCTGCACTGCCTGTCCCAAGGGCGGACACGCCGCCTGGGCCTGTATTACGAAAGGCTGTGGCAGTTTGCCGTGCAGCAGGCCCCGGGCATCGAGTTGATCGCCGCGAACCTGCTGATCCGGCGCGAAGGCCATACCCTAGGTGAATTGGACCTGCTGCTGCGTGACCGCGACGGCATCCATCACCTGGAGCTGGCCATCAAGCTGTACCTCGGCCCCCAGCACGGTAACGGCCTGGACACCGCGCAATGGCTGGGCCCGGGTTGCCATGACCGGCTCGACCGCAAGCTGGCGCATCTGCGCGAACACCAATTGCCGATCTCCGCTCGCCCGGAAAGCCGCGAGGCCCTGGCGGCACTGGGTATCGAGCCCTCAGGCATCGAACTGTTTCGCTCCGAACTCTGGCTGGGCGGTTATTTGCTGTACCCCTGGCCGGGCGAGGCCGAACCGCCGGCCGGCGCCCACCCCAGGCATTTGCGCGGTCGCTGGCTGCACCAGCGGGACTGGCCGGCGTTTATCGCTCAACGTCCGCCGGGGCGCTGGCAACCCCTGCCCCGCGCCGCCTGGTTGGCCCCGGCGCATTATCCGGCCGAGCAGACCTGGAACAACGCGCAACTGGACGCCTGGCGACTGGACCTCGACCCGATGGCGCCGGCACAACTGATGGTGCGCCTGACTGAAAATACCGAGGGGGAGTGGGAAGAAGCTGAGCGGCTATTCCTGGTGGCCGATCTCTGGCCGAATGTGCCGGGCCAAAACAGCTGAGTTTTGGAGTGTCTGCCAGGGCCTCATCGCGAGCAAGCTCGCTCCCACAGGGGAGCACATTCATAGAGGAGAATGCATTCCAATGTGGAAGCGAGCTTGCTCGCGATGAAGCCAACTCGGTCTAGAGCGACAACCGCACCGCCAGCGCCGCCAAGGTCACCAGCAACACCGGCAGCGTCAGCACAATCCCGACCTTGAAGTAATACCCCCAGCCGATCTGGATGTTCTTGCGCGCCAGCACATGCAGCCACAGCAAGGTCGCCAGGCTGCCGATCGGTGTGATTTTCGGGCCCAGGTCGCTGCCGATGACGTTGGCGTAGATCATCGCCTCCTTCACCACCCCGGTGGCCTGGCTGGCGTCGATGGACAGGGCGCCGATCAGCACCGTTGGCAAATTGTTCATGACCGACGAGAGCAACGCCGTCAGCAGCCCGGTCCCCATGGCCGCACCCCACACGCCATATTCGGCGAAACCGTCGAGCCATTGGGCCAGGTAGCCAGTCAGCCCGGCATTGCGCAAGCCATAGACCACCAGGTACATGCCGAGGGAGAAGATCACGATCTGCCAAGGCGCCTCCTTCATCGCCTTGCGGGTGGAAATCTTGTGGCCACGGGCCGCGACGGCCAGCAGCAGCGCAGCGCAGACCGCCGAGATCGCGCTGATGGGAATCCCCAGTGGCTCCAGGGCAAAGCAGCCCAGCAGCAGGATCACCAGCACCACCCAGCCGGCATAAAACGTTGCCTTGTCGTGGATCGCCGTCGCCGGATCGTCCAGTTGATCGGGGTCGTAGTCGCGCGGGATGTCGCGACGAAAAAACCACAGCAAGATCGCCAGGCTGGCGGCCACGCTGACCAGGTTCACCGGCACCATGACCGCCGCATAGCGGTTGAACCCAATGCCGAAGAAGTCCGCCGAGACGATGTTCACCAGGTTCGACACCACCAGCGGCAGGCTCGCGCTGTCGGCAATGAAACCGGCCCCCATCACGAATGCCAGGGTTGCCGCCGGGGAAAAACGCAACGCCAGCAGCATCGAAATCACGATGGGCGTCAGGATCAACGCCGCCCCGTCATTGGCAAACAGGGCCGACACCAGCGCCCCCAACAGCACCATGAATGCAAACAGCTTGCGCCCGCTGCCCTTTCCCCAACGGGCCACGTGCAAGGCCGCCCAGGCGAAGAAGCCAGCCTCGTCCAGCAGCAGGCTGATAATGATCAGCGCGACAAACGTACCGGTGGCGTTCCAGATGATCTGCCAGACCAGCGCAATGTCGCCGACCTGCACCACCCCGCTCAACAACGCCAGCAGCGCGCCGAGCGTCGCGCTCCAGCCGACGCCAAGCCCCTTGGGCTGCCAGATCACCAGCGTAATGGTCAGCAGGAAAATCAATGACGCGATCAGCATGCACAACAGCCTTGGAAGGTGGATTGAAAAGAGGAAATCAGCAGCGACATGTCAGCGGACAATCAGCCATGGCGTTCGAACTGAAAGCATCGACGCGATTGGGGGAATTGGACATGACGAAGGATGACCTGAAGGTGCGAAGGGGCGAATATATGGACAATTCGAATACCCCGTAAAGCGCGGATTGAATTGCCGATGCAGATGCATTTGTGGCGAGGGAGCTTGCTCCCGCTCGGTTGCGCAGCGACCGCCGAGGGGGGCCTGCTTCGCAGTCCAGCGGGAGCAAGCTCCCTCGCCACAGGGTTTACCTGGAATCTCGGGGGTATCAAGCCTTCTTGTGTTGCTCGACCCACTTGCCGTAGGCATCGATGAACTTCTGCAGGAAAGGCCGTACCGACTCCGACAGGTTGCCCGCCTCGTCAAACGCCGTCCCGGCACCGCTCAGGTAGGCTTCCGGCTGTTGCATGCAGGGCACGTCAAGGAATACCAGCGACTGGCGCAAATGATGGTTTGCACCAAAACCACCGATGGCGCCTGGCGAAGCACTGATCACCGCGCCCGGCTTGCCGCTCAGGCAACTCTGGCCGTAAGGGCGCGAGCCGACGTCGATGGCGTTTTTCAACGGTGCCGGCACCGAGCGGTTGTATTCAGGCGTGACGAACAACAAAGCATCAGCCGCACCCACCTGCTGGCGGAATGTGGTGTAGGCTGCCGGCGGTGTTACATCAATGTCTTCGTTATAAAGTGGCAACTCGCCGATCTCGACGATGTTCAGCTTGAGGTTGGCTGGCGCCAGGTCAGCCAGTGCCAGCGCGACCTTGCGGTTGATCGATGCCTTGCGCAGGCTGCCCACCAAAACGGCCACTGTGTAGACATTACTCATGAGAGGCTTCTCGACTATCGGCTCAAAGGAGCCTGTAGTTATAGATGATCGGGGTGACAATTGGACCAGTGGAGCGACAAAAACCTGTCGGCTCGACTATTTTTTTCATGTAGGAAAACTTACCGCGCTTGACCAAGGTCTACAGAACCGCAAATCGAGTGATTTATTTCCAGAGGTTCTAAGCAATGGCAGCAGTACTTGTCGGACAATTTCATGCGCGGGACGCCGAAGGTCGCGTCTATTCGGTGCATGAGTTCCAGGAATCGACCCCGTCGCCCGACGGAAACGGCAAGGAGCCTGTCACCACTTACAAGCTGGCGATCGGTGATCGAGTCAAGAAACTCAACGAGGACGAGTTTGAATTGGTGCAGACCGGCATCAAGTTGACGCGCGAACCCGAAACGCAAATAGCGCTATAACCTGTTGGTTATTAGCAGAAGTCATGCCCGGACTTGGGTTAGGATTCAGCCACTCAATGGCTCACCCGCCGAACATGGACTTCTTGCATGCGTTTACGCCACATCGAAGTGATCCAGGCGCTGCTGCAGACCGGTCACCTCGGCACGGCGGCCGAATGGCTGCAATTGCCGGTGACGGAGGTCGAGGCGATCCTGCGCGATGCCGAGGCCCAGCTGGGCTTCATGCTGTTTGCCAGCGTGCGTGGGCGCCTGCAGGCCACCCGGGAAACCCTTGAACTGCGCGACGGCATCACGCGGGTGTACGACACCCTCGAACCGGTGCAGCGCCTGGCCAGCAGCCTGAAACACTATCAGGCACCACCCTTGCGCATTATCTGCACCCCGCCACTGGCCCAGCAGTTGTTGCCCCAGAGCATCGCCGCCTTGCGTCGCCGCCATCCGGATGCGCCTTGCACCCTGCTCAGCCAACCGACCCGCGAGATCGTCCACAGCCTGCTGTTGCGTGAAAGCGACCTGGGCCTGAGCTTGCACGACCCTGAACACCCCGACATCCATTGCCAGATGATCGCCCAGGGCAAATTGCAATTGCTGGCACCTCACGGCTGGCTGCAACCACGACAGAAATACATTTCGCTCCAGGACCTGGCGGGCCAGCCGTTGGTGGGCCTGGATGGCCATGACCCGCTGAGCCCTGCGTTCGAGCATAAACTGGCGGCGCTGCGTCCGGCGCCAATGATCCAGATCCGCGTCCAGACCCATCAGATGATGCGCGCCATGGTCGAGGCCGGCGAAGGCCTTGCCATCGTCGACCCGTTCACCGCCTCGGGGGCCAAGGGCGGCGGCCTGGATGTCTGCCCGGTATCGCCCGCCATTGCGATTGGCCTCTATGCCCTGAGCCTGAACGGTACGCTGCCCTCACCCACTCTCCAATCGCTACTGGAACGGGTTACGGAACAAGCCGAGGCGTTGTTGAGCCACTGATCGACATGCCCAGCGGATCATCGAACAGTCGGTACCAGAACAGCGCCACTTCGTCGGTATGCCGGTCAATGCCGCGATAGCGCAGGTGATCGATACCGCCGAGCACGTAACCGCAACGCTCATAGAGTCGGCAAGCACCCAGATTGTTGTTCTGGGTCTCGAGCATGATGCCCGGCAGTTTTTTCTTGCGACTCCAGAACTGGGCGACATCGAGCAATGCCTTGGCTACTCCGTGGCGACGGGCCGGGGCGTGTACCGCCAACTCGTCGATGTGGGCATAGCCGTTCCAGTTGGTACTGACCACCAGATGCCCCACGGGCTGATCATCGAGATAAGCCATGAAGATCTCGCTGTCCGGGGCATCGCGGAAGCTGCTGAACTCCTCGGGATCGATGCCGTAGCACTTGCGATAGGGAACAATAGCTGTCACCGGCCACTGGCTGACGGGGCGGCCGATCTGTGCCGTCCCGTAGTCGCTGACTTCGAAACTGAAGTCACTGCCCCAGATATAGGCGGCAAAGCCGTCATCGACGACGCGCACCGACAACCCGGGGTGCTTGGGATTCATGACCGGTTGCATACTGGGGAAGGTCCTCATTCCTTGAGGCAACCAACGGCGTGGTGCCATCCATTGCCCTTGCCTTTCAAATCTTCACACATCAAGCGGGATCCGTAGCCTGCCCGTTACCTCAGGGTAGAAGGTCGTGGCGATTGTGGCGAGAAATGAACGATGGATAACCTTGTGGGAGCTCGCTCCCACAGGAAGGGTTTCATCAGTGCGAAGCGGCCTGCGACTCGGCCAACTGCGTCCACAATGCCGGAGCACCCGCGGACTTGGCGATGGCTTCCAGACGCGCGGCATGTTCGGCCAGGTCGCTTTCGCTGGCGCGGATGATCCGCGAGGGCTGGCGGTCAGTGGGCAAACGGCGAATCTCCGAAGCCTGGTTACCAGAGCCTTCGCCAGTACCGTTGCCGTCCGAGGCGTTGCCGGCCAGGGACAGACTGGTCTGGCCGCCGGTCATGGTCAGGTAGACGTCGGCCAGGATCTCGGAGTCGAGCAAGGCGCCGTGAAGCTCACGGCCGGAGTTGTCGACGCCATAGCGTTTGCACAAGGCGTCGAGGCTGTTGCGCTGCCCAGGGTGGCGTTCCCGGGCCATCATCAGGGTATCGAGGATAGTGCAATGCTGGGTAATGTCGGCCCGGTCGTACTGGCCCATCAGGGCGAATTCATTGTTGATGAACCCGACGTCGAACGCCGCGTTGTGGATGATCAACTGCGCGCCCTGGATGAATTCGAAGAACTCATCGGCCACTTCGGCGAAACGCGGCTTGCCCACCAGGAATTCGTTGGTGATGCCGTGGACGCCGATGGCGCCCTCGTCGCTTTCGCGGTCCGGTTGCAGGTACACATGGAAATGGCGACCTGTCAGGCGCCGGCCGATCAGCTCGACACAACCGATTTCAATAATCCGGTGACCATCGGTCACCGGCATGCCGGTGGTTTCGGTATCCAGTACTACAGATCTGTTGGCCATCAGTGTTCAGCTCTCAGCGGGCAGTCTTGCAAAAGCGCGGATCTTAGCACGCTCACGCCAATGCATCCGCAATGTCCTGTGAGCAGGCTTTTATGGCTTGGAGCTCTTGTGGCGAGGGAGCTTGCTCCCGCTCGGTTGCGCAGCGACCGCCCCTGGGGCCTGCTCCGCAGTCCAGCGGGAGCAAGCTCCCTCGCCACAGGTGTGAATTCATGCCTTCCGACAGGGGACACCCAGCCAGATCAAGCCTGCTTATAGCCCCGCACCTCATCCACCCCGCGATTGGCCAACTGATCGGCGCGCTCGTTGCCGTGGTGGCCGATGTGGCCGCGCACCCATTTCCAGGTGACGTTGTGGCGGTTGACCTGTTCATCCAGCAGCTTCCAGAGGTCGGCGTTTTTTACCGGCTCCTTCGCCGCCGTCTTCCAGCCACGTTTCTTCCAGTTGGCCATCCACTCGTTGATGCCTTTCATGACGTACTGCGAGTCGGTCACCAACAACACATCGCAGGACCGCTTGAGCTCCTCCAGGCCTCGGATGGCGCCCATCAGCTCCATGCGATTGTTGGTGGTATTGGCTTCGCCGCCCCAGAGTTCCTTCTCCACGCCCTTGCACACCAGCAACGCGCCCCAGCCGCCCGGACCGGGATTGCCCTTGCAGGCGCCATCAGTGAAGAGTTCTACGCTATCGCTCATGCCAATCTATCCAGGAAAAAATGCAAAGGCCCGCCGATCGGGCCCGACAACACCCGCAGCCCAATACGACAAGAACCATCAAAAAAGGTTACGGCTCGATGTGGCGACGATTGACCTTGGCCATTGGCAAGGGAATCAGCTTGCCCATCGGCTCGCGTCGCGCCTGACGAACCGGGCGCAGTCCGACCGCGATCTTGCGCGCCACCAGCAGGTAGAAACCGCCGCCGGACAGCTGCCAGTCACCGGCCTTGCGCTCCCAGCCGGCCAGGCGCGCCTGCCACTTGGGCGACGCAAGCGGCGGACGATAGCACCCGAAGCGGCGTTTCTCCAGCGCAAAGCCCAGCAGGTTGAGCCAGTCACCGACCCTGGACGCCGAGATGCAGCGGGCCTGGCGCAAGGCGTCGTGGGCAAACACATGACGCAACCCCCAAGTGCTCCAGGGGTTGATGCCGATGATCAACAGATGCCCGCCGGGGCGCACGCTGCTGGCGGCTTCACGCAACAAGCCGTGGGGCGACAGGCAGAAATCCAGGCCGTGCTGCATGACCACCACATCGGCGGCATGTTCGCTCAACGGCCAGGCCTGCTCCTCGCAGACGATTTCCACCCCCGGCAACGGCGCTCCCAGGCGTACATTGCGCTGGACTTGCGGTGCCGACGGCGGGGTTTGCGCCGAGGGCCCGTAGTGCACCAGGTAGCCGCCGAAGAACCGGCCCAACTCGTCTTCGAGCATGCGCCGTTCTTCATCCAGCAAAAATTGCCCAACAGGGCCGGACAGCCATTCACGGGCGGCGCTGATCAACGCCAGCCAGTCAGGATCAGCCTGAGCGAACGCTTCATCGGTCATTGCATTCTCCAACGCGTCAGGAAGTTCTAAGATGCGCCTTTGTTTTCCGCTTGGCGAATTCCACGATGATACAGATCAGTGCCCTGCCCGCATTCACCGATAACTACATCTGGTTGTTACAGGACCACGCCACCCAGCGCTGCGCCGTGGTCGACCCGGGTGACGCCGCACCGGTGCAGGCCTGGCTCGAGGCCCATCCGGGCTGGGTCCTGAGCGACATCTTGATCACCCACCATCACCATGATCATGTCGGCGGCGTCCAGGCGCTGAAGAATGCGACGAACGCCACCGTTTACGGTCCGGCCAGCGAAAACATTCCGGCGCGGGACCAGGCCCTGCATGACAACGACCAGGTCAGCGTGCTCGGCTGGGACTTCGATGTCTACGCCGTGCCAGGCCATACGCTGGGGCACATCGCCTATTACCACCATGGCCTGCTGTTTTGTGGCGACACCCTGTTCGCCGCCGGTTGCGGCCGACTCTTCGAAGGCACGCCTGCGCAAATGCACCACTCGCTCAGTCGCCTCGCCGCCCTGCCTGAAGATACGCTGGTCTACTGCACCCATGAATATACCCTCAGCAACCTGAAGTTCGCTGCCGCCGTGGAGCCAGGCAATCCGGACGTCGCCGCCCGCCTGGAAAAAGTCAGCCGGCAACGCAGCGAAGGCATCATGACGCTGCCCTCGACCCTGGCCCTGGAAAAACTCACCAATCCGTTCCTGCGTACGACTGAAACATCCGTTAAACAAAAAGCAGACGAACGGAACGGCCAGCGAAACCAGACGCCGAGTGAGGTTTTTGCGGCCTTGAGGGCTTGGAAAGATACGTTCTAAGGCAGCTATCGATTGATACAAAAATTCTGAAAGGTTGACCTGTTGGGGTGCGCTTCCTAGAATCGGCCGACATTTTTGCCCGGAACTTACTTCCAGCCAATGTCGTCATCTATACGCAGGTCCGTCCAGTCAGACACATTGACCCGCTTGGCTCAAGCCATCGCGGTGGCTGTGTCCGCTACCTTGGCGGGCTGCCAGAGCACGAGCCAGCTGCCGCAGACCGACGCGGCGCACACGCCGAATATCGCTGCTCGCGCCAAACAGAAGCCGGTATGGCTCGCTGAGAAACCCAGCCCCCAAGTACCCCAGGACGTCTGGGAGCGTATGCGCCAGGGTTTCCAGCTGCAGGAAACGGCCGGTGTCAACCCACGCATCGAGCAACAGCGCCTGTGGTTCGCCAGCAATCCCTCCTTCCTGGAAAACGCCGGTGAGCGCGGCAGCCTGTACATCCATTACATCGTCGAACGCCTCGAAGAGCGCAACATGCCGCTGGAGCTGGCGCTGCTGCCGGTGATCGAGAGTGCCTACAACCCCATGGCCTATTCCCGGGCCAACGCCGTGGGCCTGTGGCAATTCATCCCGTCCACGGGGCGCTACTTCAACCTGCGCCAGACCCGCTTCTATGACGGGCGTCGCGATATCACCGCCTCCACCACGGCCGCCATGGACTACCTGACGCGCCTGCACGACATGTTCAACGGCGACTGGTTGCTGGCGCTGGCGGCCTACAACGCCGGCGAAGGCACGGTCAGTCGCGCCATCGAGCGCAACGAGAAGCTTGGCCTGCCCACCGACTACTGGAACCTGCCGCTGCCCAGCGAGACCCAGGCCTATGTGCCGAAGTTGCTGGCACTGTCACAGGTGGTGCTCTCGCCCGATGCCTATGGCGTGAACCTCAACCCGATCGCCAACGAACCCTATTTCCAGGTCGTCGAGATCAACCAGCGCATGGACCTGTCCAAGGTCGCGGCGGTGGCCAACATCGATGAAGACGAGCTGTTCCAGCTCAACCCGGCCTTCAAGCAGCGCACCACCATCGACGGCCCCCAGCACCTGCTGGTGCCAACGTCCAAGGCCCAGTTGCTGACCGCCAGCCTGTCGACCATGCGCCCGGAAGAGCTGATCAGCCAGCGCTCGCTCAAGCCGGTCTTTGAATCGGCCGACGACAGTGACGTGGCAGGCGCAAGGCGCACCTACCGCGTCAAGCGCGGCGACAACCTCGCCCAGATCGCCAAGGCCAACAACGTCCAGACCAAGGACCTGCAACGCTGGAACAAACTCAGCGGCAACAAGCTCAAGGTCGGCCAGACCCTGGTGATGCAGGATGCCAAGGCGAGCAAAACCACCGGCAAGCGCATCAGCACCGTGGTGGCCGCCAATACCAAGGACCAGAAGAAACAGACCCAGTACAAGGTCAAGCAGGGTGATTCGTTGTACGTCGTCGCCAAGCGCTTCAACGTGGAAATGCAGCACCTCAAGCGCTGGAACCCGCGGATGGGCAAGGCACTCAAGCCTGGGCAGATGCTGACGGTCTACTCCCCGCACTAAGCCCATTAATGGCTGAAGGGCTTTTTGTGGCGAGGGAGCTTGCTCCCGCTGGGCTGCGAAGCGGCCCCAAAAGCAACGACTCAATCCACCTGT
Source organism: Pseudomonas sp. Lb2C2 (assembly GCF_052112205.1). Lineage (NCBI taxonomy): Bacteria > Pseudomonadati > Pseudomonadota > Gammaproteobacteria > Pseudomonadales > Pseudomonadaceae > Pseudomonas > Pseudomonas sp. Lb2C2. Next base: position 85,090 of record NZ_JAUTYW010000001.1, on the reverse strand, counting down.
CACACCGAGGTGGCAGGTTCAGGGTTGCTTCGCACCCCAGCGGGAGCAAGCTCCCTCGCCACAAAAGCATTCTCGCTCCGGTTTCGAGTAATCTGAGACGCTTTGGCCCACCGCCTTTTTCCTGCCGATACAAGCTGTTACTGTACAGGCCATAAAGCCCAAGCCGCCTGGATCGGATCTCAGACTTGATACGTCCCCTCCTCCTGCTCCTGATCAGCCTGGCCTTGAGCTCTCCCGCCAGCGCAGCCATCAGCGAAAGCCATGGCTATGCGCAGTTCGGCACGCTCAAGTACCCGGCCAGATTCACCCACTTCGACTGGGTCAACCCGCAAGCGCCCAAGGGCGGAGTCTTGCGGGTCATGGCATTCGGCACCTTCGATACGCTCAACCCCTACACGTTCAAGGGCAGCAGCCCGGTTTCCACGCCCAACTTCCTGCAGTACGGTATCAATGAGCTGAACGAACCATTGATGGTCGGCACCGGCCAGTACGCCCCCTCCGGTGACGAACCGACGTCGAGCTATGGCCTGATCGCCCAGTCGGTGGAATACAGCGAAGACCGCAGCTGGGTCGTGTTCAACCTGCGACCCGAAGCGCGGTTTCACGATGGCATACCCATCACCGCCTATGACGTGGCGTTCTCCTACAGGACGCTGCTCAAGGACGGCCACCCGCAGTACCGCACCAACCTGCAGGAAGTGCTGCGGGTCGACATTCTCAATCCGCTGAAAATCCGCTTTGTCTTCAAGCGTGCGGGCAATCCGCTGCTGATCCTGCGCCTGGGTGAACTGCCAGTGTTGCCCCAGCATTACTGGAAAAACCGCGACTTCAAGGCGACGACCTTCGAACCGCCCCTGGGCAGCGGGCCGTATCGCATCACCAAAGTGCAGCCAGGCCGCCAACTGGTGTTCGAACGGGTCAAGAACTACTGGGGCAAGGACCTGCCGGTCAATCGCGGCAAGTACAACTACGACCGCATGGACGTGGAGTTCTACCGTGACAGCGAAGTCGCCTTCGAAGCCTTCAAGGCTGGCGAGTTCGATATCTACATCGAACACCAGGCCAAGAACTGGGCCAACGGCTATCAATTCCCGGCGGTCAACCGGGGCGATGTCATCAAGGCGCAAATCCCCCACCAGATCCCGACCCAGACCCAAGGCCTGTTCATGAACACCCGGCGCAGCACGTTTGCCGAGGTCAAGGTACGTGAAGCCCTGGGGCTGATGTTCGATTTCGAGTGGACCAACCGCACCCTGTTCAGCGGCGCCTACAAGCGCACCCTCAGTTACTACCCCAACAGCGAATTCTCCGCCACCGGCCTGCCGGTGGGCCATGAATGGCTGTTGCTCAAGCCGTATCGGGAACAATTGCCGCCCACACTGCTCACCGAACCCTTCAGCTTGCCCAAGACCGACGGGCGCGGCATCCCCCGGGAAACCTTGCGCAAGGCCCTGGGCCTCTTGAAGGAGGCCGGCTGGAGCCTTAACGGCCAGCGCCTGCTCAATACCGACAGCCAGCCCCTGAGTTTCGAAATCCTGCTGGTGAACCCGAACCTTGAGCGCATCCTGCAGCCCTACGTCGAAAACCTCGCCAGTATCGGCATCCAGGCCCGGTTGCGCACAGTGGATCGCGCCCAGTACAAACAGCGCCTGGACCAGTTCGATTTCGACATGATCCTGCTGACCTTGGGCCAGACCCTCAGCCCGGGCCTTGAGCAATGGCAGTACTTCCACTCCAGCCAGGTCGGGGTCAAGGGCAGCAAGAACTACGCGGGGATCGCCAACCCGGTGGTCGACCACCTGCTGGAAAAACTGCTCGCCGCCCAGACCCGCGACGAACAGGTCGCCGCCGGCAAAGCCCTGGATCGCGTGCTGTTGTGGCAGCATTACTGCATTCCCAACTGGTATCTCAATTATCATCGCCTGGCGTACCGCAACCGGTTCGCCTTCGTCACCACGCCGCCCTACACCCTGGGCCTGAGCGCATGGTGGCTGAAATCTTCGGAGAAAGATCAATGAAGCCTCTACGTGCCCTGCTCCTGCAGGCCAGCAGCCTGTTATTCGCCGGGTTGGCCTGCGCCGCGCCACAGCACGCCTTGACCTTGTACAACGAGCCGCCCAAATACCCCGCGAACTTCAAGCATTTCGACTACGTCAACCCGGACGCGCCCAAGGGCGGCATCTTCCGCCAGGGTGGCTTTGGGGGTTTCGACAGCCTCAACCCATTCATCAGCAAAGGCGTGCCGGCCGATGACATCGGCCTGATCTACGACACCCTGGCCAAGCAGGGCCTGGACGAACCTTTCACCGAATATGGCCTGATCGCCGAAAAAATCGAGAAAGCCCCGGACAATGCCTGGGTGCGCTTCTACCTGCGCCCCGAAGCCCGTTTCAACGACGGCCACCCGGTACGGGCAGAAGACGTGGTCTTCAGCTTCCAGACCCTGACCAGGGACGGCGCGCCGATGTTTCGCGGCTATTACAACGATGTTGCCGACGTCATTGCCGAAGACCCGCTCAAGGTCCTGTTCAAGTTCAAGCACACCAACAATCGCGAACTGCCGTTGATCCTCGGCCAACTGCCGGTATTGCCGAAGCACTGGTGGGCCGAGCGCGACTTCAGCAAGGGCAACCTGGAAATCCCCCTGGGCAGCGGCCCCTACAAGGTCGCCGAAGTGAAGGCCGGTCGCTCGATCCGCTATGAGCGGGTGAAGGACTATTGGGGCAAGGACCTGCCGGTCAATCGCGGCTTCTACAATTTCGACGTACTGGTCACCGACTACTACCGCGACAACACCGTCGCGGTCGAAGCGCTCAAGGCCGGTCAATTCGATTTCTGGCTGGAAATGACCGCCAAGAACTGGGCCAATGCCTACAACATCCCGGCCGTGACCGAGGGCCGGCTGATCAAGGAACAGATCCCCAACGGCAACCCCACCGGTATGCAGGGTTTTATCTACAACCTGCGCCGGCCGATCTTCCAGGATGTCCGGGTACGCAAGGCCTTGAGCCTGCTCCTGGATTTCGAGTGGACCAACAAACAACTGTTCAACGGCGCCTACGCTCGCACCCGCAGCTACTTCGAGAATTCGGAAATGGCCGCCACCGGCCTGCCCGGCGAAGACGAACTGAAGATTCTCGAGCCCCTGCGCGGCAAGATTCCCGAGCAAGTCTTCACCGACGCGTTCCAGCCTTCAATGTGCGACGGCAGCGGCATGATCCGCGACCAGCAGCGCAAGGCCTACCAATTGCTGCAGGAAGCCGGCTGGCGCATCGTCGACGACAAGATGGTCGATGCCCAGGGCAAACCGGTAGTGCTGGAGTTCCTGCTGGCCCAGACCGAGTTCGAACGGATACTGCTGCCGTTCAAGCGCAACCTGAGCGACCTGGGCATCGAGCTGATCATCCGCCGGGTCGACGTCTCCCAGTTCGTCAACCGCGTACGCTCCCGAGACTTCGACCTGGTGGTGGGCAGCTTCCCGCAATCCAGCTCTCCGGGTAACGAACAGCGCGAGTTCTGGATGTCGGCCGCCGCCGACAAGCCCGGCAGCCGCAACACCATGGGTCTGAAGGATCCGGCCGTGGACCAACTGGTGGAACAACTGATCAACGCCGATTCGCGCAAGAGCCTGGTGGCCCACGCCCGAGCACTGGACCGGGTTTTGCAGTGGGGCTACTACGTGATTCCCAACTGGCACATCAAGACCTGGCGCGTGGCCTACTGGAATCACATCGGCCATCCGAAAATCACCCCAACCTATGACATCGGCACCACCACCTGGTGGGTCAAGCCGGAGGTCAAGCCGGCCGATGAAGTAGAAAAGCAGGTCATCGAGCAGCAAATCGCCGCCCCTGCGAGCGTGGAGTAACAAGATGCTGGCTTATATTTTTCGGCGACTGCTGCTGATCATCCCGACCCTGTTCGGCATTCTGCTGATCAACTTCGTCATCATCCAGGCCGCGCCCGGCGGGCCGGTGGAACAAATGATCGCCAAGCTCGAGGGCTTCGAAGGCGCCACCAGCCGCATTGCCGGCGGCGGTGCCGAAGTGGCGGTGGCCGGTTCCTCGTACCGCGGTGCCCAGGGCCTGGACCCGGCGCTGGTCAAGGAAATCGAGCACATGTACGGCTTCGACAAGTCGGCCCCCGAACGCCTGTGGATCATGATCAAGAACTACGCCCACCTGGACTTCGGCGACAGTTTTTTCCGCGATGCCAAGGTCATCGACCTGATCAAGGAGAAGATGCCGGTGTCCATCTCCCTCGGGCTGTGGAGCACGCTGATCATGTACCTGGTGTCGATCCCGCTGGGGATCGCCAAGGCCACGCGCCACGGCAGCCATTTCGACGTCTGGACCAGTTCGGCAATCATCATCGGCTACGCGATACCGTCGTTCCTGTTCGCCATCCTGCTGATCGTGGTGTTTGCCGGCGGCAGTTATTTCGACTGGTTCCCGTTGCGCGGGCTGACCTCCAACAACTTCGACGAATTGAGCATGGGCGGCAAGATCCTCGATTACTTCTGGCACCTGGCCTTGCCCGTGACCGCCCTGGTGATCGGCAACTTCGCGACCATGACCCTGCTGACCAAGAACAGCTTCCTCGACGAAATCAACAAGCAATACGTGGTCACCGCCAAGGCCAAGGGCCTGACCCGCCATCGGGTGCTCTACGGCCACGTATTCCGCAACGCCATGCTGCTGGTGATCGCCGGCTTCCCTTCGGCCTTCATCGGAATCTTCTTTACCGGCTCCCTGCTGGTGGAAGTGATCTTCTCCCTCGACGGCCTGGGCCTGATGAGTTTCGAAGCGGCCATCAACCGCGACTATCCGGTGGTGTTCGGCACCCTGTTCATCTTCACCTTGCTGGGGCTGGTGGTGAAACTGATCGGCGACTTGACCTACACCTTTGTCGATCCGCGCATCGACTTCGAAAGCCGGGAGCATTGAGATGAACCTGTCCCCTCTCAATCGCCGCCGCTTCGAACTGTTCAAGGCCAACAAGCGTGGCTGGTGGTCGCTGTGGCTGTTCCTGATCCTGTTCGGACTGAGCCTGGGCGCCGAGTTGATCGCCAACGACAAGCCGCTGGTGGTGCATTACGACGACGGCTGGTACTTCCCGGCGCTCAAGCGCTACCCGGAAACCACGTTCGGCGGCGAGTTCCCGCTGGAAGCCAACTACAAGAGCCCCTACATCCGCGAACTGCTGGCAGCCAAGGACGCCTGGGTGCTGTGGGCACCGATTCCGTTCAGCTACCAGAGCATCAACTACGACCTGAAGGTCCCGGCCCCGGCGCCGCCCTCTTCCGTGAACTGGCTGGGCACTGACGACCAGGGTCGCGATGTCCTGGCCCGGGTCATCTATGGCTTCCGCATCTCGGTACTGTTTGCCCTGACGCTGACCGTGCTCAGCTCGATCATCGGCGTGATCGCCGGCGCCCTGCAGGGTTTCTATGGCGGCTGGGTGGACCTGGCCGGCCAACGTTTCCTGGAAATCTGGTCCGGGTTGCCGGTGCTGTACCTGCTGATCATCCTGGCCAGTTTCGTGCAGCCCAACTTCTGGTGGCTGCTGGGCATCATGTTGCTGTTTTCCTGGATGAGCCTGGTGGACGTGGTCCGTGCCGAGTTCCTGCGCGGGCGCAACCTGGAATACGTGCGCGCCGCCCGGGCCCTGGGCATGCAGAACGGCGCGATCATGTTCCGCCACATCCTGCCCAACGCCATGGTCTCGACCATGACGTTCATGCCGTTCATCCTCACCGGCGCCATCGGCACCCTCACCGCCCTGGATTTCCTCGGCTTCGGCCTGCCGCCGGGGGCGCCATCCCTGGGCGAGCTGGTGGCCCAGGGCAAATCCAACCTCCAGGCGCCGTGGCTGGGCATCAGCGCGTTCGCCGTGCTGGCCGTGATGCTGAGCCTGTTGGTGTTCATCGGCGAGTCCGCTCGCGATGCCTTCGATCCGAGGAAGTGATATGAACCAGGATAATCTGATCGAAGTGCGCGACCTGGCGGTGGAGTTCATTGTCGGCGAGCGCCGCCAGCGCGTGGTCGAGGGGGTCAGCTTCGATATCAAGCGCGGCGAAACCCTGGCCCTGGTGGGTGAAAGCGGCTCGGGCAAATCGGTCACCGCCCACTCGATCCTGCGGTTGCTGCCCTACCCGCTGGCCCATCACCCCACCGGCACCATCCAGTACGCCGGCCAGAATTTGCTGGGCCTGAAGGAAAAAACCATCCGGCATATCCGTGGCAATCGGATCGCGATGATCTTCCAGGAGCCGATGACCTCCCTCAACCCGCTGCACTCCATTGAAAAACAGATCAATGAAGTGCTCGGCATTCACAAGGGCCTGAGCGGCAAGGTCGCGACCCGCCGGACCCTTGAGTTGCTGGAGCTGGTTGGCATTCCCGAGCCCCACAAGCGCCTCAAGGCCCTGCCCCACGAGCTGTCCGGCGGCCAGCGCCAGCGGGTGATGATCGCCATGGCCCTGGCCAATGAGCCGGAACTGCTGATCGCCGACGAGCCGACCACCGCGCTGGACGTCACCGTCCAGCTGAAAATCCTCCAATTGCTCAAGGAACTGCAGGCGCGATTGGGCATGTCGCTGCTGCTGATCAGCCACGATTTGAACCTTGTGCGAAGAATTGCGCATCGCGTATGTGTCATGCAGCGCGGTTGCATCGTCGAACAGGCATCGTGCGAAGAGTTGTTCCGCGCACCGCAGCATCCGTACACTCGGGAACTGCTGGGCGCCGAGCCCAGCGGCACCCCGGCGAACAACGTTGTCGGCCCGCCGCTATTGCAGGTCGAGGACCTGAAAGTCTGGTTCCCGATCAAGAAAGGCCTGTTCAAACGCACGGTAGACTACATCAAGGCCGTGGACGGTATCCGCTTCAGCCTGCCCCAGGGGCAGACCCTGGGCATCGTCGGCGAAAGCGGCTCCGGCAAATCCACCCTGGGGTTGGCAATCCTGCGGTTGATCGGCAGTCAGGGCGGGATCCGTTTCGAAGGCAAGCAGCTGGACAGCCTGACGCAGCAACAAGTCCGGCCGCTGCGCCGGGAGATGCAAGTGGTGTTTCAGGACCCGTTCGGCAGCCTGAGCCCACGGATGTGTGTGAGCCAGATCGTCGGCGAAGGCCTGCGGATCCACAAGATCGGCACCGAAGCCGAACAGGAACAAGCGATAATCGCAGCATTGAAGGAGGTAGGCCTGGACCCGGAAACCCGGAACCGCTACCCCCATGAATTTTCCGGAGGGCAGCGGCAGCGTATCGCCATTGCCCGGGCCCTGGTGCTCAAGCCGGCGTTGATTCTGCTGGATGAACCGACGTCGGCCCTGGACCGTACCGTGCAACGCCAAGTGGTGGAGCTGTTGCGGTCGTTGCAAACCAAGTACAACCTGACGTACCTGTTTATCAGCCATGACCTGGCTGTCGTCAAAGCGCTGAGCCACCAGTTGATGGTGGTCAAGCATGGCCAAGTGGTCGAACAAGGTGATGCCCGCAGCATATTCGCCGCGCCGCAGCACCCCTATACACAGCAGTTGCTGGAGGCCGCCTTCCTGGCCCCAACAACTGCCGAATAACCTGAAAGAGGAGCAACACATGGGTTTTCTCGCCGGTAAGCGCGTACTGATCGTCGGTGTCGCCAGCAAGCTGTCCATCGCATCCGGCATCGCCGCCGCCATGCATCGCGAGGGCGCTGAGCTTGCCTTCACTTATCAGAACGACAAACTCAAGGGTCGTGTCGAAGAGTTCGCACAGGGCTGGGGTTCGAGCCCTGAGCTGTGCTTCCCGTGCGACGTGGCCAGCGATGAAGAAATCGCCAAGGTCTTCGAACAACTGAGCAAGAAGTGGGACGGCCTGGACTGCATCGTGCATTCCGTGGGCTTCGCCCCGGGCGACCAACTGGACGGCGACTTCACCGAAGCCACCACCCGTGAAGGTTTCCGCATTGCCCACGACATCAGCGCCTACAGCTTCGTGGCCCTGGCCAAGGCCGGTCGCGAAATGATGAAAGGCCGCAACGGCAGCCTGCTGACCCTGTCGTACCTGGGCGCCGAGCGCACCATGCCGAACTACAACGTCATGGGCATGGCCAAGGCCTCCCTGGAAGCCGGCGTACGCTACCTGGCCGGTTCCCTGGGCCCGGACGGCACTCGCGTCAACTGCGTATCGGCAGGTCCGATCCGCACCCTCGCCGCTTCCGGCATCAAGAACTTCCGCAAGATGCTGGCCGCCAACGAAGCGCAAACCCCGCTGCGTCGCAACGTCACCATCGAAGAAGTCGGCAACGCCGGCGCCTTCCTGTGCTCGGACCTGGCATCGGGCATCAGCGGTGAAATCATGTACGTGGACGGCGGCTTCAACACCACCGCCATGGGCAACATCGAAGAGTAATCTTCACCCGCACCACGCGTAAAAAAACGCCGCTCGCCTGGAAAGGGCAAGCGGCGTTTTTTTATGCCCACTACAAATCCCTTGTGGGAGCTAACGTGCGATGGGCAGTGGGTCTTCTGGCATTGATGTCGGCTGTGTCGCCGTCATCGCGAGCAAGCTCGCTCCCACATTGGTTTGGGGTTGGACGCGAGCGCCATGTTCAGCACCTCAGCCCGGAAAGCGGCGTCCGGGGTTGAACATTGCAGGGTCGAACTTGATACGCGACTTCAGGCAACTCTACCGTCAGGTACCGCAATGGTACCGGCCTGGGGAACGCGGCTTGGCCGGAAAGTCTCGGGCATCGCCAGCAACAGACCAAATGCCAACGCAGCAATCGCCGCCAGGGTCAGGAACGCCACGCTGTAGCCAGCCCCTTGCACCACAAAGCCGGCCAAGCTGTTACTCAACGCCGCGCCGAACCCGAACACCGTCGACAGCACCCCGAGGCTGACATTGAAACGCCCGGTGCCCTGGGTCAGGTCCTTCACCACCAAGGGAAACAGCGCGCCAAACATTCCGGCACCGATCCCATCGAGCAACTGCACCGCCACCAACCAATAGAGGTCGTCCGAGAACACGTACAACACACCTCGAATGGGCAGGATCAGGAAGCCGGCCAGCAACAACGGCTTGCGCCCCCAGGCATCGGCCTTGACGCCGACCAGCCACGCCATAGGCACCATGACCAGTTGCGCCGCGACGATACAGGCCGACGTCAGCGGCGTGGCCAGGTGTGCATTGGCCTGGGCGAGCTTCTGGCTGACCAGCGGGAGCATCGCCGCGTTCGCCAGGTGGAACAACCCGCAGCAAATGGCGAACAACAGCAGCGTGCGGTTATCCAGCAACACGCGCAGCGCCGAGGGTACCGGGCCCTGCACCGACTGACCGGCCTCCAGGCCTCGTGCCACGTCATGGTCGATGGCCTCGGCGGACACGCAACTGACCGCCACGACGCTGGCCAATGCCATCGCGGCCATCAGGTAGAACACCGCTATGGGACCGAACAGCCAGGCGAACCCACCCGCCAGCAGCGCTGCGCAGGCATTGCCCGCGTGGTTGAATGTTTCGTTGCGCCCAGTGCGCCGCGTAAAGGCCTTGGGGCCAGTAATGCCTAGGGAAATCGCCGCAATAGCCGGCGCAAAGACCGACGCCGCCACAGCGCCGAGCGCCTGGGTCAGCGCCACCAGGCCGAAGGAAGACGTGAACGGTAGCGCCAGGCACCCCAGCGTCACCATCAAGGCGGCCACAGCCACCACGGCACGTTTGCTGCGCACCCGGTCGATCAGCGCCCCGGCGGGCGCCTGTGCAACGAGCCCGGCCATCGCCGCCACTGTCATCACCACGCCAATGCTGGCCGGGTCCCAGCGATGCACCGCCAGCAGGTAGATCGCCAGGTAAGGACCCAGCCCATCGCGTACATCCGCGAGGAAAAAATTCAGGCCATCCAGGGAAAGGTTGTTGCGTCGGTCTCGGTTGCGATCCATGGCGGCCTCGACGGGCATTGCCCCAAAGAAAATTGACGCCATGATGTCGCAAAGAATCGAACCGGGCCACCGTGATGAGCGCGGAGCCACTGAGAGAACCGTGGCGAGGGAGCTTGCTCCCGCTGGGTCGCGAAGCGGCCCCAAAACCTGCCGAACGCGTAACACAGACACACCGCACCCGCCGGTTCACGACTGCTTCGCAGCCGAGCGGGAGCAAGCTCCCTCGCCACAGGTCCATCTTTTTCTTAAGTGAACCGCATGTCCTACCAAAGAGCGATGTCGTAAGTGAAGTAGACCCGGTTGCTGTCACGGCCACGGGAAAAGTCCGAGCGATAGACATAGTTACGCAGCTTCACCCCCAGCCCCTTGAACGTACCCTGCTGCACCACATAAGCGATCTCTGCGTCTCGCTCCCACTCTTTGACCGTGGTATTGGACTTGCCGTCGTTGCCGCTCAGGTAGCGGGTGGAAAATGTCAGGCCGGGCACACCGAGACGAGCGAAGTCGTAGCCGTAACCGAGCATCCAGGTCTTTTCGTCTTCCTCGATGAACTTGCCGATCCCGACGTTGCTGAAGGAATACACCGTGGCGCCACTGATGTAAGGCAGGCCCGCCTCGCCACTGAGGGTCTGGTAGCCGGCGCTCAGTGTGTGGCCGACCACGGCGTAGGACAGCGATCCGCTGAGCATGTCGTTGTCGATCTTGCCGCCGTAGGCCGAACCCGAATCGACGCTGTTGAAGTAGCGCAGGTCACTGGTCAATACCCCAGCGCCCAAGGGCAGATCATGCTGGATGCCGGCAAAATTCTGTCGATAGAAATTCTCCAACTCGCCATAGAAGTAACTCAGGCGGATGTTTTTGCCCAACTTGTAGTCGGCACCGGCATAGCTGAAGTCACCGGACTTATCGCCGCCGTAGCCATCGGGCACGATGGGCATGCTGTCGCTCGAATCGCGCAGCTTGAAACGCTCCAGATGCCCGCCGGTGAGGGTCAGGTTGTCGATGTCAGTGCTGCTGATCTGGGTGCCCTGGTAAGTCTGGGGCAACAGCCGTGCATCGTTGTAGACCAATACCGGGGTCTTGGGCAGCAAGGTGCCGTATTTGAGCGTGGTCTTGGCCACCCTGGCCTTGGCGGTCATCCCTGCGCTGGCGAACTCGTCGGCGGCGCGACCGTCGTCATGCACCGGCAGCAGGCCGGTGCCGCTGCGACCACGCCCGGAATCGAGCTTGACCCCGAGCAGGCCCAGGGCATCGACCCCGAAGCCAATGGTGCCCGGCGTAAAGCCCGATTGGTAATCCAGCAGGAAGCCCTGGGCCCATTCGGTGCGCTCACTCTTGGCGGTCCTCGCCGCCCGTGGGCTCATACCGTGCTCATCGCGAAAATTTTCGTTGAAGTAGACGTTGCGCAATTGCAGCTTGAGCTTGCTGTCGTCGATGAAACCTTCGGCGCTGGCCGAGGCCAGGGGCAACAGCCCAAGGATTGGAAACAAAGCCCCGCGGGTAAGCAAAGTGGTCATGTCGAGCTACTCGTTGTTGTTATTTGGCGTGCAAGCCAGCGCACACCCGCTTGCGAGGGCATGTCTGGCAGGGAAGCTAAAGTGTGTCGGGTGAATCAGGAAAACAGCGTCAGCGCCCCGGTCAGCAGGGCCAGCGCGGTAATCACCAGGGAGGTGAGCACCGCCCATTTGACGGTGGCTTTCTGGAAGTCGCCCAGGTCGCGGTCGACCATGCCCACCAGCAACAAGGTCGAGGCCACCAGCGGACTCATCAGGTGCACCGGCTGGCCGAGAATGGACGCCCGGGCAATTTCGACCGGATCAATGCCATAGGCAGCCGCGGCGTTGGCCAGGATCGGCACGACACCGAAGTAGTAGGCATCGTTGGACAGCACGAAGGTCAGCGGCATGCTGGTAATCGCCACCACCAGCGGGAAAAGATGGCCCCAGGAAGGCGGAATCCAGTCGACCAGGGTTTGTGCCAACGCATCGACCATTTTCGTCCCGGAGAAAATCCCGGCGAAGATGCCCGCGGCAAACACCAGCAGGACTACGGTCATGGCGTTGCCCGAATGGGCGAGAATGCGTTCCTTCTGAATATCCAGTTGCGGATAGTTGATCATCAGCGCCAGGACGAAACCGATCAGGAACAGGATCGCCGAATGCATGAGCCCCATCACCAGTGCGACCATCACCGCGACCACCAGCAGCAGGTTGACGTAGGCCAGTTTCGGGCGTTTGTGTGGCGTGTCTTCCATGATCGCGTTGATGTAGCAATTACCGCCGCCGCTTTGCAGTTGAACGTTGCCGATGCGCTTGCGCTCGGCACGACCCAACAGGAACGCCGTGAACACCACCCATGCGGCCCCACCGATCATGGTCGGCAGCAACGGCACGAAATACTCACCGGCATCCAGGCCCAGCGCTGCGATCGCACGGGTTGCGGGGCCGCCCCAAGGGGTCATGCCGCTCATGATGCTCAAGGAGAGCATGGAAACGGTCGCCAGGATCATCGGGTTCATGCCGATGCGCTTGTACAGCGGTAGCATCGCGGCACAGGTGATCATGTACGTCGTCGTGCCGTCACCGTCCAGCGCCACCAACAGCGACAGCAGCGCCGTGCCCACGGCGATCTTCATCGGGTCGCCATTGACCCGCTTGAGGATCTTGCGGATCAGCGGGTCGAACAGACCGGCGTCGATCATCAGGCCGAAAAACAGGATCGCGAACAACAGCAGCGCCGCCGACGGCGCGACCATTTTCAGGCCGTCCAGCATCATCTTGCCGGTGGTCCCGCCAAAGCCGCCGAGCACGGCAAAGACGATGGGCACCACCGTCAGGGCGACGATCGGTGACAACCGTTTGGTCATTATCAGGAAGGTGAAGACCACCACCATGGCCAAGCCAAGTAAAGCGAGCATATGTCAGATCTCTTGTTGTTATTGAGTAGCTGATGCAATGACGAGGTCTGCCTGGGCTATCCGGCCAGGCGCTGGGAAACCGTGGCGTAGACGAAACCAGAGAAAAGTCGGCGGGCGGTGCGTACCACCGAAGCACGAATGGTCTCACCCTTTTCGCCGGTGTAGGACAACACCACATCGATACCGCCGCTGGGGTGCTCGATGCGAACTTGCTGCAAACGCGGCTCACTGACGGTACCGAGCAACTGTGCGACGACGCTGCCCTCGGTCACGCACGCGGTGGCCAGGCCGATGGAGCCGGTGATCGCCAAAGCACGATGACAGCTGTGCGGCATGAAATAACGCACCTGGATCGTCCCACCAGACTTGGCCGGAGACACCAGCACCGGTTTGGGAATGACCTTGTCACTGACATCACCCAGGCCCATGGCCAGGCCGGCTTTCAGGCGCAGGGACTCCAGGCGCTGCAGGAAGGCTTTATCAGCGTCCAGTTCGGCGGGACTTTCATCGCCGCGCTTGCCGAGCTGACTGGCATCGACGATCACCATCGGCATCGCCATGTCGATGCACGTCACCGCAATGCCGTCGATCAGGTCCTGGGTTTGCCCGGTCGGGAAGAGTTTCCCCGTCTTGCTGCCTGCGGCATCAAGGAACGTCAGTTGCACCGGAGCGGCTGTGCCGGGCACGCCGTCGATGGCGGTGTCGCCTTCATAACTGACCTTGCCTTCCGGGGTTTGCACTTCGGAATTCACGAAAGTCCCGGTATTGAGGTTGCGAATACGCACACGGGTCAGGTCGCCGGTAGGCTTGACCAGGCCCTGCTCGATAGCGAACGGGCCGACGGCGCAGAGCATGTTGCCGCAGTTGGGGGCGGTATCGACCCGACGCTGGGAAACCATGACCTGGACGAACAAATAATCGACATCCGCGTCAGGGTGCAGCGATGGGCTGACGATCGCCACTTTGCTGGTTTGTGGACTGCCGCCACCGATGCCGTCGATTTCCAGCTCGTGGCCGGAGCCCATCAGGTTGAGCAGCAGCTCATCGCGTTCAGCGATGGCGACCGGCAGATCCCAGGCGAGAAACACCGGGCCTTTGGACGTACCGCCGCGCATTAGCACACAAGGAATTCGCTGCATGATCACTAACTCTTGTTAATCAATCTGGATAATTGATGCTCTGGAAACAAGAGTGTCAGGGTTTTAAAAGTGTTTCCAATGCAAAGATCAGAGCGATTATTGCGTTTCACAAATGAATTGTTTTACGCTAATTGCCATCGCGCACTGCCCTTTCCCGGTGAGGTAGCACATGGAATATGAACTCCAGGACATACGATCTTTCGTGAAAATCGCCGAACTTGGCAGTTTCCACGAAGCCGCCGACGCACTGCATCTGTCACAACCAGCCTTGAGCCGACGGATGAAAAAACTTGAGGAAGGCCTGGGAACCGCGTTGCTCGATCGCACGACCCGCAAGGTCAGCCTGACGAGTGTCGGGCGTGATTTCCTGCCCAAGGCGCGGCGCCTGCTGGATGATTTCGACGACTCGATTCTCAACATCCGCGAGTTGGCGGAGCGACAGATCGGCCGGGTGACCTTGGCGTGCATTCCTACGGCGGCCTTCTATTTCTTGCCTTCAGTGATTCGCCTCTATAACGAGCGCTACCCGAAAATCCGCATCCGCCTGCTCGACCTCAGCGCCAACGAAGGGCTCGAAGCGGTACTGCGCGGCGAAGCCGATTTCGGCATCAACATGATGAGCGGCCAGCACCCGGACATCGAGTTCGTACCCCTGGTCAACGAACCCTTTGTGCTGGCCTGCCGGCGCGATCATGAACTGGCTGAACGCAGTGCGGTTACCTGGTCCGAACTCAGTGATTATCGGCTGATCGGCGTCGGTCGCCTGAGCGGCAACCGCATGCTGCTGGACCACGCGCTGTCGGGCCTGAGCTGGCGTCCGCAATGGTTTTACGAAGTGCAGCACTTGTCGACGTCGCTGGGATTGGTCGAGGCTGGCCTCGGCGTGTCGGCGATGCCCAGCCTGGCGATGCCGGCCGGGGATCATCCAACGCTGGTCAGCGTGCCGCTGATCGAGCCGGTGGTAAACCGCTCGCTGGGCCTGGTCTACCGCCGGGGCGCATCGCTCTCCCCGGCTGCGGAAAAGTTTGTCTCGATCCTGCTTGAACAGTGGCCGCAATGAAGCGAGAGCCTCCATACCGCCAACGCGGCGAGGCTGATCAAGGCGCCTAGCAGGCTGACCGCCATCCAGCCCCACAGCGCATAGACCTGGGTCGCGGCCACCGCGCCCAGTGCGCTGCCCACCGAGTAGAAGCACATATAAGCGCCGACCATGCGACTTTGCGCGTCGGGACGTGCAGCGAAGATCAAGCTCTGGTTGGTGACATGCACGGCTTGCACCGCAAAGTCGAGCAACACCACGCCGCACACCAGTGCGATCAGGGAGGTCTCGGTAAACGCGATGGGCAGCCAGGAAAGCGTCAGGAGCCCCAGCGACCAGCCGGTAACGCGCCGTCCAAAACCTTGATCGGCCCAACGACCGGCCCTTCTGGCTGCCAGGGCCCCGGCGACGCCAGCCAGGCCAAACAGCCCGATAGCCGTGTGTGAAAGCGACAGCGGCGCAGCGCTCAACGGCAGCACCATAGCGGTCCATAACACCGAAAACGCGGCAAAGATCAGCAAGGCCAGCAGCCCCCGGACCCGTAGCACCGGCTCGGTCATGAACAGCTTGAACAGCGACCGGATGAGTGCCAGATAAGGCTGCCGGTCAGGGGGTGACACGGCGGCAGGCACCACTGCCCAGAACACTGCAGCAATGGTCAGCATCAATCCCGCGGAAACGAAATAAACCCCGCGCCAGCCCGCCAGGTCGGCGATCATTCCAGAGGTAAACCGCGCCAGGAGAATACCCAGGACAACGCCGCTGGTGACGGTTCCCACGGCCTGCCCCCGTTGAGAGGGCGAGGACAGCACGGCGGCATAGGCCACCAGCACTTGGACAACCACCGCCAGCAAGCCCATCACGATCATCGCCCCCAGCAAAGCCAACCAATGCTGGGCTGCACCGACGGCCGCCAGCACAAGCGCGGACAACACCAATTGCGCGCAAACCAGTCGTTTACGGTTGACCCTGTCCCCCAGCGGGACGATGAACAGCAACCCCAGCGCATACCCCACTTGAGTGGCCGTGACCACAACCCCGATCAATCCTGAAGCGACGCCCAGGCTCTCGGCCATCGAGGCGAGCAAGGGCTGGGCAAAGTAGACATTGGCGACGGCCAATGCACAGGTCACCGAAAACAATAACGTGAGCGCCGGCGAAAGCCCCGCACATTGCTCGTCACTCAAATTTCCCGAAGGCTGCTGGGTGAAACAGTCGGCATCTGCTGTCATGCACGCCTCCTTGGCGCTAAACTGGTTTCAATTAAAAACCTGAATGGATTGTCACCCGATCAGGTTTCAATTTGCAACCACAGACATCGACCGGATTTGCGATCCTTTTTCAGAAGGTCAATAGAATGGAAAACGCTTCACCGCAAAACAGCGAATGCCCGGTAGCCAGGACACTGGACGTGATTGGCGATCGCTGGTCGCTCATGATCATCCGCGACGCATTCGACGACATCCGCCGATTCAGTGAATTTCAAAAGAGCTTGGGCGTGGCCAAGAACATTCTGGCTTCGCGACTCAAAGCGTTGGTCGAGGTGGGTGTGTTCGACGTTCGCCCCGCCTCAGATGGAAGTGCCTACAAGGAATACGTCCTGACGGAGAAAGGACGAGAGATCTTTCCGGTCGTGGTCAGCCTGCGACAGTGGGGCGAACGCTTCCTGTTCGAGCCGGGAGAAACGCGTTCCGTGCTGTTGGACAACACGTCCGGGCAGGCGCTCATGCAGATGGATGTTCGATCCTCAAGCGGTCAGAAACTCGGACCGTCCGATTGCCACAGGGTGAGGCTCATTGCCGACAACCCGACGTGAGATTGATCGTCCCTACCCCTTCAGTACCAACGACATGTCCGGGTACCTGGCGCACATGAAATCGACAAATGCGCGAACCTTCGGTGCGGCAAGACGCCTGGACGTGTGCAAGACCCAGAGCTCGGCTTCTTTCCCCGATACCGTGCCCCACTGGACCAACTCGCCACTGGCCAACTGGCTCCATGCGATGGACTGTGGAATGAGGGCAGCCCCACCTCCGGCGATGGCTGCATCGCGGATCATCAGGAACGAAGAGAACCGCAGCCTGGGGATCGGCTCCAGAATCAGGCTGCCGCCGTCGAGTGTCCAACGGGTCGGCTCGAAACTGGACACCACAATGCCGGGAACTGAGCGGATGGCGCCGGGGGCAGGCCGAGGTAGTCCAGGCGCGGCCACCACCACCAGCCGGTCCTTGGCGAAGCAGCGGCCGACCAAACTGCTGTCCGGGCTGGGGTTGATCCGGATGGCGACATCAAATTGTTCCTCGACGAGATCAACCACGCGATCCTCCGCAATGACCTCGATCGTGACGTCAGGATAAGCCGCACAAAACGCTGCGCCGATGCCGCCCATCGCAAGCTGCGAAAACAGGACCGGGGCAGCGACACGCAAGCGTCCGCGAGGCGTCGATACGCCCTCCTTCGCCGCCGCCATGGCTTCCGCCACCTCGGCCAACGGCCCTTCGGCCCTGCTCAGCAGCAGCTCCCCAGCCTCGGTGAGCTTCAGCCCACGCGCACTGCGCTCGATCAGCCTGACGCCCAGTTGCTCCTCAAGGTCGGCGATACGGCGCGACAAGGTTGCCTTGGATATTCCGCTCGCACGGCTTGCCTTGCCCAAGCCCTCATTCGTTGCGACGAGGGTGAAATCGATCAGCGCGTTCAAGTTCATGCTGTTCCACTTTTGAAACGGAGTGTCTACATCCTGGCGCCTTCGTTTTGTTTCTGCAACGGAATATCGTTTGAACATCGCAACGGGCCGACAAGGCCGTTGCGGACTTTTCCGGCTACCCCCCTTTTGCAGGAGATTCAACATGAGCATTCTCGTTACCGGCGCCACGGGCACCATCGGTTCACTCATCATCCAGCGCCTCGCCGACGCAGGCGCCGACGTCAAAGCCCTCGTTCGCCAGGCTGGCAAGGGAACATTCCCGGCGGGCGTGACTGAAGTCGTTGCCGACCTCACCGATGTCCCTTCGCTGCGCGAGGCGCTGGTATCGGTGCGTACGCTGTTCCTGCTCAACGCCGTGACGCCCGACGAGGTGACACAAGCCCTCATCACCTTGAACCTCGCTCGCGAGGCTGGCATCGAGCGCATCGTCTACCTGTCGGTGATTCATGCCGACAAGTTCACCCACGTGCCGCACTTCACCGGCAAGCATACGGTCGAGCGCATGATCGAAAGCCTCGACATGGCCGCAACCATCCTGCGTCCGGCTTACTTCATGCAAAACGAATTGATGGTCCAGCAGACAATTCAGAACTACTCGGTGTACCCGATGCCGATCGGCTCGAAGGGCGTCTCGATGATCGATGCCCGCGACATCGCCGACATCGCCGCTGCCGAGTTGCTGCGACGCGACAAGGCACCTTCGGCCCTGGACCGTGTAACCCTGGAGCTGGTCGGCCCACAAGCACTGACCGGTGCCGCCGCGGCGAAGATATGGAGTTCCGCCCTGGGTCGCGAGATCGCCTACGGTGGTGACGATGTGGCCGCCTTCGAAGCACAATTGGCCGCGTACGGTCCCGCCTGGCTGGCTTATGACATGCGGCTGATGATGTCCGGTATCCAGACGTTTGGCATGCAGGCTGCTGAAGGAACCGTGGAACAGCTGCAGGCGATCCTCGGGGGTCCGTTGCGCACCTACGAAGACTTCGTTCGCGAGGCCATCGCCGGGGTTTGAACCGCCGGGGCAGTACTGTCAGGTCATCCTCGTCCAGCGTTGGGCCTCGGTCAGCGGATGACCAACCTGGCGTGCAACGAGGAAGGCTTGCTCCAGCAACGGCTACTCGCTAAGCCAGCTGGCGACCCCCTAGAGACAAAATCAAACCACCACACAGTCGATCAATTGCTTTTTTTCTACCTTGATAGGCGCAAGCAATCCTGGGCTGCGAAAGCGCAATTGCGACCATTGCATACCAGGCCATTGAAACCACCACCACAACTGCCAGCATCGACAAAAACGTGCCTGGCGAAACGTGGGCGGGAGCCGCGGCTGAAAAAACAGCGGCATTGATCGTTCCCACGCTCTGCGTGGGCATGCATCCCGTGACGCTCTGCGTCACCTTCCAGAAGCGGAACGCGGAGCGTCCCTGGCGACGTTCCCACGCAGGAGCGTGGGAACGATCGATAATGCCGCATTGCTGCCCCAAGGATTCACCCCGTCAAGGCAATACCACTACTCCTCGGCAGGCCTCATATGAAAAATCGTATAAGGCAGGATCAGCGTATCGGCGACGATGCTGAAAGGAAGGTCGACGATTGCAAAAGGTGCCAGAGCACGCGCGTATACGTCGTTGTCGTTCGTCGAAGCCTTGATGATCTCGATATCGGTCGCCGCACCGCAGTAGGGATGGCGACCGCAGAGCTGGCCCATGCCAAAGGTTTCGTTGGCCGTGGCGCATCCACCCAGCAACGCCATCGCCAAAACCATTACTACGATCCGCATGACGCGCCCTCCCCCGGGAAAGGCCGGACTGTAGCATCAAAGCCGCCCCAACGACTCAGCGCTCAAGACAAGGTCCCAGCAGGGTCGCGAACCACTCGATGAACACCCCGAGCGCGGCTACACCGATAGAAACGTTGTGACGGCTGTATTCAGGCAACCCCAGGTTCTCCTGTAGGATGCGCATCCTGTCAATCAGCCGCGAATGTGAACAATGGAACTGCACTCAATTCTCGCCTTTACCCTGGTCGCGGCCATCGCCATCGCCAGTCCTGGTCCTGCCACCCTGATGGCGATCAATAACAGCCTGGCCTACGGGCCGCGCTACGCGGTGTGGTCGTCGGTGGGCAACGCCAGCGGGCTGTTCTGCTTGTCGGCCGCCGCGATGCTGGGCCTTGGCGCGTTGCTCGCCAGCTCCGAGTGGCTGTTCAACGCCGTGAAAGTCCTCGGGGCGGGTTATCTGTTCTACCTGGGTGCCAGGCAACTGTTCAAAAAGAGCCCGATACTCGCGCAGGATGTGCAAGCGGACGGCACGACCAGCAAGCCATCGCGTTCAAAGCTGTACAAGTCGGCCTTCCTGACAGCCATCACCAACCCCAAGGCGACGATGTTCTTCACCGCCCTATTCCCGCAATTCATCGACCAGAGCGCCGCACTGCTGCCGCAGTTCCTGCTCCTCACCTCGATATTCGCAGGCTTGTCGCTGGTTTCCTTGAGCCTGTATGCCGCCATTGCGGCCCAGGCCAAAGGAGTGCTGAAACGGCCCGCGTTTTCCGTGTGGATCAGCAGGCTCGTTGGCTCGACGTTCATCGGCTTCGGTGCGGCCATTCTGGCGATGCGTCGACCGGCCGTTTAGGATGGCTGGATATGTCCCCCGCTCCCTGCCTTCGGGAAAAAAAATGGAACAGTGCTCGATGCCACGCGTAGACAGGTCGGTGGACACGGCCACGAATACACCGAGGGTGATCGACGTACTAGGCAATCCGGCCGCTGGACACAGTGAGCCTGAACTCTGACTGGACAGCCTGGACGATGCCGCTGATGACATCGATCACCAACAGCTTTCCCTTGTCGGCGCTGGAACCCTTCGCCGAGGACAGAACGCCACTGGCAGGTACCCATTCGATTCGCGTGGGGTACATATCGTAGACCGGGAACTCGGCCGGCCCGTGATCAGGAATCTTGTCCAGAGCAACCATCTGAGGGTAGTAATGCAACATCATCGACGTTTCGATGACCGCCGCATGTTCCAAGGCGATTCCCGGAAAACCATCGACAAATATCTTGTCGAGCGTCTTTGGGTTGACGAACTCCCAGTGCTCCAGGCGCATGACTTCCAGCCCGCTATCCGGGCCAATGTCACGCATTGCCAGCTCAATGCCCTCGGTCACGAACCATTGGTTTTCATAGTGACCGATCACCAGTACCAACCGCTTCACACCATGGCGATGGAACTCACGTATGGCATCCCGAACCATGGCGATCAGGGTTGCGCCATCCACGCTGGTTGTTCCGCAAAAGTGCTGCCCGCCGCCACACTTGGGCTGGGATTTGTAGCCATAGGACAACGTCGGGGCGACGATGCCATCAATTGCCCTGGCCACGTCTTCGCTGATTGCGCTAGCCAGCAAGGCGTCGGTTCCCAGAGGCAGGTGAGGCCCGTGCTGCTCCGTTGCGCCGATGGGCAGAAACACCACGGCACCTGATTGCACCCGGCGCTCATAATCGACCCAACTGATGTTATCCATCCGAACATTGTTCATGAGGTTGTACTCCTGATGTCATTTCGAAGTGGCGAGCACCTCGGCGCATGACAGGTCATCAGCGCCGAGGTGATGCCGCGTGAACTTATGCGCGCGGCGGGTACCACGACTCCGGTTCCGGATAATCCCAATCGGAAGGAAATGCATAGGTTTCAAATACGGTGGTGGTCTCTGCCTCGGTGCCGAAGAACGCGAAATGATTCACGCCCATCCAGGAACCTGACTGCACGCATTTGAAGCCCCGTCGCTCCAATTCAGCGATGCGATCTTCGAACGGGATGTTGTTGCAGTCATACGCGACGTGCTGGATGCCTTCGCCATGCTTGTCGAGGAAATCAGCGAAAATCGTCGGCCCGGAGACAGGTTCCATCAGCTCCCAGACCATGTTGCCGGACTGCGCGAAGCAAACTTTCAGTACAAAGTCGGCCGGTTCACCGTGGTAAGTCTGGTTTTGGGTGTTTTCCGGGCTGAAGGTGTAGACCCGCCACGGACCGATCCCCAGCTTGAGTAAGCCATCCATGGTGCGTTTGTGGTCACGCGTCACGATCGCGATTTCCACGACGTTGCCCAGGAACGCATCAATCTCGGCACCGGCGTTCAACGCCGCCAGCACATTGTTTTGTTCAAGATGGGACATTTGCATTAACCTCTTTCAATGAATAACAAGACTATTTCTTACTTGGCCATGGCCGATGAATGAATAACTTCCGTTCGCCGTGATCGGTGCAACGCGTAATAAATACCGCCGCCCACGCTAAACCCCGCCAACCAAGACAGATCGATACCGCCCAATGCCATTGCCAGAGGGCCTTGTAGTGATTTAATGGTGCCCACCTGGAATAACCAGGCCGCCAGCACGCCAGCGGCAAGTGCAAACATGCCCTTCCAGTTCACGTCAGTGCAGGCACTTTCCAAGTGATGGCAATAAAGCGATTGAAGATCGAGCTGACCACGGCGAATCAGGAAGAAGTCAACCAGCGTGATACCTGCCCAGGGGCTGATCCACACCACGAAGAAGACCATCAGGTTTTCAAAGGCATGCACAAACTCGCCGGATTGCAGGAACAGATAGAGGATGAACAGTGCGACCACACCCGAGACGCTTGAAACCACCCAACGTGGTACTCGCAGATCCAGCGACAACGTTGCCAGTGCCGCCGAGTAAATGACCACGATATTAGTGGCCACCGGACCGTGTAACAGCACCAGAAGTACCGGCAACGCCATCGTGCCGAACACTGCAATGATGAGTTGCGCAGGGTCCGAACCTGCACCCGCAGAAGCAATGGCAGCGCCAAGAAACGCCAGCCACACCGTGGGCAGGAACATGCCGAGGAATGTCGAGCGAAATACCTGGCCATCCGAGAGTTTGCGCTGGGTGAAGCGAGTGTAATCCGAGGCGTACACCAGCCACGAAATGCCCCAGCCGATTCCGATCGCTGTCATCAGGCTGCTCATGGCCGACAGTTTGCCGATGCCCTCGGTGGTCGAGGCCTGCCACTGGATATCCACCTGGGTGAAGGCGAGCCCGGTCATCACGACCATGATCAGCAGGATCACCGGCATCGTGTAGCGCTCAAAGCACTTGATGGCATTGAAGCCCCAGGCGGCGATACCCACTTGGATGACCATGACCCCCAAAGCGATAGCGTACTTGAGCTCCATGCCTGCGCTGATACCGACTTTTTCCAAGGCGGCCATCGCAAGGTCCAGGACTATCCATGTGTTCGTGGCAACCCACCCCATCGGCATCAGTACTTGCATGATGGTTGGCAGGTAGGCACCGCGTCGGCCGAATGCCAACCGGGAAAGCACCATTTGCGGCACTCCCGTGCGGTGGCCCATGATGCAAATGGCACCGAACAAGGCGGCGCCCAACAGGTTGCCGACCACGATCACCAGCAGGGTTTCAATCAGGCTCAAACCCAACTGGATACCGATTGCACCCAACACCCAATTGATCGGCGCGACATTCGCCCCGGCCCAGATCCAGAACTGGTCCAGCGGTGTTGAAGTACGATGGCTATCGGGCACCGGCTCAATGCCCAGCGCATCGTAATTGACTTCGTTAATTAAGGTTTCTTCAGACTCGCGACGCATTGACATTATTGTTTTCCTCGCTGACCGGCGACCACGTGAATCGCCCCGAGCCATTAAAGCGAGGTCGGTACTTTTATGTAATTGACGATAACTAAACTGTTCTTTAGAAAAATTGCCGGGTTAAGTTTTTCTCAATTTCGCAAATCACTCTGGTATGAGATATCCACGCCATGCCGAAAAACAGAAGGCATTTCGATCGAGCCCGACGAATAAAAATCGCTTATTGAATTTTATTTGTCGCACCTCAAATAAATGTCAATAGCCGAAGTGCCGAAGGTCATGGCCAACTTGTTGCAATCGCTGAGGTAATTCCACCTCAGGGTTAACAGGAAAGATGAAATGACCACCCTTCTTCACATTGATGCCAGTGCACGATCCGACCGTTCGCTAAGCCGTAAACTGTCCCAGGCTTTTGTCGACGCCTGGGTCGAACGTGATGGCAAGACGCAAATCATCACCCGTGACGTTGGACATAACCCCCCTCCGTTCGTGACCGAAGCCTGGATCGCCGCGGTTTTTACACCCGAAGAACACATGACGCCGCAAAAGCGCGAGGAAATTCGCCTCTCGGATGAACTGATCGACGAGATCGACCGGGCCGACATCATCGTAATCGGCACCCCCATGTACAACTATGGGATGCCAGCTGCCCTCAAGTCGTGGTTCGACAAAGTGATTCGTATCGGCAAGACTTTCACATTCGACCTCGACCGGGGCGACTACCCTCTGGAACCCATCATGAGCGGCAAGAAGCTAGTCATCTTGTCTTCCCGGGGCGAGTTTGGATTTGGCCCGGGTGGCGTGCGTGAAGCCATGAACCATCTGGACACGCACATTCAGACCTGTGCGCACTACCTGGGCGTGAATGAGACCCATGTCATCTCCATCGACTACCAGGAGTTCGGCGACACTCGCCATGAAGCGTCCATCGCGAACGCTTTCGATGCCGTTCCCGTCCTGGTCAGGCAAATGATCGAGGAACGGCAAAGCCAGCTGTCTCCGGCTTGATGCCCTGTATCGCCGCCAAACCAACGATGGGGAAATCATGATCACCATGCTGCAAACCGCCGAGCGCCTGAGACAGGGCCTTACCACACCTGATGAATTGATCGAGTCAGCATTGATCCGGGCCAGGAACTCAAAGCACATATTCATTTCCACATTGGAACAACGCGCCATCGCTGACGCTAAGGCGTCGACCCAACGGTGGCGGGAGGGAACTCAGTTAAGCGCTCTGGACGGCATCCCCTACGCGGTCAAGGACCTGTTGGATGTTGTGGGCAGTCGAACAACCGCCGGCTCCATTACCCGGATCGACGCGCCCATGGCAGCCGTGGATGCAGCCGTCATCGCAGCCCTCACAGCGCAGGGGATGATCCCGATGGGTAAAACCAACCTCACGGAGTTTGCCTATTCCGGCCTGGGCCTGAATCCTCATTTTGGAACGCCGGTTTCCGACCTCGTGGGCGACGACAGCCGCGTGCCTGGCGGGTCATCTTCCGGCTCGGCGATTGCGGTTCAACGGGGCATCGTCAGCAGCGCCATTGGCACTGATACCGCAGGTTCGATTCGCATTCCAGCGGCGTTCAATGGCTTGGTTGGATACAAGGCTTCCACGGGCCGCTACAGCATGGCAGGTGTTCATCCGCTTGCCGTCACCCTTGATAGCTTGGGTTCTTTCGCTCGTACCGTTGCCGATTGCTCGGCGCTTGATGCGGCGATGCGTGGTTTCAGCGGCGTGGCCATTCAGGCCGCCAACCTTTCAGGCCTGCGCTTTTTGGTCGACGACGGTGTGATCGCTGACCCGGCGCTACAGCCTGCGGTACACCACAACCTTGTCTCAATGATGGAGCGGCTTCGTGAGGCCGGTGCGCAAGTTGAGTATCGGACGATTGTCACAGTCGCCCATACCCGTGAACTGATTAGTCGCTCAGGCTGGTTGGGGGCGATAGAAGCCTGGCGCCTCCTGGGCCCGGTCGTAGAGGGTCCGCTAGGCGCTCGGATGGACAGGCGTGTACAGGCTCGCCTGCGCTCGGCCAAGGAAATCGACCTGGCCACCGAAGCCAGGATTCGACATCTGCGCGAGGGGTTGATGGCTGCAATCGAGGACGAGCTCGACGGCGCCATTCTGGTGATGCCGACGGTCAAGCATGTCGCACCGCCGATGGCGCCACTGGAGAATGACGACGCGCTTTTTGCGGCCGTGAACCTTGAGACCCTGTCACTCACCATGATTGGAAGCCTGCTGGATATGCCAGGCGTGGCAATTCCGTCCGGGAAGGACAGTGTCGGGCTCGCCACCTCAACCCTGTTCTCGACGACCCGAGGCCATGATGATCAACTGCTCAGTGCAGCCCTGGCGATAGAATCGACCCTTCTCGCCGCAGGCTTCAGGACGTAAGCGCCAGTTGTTGCCCTGCCACCTCATCAAGGGTGTTTTCCCTGAACGACTTTGCCTCGCCCAGGAGCCACTCCCTGAACAACGAAAGACTGCGGCGAGGATTGCCATGGTTATCTTCTATCAGGTGGTAGGTGAACCCGGTCAACGTCGGGCCCAGCACCCGACGAATCCGACCAGAGCGAAGCTCATCGTCAATCAAGACATCACTGCACAGCAAGGGTCCCAACCCTCGTTCCAGCGCATGCAGTGCAAGGCTTTCTTCGCTGTACCACGAGATGCGCAGGTCCCGGGATGCATCGTGTTCGGTCCGGGCCAGCCAGGCAGACCACGTGGGGGCTTCGAGTGCCTGATTCTTCCATTTGAACGCCAGCAGCGGTCGATTATGAAAGTCGTCGATCGTTGCCGTGCGCTCGACCGGGCAGATGCTTTTATCCGCGACGGCGATGTACCGATCCTCGAACAGCACCGGGCCTCGCACACCGGCATCGACTGGGCCATATCGAATCGCCAGATCGACGGTCTCTGAACGCAGATCCACCAGTTTCTCCGAGGCGTGTATCGACACCACGATGCTTGGATAAATCTCGTTGAACTTCGCCAGGCGCGGCATGAGCCATCGTTCCGCAAATGCACGCGTGGTGGACACCTGGATGGCATCGCCCTCCTTTGCCCCACCCAGCAGGGCAAAGGCCTGGGCAATCTGGTCAAAACCGTCTCGCAACAACGGATAGATGGCTTTACCCGCGGGCGTGAGGGTCACCGTCCGCCCCCGTTCAAGGAGCTTTTGCCCCAACCCGTCTTCCAGTTGCCGGACCTGATGACTGACCGCGGCGACGGTCACGGAGAGCTCGTTCGCGGCCGCGGAAAAACTCTGATGGCGTGCAACGGCTTCAAACGCTCGCACGGAATTCAGAGGGGGGATCTTGCGCATGATTGTCTCCTGGCATCTGGACGGTATGCTTGCAGCGGATTCAGTGCCCTGCCGGCGGACAACGCTCGCCCGCAGGCTGGCATCAGAGGATGCAGTAGTGAACGTCCCGGGGCTCCCTTCCATTTACGGCAGTAATGTCCTGGGGACAAGCAGAGAGCACCACAATCGCGTCCATTTCCGCTGTAAGGCAAACATACTGCCCCGGCTCACTGACCGGCGCGGCGAACTCGATGCGCCCGTCCGGATGAATCGGAACGTTCATGAAAAGGTTCAAGGGACTCGGAGTTTCGATCGCCACCAGGCCGAGGGCATCCAAGGCCAAAAAGAGGTTTTCATTGCAACTGTCGTGATGGCCGACAACCCCCAGTTGCACGTAACGCGTCGGGTCGCAAGCGGCAACCAGCGTGTCATGCACGCCGGGCGAAGTGTCCTGCGTAAGCGTGAGGATTTTTCGACGTTTGTTGGTCACGAGACTGTCCCCCTTGCACGGATTGAGCTTCAACCAAAAAGGCCGACTGTGCTCCATCGACATGGCTTCGCAGAGGTCATCCGGGTTGAACGCCCAGGTATCGACGACCTGCTTGCCATGGGTGTTAATGAGCTTGAGGGTTTGCCCCCGATGCAACCGGACCGCAACACCACGCCGGGCAGGCAAGCGGACCAGTGCTGCGCTATGAATCGTATCTACTGCATTCATGTCGTTGTTCTCCTCGCAAGACGAAAGGCCGACGGGCCGAGTCTCTTCACTCAAGGAAAACACAGCACAAAACCGCAAACCAATAATATAAAGTGGCCTCGGTATAAGTTGAATTTATAGGGTAGGCCCATGCGAATCCGGCAGCTTGAGTGTTTCAGGACCTTGATGATCCACGGCACGATGACCCGCGCGGCAGAGCTTTTGAGCATCTCTCAGCCGGCCATCAGCAGCACCATCGCCAATCTGGAACATGAGACGGGTCTCAAGCTGTTCGTGCGCAAAGGCGGTCGCCTGCAACCCACACCTGAAGCCCGACTGTTTTTCGTCGAAGCTGAGCGTGCGCTGGAAGCGGTGGAAAAAACCCATCGCATCGCCAAGGAGATCAGGACGGGAAAACGGGGCCATCTGGCGATCGCGGCCTACGCCAGTATCTCGATCAACCTGCTGCCGCGGTTGATGGCCGAGTTCGCGAAGGAGCGTCCAGGCCTGGAGCTCAAGATCATCACCCGAAACTCCCAGTCTGTCCGTGAGTTGATGACAACGCAGCAATTCGACCTGGCCATTGCCGAACTGCCGCTCGACTACCCGACCGCCAACATGGAGGTGATTTCGTATGAATGCCAGTGCATGGTGCCGATGGGGCACCCTCTCGCAGAGTTGGAGGTGATTACCCCGGCAGATCTGGATGGCGTACCGTTCGTTTCGCTATTCAAGGGCGATCCTATCTATCAGCAGTTGGCCATGGCTTTTTCGGCCTACGGGTCGTCCTGGAACGTGGTGGCCGAGACAGAGTTCTTCTCGACGGCGTGCGAACTGGTCGGCGCCGGCATGGGTGTCGGGATCGTCGATCCGGTGGTCAGCCGATCCTTCACTCGCCATCTTGTCCTGAGGCCCTTCTCACCGGCGATCAGATACGAAATTGCGCTACTGCTTCCCACACAGGAAGAGCCGTCACAGCTGGCGCGAGAGTTTGTGCATTACCTCAGGCAACACCTTTGACATTCGTGGTTACGGCATCGCTAAGCACAAGCGATGCGCCTCATACCTGTCCCTGAATCCAAACCACCAAGAATTAACTTGACGCCTGAGATGATGATCATCATATTTAGTCGAAATATTATGACCATCATGTTGTTGACGAGCCGTTACAGCGTGATGGGCATGCCAGCAACGCCACGGGCCGCAGACTCAGGTTGAGGCACGCCATCCACCCGCGTAGGAGATGACGTATGGAAGCCAGAACTTCATTGGCGATCACCGCTGCGCAACCGCACGCCACCACACAACCATTGACCGGCAAAGTCGTAGCGCTGCTTGCAGGCCTGGCGGCGATCAGCATGCTGTCTACCAACATCATTCTCCCGGCGTTCGCAGATATCGGCGAAGACCTGGGCGTGACTGCTCGCGAGCTCGGCCTGACGCTGTCCAGCTTCTTCATCACGTTCGCCTTGGGCCAGTTGGTGGTCGGGCCACTGGCCGACCGCTACGGGCGCCAGAAACTGGTGCTCGGCGGCCTGTCGGTGTTCGTGGTCGGCACCGTCATCGCCGGCCTTGCCACCACCCTTGATGTGCTGATCGCCGGACGTGTCGTCCAGGCGCTGGGCGTGTGCGCAGCCTCGGTGCTGTCGCGCGCCATCGCACGGGATCTGTTTGAAGGCGAGACGCTCGCCCGGGCCCTGTCGCTGACGATGATCGCCACCGCCGCGGCGCCGGGTTTTTCGCCGCTGGCCGGCAGCGTCCTGTCCGTCACACTTGGCTGGCGCGCCATCTTCATCCTCGTGGGACTGGCCGCCGTGGTACTGGCCTTTTTCTACGTGCGCGACCTCGGAGAAACCCATCCCGCCGATCGCCGGGCGCCGCACTCAGCCAAGAGCGTGGTGCTCGCCTATGGCAGATTGGCGCTGGACAGGCGCTTCATCCTCCCTGCCCTTTCAATGAGCCTGCTGATGAGCGGCCTGTTCGCCTCCTTCGCGGCCGCGCCCGCCATCCTGATGCAAGGTATCGGCCTGACTTCGTTGCAGACCGGCCTGTATTTCGCCGCTACGGTATTCGTCGTGTTCGCCGCCGGCATGGCGGCCCCGCGCCTGGCGCATCGTCATGGCACCCGAATCGTCACACTCGTGGGCATTGCCTGCGCCATGGCCGGAGGCGGCCTGCTGCTCGTCGGTCCAGCCGCGCCTGGTCTTGGGTGGTATGCCCTCTCGATGGTCACCTTCCTGTGGGGCATGGGCCTGGCCAATCCGCTGGGCACGGCAATCACCATGGGCCCTTTCGGCAAGGAAGCCGGGATGGCCTCCGCACTGCTGGGTTTTCTCTCCATGGGTGCGGCTGCGCTGACCACCTGGCTGGCCTCGGTCTTGAGCTTCGCGCCGGTCACGACGCTGGGTGGGATTCAAGCGACGGCCTGCCTGGTGGCGCTGGTGCTGTTTCTCTTGCGGGGTAGGCTTTGAGGGCGTTTTCTCGGCCAAGCCAAAAGCTCGCCTCCATGCTCCAATCAGTACACAGGCCAGGTTTCAACAATCTTCCCGCCGCGCACAGCCAGCAAATCACCAAATTGCAGCAGCACGGATTCCGTCTGGGTCGGCCGTAAAAACACCTGGTCCTCCACGTTCAACCCTACGGCCGGCGAGCCGTTGACCATTTCCTGATTGGAGCTGCGACCATAAAGCTCATTGCTTTGCAGGCCCTTGGGTGACTCGAACTCGGCCATCCAGTTACCGCCGTAGAGGAAGAATGTCGCGCGCTGATTAG
This sequence comes from Pseudomonas sp. Lb2C2, assembly GCF_052112205.1. Classification (NCBI taxonomy): domain Bacteria; kingdom Pseudomonadati; phylum Pseudomonadota; class Gammaproteobacteria; order Pseudomonadales; family Pseudomonadaceae; genus Pseudomonas; species Pseudomonas sp. Lb2C2. Next base: position 54,958 of record NZ_JAUTYW010000001.1, on the reverse strand, counting down.
GGTCCCACCAGGAGAACAATCGGGACTTGTCATCCAGGGCTGGGAAATTGACGGCCCCCGTGCTCTTTAGCACGGGCGTTGCAATAAAGGCCGCCGGCACATGCTCGGCCAGCGATGGCAGGTCGTAATGGGTCGGTTTGAGAAACGCCGTCCCCACCGAGACCTCGCTGCTCAAGCGTTCCTGTTCATGCATGCCGTAGCTGGGGCTGCCGGCCGTATTGAGCGTAAGCCCGTCGTGCCAAAGCGCGGGGAAGTGTTCGCGAACGTAACTCACATGGCCGTTGTAAATGACCATCACCTTGTCGAACAACGCCTGTGACGAACCGAGGACCCTGGGCACGCCCATGCCGACAAACGGGTCATACCCCATGAAGCCTGAAAATTCGAGCTGCTGCGGATGGGCACTGATCAGCGTCAGCATCTCGCCGAGTACCGCATGGCCAGCGACTCCGCCACGGTGCAGGCCGACATCCAGCTCGATATTGATCCGCATCCGGATGCCCAGGCCTTGCGCCAATGCCAGGTAATCCATCAGCCGCCGGGGGGTGTCGAGCAGCCATTGCAGTTGCCTGGAAGGATCGAAGGTTCCTTTGTGGGTTTGGTAAAACACCTCGGCCGAGCGTACCGGTAAAGGCTTGCCGAGCAAGATGTCAGCCTCGGGAAAGGTCACTGCATCGTGATTGAGAAACGGCTGATGAAACGACATCAGCCGTCGGGTATCGGTACGTTTGGCGATGTACGCCAACAGTCCCGGTGATGGCAGGGATTTCTCCACCAGACGCAAATGTTTACCGGCGCGGGTGACGGATTGCTTGACCACATTGATATTGTGATCGAGCAGGTCCAGGTCAATCAGCATCACGGGGCGCATCGGACCATGGCGCTTCAGCTCCTGGTTCAGCGCGCGAAAGTACTCGTTGTAAGGGCTGCCCCGATCGCTCGGACGCAACAGCGCCCCCGCCCCGACCATCAATGCACCCACTCCTGCGGTGCCGAGCATAAAGGTTCTACGATTCATCAAGACGCTCCCGCGTGCGCAGTCAGGTGCACGTTACGGCAGCGGTACCCGGCTGTTGAGGCTATGGGAGGTCAGAAAGGGGACTTTGGCGGCCAGGCTTTGATCGAATCCACCTAACCCCTGGACGTCGCAATGAACCGTGTAATGGCCGCCACCACCTCGGCGCCCCGTTCAAGATAGGGCACATGCCCGCAGTCCTCGATGAACTCGCCGCGTGCATCGGGGAGTTGCCGGAGCAGGTTCTCCAGGGTCGCCGGCAGGAACACCTGGTCATGCCGCCCCCAAATCACCAGCATCTTGGCAGCAATCTGTGGCAACCGTTCGAGCAGCATGTCCAGGCCTTCACGACGGAAATCCTCAACGACCCGCTGCACAGCGGCAAACCTCGACCTGCCGCTGGCCGCCATGGCCTGGGCCAAGCGCCCTCCTACCTCAGGCGGCGCCTTGAACACCAGGCTCCAGAAGCGCTTCATCTCCTCGACCGTACGATAGCCAAACACCGTCCCCGGCCCTTGCAGGCTGGCTTTCAATGTGGGGCCTAGCGCTTGCTCACCCAGACCGGCAGGCGCCAGCAAGACCAAGTGACTGACACGCTGCGGGTGTTTGGCGGCATACAGGCCGGCCACGCACCCACCCAAAGAGCTGCCGACCAGCACGAAGGGGCCCTCGACGAGCGTATCCAGCAGGCCTTCGAGTTCCGCCAGCATTGCCTGGGGTCCAAAGCTAGCGCCCGCCTCGTACACGGATTGGCCATGCCCCGGCAAGTCGACGAAAACGCAATGGTGATGGCGCGCCATGCCCAGCATCGCAGGGCCCCACTGGTCCTTGCTGGCACCCAAGCCATGGAGCATGACCAGCGTCGTCCGTGGGTTCCGTGCAGGGTTTTGCAGATAGGCCAGGCGTCCATGTGTACCGGTGTGCCAGCGCAGTTTCAAACCGAACTGCCAGCGGTGGACCAGGCGCAAAGTGCCGAGCAGCAGTCGATCAACGCGGTTCATCCGCCACTCCTTGTCCTTTGTTAGCCGCCTTGAGGGAGAACTTTGCCGGCAGGCGCAGTTGGCATAGCGCCACACCTGACAGCGTCAACACGGCGCCGATCACCAGGCGCTGGCTGAAACCTTCGGCGAGCATGACCTGGCTGACAGCAATCGCGAACACCGGCACCAGGAGCAGGTACGGGCTCAGTTGCTGCATCGAGTTGCGGCCGAGCAACCAGAACCACAGGCCGAACCCCAGCAAACCACCACTGAGCGCGGTGTAGAGCACCGCCCACCACGCCTGGGCGCTGGCCGTGTAGACGCGTGTCCATTGCTCGCCTTCCTGGACGAACGACCACAGCAACAGTTGCGGTGCGGCGATGACCGCCGTCCAGGCACTCAAGGCCAGCGGATCCAGGGGCCCGAGACGCTTGGTCAACACTGACCCGGCAGCGAATGCCAAGGCCGCCAGCGCCACCAGCAACATGCCGATGAACGTCCCGCCCGCCGATGGCGTAGCCAGTAGCACCAGGACACCGGCGAACGCCAGCAAGATGCCCGCCAGGAGCCTCAGTTTCAGGACTTCCCCCAATAACGCGAATGCCAGGACGAGGGTAAACGGTGCCGCCAATTGATAAATGATCGCCGAGGTGGAGGCATCTACCCGGGCGATACCGCAATACAGCAAACCGAAATGCAAGGTCCCGGTAATCGTGGCGATCAGGGCCACGGACGCCAACTGCTCACGCTTGACGCGCTTGAGCAGCGGCAGGAGAAACAGCGCCATGATCGCGTAGCGCATGGCGACCATGAGGATAGGCGGCAACTCGGCGCCGCCGATTTTCACTGCGGTGACCTGCGCGCCCCAGAGAAACGCGACCAGTAACGCGAGCAATGAATCTTTCAATGGCATGACAGTTATCCCTTCTGAAATTGAATGGGCCGCAGGATTCTTTCCGGCTTGCCTGTCGCAAGGGCTGGGGGGTTAAGTCGACAGTGATGCTCACAGAGCCGGTCCAATGTCTCGCGCAGGGCCTGTTCCGCTTCAGGATCGTGGGCCAGCTGGGTCTGGAAGCACGGTGGAAATCCCGAGCCGACCAGAATCATTTTGTTGAGCAGCACGTTCAGCGCGACCTGGGAGAAAACCGCCGTGTGTCCATAGCGTCGGCCGACGACCGCAATCGCCGCGAGCTTGTCGCGCAGCGGACGCTCCCGTGGTCGCAGGAAGCCATAGCCGACTCGCTCCAGAAACGCCTGGAAGCGACTGTTGGTGCCGTAGGCATGCATGACGGGGAGATAGAGCACCGCATCGGCGCGGTCCAGCCGCGCCACCAACTGCCCGACGTCGTCCTGCACTTGGCAGTCCTGGTCGGCACAGGCGTTGTCGGCGTCGCAGTAATCGATCCGGTAATCCTTGAGCCAGATGTCATCGACCGCGACCTCCTCGCCCAGGTGGCGGCGCACAAGCGCCACCACCCGTGCACTGACACCACAAGGTCGGCTTGACCCGACAATGATGGTCAGATTCATGATTCAGGACGCCTCCCGCAACCCTTCTTCGCCAGCCAGGTAGGCGCGCAGCGCCTCTTCCATCAACTGCCCGGTCAGCCACAGCGTGACGCGTGCCACTTCCTTGATCTGACGGCGATCTTCTTCGGTCTTCACCGCACGTTGCATCGCCATACGCACTTCCTCGGCGTGCTTCTCGTCGATGGTCGAGTGGGCGACGAAGAAGGTCATCTGCTCATCCTTCAAGCCCAGGTCGGCACGGAACCGTTCCAGGATCGGTTGGATGTGCTCGTAGACGTCCTCGGCCCAGTAGCTGTAGCCCAGGCGAGCGATCGGCCCCTTGCGGATAGCCACATCGTTGAGAAAGGCGATCAGTGCCTGGGTCGGCGCCAGGGGTGCCGGCATGGCTTGCGGCAGCAGCCCGACCGACTCGAGGTCACGCAGCACCATGCGCTCGTGGCCCAGCTCTTCCAGGGCGTGCTTGTAGACGAAACGCAACAGCGTCGTCTCCTCTGGATCGGCACTGAAGGCGCAGGCAGCCTGGTTCACCGAGTTGTAGCGGGTGTAGTGGTAGACCTGCAGCATGAGCTGTTGATAGAGGGCTGGCGGCGTCGGGTTGTCCAGGCTGAATTTCCAGTAGGCGCCCTGCTTGATCTGGGCCCAGCCCGCGTCGACGATAGCGTCGAGTTCCTTGAAGAATGCTTGCATTTCAATTGGCTCCTTTAACATTGAGGTAAACACTTTCGAGTTCCAGGTACACGAGGCTGTAGCGCCGCTCGACCTGTTCCCCGGTCCAGGTAACGTCATCCACCAGCACGCGCCCGCCCAGGCCGACATAGAGCGCAGCCAATTGACCGCGGCACAGTGCCGAGATGAATCGCAGGTGGGTGTTGGCTTTCAGCCAAATGGCCGCTTGCAGGAGAAACAGGCGCAGGTGCCGACCGCCGCGGTATCGCTCGTCCAGCACCAGGCGATTGGCATCGAAGGCATCCGTCGATTGTTCGAAATAGGCCTGCACGTCGACCGCTCGCTCGACGAAGCTCAGGCCATGACCCAGGGGGGTGACGCGCAACGTCCCGACCACTTCGTCCTTGTCCAGGTAGACCAGGTGATAGGACAAGGCGTCGCGCACCTGCTCCCTGCGCTCGAAGTCATCCTCCCGTGCCGGGTTGGTCCCCAGGTAGCGACTCCTGAGTTGCCGGACGGACTCGAACAGTTCATTGGCGTTGTCGATCACGCGAACAGACAGGCTCATCGCTGACCTCACTGGCCTTGACGCTGATCGACGATGCGCGCTTCTTTCCAACTGAACCAACTGCCAAGGTTCACATGCTCGGCCAGATCGCCCACCACCATGACCGTGGCATCGACCCCCAGCCGTTCGCGCAGGCGCTCCTTGATCAGCAGCACCAGACGCCCACGATCGCCTTCGAAGAAGCGCGACATTTCCAGCTTGGCGATGACGGTGTCGCGATCATTGGCGCGACTGAGGATGATCTGGTAGCCAAGGCATTGTTCGACGCCTTCAAGCAGCGCCTGCTCGATCTGTGCGGCCGAGAAGGCGCGATCGTTCAGTTGCACGGCATCCTTCACCCGACCGACGACCTTGACGGTCTGGCGCATCGATTGCGGATAGCCGGGGCGCGACTGGATCGAGACCAGGTCACCCGTGCGGTAGCGGATCAACGGCTTGCTGCCAGGGATCAGCATGGTCACGCACAACTCACCGTCGCCGGTGCAGCCCAGGCTTTCCCCGGACTTGGGATCGAGCACTTCGATGATGTAGTTGAGGCGATGCGGCACCAACTGGTCGTTGGCGTTGCAGGCCGCGATGATCATCGCTTCCTGGGAGCCATACAGGCTGTTGTAGGCCTGCGCGCCCCACAGGCTGTAGAGGTTGTTCTTCAATGCAGGGGTGCACAGCTCGCCGCTCATCATGAACGCGCGCAGGGCGAAGTCCTCGCGTGGGTTCAAGCCTTGGCGCTCGGCTTCCTTGGCCATGGCCAGCAACAGCCCCGGTGCCGATGCGAGCACGCCGATCCGCAGGTCCTTGAGCAGTTGCAGGGCCTTGGGCCAGCCGATCACCGGTGAGTGCGGCCAGATCTTGGCATTGCACAGGTCAAGCTGGGTGCAGACATCGCCCAGGGTGTCACCGAAGGAATGGACCTCGGTGGGTCCCATGATGCCGACCACGGTCTTTTCGCCCGGGAAATGCTTTTCGATCACGGCCTGGTAGGCCATGGCCAGTTGGCGATTGCTCGCGTAGCTTTCCTTGCGGTCCCGCGGGCATGGCGTGGCTGGCCCGGTGGTCCCCGTGGTCTCGTAATAGAAGATGCTGTCTTCCAACGGGCCGGACAAGATGTCGAAGCCAGCCTCGCGCAGATCATCCTTGGTCGTGAATGGCAGGGTGGCGAGGTCATCCAAGGTCAGCGAACGCTCGTCGACCTGGGCAAGGTGCCTGGAATAGAACGGCGAGGACCGCTTCACGTGGCCGATCACTTCCCGTAACTGTGCCTGGTGCCAGGCCGCCAGCTCGGTGTCGCTGAGGACGTCGGTCCAATAGGCATGATGAATCGGATCGTACCGCTTCTTGAATGTCTCTAAATGCTCTTTCATTTCAGCCGCTCAGGTTTGATGGGTTACTGGAACTCAACGGCCGCTACGTTAGTAACAGAACTTATAAATACCCAGCTGCGCTATCTCGCAGTTGTGCGCGCACGAGTTTCTTGTTAAAAGCACGCGCGGTTACATACGCGCAGGGGTAGCTCTTCGCCCGGTCGACATTCAGAAATGAATCAAAGATTAATATTCCCTCAGCAGTTGACAGCCCCAGGGCACGCTGGTAATTTCGCCGCACTGCCAATTATTCCCGCAGTGCTTAGCCAAGACTGGGATGTCTAAAAATGTACTATCACCTTTCTGCTATCAGTTCCTCCCACAGCTATCCCGACAGCTGTTCCCGGGCCATTCTGGCCATCTTCAAAAGCAATATCTGGCGTCGCTAATCTAGCGAAGACCGGAGCCTGTCTGCTGCCTGCCAGCAACGTCCTGATCTTTCCCCTCTGAAATCGAAGGCGCTCGCGCCTTGTGCCCCGCGCAACAATTGGCTGCAATCCATTGCAAGCTTTTTAGTGCGCGCGACATGAACAGCGTTCGCCCCGCCTATTCAGAATATCCGTCAACACGTATTTAAAGTGCCTGCGCGCTTTATATTCCCGTGGTGCTCTCTTAATCGAGCGCCTGAATCGTTACACCTTGAATATGGTATTAACCGTGAATAAAAATCTAATTGGCGTAAATGTTCTTCGTCGCGAAGAACGTCGACCTACGGATGCACTTGGCATATATGCAAATGCACTGGAACAACTGGGTCGCGAGTCTGTTTTCATTCTTGAATCACTGTCCGGCCCAAGCCGCGATCGCCGGGCGACGATCATCGGGCTCGAACCGCTTTTCGAGGTATGTATCAATGAGGGCCAGGCCCAACTGCGAGGCTGCGCCGCCCTGTGTGAACATTTGTCCGCCAGCCTGCGGCAAGCGGGTATGCAGGTCGACCAGGAACACAAGATCCATCTACCCGACAGCGAGGCGGCGTGGAACCTGCTGCGGGCTATCCAGGCAACGTTCCAGCCTGCGTCCAATGCCCCTTCCAGCCTGGCTTTCTTCGGCTATTTCGCCTACGACTGCGTTCGCCTGATCGAGCGACTTCCCGATCTGGCCAAACAGACCTACGACTACCCGCTCATTGCCCTGTCGGTCTATCAGACCCTGGTTTATTTCCACAGCAATGGCATCGTCGAAACCCTGATCAACAACCACGATCTCTGGTCGCCCCGTACGTTGGAGGACTACCCCTTCCTGAGCACAACCCCGGCAGCCGAGGCGCTGGCTCCGCTACCCTACCCCGAGGGCTTCGAGGAAGAGCGCACGGTGACCCCGGAGCAATTCGTCGAGCGTGTCGAAGTGGCGATGGAGCACATCCGCGCCGGCGACGTCTACCAGATCCAGCTCGGCCATGAGATTCGCATCCGCTCGCAGGTTTCGCCGTTCGATGTGTACCAGAACCTGCGCCTGCGCAACCCTTCCCCCTACATGTACCTGGCCCACGTAGGCGGCATCGACCTGATCGGCGCCAGTCCGGAGCTGTTCGTCAGGATCAAGGACGACTTGATCGAGATGCGCCCGATCGCCGGCACCGTGGGCAAGAAACCTGGCGTCGATCCGACTCAGTTGGTCCTGGAGCTGACCCGCTCCGAGAAGGAGCGCGCCGAACACCTGATGCTCATCGACCTGTGTCGCAACGATATCGGTCGCGTGTGCCAGGCCGGCTCGCTGGAGGTCGATGAGTTCATGCTGGTGGAAGAGTACTCGCACCTCTACCACATGGTGTCGAACGTTCGCGGTTTGCTGCGCCCGGGCCTGGATGCCTACGATGTGATCAAGGCCTCGTTCCCCGCGGGCACCATGTCTGGCGCGCCCAAGGTCAGGGCGATGGAGCTGATCGAGGGGATGGAAAGCAACCGCCGGGGCATTTATGCCGGGGCCCTTGGCCTGGTCGGCTTCGATGGCAGCGTCAACACTGCGTTGTGCATCCGCTCGACGGTCTTCGACGAGGGCACGTACCACTTGCGTGCATCCGCCGGAGTGGTGGCCGATTCGGTGCCAGAGCTGGAATGGAAAGAGACGCTGTACAAGATGGGTTCCGTCTATCGGGCAGTGACCGGCCAGGAGATCGCACTGTGAAAGTATTCTTGATCGACGCCTATGACAGCTTCGTCTTCATCATCAGCCAGTACCTGGAACAACTGGGGCTGGAAACCCACGTCGAGCGCCACGACGTACCGGACCTCATCCAGCGCATTGAAGCGTTCTCGCCGGATTTCTGCGTGCTGGGCCCTGGGCCTGGGCATCCGGCGGATGTGGGCTACATCGAAGTGATCAAGCACTTTCAGGGGCGCCTGCCGCTGTTGGGTGTGTGCCTGGGTCACCAGGCCATCGGCCTGGCCTTCGGTGCCCAGGTTTGCCGGGCCCCACACGTGATGCACGGCAAGGTGAGCACGATCGAGAACGACGGCAAGGGCGTCTATGACCACACCCAGGCACATGCGATTCGGGCGACCCGCTACCACTCGTTGATGATCAGCGAGCAGCCGTTACCCGACTGCCTGGAGATCACATCCAGATCCACGGACGACGGCTATGTCATGGGCGTGCGCCATCGCCACCTGCCGGTGGAGGGCGTGCAGTTCCACCCTGAAAGCATCCTCACCGAAAACGGCCTGGACCTGTTCCGCAGTTTCATCCGGTGTCACGTGCACAAGTGATCCACCCGGAAGGGGCCTGCGCCCCTTCTTTCCCCCGCACTGCGACTGCTTCATTCCTGCTACAACTAGAGCGATCCGTTTATGGACAAACACCACTCCCCCGCCTGCGGCCGGACCCAGGCCGAGCGTGCCGCTACGCTGACCGCCTTCACGAGCCTCGCCAAGGATGCCAACCGTTGCGATTGGGAGCGCCTGCTGAACAAAGTGCTGCGCCAACTCGGCTTCGGCAGCTACCTCATCAGTCTGGGGCCGGTAGCGCCGAGGGATACCGACCCTCTCGCTGGTCTCATCACCACCTTTCCCAAACGCTGGCTGGAACACTACCGCTGTGACGGGCTGATCGAGATCGACCCGATACTCAGGCACTGTCGACGCGAACTGGTGCCGCTTTTCTGGGACAGCGAACGACGGCGCGCCCGGGGACGCTCCCGGCACTTCTGGGAGCAACGCGAGCAACACGGCCTGCGCAGCGGCGTGAGTATCCCGCTGCGCTACGAAATGCTCAGGGGAACACTGAGCGTGGCCTTCGACGACACACAGATCACCGAACAGAAGGGTTTTTCCAACCCCGCCGTCTATCAACTGTTCATGCTCATCCCCTACTTGCTCGCCGGGATACGACATCAGTTACAACGACCTGCCCAACCGCGCCAGGACCTGACGCCCAAGGAAATGGACTGCCTGTATTGGGCCAGCGAAGGCAAGACCACCTGGGAGATCAGCCACATCCTGACCTGCTCCGAACGCACCATCGACTTCCACCTGCTCAATGCCCGACGCAAGCTGGGTTCGGTAAGCCGCCAGCAGGCCGTCAGTGCTGCGGTGGCCTGTGGGCTGGTCATGCCGACCGCTGGAAGCGTGCACGATAGCGACCGGGGCTTTCGCCGGTCCATTTCTTGAAGGCACGATGAAAGGCGCTGGGCTCCTGAAAGCCGGTCTGTTCGGCAATGTCACTGATGCTGCTGCCGGTCTGGCGCAGCAGCTCGACGGCCAGCCCACGACGGACCTCGTCCTTGATTTCCTGGAACGAACTTCCTTCGCGCTCCAAGCGTCGACGCAAGGTGCTGGGGCTCATCCGCAAGTCACTGGCAAAGGCTTCCAGGGTCGGCCACTGGCTGTAATGGCTGTGACGCAGGCACTGATGAAGCCGCGTAGCCAGGCCATGCTGATTGCGAAAACGGATCACCAGCCATTGTGGCGCACTGCGCAGAAATACCTTGAGGGAGGCCAGGTCCTGAACGACTGGCAAGCGCAGGTAGCGGCTGGCAAATTCGATTTCCGTGCGCTCGGCGCCAAAGCTCAGGTTGGGCCCCCAGAGCAGCGCATCGTCGCTGAGGGCCAGGCGCGACTGACGAAAGTCCGCGCGATCGATGGGAATGCGCCGCCCGCCCAGCCAACACAGCAGGCTGATCATCAGCACAAGGAAGGTTTCCTCACCAAAACGCCGGGCATCCGGGTCCGCCGAGCACGTCTGCAGACTGATCACCGCCCGCTTGCCACGCACGCTGAGGCTGCCGCGAAAGTCCCTCAGGAACAACCCGAAGTTACCCAGGCACTGGCGCAAGGCCTTGCCCAGGTCGGGTTCCTGAATCAATCCCCGACAAATCAGGGCAAAACTGCCGACCGGCATGCCGTGGGAATCCAGCTGGAAGAACTCGTCCTGTAGTTCGCGAATCTGGATCAGCCACAAAGCAGCAAAAGCGCTCGCTGAAACCCGGGCCTCAGGCTGCCCCAGCAACGCCGGGTCGATGCCGGCCTCGGCCAGTATCGCCGCCAGCCGTTGAGGCTGGTCCCGCAGCGCGTGGATCATGGTGTGCACGAAGTAGACCGCGACCGAATCCTTTTCCCGCATAAACCCAGTTTCCCCACTTCCCGGATGGCAAAAAACGCCAGCATCGCTGAGCAGTTATGGCATAGGCCCACCCAACGGCGGCCTCTAGACTGGCGGCATTAAGGGGCACGGCACACCATCTGTCGAGCCCCCTCCAGCGGACCGCGTCCAAGGCCAGCCATTGACTGCGCTGGGGCGCGCTAAAAAAGGGAAACACCTCACATGCATCTGCACACAATCGGCGTGATCGGCGCCGGCACCATGGGCAACGGCATAGCACAGGTTTGCGCCCTGGCCGGTTTCGAAGTGATCTTGCTGGACATCTCCGGCAGCGCCCTGGAAAAAGCCCTGGCCACCGTGACCAAGAACCTCGACCGGCAAATCGCCAAGCAGACCCTGAGCCAAGCGCAGAAACATCTCGCCCTGGACAAGATCCGCACCAGCACCGACTACGCCAGCCTGGCCGATGCACAACTGGTGATCGAAGCCGCCACCGAGAACCTCGAGCTGAAACAGCGACTGCTGCAACAGGTTGCCACTCAAGTCAGCAGCGACTGCGTGATCGCGTCCAACACCTCTTCCCTCTCGATCACACAACTGGCTGCCGGCGTCAGTCACCCCGAACGTTTTATCGGCCTGCACTTCTTCAACCCGGTGCCGGTAATGGGCCTGATCGAGGTGATTCGTGGCCTGCAGACCCACGACGCGACCCACGCCATGGCCCTGGAAATGGCCCGACGGCTGGGCAAGACCGCGATCACCGCCGGGAACCGTCCGGGCTTCGTGGTCAACCGGATCCTGGTGCCGATGATCAACGAAGCCATCCTGGTCTTCCAGGAAGGCCTGGCCAGCGCCGAAGATATCGACGCGGGCATGCGCCTGGGCTGCAACCAGCCCATCGGACCGCTGGCCCTGGCCGACCTGATCGGCCTGGACACCTTGCTGGCAATCCTGGAGGCGTTCTACGAAGGCTTCAACGACAGCAAATATCGCCCGGCTCCACTGCTCAAGGAAATGGTCGCCGCCGGCTATCTGGGACGCAAGTCCGGGCGGGGTTTCCATGCCTATGGCTGAGCGTTGTTCGCGCTTCGCCGAAAGCCGGGACAAAGCCTTGGAACTGTTCGCCAGCAAGGGCTTCGGCCAGGTCGGCATGCGGGAGCTGGCGAGCCACCTGGGGCTGACGCCCGGCTCGCTGTATCACCATTACCCAAGCAAGCAGCACCTGCTGGCCGATCTGATCGAGGAGTTTTTCGAGGAGCTGTTGGCCACCCTCGGGCGCATTGAACAGCAACCCCGGGACAAGCGCGGCAACCTGCAACGGTTGATCCGCGCCCACCTCAAGCTGCACCGGGAGATGCCCTGGCATTTTCGCCTGGTGGAGCGCGACAGCGGGTGCCTCAACCTCGAGCAACAACAGCGGGTGCAGCATTTACGCGAGCAATACGAACGGCGGCTGTTGCTGATGTTGGGTGCTCCTCGGCGCCTCCCCTCCCGGGCAATAGCCGCGGCCGGCCACGCCATTGCCACCCTGCTCAACAGCGCGCCCAGTTGGCTGGCGCACCACCCCCTTGGGCAGCACGAACACGATGAGTTGCTGGAGAACCTGCTCGCTGGCGCCATAGAACGGGTGTTGGCGTCCAAGGTCGCCGCCGAACCGACATTGCGCGTCACCGCGGCCTGAGCCAAGCCCTCAGCGCAACTGCAACGGGTCGATCAGGCCAGCGACAATCGCCATGCCCACCAGTTGCGGCAGGTTCTCGGCGCCCATGCGCTTCATGACCCGGGAACGATAGAGGTCGATGGTCCTGACATTGACCCCAAGCTGCTCGGCAATCTCACGGTTGGTGTAGCCCCGGACCAAAGGCAGCAACACGTCATTTTCCCTCGGGGTCAAGCTCTGCAGCCGGGCCTGCACCCGCGCCTGGCCCGCACTGACGGTCTGGCTGTCGTCGGCCAGGCTCAAGGCCTGTTGCACGCTGTCGAGCAGCAACTGTTCGTTGTAGGGCTTTTCGATGAAATCATGGGCCCCGGCCTTGAACGCCCGCACCACAATCGGCACATCGGCATGCCCACTGACGAAGATTACCGGCAGGCGCAGCCCACGGTTGCGCATCTCTTCCTGCACGTTGAGCCCCCCCATGCCTGGCATGCGCACATCCAGCAGCACGCAGCCATTGAGCGGGTTGTCGCAGGCCTCGAGAAATTCCCGGCCACTGGTGAACGAGAGGGCCTTGAGGCCCACGGACTCCAGCAGCCAGACCGTCGAGTCGAGCATGCCTTGGTCATCGTCGACCACATACACCACCTGCTCCGCCACACTCACCATTGCCTTACTCCTCTTGTTGTCGGGCCGAGCCGGCCAGGGTCGGCCCCGGCAAGTTGCAGCGCATCTGCAAGCCCACGGCCAAGGGCCGGGCCTGCAACTCGCCACCAAAACCTTCGATGATGCTGCGACTCATGGACAGCCCCAACCCCAGGCCGTTGACCTTGCTGGAATAGAATGGGGTGAAAATCTGCTCCAGTTGCGCCGTCGGCACGCCGTGTCCCTGGTCGCTGACACTGACCTGCACCCCGCCGTCGGCCCCAGGCTCGACCGCCAGGACGATCTGCGACGACTGGCCGGGATGGGCCTCGCGATTGGCCTCGATGGCGTTGCGCAGCAGGTTGAGCAGCACCTGCTCCAGCAGCACCCGGTCGGCGTAGACCAGCGGCAGATTATCCGGCAACCGCTCCACGATCTCCACCTGGCAACTGTTCGCTTCCCAGAGGCACAGGCGCGTGGTTGCCCGGGCCACTTCACTGAGGTCCAATGCCTCCATACGGCGGCGACCTTTACGCAGAAAGGCGCGCAGGCGCTTGATCACCTCCGATGCGTGATTGGCGTGTACGGCGATCCGCTCCAGCCCCTGGGCTACCTTCTCGGCGGCCTCGGAATGACTGCCCAGGGCCTGCAAATAGCGCTGGCTGGCGTTGGCATAATTGACCACCGCCGCCAGCGGTTGATTCATCTCATGGGCAATGCCCGAGGCAAGTTCACCAAGGGTCACCAGGCGCGCTGTGTGAGCCAGTTCGTCCTGATGATGACGCTGCTGGGCTTCACGCAACTCTCGTTCAGACTGGTCGTGAGCCACCAGCGAATAGAAACGCTCGCCACTGGCCGCGCGATGGGCCAGAAGCATCAACGACACCGGCACCGAAGCCCCTCCGGCCGGCGGTTGCAGGCGAGCCTCGATGCTCCAGCGGCCGCTGCGCTCGGCATAATCCCACCCTTCCTGTTCCAGGCTGGCCAGCACCTCGGCGCTGAGAAAGGCATCCAGCGTAGGCAGGCTGTGTTGCGCCTCCAGTCCAAGGGTGCGCCGCGCCGCCGGGTTGAGGTAGGTCACCGCGCCATCGGGCTGGATGAACAGCACCGGGTCGGTGTTGGCTTCCACCACCTCCGCCAAACGGCGCTTGTTTTCTTCGGCCTGGACCCGGGCGGTGATGTCCCGAGACACGCTGATCACCTCAACCACCGCGCCGGTGTAGGTTTCGCGAATGGCACGGCACGCGGTCTCGAACCACAAGTAATGGCCGTCGCGATGGCGAATGCGGTAGGTCATGGTGTGATAGCCGTCCAGCTCCAGGGCATCGCGGGTGCGTTGCATCAGGCCAGCCTGGTCCTGCCGGTGAAACAGGCTGTGGGCCTGGCGCCCATGCAGCTCCTGCGGCCAGTAGCCAAGCAGCGTCCAAGAAGCCAGTGACGCATCGAGGAAGCAGCCGTCCGGGGTATGGCGGGAAATCAGATCGGTGGTATTTTCGGTGATCAGCCGGTACAGGCGCCGCGCCTTGGCCGACTCACGCTCAGCGAGGATCTGCGCGGTGGCCTGGCGACAGCGGGCCAGCACGCGATTGGCCTTGGGGTCGGGAATGAACGTCCAGATCAGGATCTGCTCGGCGACCTGCACCTCCACGTTCTCGATGGCTCGCTGCTGAGCCAGACAGGCCTGTACCAGGTGCGAGTGGCTGACCGGCAACAGGCTCGAGGCATCGACCAACGACAGCTGTTCGAGCAGCGCCATCAGCGCCTCATTGAGCTCCAGCGGTCGGCCTCGCGAATCAAGCAATGCACTTGGCTGCGGGTCATGGCCGAGCAGCGGCGAATCGCGCAACTGGCCACCGACACTGGCCAACAGCAGATTCAGCAATTCGTGGACGGCCACCAGCCAGTCCTGGCCCACTTCCGGCTGTAGCTCAACCAGCAGCAAGCCTTGCTGCCCCGACTGCAGGGTCAACTCCAGGACCTGGCCATGCTCGAGGGCCGCACGACGCAGACGACCGGCCAGCCAGCAATCGAGCTGGCGCACCTGCGTCAGCTCCAATCGTCCCTCGTCCTGCAAACGCTGGAAAAGCGCCCGGTCACTGCTTTGCAAAGCTTCACCAAAGCCCGGCGGCAAATGCCGGGCACGGCCTTCATGCCGATAGATGCCACTTGGCGCATGCCAGCTCAGGTAGACCGCCCGGCGGATTTGCGCGCAATCCTGCAAGGCCCGGCAAAGGGCATCGGCGCAAGCCGCCAGGGCCATGCCATCACGTTGCAGGCGCAACCAGCCGTGCAAGCGAACGGAGGTGGAGATCATCAGGAAACCTGTCGTGAAAAGAGGATCAGCAACATATGGTATATATACTATACAACTCAGGTAGTACTTCCATATCAATCGGCAAACAGTATATAAATTCCCCCGGATAAGTCACCGAGCTTTTCTGTGGTGAACGCGTCTGCCGACAATCGCACTGCGATTCAGCTGGCACCGGCAGCCCGTGACCACGAGAACCTCGGCCAATAGAGCTAATAATCAGCCACCGGGTACCCCAGCCATGTCCATCTACGAGCAAGGTCTTGCGCCAACTGGCGTCAACCACATCGCCCTGACCCCCCTGAGCTTCATCGAGCGCACCGCAAGCGTCTATCCCGATTACCCGGCCGTGATCCACGGCTCGATCCGGCGCACCTGGACCGACACCTACAGCCGCTGCCGGCGCCTCGCCTCAGCCCTGGCCGGACGCGGCATCGGTAAAAACGACACGGTGGCAGTCATGCTGCCGAATATTCCGGCCATGCTTGAAGCGCATTTCGGTGTGCCGATGATCGGAGCGGTGCTCAACGCCCTCAACGTACGCCTGGATGCCGAGGCCATCGCATTCATGCTGGCCCATGGCGAAGCCAAGGTGTTGATCGCCGACCGTGAGTTCCATGATGTGGTGCAAGCGGCCATCGGCATGCTCGACCACCCGCCCCTGGTGATCGACCTCGACGATCCGGAGTACGGCGAAGGCCAGGCAAACAGTGAACTGGACTACGAGGCGTTTCTTGCCGAGGGCGACCCGAACTTCGCCTGGCAGTGGCCAGACGATGAATGGCAGGCCATTTCCCTGAACTACACCTCTGGCACCACGGGCAACCCCAAAGGCGTGGTCTATCACCACCGCGGCGCCTACCTCAATTCCCTGGGCAACCAGATGACGTGGGCCATGGGCAATCATCCGGTGTACCTCTGGACCTTGCCGATGTTCCATTGCAACGGCTGGTGCTACCCCTGGACCGTGACCGCCCTGGCCGGCGTCCATGTGTTCCTGCGCCGGGTCGATCCGCA
The DNA here is from genome assembly GCF_052112205.1 of Pseudomonas sp. Lb2C2. NCBI lineage: Bacteria > Pseudomonadati > Pseudomonadota > Gammaproteobacteria > Pseudomonadales > Pseudomonadaceae > Pseudomonas > Pseudomonas sp. Lb2C2. The sequence continues at coordinate 38,669 of NZ_JAUTYW010000001.1, read as the reverse complement.
AAAAATCCTCAACCTGATTCGCGAGCATCAGATCACCCATCTTTGCGGTGCGCCCATTGTGCTCAACGCCCTGGTGAACATGCCCGACTCGGCCAAGGCCGCGATCGATCATCCGGTCAGTGCCATGGTTGCAGGAGCGGCACCACCGGCCAAGGTGATTGGCGCCGTCGAGGAAATGGGTATCAAGGTCACCCACGTCTACGGTCTGACCGAGGTCTACGGGCCGGTGACTCTCTGCGCCTGGCACGCGGCCTGGGATGAGCTGCCACTGGAACAGCGAGCCCAGATCAAGGCTCGCCAAGGCGTACGCTACCCTACCCTGGAAGGGTTGATGGTGGCCGATCCAAGAACGCTCGAACCAACGCCTCATGACGGCCAGACCATCGGTGAGATCTTCATGCGCGGCAACACCGTGATGAAGGGTTATCTGAAGAACCCCAGCGCCACCACCGAAGCCTTTGAAGGCGGCTGGTTCCACACCGGCGACTTGGCCGTCACCCATGCCGATGGCTATGTGGAAATCCGCGACCGGCTCAAGGACATCATCATTTCCGGTGGCGAGAACATTTCCACCATCGAACTGGAAGGCGTGCTCTATCGACATCCGGCGGTTCTGGAAGCCGCCGTGGTGGCCCGTCCTGACGAAAAATGGGGAGAAACCCCCTGCGCCTTCATCACCCTGAAATCCGACCGTGAAGAAGTGCACGAAGCCGAGATCATCAGCTTCTGTCGCGAGCACCTGGCAGGTTTCAAGGTGCCACGCACGGTGGTTTTCACCCAGTTGCCCAAGACTTCCACCGGCAAGATCCAGAAGTTCGTACTGCGCGACATGGCGAAGAATCTCTAGCCCGATCGCCGAAAAACCCCAGGTATCGCTGACAGCCCCGGCGTCTCACCGGCCGTCTCGTGGGCCGGCGAGCACCCGCACGTCAGCGGTGCCTGGGATCGTGAACCGCGCGACTGCGGCCATCCAACCTCCTTTCCTTGCATGAGGCTCATTGCAATGCCCGAATTCAACGCCCCTTTGCGAGACATGCGTTTTGTCCTGCACGAAGTCTTCAACGCACCGAACCTCTGGGCCCGCCTGCCCGCCCTGGCGAATACCGTCGATGCCGCCACCGCCGATGCGATTCTCGAAGAAGCCGCCAAGGTCACCCATAACCTGATCTTTCCACTCAACCGCAGCGGCGACGAGGAAGGTGCCCAGTGGCACGATGGCCAGGTCAGCACGCCGAACGGCTTCAAGACAGCGTATTCGACCTACATCGACGGCGGTTGGGTTGGCCTGAGCGGCAACCCGGCCTATGGCGGCATGGGGATGCCAAAGATGCTCGCCGTACAGTTCGAAGAAATGCTCTACGCCGCCAACTCCAGCTTCGCCCTGTACTCGGCGCTGAGTTCCGGCGCCTGCCTGGCCATCGACGCCCACGCCAGCGAAGCACTCAAGGCTCTGTACCTGCCGCCGATGTACGAGGGTCGCTGGGCCGGCTCAATGTGTCTTACCGAAGCCCATGCCGGCACCGACCTGGGCATCATTCGCACCCGTGCCGAACCCCAGGCGGATGGCAGCTACCAGATCACCGGCAGCAAGATCTTCATCACCGGCGGTGAGCAGGACCTGACGGAGAACATCATTCACCTGGTCCTGGCCAAGCTGCCGGATGCGCCCGCCGGGCCTAAGGGCATCTCGCTGTTCCTGGTGCCGAAAATCCACGTTGATGCGCAGGGTAAGCTTGGGAAAGCCAACGCCGTCAGCTGCGGTTCGATCGAACACAAGATGGGCATCAAGGCCTCGGCCACTTGCGTGATGAATTTCGACGGTGCCAGTGGCTGGCTGATCGGCGAGGCCAACAAGGGGTTGGCGGCGATGTTCACCATGATGAACTACGAGCGGCTGTCCATTGGCATCCAGGGCATTGGCTGTGCCGAAGCCTCGTACCAGAACGCCCGCCGCTATGCCCAGGAACGCATCCAGAGCCGGTCCCCCGCAGGCGCCCAGGCCAAGGACAAAATCGCCGACCCGATCATCGTCCATCCCGACGTGCGCCGCATGCTGCTCAGCATGAAAGCCATGACCGAAGGCGGCCGGGCCTTCGCCTGCTACGTCGGCCAGCAACTGGACCTGGCCAAGTTCTGCGACCACCCCCAGGAGCGGCTTGATGCAGAAGCCTTGGTGGCCCTGCTGACGCCAGTGGCCAAGGCATTCTTCACCGACACTGGCCTGGACAGTTGCATCCATGGCCAACAAGTATTCGGCGGCCACGGCTACATCCGCGAATGGGGCCAGGAACAACTGGTACGCGATGTGCGCATCGCTCAAATCTATGAAGGCACCAACGGCATCCAGGCCCTCGACCTGCTGGGGCGCAAAGTAGTGGGCAACGGCGGCGTGGCCCTGCGGCTGTTCACCGCTCAGGTCCGTGACTTCGCTTACCTGCCCGGCGCCGCCTATGCCGCCGAGCTGCTGGACGCCGTGCAACGCCTGGAGAACCTCAGCGACTGGCTGCAGCAACAGGCCAGCCTCGATCCCCACGCCATCGGCAGCGCGTGCGTCGAGTACCTGCACCTGTTCGGCTACGTCGCTTATGCCTACATGTGGGCACGCATGGCCCAGACAGCCGAACACCAACACGCCACAGACCCTGCGTTCTATGGTGCAAAGCTGGGCACCGCGCGCTTCTACTTCGGCCGTCTGCTGCCGCGCATCCTCAGCCTGGAACAAAGCATCCGCGCCGGCAGCCCGTCACTGTTGCAACTGCAACCCGAACAGTTCTGAGGCCGGAAAACACCGAACACCTGCACACCCGTGTGGGTGTTCGCGCCTGATTGCAGACTTGGCCGGCACAGCAGCGCGCTACCGCACGCTGCGTCATCAGCGCCCAGACATTGGACCGCTCGGGCGTTTTACATCGCGTTTTTTTTGCCTGACCGAACCAGGGCTGGCAAGGCGGCCTGGTTCAAACACTCCGGACGTACGCAGTAACCGGCTGATTTCCTGCGCACTGACCGCCTTGCTGAAAAAATGCCCCTGGATTTCATCGCAGCCGTTATCACGCAAGAAGGTTTGCTGCTCCTCGGTTTCGACACCTTCGGCAATGACCTTGAGGTTCAGCTTGTGCCCCAACGAAATCACGGCGGTGGCGATGGCTTTGTCGTTCTCGTTGTCGGGCAGATCGCGCACGAAAGACTGGTCGATCTTGAGCCTCGCGATCGGGAAGCTTTTCAATGCGGCGAGGCTGGAATAGCCGGTGCCGAAGTCGTCGATCGAGAGGCTGATCCCCATGGCTTGCAGGGCCTTCATTTTGCTGATGGCTTGCTGAAGGTCTTGCATGATCAGGCTTTCGGTCAGCTCCAGCTCAAGGTACATCGGGTCCAGTCCGGTTTCCTGCAAGGCATGCATCACCCGATCGATCAGGTCCCGTTCGATGAACTGGCGAGCCGAGATGTTCACCGACATGGTGATCGGCGGCCAGCCGGCATCCTGCCACGCCTTGTTCTGTCTGCAGGCGGTATGAATCACCCAGTCGCCGATGGGCACGATCAGCCCGGTCTCTTCGGCCTGGGGAATGAATTTGATAGGAGAGACCATGCCCAGCTCGGGATGCTGCCAGCGGATCAATGCCTCCACGCCGATGATCTGACCTGACTGCAAATCCACCTGTGGCTGGTACAACAGCAGGAACTCGTCGTTGTTGAGTGCGCTTCGCAGCCCGTCTTGCATGGCGAGCTTGCCCTGGACCTTGTTATTCATCTCGCTCGTATAGAACTGGAAGCTGTTGCGCCCCAGCTCCTTGGCCCGGTACATGGCCGCGTCCGCATTGCTGAGCAACGTGTCGGTGTCGGTGCCATCGGTAGGGTACGTGGCCAACCCCATGCTGCAGGTGACGTGGAGCGTATGGCCGCTGAGTTGAATCGGCCGCAGGATCGCTTCCTGGATTTTGTGCAGGACGGGCGTCACGCCGTCCAGGTCCGAGGGCTGGTCGAACAGGATGATCACAAACTCGTCGCCGCCCAGTCGCACCACGGTGTCGGTACGCCGTACACACCCCAGCATGCGCTGGGCGACGGTTTTCAGCAGTTCGTCCCCGGCACTGTGCCCAAGGCTGTCATTCACCAGTTTGAACTTGTCCAGGTCGAGAAACACCACTGTCACCAGCCGGTTGTAGCGCTGGGCGTATAGCATCGCCTGCTTGAGGCGGTCTTCGAGCAGCGTGCGATTCGGCAACCCGGTCAGTGCGTCATGGTCGCCCATGAAGCGAATGCGCTTTTCGGTCAGTTGGCGTTCTATCGCAATGCCGGCGAGCGGTGTGGCCAGGTCGATCAGTTGCGTCTCGGCCGCGCTGGGGCTGCGCACGGTGTTGGCATACAAGGCAAACGTACCCAAGACCTTGCGCTCATGGGACAGGATCGGCGTCGACCAGCAGGCGCGAAACCCATAGGGCGCAACGAGTGAACGGTACGCTTCCCACAGTGGATCCTGCTCGATGTCCGTGACGATGACCGGCTCTCGTCGATACGCCGAGGTACCACATGAACCGACGTTCGGACCGATCTCGATTCCGTCGATGAGCTGGCAATAGGCTTTCGGCAAGCTGGGTGCAGTCCCGTGCAGCAGGTGTTTGCCCTCCTCATCCAGCAGCAGGATGGAGACCTTCATGCCCTCCAGTTGAGACTCGACCAGGTGCGCCAGGCTGTCGAGGACTTCTGCAAGCTCGGTGCTCCTGGCGATCAGTTCCAGGACATGACCTTGTCCGGTACGGATGATCGCTTCTTTTTCCAATCGGTCGTTTTGCACGGCGAGTCGCTCCGTGGCGATACTCAATTGAACCGTTCTTTTTTCCAGCTGAAGCCGGTCTTTGAGAAATTGGTTCACCGCCCGCGCCATGTTGCCGATCTCGTCGTTCCCATGGTCGGCCATCATCACATGGGTTTTGTCCGTGTGCTCCTGACGCAATTGCCGGCTTATTTCATTCAGGCGCACGAGCACATGACGGCCCATGAAGACCCGGGTGACAAACCAGGCGAATACCAGGCTGGCGCCCAACATGATCAGTACCCATTGCTGACTGCGATTCGAGGCCTCGACCAGGCGCTGCACGGCTTCGCGATAGTCTTCGGTGTAGGCGTTCGATTGCTCACGGGCCACCGTAACCAGGACCCCGGCCTCGTTCTTGAGTTGCTCATTGAAGCGCTGCAAGACGTTGTGTTGATTGATGAGCGTCTGGCGCAGGGAGAAGAGATCCGGCGTCTGCACATCAGCGTCGGATAACGCGCCTGCGGTACGTGGCAGGCGCTCATATCGGGCCCGCAGCCGTTGCACGGCCTCACTGTCAACCGCCTGCGGCAGATCGAAAAGCAGCACCGCCAGCTCCAGGCTGGCCCGGGTCTGGGTCGCCGTCAATCGGGCGGTGCGATCCTCCAGGGCCTGCGCGAAGGTGACCTCGGTTTGCAGCAGGCTTTCTCGCAGCTGCGCAACGATGTTGGCAGTGTTGCGGAACATCTGACTCGACTGATGCATGTCGAGTATCGCCACGCCACTGTTCGCGGCAGTCAGTTGCTGCACCCGTTGATCGAGGGCTTCAAGCTGTTCGACGGTCGCCGCATAACTTGAACGCAGGATGTCCGGGGAACGGGTTGTCAGAAGCTGGTCGGTCTGGCGTTCGATCAGCAAGGTGCGCTGCACCATGTCTTGCCCATTTTGCATGCGGACCAGTCGTTCATCCGTCAACTGGCGAGTGGCGCTGTTAGAGGTGCGCAACGCGTAGACCGCCGTGGCGGCGCCTGCCAGGATCAGCAGCGCCAGCGTCAGGAACGCCAGGGTAAATTGTGCACGCAGCGATTGTGGCAATAGCTGGCGTCCAAACCGGGAAGTCATATCCAACGTCAGGGGTTCCATTGGTGGCGATAGATGTCTCGATAGCCATTGTCAGGATCGTACTGGAATTTTTTCCCGCCATCGAAGGCGATATTGTCGGCATTGACCAAGTGAATCGGCGCGACGAAGCCGCTCACTGGCTGACCTGCAAACAGCCGGTTCAATTCATCCATCACTTGCCAGCCATGCTGGTTGAGCGGCTCGGCCACAGTAACGGTCTGGTAGGTTTTTGCCTGTATGCGCAAGAAAGCCGAAGCGCTGCCGTCACCGGCAGACAACAGACTGATGCCGTCACTGGGTATCGCGGCGCTGGTCAGCGAGGCAATCGAGTAGTCGAAATAGATGTCGTTGATGGCCAGCGTGTGGGTCCAGCGTTTGCCATGGCGCTGAAGCAGCTCCTTGGTGATCGCCGGCATCTTCTCGCCACTTTCGGAAATCGCCACATCACGCACCTCCAGCAACGTACATTCTCGACAGCCCCGAATGACGTCCTCCATGACCTTGGCTTTCGCCATGGCAATGCTGTACTTGGAGTCGGTCAGGATGACCACGCCGGCGCGTCCGCTTGACTGTGCCACTGCAGCCATGGCCGTGAGGCGCGCCACTTCAAGCGGGTCGGTCGTGACGTTCATGGCCACCGGTGTGCCGTCAATCGGCCCCGGGCGTGCCCCAGCGTGCCAGCCAACCACCGGTACCTCCTTGTTGGCGAAGAGCAGCAGCGCCGCCTTGTTCTCAAGGGCATCGGAGCCGCACAGGATGAGGCCGTCGGGCTTCGCGGCCAGGGCATCGGAAAAGGCCTTTGCGCGCCCGGCCGATGAGCCGGCACCATCGTATATCTTCAGCGTCCAGCCCAACGCATTGGCGGCCTCCCGGGCACCCTGCGCGACACCGACAATGCCGCCGTTACGCAAATCTTCAGCGATAAGCGCAATGCTCTTGCCCCGCTGGGCTTGCGGGCCGGATTCAGGGCCGCTCCAACGAACGGCACCGAGGGTGGCCTTGGAAACGATTTCCTGCGCTTGCATCACCGTGACCGTGGCGTTTTCGAGACCCGCTGCGGTTGGCAGGTCCTGGCCGTATCCGGCAGTTGCCGTGAAAAGACAGGAAACCGTTATTGAAGCCATCCGGAGTAACGAGGATCGCGGAAACCTGGGCCCCATCGAACAGGTTCGATCAGCGCATGTAATGCCGTATCCGGGGCTGGTGGCGCGATCAAAGTCAGGCATGACGTCCCTTTTTGCCAAGAATGCAGTGTTCCAAAAGGATAGCCGGTTCTGCTGCCATCAGGTTCTTTGTGGGTGAAAGTGCGACGCAGGGGATAAAGAATTACAGGATTCCGAGCAAAGACAGGGGCAGCCCACCCACTGATTCAATCAACCGGATTGCTGCACAGGGTGCAGCTATACCCTGCATGTCCAAGGTATTGCCCATGCCCTGATCCGCAATCATTCTCCAGTGACACCTGGTTCAAATCCTGAGGAGTCGCTGAAATGGTCACTGTCGTTGGTTTTTCTTCCACGGGTGGGCCGGACGTTCTAGAGGTCCGACAAAACGATCATGCTGCGCCCGGCCGCGATGAGGTGTGGGTAGAGCAGCATGCCATTGGCATCAACTACCTTGACGTCACCCAGCGCAACGGCGCGGTTCCCGTCCCCCTGCCTTCGGGGTTGGGTCTGGAGGGGGCCGGGTTGGTCGCTGCCGTGGGGCCGGATGTCACTCATGTCAAAGTGGGTGATCGCGTGGCCTATGCCACCGGCCCGTTGGGTGCCTACGCAAGTGGTCGATTGGTTCCGGCCGGGAAACTGGTGCCCCTTCCCGACTCGATCAGTTTCCAGGATGCCGCCGCCGTTCTGTTCAAGGGCATCACTGCCCAGTACCTGCTCAAGAGCACTTATCCAGTGGGTCCGGGAACGGTCATGGTGTTGTATGGCGTCGCCGGTGGTGTGGGCGCCATCATGGCCAAGTGGGCCAAGCACCTGGGCGCGTTCGTGATCGGTGTCGTCTCCCGTGCGCAAAGCGTCGAGAAGGCACGTGCACTGGGCTGCGATGAAGTTCTGGTTTTCGATGCGCAGACGCTGGCGCAGGAGGTGGCTCGAATCACCGACGGCAAGAAGGCCGATGTGGTTTACGACCCGATCGGGCGTGTCTCGTTCGCGGCATCGCTCGATTGCCTGCGCCCGCGCGGGCTGATGGTGTCTTTCGGCGCGTCGTCAGGTGCGCCACAAGCGGTCGAAGTGGGCCTGCTGAACGCCAAGGGTTCGCTGTTCCTCACCCGCCCTTCGATTGCCGCCCACACCAGCAGCGTCGAGGAATATCAGGCCCGCGCCAATGACGTCCTGGCCGCACTCCAGGCCGGGATCATCGAACCTGCCGTCTGGAAAACCTACCCACTGGAGAACGCCGCACAAGCCCACGCGGACCTGGAAAGCGGCCGCGCTTCAGGTACTCTCCTGCTCATTCCCTGAGATGTCCTTGAGAAGCCTGGAGGCTGTGGGCACGTGATCACACTGGATAGCCGCCACACGGACGAATTTGCCGCTTTGCTGGCGCTCGAATCGCAAGGTTCATTTGTGGCGGCCGCGCGGCTTTTGCAGCGCCACCCCACGATCATTTCCAAGCGCCTCGCGGCGCTGGAAGCCCGGCTGGGGGTCAGGCTGCTCGAGCGCAGCACCCGCCACATCCGCCTGACAGATGCAGGAGCCCGCCTGGTCAAGCGCCTGCGGCTGGCGACCGAGTTGATGGCTGAAGCAGAGCAAGAGGCAGCGTCAGGGGCTGCCGAGGTGCGCGGCAATCTGCGGCTTGCGGTGCCGGCCGCCCTGGGCAGGCTCTGGTTGGCGCCGATACTGCCGGAGTTCCTGGCCGCCCATCCGCATTTAACGATCACCGTGAATTACAGCGAGCGTTTGGTTGATGTGATCGCCGAAGGCTTCGATGTGGCGATACGCCTGGGGGAACTCAACGATAGCCGCCTGATTGCCAAGCGCCTCGGCGATCATCGGCGCATTCTTTGCGCGTCTCCTGGTTATATCGAACGATATGGCTGGCCAGCGTCACCCACGGAGCTGGCCAAGCATAACTGCCTGGGGTTCACGGGGCTGGCGTCTTATCCTGAATGGAAGCTGATCAGCGCCAGTGAACAAGTGACCGTACGCCCCCAAGGCTCTTTGGTGTCCAACGACAGTGAAGCGCTTCTGAGCGCGGCCATTGCAGGTACCGGCATTCTCGGTGCAGGGGAGTGGCTGTTCAGCCGTGCGCTGGCAAACAAAGAACTGGTCAGGGTATTACCGGACTGGGAGTTGGGGGCAAAAGGAGGGATCTACCTTATCCGCCCCTCGGCAAAATTCGCCTCCTCCGCCACGCTGGCGCTGAAGGAATGGCTCGAGGCCAAGCTTGTCCAAACGGACACTGCCAGGTCTTCGTAAAACAGGACGACGGCACAATACCAGCCAACAAGAGAAAACCTCTGCGCCATTTCACCGCCCGGTGACGGCCCTCCCAAGCCACCTCAAGCACGTCCACTTAACCCCGGATGACGCCAAGTTATTGGCACAAAAACCGGTGAGATAAAAATAAATTAATACAGTGACGGTTTCCCGACGCACGGTACCCATGTGCCATTGCTGGGGGTTCAAATCGAAGCTCATCATCCGCAGGCAACCCCCGCAAAACGTTCAGGCCGCCGACCTGGACTACAGGAAGTAATCAATCGCATCACTCAATGGAGCGACACCGAGATGATGACTGTCTATTTTGTTGTGATGACGATCTGCAGTGGCTTCGAAGGCTGTGTCGATGAACGACAACCAGGGCCAACCTTTGCTTCCAAGGCAATGTGCATGGAGACGGCCAGAGTCATGGCGCCGCGCAAAGGGGTGAAGTTCAAGTGTCGCAAAGAACGTACGTTGGTGGTCGAGACACCGCCAGCAGAAAATTACGGCAAAATTGTCTCCACCAAGACCGCAGGCCAGCCTTAGCAATTTGTTTTTTCGCCGGACGGGTCAGGCAGTGGAAGGTGCCGAGGCTTATCCTCAGAGCATTGGCAGAGGCCTCAGCCAGGTAAAGACGCATCAAGCATGTTCTTACGTGATACCTGCTAGCAGAAACCCTGATTGGTTTGGAGGACAACGTTGGTCTTATCTTGTTTCTAAAACATCACCACGGTGAATACCGCCTGCAAAAGCGCATTCGATGTTTAGAAAGATAAGACCAATGTCATCAACCCTGACCAGACGCGAGTGCCCCCATGATTAAAATGCTAGCTGCCGTACGCCGCAAACCCGGCATGACGCATGCTGAGTTCTTGAACTATATAGAACACCAGCATGGAGAAATCGCCCGGGCTAAACCCTTAGGCGTCAAACGATACGTGCAAAATCATGTTATCGACTCAGCTTTCGGCGTTGACTCCGATAACGCCTACACACAAACATTTCACCGGGACTCCGTCACGGAATTATTTTTTGATGATATGTCAGGTTTGATTCACACCTTCAGCGATCCCTATACCCAACAAACTGTTGGGCCTGATGCAAAAAACTTCGCCGACCTGTCAAAACAGGCCGCTCAGCTGATGGATGAAGTCGAGATTTCCAATGCCGATGCCGCCTCCTCCAAATGGAAGGCGATCGTCTTCCTGAAAAAGAACCCAACGGTGCAACTGGATACCTTTTTCACCGCCTGGGATTCAGCTCACGACACGGTTGCCAATCAATACCCGGACTTCCAAAAGGTGCTACGTCGGCACACTCGCTCCAGATACCTTCCCGAAGGCGACCGAGTGACGTCCTATTTCGGGCCAGACATCACGGTATACGAAGGCACTTCCAGCCTGTGGTTTGAAAATGAAGCCGATCTTTCTGTTTTTCGTCAGTATCAGCGAGCACTGTTCCAACAGCTGTCTGACGAAGGAGTCGTGCTGGCGTCGGAATCTTTTTTTGTATACGTCAAGGAGGTCGTCATTTTCGATCTGGGCCAGTAAACATTTAATGAATTAATTAACTGCATCATGTCCACTGCCCCTCTTCGAACTGGATGCTGAAGTGATTCAAGGCATCCAGTCGAAGAGGCTGAATCACTCAGATAGGCTCAGCCAACGTAGCAGTGGACTCTCGCATGATCTGGGCATGCTCATCCTTGTCACCCGCACTTTTTTCTATCTCGCACAGCCGTGCAGAGTTCTCGACCACCAGTTGGCAACGCTCCCAACGCCGCGCTTCGAACCGGCTCAGGGCAGCCTGTAGATCGCTGTCGGCGAACAGTTCTTCAGCAAGCACGATGGCACTCTCGATGCCAATCCCGGCCCCGGAAGCCAGATGGGGCGTGGTGGCATGCACCGTGTCCCCAATCAGCACGATACGGCCTTTATGCCATGGCAACGGCACCAACAAATTGGCCAGCGGGCGGTAGTCGATATTGGCTCCCGGCTCGAACAGTTGCGGCACAAGCGTTTGCAGGATCGGCGCTGGGAACTCACCCAACAGACGCGCCATTTCGCCTGGCCAACTGGCCGGATCGATCCACTCGGAAAACTCGCGGTTTTCCATGAGGAACATGTACATATGCGTTTCGGAAATCGGATTGACGCCGACCTTGGTGCGCCCCAGCCAATGACTGGGCCGTACGATTTCCTGCGGACGCTTCAACACCGCGCGCCAGACACTCTGGTGAATGGGTTTTGGTGAGGGCGCCTGCGGGAAAAACTCCTTTCGCATCCGCGAATGCACACCGTCGGCGGCGATGACCAGGTCGTAGCGCCCGGAGGTGCCGTCAGTGAAAGACACTTCAACGCCATCGGCATGCTCGATGAGGCTGTCGAACGTAATGCCCAGGCGCACCTGGGTGCCCACTTCCCGCGTCTTGTCGGCAAAAATGCGAGCCAGCACCGGGCGCAGGATGCCGCCGCCACAGGGAATCGGTTTATCGCTGACCGGTGGTCGAAGCGCCAACTGCACGATCAGTTCGCCAACCGGTGAAAACACATCGAAATTGGTCGACAGATACCCTTCTGCGGCCACCCGTTCAAGAATCCCCACCGTATCAAGCGCTCGCAACGTCGGCCCGCTGAGCGTAATACCGGCCCCCAGGGGACACCACAGAGGATCTATCTCGACCAGGTCCACTTCGACGCCCTGGCGGGCGAGCTGGATAGCCGCGGTCATACCGGAGAACCCGCCTCCGATTACCAGGACCTTATTGACTGCTGCAATCATCACGCTCTCCTAATTATTCTTATTTCAATCGGGCTGACATTGCATGGCACACCGACGGGTTCTGCAGCGCGATCGACTCAATGCCGCAGACTCATGAAATTCCGACCGAAAAGTGCCGGATCAACGACGAGACTATCGAATTGGCTGTCAGCGCTGAAATCGCTTTCCACAATCCGAGGTATCGCAGGAGGTGATGGGTGTCAGAGGGTATGCCTGCTCGACTGCTGAACACCCGCAGTCCCCTTGTGGGAGCGAGCCTGCTCGCGATCGAGGAGAGTCAGTTGGCGATGATGTTGGATGTACCGACGCCTTCGCGAGCAAGCTCGCTCCCACAGGTTTTTGTGTTGTGTCCAGGTGCTGTGAACACCCACAAACCCATGTGGGAGCGAGCTTGCTCGCGATAGCGATTCACACGCTTTCCAAGCCATCCCAGCAGAGGTATTTCACTTCAAGGAACTCGTCGATCCCCAGGTGAGATCCTTCTCGCCCCAGACCGCTCTGCTTCACGCCGCCGAAGGGTGCGACTTCATTTGAAATCAAGCCACAGTTGATGCCCACCATGCCCGATTCGATGCGAGCGGCGTTGCGCCAGATGCGGGCCGCGTCACGGCTGTACAGATACGCCGCCAAGCCAAACTCGCTGTCATTGGCCATCGCAATGGCTTCGTCATCACTGTCGAAACGCACCAGTGGCATGACCGGGCCGAAGATCTCTTCGCGAGCAACCCGCATGCCATGAGTCACATCAGCCAACAAGGTGGGCTGGAAGAAACACCCACCCAGCGCATGAGGCTTGCCGCCGGACAGCAGTCGAGCACCTTGCGCCAGCGCATCATCAACAAGGGCCTGGGATTTTCCTACCGCCGCGTCATCGATCAACGGCCCGACCTGTACACCCGGCTCCAGGCCATTGCCCACCGTCAAGCGCGCCATGCGCTCGACGATACGTTCGGCCAGTGCGTCATAGACCCCTGACTGCACTAGCACCCGGTTCGCGCCGATGCAGGATTGCCCACCATTGCGAAACTTGGCCAACATCACCCCGTCGGCTGCCGCATCAAGATCGGCATCGTCGAAGACAATGAACGGCGCGTTGCCGCCCAGCTCCATGGAGCATTTCTTGACCGTTTGGGCCGCTTGCGCCAACAGCAACCGGCCCACTTCCGTAGACCCGGTGAAGGTGAGTTTGCGCACCAACGGGTTGGCCGTGAGTTCACCGGCAATGTCTCGGGTGTCATTCCCCGTAATCACACTGAACACACCAGCCGGCACACCCGCGCGCTGCGCAAGTTCAGCGAGGGCCAGGGCGGTCATGGGCGTCTGGCTGGCCGGTTTCACGACCATCGTGCAGCCCGCCGCAAGCGCCGGAGCGGCCTTGCGCGTGATCATGGCCGCGGGAAAATTCCACGGCGTGATCGCGGCGCAAACCCCGATGGGTTCGCGCAGTACCACAATGCGCTGCGTGTCCTTTACGCCGGGAATCAAATCACCGCGCACCCGCGTGGCTTCTTCGGAAAACCATCGCACAAACGACGCAGCGTAATCGACCTCCCCCCGCGCCTCCTCCAGCGGCTTGCCCTCCTCCAGGGTAATCAGCGTGGCGATATCCTCACGATGTTCAACCATCAACTCATACCAACGGCGCAACACCTCACCCCGGCGTTTAGCCGTCAAGCGTCGCCATGGACCAAAGGCCGCATGCGCCGCATCGATGGCGTGCCGGACTTCAGTTTCGCGGCAGCGTGGCAACTCGGCCAGCACCGCTTGATCCACCGGATTACGCAGCGTGTACCGACCGTGCGGCGTCTCGTTCAACCACTCGCCGGCGATGTAGGCACCGGTGCGCCACAGCGTCGGATCCTTAAGTAAATGCTTCACTTTGCAATCCTCTTAATCAGCAAGGGTGACGCCCGATCATGAAGGCGCTATCCGGGTCCGAAGTCACCGGCAGGCCCGCCGCAACCAGCCCTTGGCGCAAAGACTTCATGAGGCGATCCGGCACGCGCATCGCCGGGGCACGCAGTGGGCCGCCGTTGAAGCCGGCGAGCCAGTCCTGGTATTTCCACATCGTGCGATTGAGCACCCCGGTGCCGCCGGCATAGCTTTGCGCGGCGGCGCCATTGGCACTGCGTGCCGGGTTGACCTTCCAATACAGTTCCATCGCCTCTTCGAAGCGGCCCGTGCGGGCCAGTTCGAAAGCTTTCGGGTAGTAGTCGCTCATCCAGGCGGTGTTGCTGGTGCCGGAAAACTGCAGCTTCATCAGGCTCATCAACGGGATTGCGTCAGCTTCGATCGGGCAACTGATCACCACCTGATCACGGAAGTGGTAGTACATCTCGCAAATGCCCGCCGGCAACGGAAATCCTTGCTCGGACTTGATGGCGGCGATATTCGGGCAATCGGCCAGAAGGCGACGGACCAACTCCAACGACATACCCGCCGGATGCACGCGCTCAAAGCCCCAGAGCGGAATCGGGAAGAGCATGACGGCCAGGTCCGTCGCGTCGCAGAACGACTTGGTGTAGTCGTAGATTTCCTGCTCGCTGGTCGGCCAGAACTGCGGTGGATAGGAGAGCAGGACGATGTCGGCACCGGCATTCTCAGCGAGTTTCACCGCCTCGATGTTCTCGGCAAGCGTGCCAAAAGCCGCGTGAAAGAACAGGATCAGGTCTTTCCCCGACTCACGCGCCCAGGCGGTGAATTGAGCGTTTTCCTGGGCAGAGATCGCCAGTTCGCTGCACAGCAACGTGCTGCTGTAACCCAGTCCAACCGTATGCTCGATGTCGTGGCGTATGCCACGCTCATTGAGACGCTTCAGATCAGCACTGAAGCTTGGGATGGTGACAGCCGAGCAGCCCATCAGGTTTTCACGAGCCCAGGCGCGGGCGTCAGCTTTCTTGTAAGTAGCCATGATGATTTTCCTTCGAACAGTGGAGGGGTTATTTCGAGACAGGGACAATGCTGGCAGGCAGCTCGATGCCGAGGCCTTGTTGCCTGGCGCGCTCGTACAACGCTTGTGCGATGACGACATCCTGCAGCGCCGAGCCAACTGACTTGTAGAGAACGATGTCGCTTTCTTTCTGGCGCGGATTGACGCGACCCGCGACCAGATCCGACAGCGCGACTAATTTGTCGGCGACATAAACACCGGCACTGATCGCAGCAATGGCGTCGCCGGTATCGTGAAGTACCTCTTGCGGCATATCCGCGACGATGCAGACGGCTCGCTCCATCGTGACCGGGTCAACCTCCCGTTGCTCAGGCAAGGTGGAACCCAACGACACGACCGTCACGCCTGCGCAAAGCCATGCCCCTTGCAACACTGGAGACTCGTCACGACTGCGTGCGGCACAGATCACCACATCGCAGTCCTGCACGGCTTCTTGCGCAGTGTTCACTGCTTGGATATCCAGCCCCGGCCTGAAGCTTTCGGCAAATCGCTCGCGGCTCGCGGGCGTTGGACTGAACACCCGGACACGGGCGACATCGCGCACGGCCTTGAGGCAGTCAAGCGCGCCACGCGCCTCAAACCCGGCACCAATCACGCCCACCCGCAGCGCTCGTTGAGGCGCCAGCAGATCAACCGCCAGCGCAGCGGTTGCAGCGGTGCGCAAGCCCGTCACCCGATTGCCGTCGATCAGGGCACTGAGCGCCATGGTTTGCTGGTCGAACAATGCAATCAGGTAGCTGGCGCAGCGCGCCCGCATGGAGGCCGCGATCAACTTGCAGCCCATCTGGCCGCCAGCGGGAGGTACAGCAGTCAAACTGCGCAGCCAGATACCGTCGCCGCGGGCCATGGAACGAGGCGGCACCATGGCATCCGTCGTGGGACAGGCATACGCCTGCGCGAGCGCGGCAACGGCTGTGCTCCAGTCAGCGAGCGAGGCAACATCGGCGTCGCTGAGAAAAAGCGTCGGGGCAATGACTTGGGGTTCTTGGGCGTGATGCATAGCGCTAACCTCGCAATCGGGGATCAGTCGTTGATTGACTGACACCCTACGAGGCGCGCCCCCCACCGAATACTGCTGGGGATGCAAAGCAGCTATCGCTCAAATCGATGGCATGGACAGATTGCAAATCAGCCGTCGCACTTCACGGGAAGCACGGGTCAAGGGACGACGGGGCGACTCGACCAGCACGACAAAGCGCTCCAGCACGGGCTCGATAATGCGCGATGAAATCAGTCGTTGATCCAGCGAGCCCGGCAGCACAGAGGCAATCGCATAACCTCCGCCTGCCGCGACGACTTCGTACTGGAGCTGGACGGAGTCGGCTTCCACGGCAACGCACAACTCCACGCACTGTTCGGCGGCCAGATGATCGAGCCTGGCCCTTAACAGATGGGGACGTCCCGGGACTACCAGTGGCAATCCGGATAGCCGCTTTAACGCAATGTCTCGCTCGGCAAGGAGCGGATCACTGGCGGGCCCTATCAAATGCAGCGCCAGCCTGGCCAGTAGATACGCCTCGCCGATGCTGGCTTCGTTCTCGCGCAGGACCAGCGCCATATCCAGACGACCATCCTGCAGCTGCTCTTCGAGTTGCGCACTCGCGCCCTCGATCAGGTGCAATCTCACACCCGGCATCTGTGCTTGTACCGCCGCAAAAAGCGTACCGGCAAACCGCCGGACCGCCGAAGGCAGCATCCCTACGACCACCTCCCCCACGGGTTTCCCACGCCGGGTACGAATGTCATCGGCCAGGCCTTCGGCGTCCGCGATAAGACTCGACACGCAAGGCAGCAACTGCTCCCCAAACTCAGTCAGGAGCACTCCACGGCCAGTACGATGAAACAGCCGCTCGCCACATTGCGATTCGAGCTGCGCAATGTTTCGACTGACCATGGACTGCGGCATATCCAGCAAAACAGCCGCTTTACTGAGACTTCCAGCCGCCGCGACCCGCACAAACAATGTCCATCGAGGATCGACAATCGTCAAAGCAGCGTCCGCAGTCACGCTCATTCCTCGAAAATCGCTACGGCACGGACGAAACCAGCCGAAGCGTGCCTGATCTTGTAGGGGAAACAGGACACCTGGAAACCGTGGGCTGGCAGGCATTCCAGGTTGGCCAGTTTCTCCATCTGGCCGTAGCCGATGTCACGTCCGGCCTTGTGCCCTTCCCAGATGATCGAGGCGTCGCCCGTGGCGGCGAAGCGTTCGCGCGTGTACTTGAACGGCGCATCCCAGCTCCAGGCATCGGTGCCGACCACGCGCACGCCGCGCTCGAGCAGATACAACGTGGCCTCGCGGCCGATGCCGACCCCGGCATCCAGATACCCAGGCTGGCCAAACAGCGCCCCGGCGCGGGTGTTGACCAGGACAATGTCCAACGGCTGGAGGACGTGCTCGATGCGCGCCAGCTCAGCCTGCACTTCGGCGGCGCTGACCACATGGCCATCCGGCAAATGACGAAAGTCCAGTTTCACGCCCGGTTGCAGGCACCAGTCCAGCGGCAGTTCGTCGATGCCGAAAGCCGGCTTGCCACCGTCCGTGGTCGAGGCGTAGTGCCAAGGGGCGTCCATATGCGTACCGCTGTGCGTCGTGATCTGCAGGCGCTCGGCCGCCCAGGACTCGTCGCCGGGCAGTTGCGCCTTGGACAGGCCGGGAAACATCGCGGCCATCTCAGGCCAGCCTTGCTGATGGTCCATGTAGTCGATTTTCGGTAGCAACGGCGGTGGATCGGTGTAAGGGTTGTTGTCCAGGGTAACGGACAGGTCCACCAGGCGGCGTTTAGTTGATTGCATTTTCGCTCACTCCAAGCGCCACCCGCCCACGCGCACGACGCATCGGGGTAGCCGTGTTCAAGCTGTTACGAATCAAGGCGGCTGCCGAGCCGTCATGGCGAAAGCCAAGGGCGCGGGCCAGAGGGGTTTTCATCGCGGGGAAATTGCCGAACAACGCTTGCAGCCCGGCATCCGGAGCGAAGCTGATCAATGCGCGGCGCTCCTGGCCATAGGCCGCGGCCAAGGCATCGATGACCTGGGCAATGGACAGGTGTAGCAGCGGCAATTGCCAGACGCGTGACTCACCGAGCTCGGCAGCCGGCAGTTCGGCGGCCCGCAGCAGGTTATCCACGCAACACCGCACGGACATCCACCAGGCCTGTGCCTGCGGCGAAACCGGGCAAGAATATGGCTGGCCCTCGGCGAAGGCGTGCAACAGATCGCTCATGAAAGCCGAACGCAGCCCATTGGGTTCACGTGGACGGGCGACAATGCCGGGCAGGCGCACGGCGCGACCGTCCACCTCGCCTCGTCGGGCAAGGTCGTTGAGCGCCATTTCCACCATCACCTTGTGCGCGCCGTAACTCAACTGCGGGCTCGGCACCGCACGCTCATCCATGCGGGCCGGCAGGTCGCCGCCGTACACCGCCACGCTGCTGGCATACACCAGCACCGGCCGGCCCGGCTGTCCGCGCAACTGGTCAAGCAATTCCAGGCTTGCCAACAGGTTGACCTGATAGCCCAGCGAATAGTGCTGCTCGGCCGCGCCACCCGGGACGCTGACCAAGTGAAAAACCACATCAATGCCATCGGCCAACGCACGGCGCAATAACGCGGCGTCGGTCACACTGCCGCAATGCCGGCGCAGGCGCTTATCGTCAGCAAAGCCCACTAACTCTTTATCCAGCAGGATCAACGCACTGATCGTCCGGCCTTGTAACTCATGGGTTTCGAGCAATCGTTTCACCAGCGCCCGGCCGACAAAACCATTGGCCCCGGTAATCATCACGCGCATGGGAGGCCTCCACGCACGACACGCTGGTCTATCGCCCCGAACACCGATTGCCCTTGCTGGTCGAAGACTTCCATGCGCACGCGATCACCGAAGCGCATGAACGGTGTCTGTGGCGCGCCTTGCTCGATCATCTCGACGGCACGGCGTTCGGCGATGCAGGCCGCGCCAACCGTTGGGTCGGCATTGGAGACGGTTCCTGACCCGATCAGGCAGCCCGCCCTGAGGCGCCGGGTCAGCGCCGCATGGGCAATCAACTGATGAAAACCGAAATGCATGGCGCCGCCATGGGCATGGCCAAACCACTTGCCGTTCCATTCAACCTTCAGCGGCAAGTGCACACGCCCATCGCGCCAGGCCTCGCCCAACTCGTCGGGGGTGATCGCCACCGGGGCAAAACTGGATGAGGATTTGGCCTGGATAAAACCGAAGCCGGTCTTCATTTCACGGGGGGCGAGCGCACGTAAGCTGACATCGTTGACTTGCACGATGAGCCGAATATGGTCGACGGCGTCTTGCGCCGAGCAGCCCATCGGGACTTCATCGACCAACACCGCGAATTCACCTTCGAAATCGATACCATGGGTTTCACTGGGCAGCACGATGTCGTCGTGGGCCCCCAGAAAGTCATCGCCACAGCCTTGATACATCAGCGGCGTGTGTTCAACGCCTTCGATCGGGTCAAGCCCGAAAGCCTTTTGCATCCGCTCGCCATGACTGAGGAAAGACGAGGCATCCAGCCACTGCCAGGCGCGCGGCAAGGGGGCGGCGGCTTGCTGCGGATCAAAGGCGAAGGCACCGGTCAGCGCGCCTTCATTCAAGGCGTCATACCGCGCGCGCAAATCGGTTTCGACGCTCGGCCATTGCTCAATGGCATCCTGCAGCGTCGCGGCAATATCGCTGGCATCCACCGCCCATGCCAGGTCGCGGGACACCACCAGCAGGCGACCGTCACGGCTGTGATTCTTGAGAGTACTGAGTTTCATGCCTGTTCTCCTTGCAACTCGGGCGCGAAGCGACCATCGAGCAGCACGAACAGCATGCGGGCCATCTGCTCGGTGCGATTGCTCCAGGCGTGATTGGTGCCTCGCTGCACGACGATGTCACCGCGCTTGAGATGCACCTCCTCGCCATCGAGCACCAGCCAGACCTCGCCCTCGGTGACCACGCCGTAATCGAGGGTTTCGGTGCGGTGCATCAGCTTGTGCTTGGAATCAGCCTGCCCCGTGCCGGCATGGGCCTGGCCAATTTCGGCAAAGGCCGCCGCGGCCTCCTCGGCGCTGATTTGGTTCTGCATGCTGTCGGGCGGGATATCCACCACGCGGATGACACTGCCCAGCGGTGCCGGGCTCAACTGAAGCGGTTTGCAGGTGGGGTCATCGCCGTTATCCAGCACGGCCGGGCTGGCGCCACTGTTCCAGATCTCATGGAAGACCGTGCCGGGTACAGCCTTGAGCGCGAAGCTGTTAGGCGTCGGGCCGCTGAGCGCGACCACCGCCTGGCCTTGGGCATCGTGCCCGGTGACCACCCGTTTGAAACCAGGAAGTTGTTGCATGTTCGACTCCTCAATCAATTGGCGAAGCACAGCAGCAGGTAAAAATGGATTCATGGAAAAACCTTAAAGATCGAGCACCAGCCGTGCGCTCCTGGCACGCGAGCAACACGGCGTGAACTGGTCGTTGCGGGCTCGCTCGGCATCGGTCAAGAACATGTCGCGATGGTCCGGTTCGCCTTCCAGCACGCGCGTGATGCAGGTGCCACAGATGCCCTGCTCGCAGGACAACGGAATATCGATCCCCGCCTCCAGCAGCACCTGGGCAACGCTGAGCGCGGCCGGCACCTGGAAACACTGTCCCGTGCTGGCCAGTTGCACCTCGAAGCCGCCCGCCTCACCCGTCGGGACAGCGGCGGTAAAGTACTCACGGTGCAGTTGCGCCTCGGCCCAGCCCTGCTCGCGAGCCGTGCCGAGCACGTGCTCCATGAAGCCAGTAGGACCACAGACATACAGGTGACGGTCACTCGCCGGCACGGACAAGACCCGAGCACTGTCCAGACGCTGAGCATCCTCACCATCGTCCACATGAACGTGCACGCAATTGGCAAACGCCGAATGGCGGATGTACTCGATAAAGGCCATGCGCCCGGCCGAGCGACCGCAGTAGTGCAGCTCGAAAGGCGCGCCGATCCGCGCCAGGCGCTCGGCCATGCAGAGGATCGGCGTAATGCCGATACCGCCGGCGAACAGCACGCTGTACCCGGCCGCATGCTCCAGCGGGAACAGGTTGCGTGGCTCGCTGATGCGCAGCCGGCTGCCTTCGTGCACATCTTCGTGCATGGCCTGCGAGCCGCCGCGAGACGCCGGGTCGAGCAACACGCCCAGCAGGTAGCGATGGCGCTCTTCAGGGTGATTGCACAGCGAGTACTGGCGCACCAGGCCATTGGGCAGGTGCACGTCGATATGCGAGCCGGCGCTGAAAGCCGGCAGGATGGAATGCTCGGCCGGGGCCAGTTCAAAGCTGTAGATGCCTTCGGCTTCGAGGCGTTTGCGGGTCACAACGACATCGATCATCACTGGCTACCCATCGGCTGTTCAGCGGCGATCAACCGACGCAAGACACGTCGGCAACGCACAGCCCCTGCATCGACTGGCAGCAGCACCGGGTTAAGGCCAAGCAGCTCAACCTCGCCAATCTGGCGCTGTTGAGCCTCGACCATGGGTTTGTCCTCACCGGCGAAAATACCGATCAACATTTCCTGGACGAAGGCATTCAACTGCGCGTTGTCCTGCTCGAAACTGCGCGTGTTGGCAAAGAAGTAATGGGTATTGGTCCCGTCCTGCGGTGTCATGAGGTGCAGGTTCCATGTCACGGGCCCCTCTTCCCTGGGGCGCCCTGGAGGCGTGGCGCCACTGCCCAGCAGCATCAGGCCGGGGGCGTGCCAGATGACCTCGGCCCAGACGTCCGCCCGAGTCGGATCTTCAAGGTGAGCGCCGAAGGCCGGTGGAGGCACATCATCAGGCGCCCACCAACTGATGCGCACGCGATCGTTGGGCAACTCCTCGATGGTGGCGCGCGTGCTGGACAACGCTCCGCCACCGAGCGTATCGGGGTGCAGGAAATCAACGTGGCTCAAGTCCATGATGTTGTCGGCCAGCAGCTCGTAGTGCGCGCGCGTAGGCAAATACCCATGGCCCTTGGCATCGGTTGGCGCCTGCTCGAAGAAGGAAAAATCAGGGATCAGCGCATCGTTGGCCAAGCTCGGATCTCCAGGCCAGACCCAGATCGCGCCATGGCGCTCAGCGACCGCGAACGCGCGGACACAGGCGGCCTTGGGGATACTCCCATCGCCGTGGGGATTGTGCGTACATTGGCCACTGCCATCGAAACGCAAGCCGTGGTACGGACACTGAACGCTGTCGCCGACAATCTTGCCCATGTGCAGCGGGGCAAAACGGTGCGGGCAACGATCGGCGAGCGCCTGGATCGCGCCCTGGCTATTGCGAAAGAACACGATGGGTTGCTCGACGATGGTTCTGCCCAGCATGCCACCTTGCGCCAGCTCGTCTGCCCATCCAGCGATGTACCAGGTGTTGAGCAAATAACTCATGATGTTCTCCTCATTTTTCTTATTTTGATGAAGCGTCTAATGGGCAGATCAGCGATCGGCGTCTGCGGCCACCGCAGCGGGAAAAGCTGACCCGCGACCACGCAACCGAATGCAGGCCAGGGCCACCAACAGTTGAACACCCGCGACGATTCCCAGTGCGGCGGGCAAAGCGCTGATCATTCCCCCGGTAATTGCCAACACCACCAGCGGGCTGGCGAACTCACCGGCAAAGAACATCGCCGTGAAGCCGCCCGCGGCGCGTCCGCGTTGCTGGAAGTCGACCTGGCTCATGATCCAGGTGAGCAGGGTCGGCATCATCAGGCCGATGCCCAGGCCGTTGATCAGGACGGCGATCACCACCAGCCCATGACTGTCGGCCACCGCCAGCAGCCCGCCACCGATACCGGCCGCGACGAAAGCCAGGAGCATCTGCCGGTGCGCAGGGACACCACGCAACAGACGGAAACTCAGGGCGCCGACCAGGACGCCAAACTGACTGGCGCCCATGGTCATGCCGATCTGCTGCGAGCCTTCGACATGCAGCAGGTTGAGCAGGTAACCGACTTGCACCGGCACGATGAACAGGCTCAAGCCCGCCAGGAATGCCAGGGCATACAACGGTGCCAGTGGGCGCCAGGGGAATGCCCTTCCCGCCACTGTTGTCGCGGTGACGACCTGCGCCCGCGGCTCCCACAGCAACCAGACCATCAGCGGCAGAAACACCAGCCCCAGCCCATACAGGGCAAACGGCGTGCGCCAGCCGTGCTCGCCGAGCACGCCACCAACAGCAATAAAAATCGCCGCCGACAACGAGGTCGCCACCATTTGCAGGGCGAACATGCGTTCACGCCGCGCACCGTTGTAGTAGTCGCCCATCATCGTGGTGCAGCAGGTCATGATCGCCGCCTCGGCCACACCGATGCCGGCGCGGCTGATGACGATGACCTCTAGCGACTCCAGCCATAGCGGCAGCACCCCACAGACGGTGTAGAGAAACATCGCACCGATCAGCAACGGCTTGCGCCCGAGCCGGTCGGCGATAATCCCGGCCACGGGTGCCAACAGCGCAATCATCAATGCCGGTAGCGTCAGGGCAATGGGCACCAGCACGGCTACACCCGGCGTGTCGGCGAAGTGCTCCTGCATACGCGGCAGGATGGGAGCCAGCAGCACCGCACCGAGCACCGGCAGGCAACTGCCGAGTAGCAGTAACAACGACTGTGGCAAACCTGCCTGGCGCTCAACGCTCATCGTGCACCTCCGCAGGTTGGGCCGCGCAGAACGCCATGCCGAAGGCGCTCAGGCCGGCGATAAGGTCAAGCCATAGAGACTGCTGGAACAGCGATACACGAGGCATGGGAAAGTCCTTTCTTGTTGTTATGACGCGACGGGATTGGCGGCTGTTGTCGTGTGATCGTGTCCCGAAGTCAGGCGCAGCGAGTGCTTCACGCAGGCCCCCTCCTCGGCTACGGCCGGCATCAGCGGCAGGCTCGTCAGGTGGCTGGGTCTGGCCTCAGCCTGCCCCGTGCTGACACGTTTGCTCGGCAACAGGAAGTGAGCCAGGGCCGGCAACAGAACCAGTGCACCGACCATGTTCCAGACGAACATGAAGGCCAGCAGCACGCCCATGTCAGCCTGGAACTTGATCGGCGAAAACATCCAGGTGGCCACGCCGATCGCCAGGGTCACCCCGGTCAGCATCACCACCTTGCCGGTGGACAGCAGTGCCCGGTAGTACGCCTGCGACAAGCTGGTGCCCTGGCGCATATGACCGAGCAGAATGCTCATCACATACAGCGCGTAGTCGACGCCGATACCCACGCCGAGGGCGATCACCGGCAGGGTCGCGACCTTGACGCCGATGTTCAGCCAGACCATCAGCGCCTCACAGAGGATCGACGTGAGCATCAGCGGAATCACCGCGCAAATCGTGGCGCGCCAGGAGCGGAAGGTGATCAGGCAGAGCAGGATCACGGCACCGTAGACCCAGAACAGCATTTCGCGGTTGGCCTGCTTGACCACGATGTTGGTCGCCGCCTCGATCCCGGCATTGCCAGCGGCCAGGAGGAACTGGACCTCGTCGGTATTGTTCGCCGCGGCGAATTGTTCGACGTGCTCCACCAGGCGGGTCAGGGTTTGCGCCTTGTGGTCGGAGAGGTAGACGTACAGCGTCAGCAGGCTGCAGTCTTCGTTGTACAACCCGCGCGGCGCCCCGGCGGTGACCATGTTGAGCATCGCCTGGTTGTTCTGCAGCTCGTACCACTTCGGGCTGCCTTCGCTCAGGCCCACCAGCATCCGGCGGTTGAGCAGCGCCAGGGAATTGGTCGAATCCACCCCTGGCAAGGTGCGCAACTGCCAGTCGAGGGCATCGACCTTGCGCAGGATGTCGTAGCGCGAACAGGCGCTGGCGGGGGTCTTGATCATGACCGCGAACAGATCGCTGCTGGCGCCGTAATGACGGGTCAGGAACGCGTCATCCTGGTTGTAGCGCGAGTCGGCCCGCAGCTCGGGTGCGCCGGCATCCAGGTCTCCGACGTTCAATTGCAGGCTGACCACAAAGCCCGCCGTCGCCAGTGCCAGGCTCAAGGCAATGCACAACGCCGCCCAGCGCCGCTGGGTGAACAGGTCGAGGAAACGCCAAAACCCGTGGCGATGTTGGCCGGCCTGTTCAGCGTGCTCGCTTTTCAGGCTCAGCCGCGCGGCGCGGCGGCTGACGCCCACATAGGAGAGCAGGACCGGCAGCAAGATCAAATTGGTGAAGATCAGCACCGCCACACCGATACTGGCGATCATCGCCAGGTCCTGGATCACCTGGATCTTGATGATCATCAGCACCGCAAAGCCGACCGCATCACACAGCAGCGCGGTGAGACCGGCGAGAAACAGGCGGCGGAAGGTGAAGCGCGCGGCGACCACCCGGTGCATGCCGCGCCCGATGTCCTGCATGATGCCGTTCATCTTCTGGGCGCCATGGCTCATGCCAATGGCAAACACCAGGAACGGCACCAGCACCGAATAGGGATCCAGTTGATAGCCCAACAGCGGCAGCAGGCCGAGCTGCCAGACCACTGCCACCAGCGAGCAGAACACCACCAGCAAGGTGCTGCGGATGCAGCGGGTGTACCAGTAGAGCACCACGGCGGTGATCAGGATCGCCACGGCAAAGAACACCAGGATCTGCCGCAGGCCGGCGATCAGGTCACCGACTTTCTTGGCGAAACCGGTGATACGAATGTCGATGCTGTCGCTCTGGTACTGGCTGCGCAGCGATTCGAGTTGTTGCGACAACCGGGTGTAGTCCAACGGCTGGCCATCGGGGGTGCGCTGCAGCAGCGGTACCTGGATGATGCTCGAGGCCTGGTCGAACGCCACCAACTGGCCGATTTCGTTGGACAGTTGCACATTGCGCCGCAATGCCGCCAGGCTCGCGGCGCCGCCATCGTAGTTATCCGGAATGACCGGCCCACCGTCCAGGCCCGCTTCGGTCACCGCCACCCAGCGCGTGGCCGGTGTCCAGAGCGACTTCATGTACGCGCGGTCGACACCGGGCAGCAGATAGATCTTGTCGCTCAACGCCTGCAGCGTCTTGAGGTAGGCGCTGTCGTAGATATCGCCCCGCTTGTTGACCACCGCGATGCGCACCGAGTTACCCAGCCCGCTCAGTTCCCTCTGGTGCTCAAGGTAGTTGGCGATATAGGGCTGATGGGTGGGGATCATTTTTTCGAAACTGGCGTTGAGCTCGACACGACTGGACTGCCAACCCAACACCAGCGTGGTCGCCAGGCACAGCAGCAACACCCACAGGCGATGGTTGAACAGGGCTCGCTCGAGCACCGAACCGGAACGCGGATCAAAATTTTCGAACGCATTCGCGGGGGACTGGGAAAAATTACCAGGGGACGTCATAACCTCACTCCGAAGCGGCAGTGGATGGCTGCGCAAGACGCTGCAGCCCGGTGAAACCGGCAACGATCAAGCTGCCATCGGCGGCCTCGATCACACTTGAAACAGGTTTGCCCAAGGGCTCGCCCAGTGGCTGCAGCGTCGCCCCGGTCTGCTCACCATTGAGAAACAGTGCGCCACCCTGGTTGACCAGCAGCACTTGGCCGCCGGCCAGGCAGGTGGCGTCGTTGAAAGAAATCGGCATAGGGACAGACAGGTGCTGGAAGCTTGCGCCACCGTCATTGGAGATAAAGGCATTGCCTCTCAGGCCGCCAACCAGCAGCGCACCATCGGCGCGGCTCTGCAAGGTGAAGAAACTCCCTTCATAGGGGCTTTCCAACTGACTGAACGACACCGCGTCATCATCCGAGCGCGCCAGGTAACCCTGCTCGCCAGCCAGGAACCAGCGCGTTCCCTGATGACTGATGGCGTACAAATGCATCCCGTTCGGGTTGGCGATGTGCCCCATCAGCGACTGCCACGTGGCGCCGCCGTCCGCGGTCCACAGCGCCAGGCCATAGGCACCGACGATCAGCCCGTGTTGGGCGTCGATGAATTCGAGTGCCAGGAAGGGTTTGTCGGCGCCATCGGCGACGAGACGCTCGGCATTTTGTACACGTACCAATGCGTCATCCGGGTTGGCTGCCGTGGCTTGTTCAGCCTTGGCTGCATCCAGTTCAAGCTGTGCCGCACGCGCGCCATCGAGTTGCAGCGTCCAGTGCTCACCGCCATCACGCGTGGCCAATACCACGCCAGCGTGACCCACCGCCCAGCCATTGCGCGCATCGACAAACTGCACCGCCGTCAAGCTGACCGAAACCGGCACCGAGGCCTGGCGCCAGTTTTGTCCATTGTCGTCGGAGAGCAGCACCAGGCCGCGCTCGCCCACCGCCACCAGACGTGTGCCGGCCCGCGCCAGATCGATCAATACGCTCTTCTGCGCCGCCGGCACCGGCATGGCCGGAGTACTCAGTGGCGCGCCCACGGCAGTCGGCCCTGCCAGGCACTCGGTGGCGGCGAAGGGCAAATACAGGGCCAAGAGCACAGCGCTCGCCTGACTGATTCTGTTCATAACCTAACCTCGGAAAAACACTCGCACCCCAAGGGCAGACCGACAGGCCTGCCCTTCACGCTCAGCTCAGACTCAACGCACGCCGCGACCGGCCATCGCTGCGGGCGAGAACTCCGAGGCCTTGTAGCGATCCACCGCGCGATACTGATCCGGCAATCCGGCGTAGACGTTCTGGATAAACCACGCCCCCGAAGTCAGGTCATAAAAACCGGCAGACAGTTGCACCACGGCTGGCAAGTCGGGCAGTACGGAAGGCAGGGACCAGAGGGTCTTGGCCAGTTGGCCGCTGGCGTCCCAACGGTCGCCGAGCAGGGCTTGCCAGGTGTCTTCGTCAAGGTAGTAGCGACCTTTGGGCAACTGGTGCCGCTTGCCGGCGGCCAACGTCGCCTCGACTACCCAGACGCGGTGCAACTCCCAACGCACGTAGTCCGGATTCAGATGGTGTTTGGCGAACAGGTCTTGCGGCTGGGCAGCGGTCTGCACCTTGTTGGTGTTGTAGGGAACATACATTTCCTGCTTGCCCACCAGTTTCCAGTCGAACCGGTCGGTACGGCCCTGCCACACGAACAGTTCGTCGAAGGACATGACCCCGGCGGTGGACGGCGTCGGCGTATCGCAGCAGGCGTTGGGCAACGTGCGCACCCGGCGCTGACCGGCCAGATAGACATGAGCCTGGGATTTTTCGCCGTTGATGTTCTCGCGTCCCAGGATCTGTTCGCCGGCACGAATCGCCGGGCCGGAATTGACAAAGTGAACCTGCCAGTAGTCACCCGAGTAGTTTTCAGGGCTGCCTTCCTCGAAGTAGTAGGGCATCTCCTGGGTCAACAGGCCGTCGCTGGTCATTACCTGATTACCGTCGGCCGTCATCAGATAGTGGCGGAAATGCGCCGCCACCGAGGTGCCGCGCCAGTTCAGCTGATGGTTCCAGATGGCTTCGGTACCGTTTTGTGGAATCGGAAAGGGGATTCCGCCATAGGCGCCGTCGGGGATCAGGCCGGCGCTGCTGTCGACCAGTTTGGCGCGGGTCGCATTTTTGAACGTGTTGTCATAGACCCACTGCGGCGCGGCCGCCGTGCGCCGGGTCGGATAGACGTCGATGCGATAGGTGTCCGGGAAACGCTTGAATAGTTCCTTGGTGCCGTCGCTGAGCTTGTCGGCGTACTTGGCCAGGTTCTGGGCAGTGATGCTGTACAAGGGTTTGTCCGCGGCAAACGGATCGCCACGTTTGCCGCCCGGAACATAGGCCGGATCGACCTTGCTGTAGCCACCGTCCCAGGCCGGGATGCTGCCGTCGGCATTGCCCGCCTTCTCGGCACCAAAGGGTGTCAGGGTCTTGCCCAGCGCGGCCGCTTGTTCAGCGCTGGCGGCCAGGGTCATCGGCGCGGCGGCGGCCAGCAGGGTTAAGCACAAGGCCTTTAGAGTGAACTGAATGGTCATGCGCAAATCCTCTTAGAACGTGGTCTTGACGGAGAAAGCCAGGTAGTCCCGGTCCTTCAACGACTGCTTGTAATTGAACTGGTTGGCGGCGTTGAGGCTGGTGTCCTCGGGACCGTAGAAGTGGGTGTAGGTCAGCCCCACGGTCACTTGGTCCAGGTAGGTGGCGGAGACGCCGATGTTCATGTCCCCTCCTCTATCGGGGCCGAACCCGCTGATCACCGCCGACTTGCCCATGGGGAAGTAGCTGATGCCCAGCGGCACGCTGATGTCGACGCCAGGGAAAAACTGGCGATAGGTGGGCGTGTACACCAGTTTCAGGCCCAGGCCGTCATCGGTGGCGTTAGGGTCCAGGGCGGCGCGATTCCTGGTCACGGCCAGCAGGCGGTTCCAGGCCACTTCCCCTGTCAGGCTCGCTTCATTGGCGACGAAGGAAGGGCCCAGCGACGCCAGGACGTTGAGGTTGACGTGGGCCGTCCGGCCAACGGCGTACAAGGCGTCATCGTTGTTGTCCGCGTCGACACCCGCCAGGACGGTCTGGGCGTTGGACACCAACGGCATGTTCCAGCGCATCGATGCCTCGCCGGCAAAGCTGTACTCGTCCACGGAGGTGGCGAAACTGGCCCCAAGGACACGGATATCTTCCGGGTAGACCCAGGAATATTCGCCGACTTGCCCGGTACTGAAGTTCGGCCCGGTGGCATTCGGCTTCAAGTACAACGTGGGCGTTTTCTCGTGATACTGCAGCGCGTACAGGCCGTAATCCGTCGTCCCGGTGTTGTACTTGAGCTGCAGGCCGCCCTGGCCGGAGCTCCTGGCTTTCTTGTCCTTGCCATGGAAAAACGCTGCCGGGCTGTTGGCATTGCCGCCAAGGAAATCCGGGAAGGGTCCGCCAGTGATCAGCCGTTCATTGCCTTCACCGATGGTATCGCTGGTGGAGAAATAGCTGCCGGCGCCCGGCAAGCGGGTGGCCTCCCACTCCAACTGGTAGAAGGCACCCAATGACACATCGTCGGTCAGTTGGTAGGCGGTCGAGAGCTGATTGACCGGCCGGGTGATTTCCTTGAACTGGGTATTGGGCACCGATTGCGCCTTGACCACGTCCACCGGCGCCATGGCACCGGCAATGCCGTTGCCGCCGAAGAACAGGCTTTCACCCCAGATCAGGCCGTGGCGCCCGGCGCGAACCGACAAGGCACGGTCGGCCAGCTCACCGTTCCAGTAGACGAAGGCATCCAGCAGTTCGCCGTCACCGCCATGCAGATGACGGGTGTCGCTGGTGAATTCGTCGAAACCCACCGAACGCTGGTTGGCACTGGCCGCATCGTTATTGTCGTTGCGGTCCTGGTAAACCGTGTCATACCAGGCGGCACCGCTCAGGCGGGCACCGAAGTTGTGATAACCAATGTCCAGTTCGGAAAGAATATCCAGGCGATTGGAGATCAGCCCCTTGCCGAAGTTGTTATCGCCGTCATTCTGGTTCAACGCCGTCTGGCCCTGGCTGAGCTTGCTGCTGGGGTCCTTGAGACGCCAGGCCGCGCTGTACTTCAGCGTGTTATCCCAGCGCAAGCTGAGATCGGGATTGCCGGTATCGATCTGAAAGGCCTGGGCAGCCGAAGCGCCAAGCCCCAGGCTGGCCGCGAGGGTCAGGGTGAAGGGGACGCGCCGCGACGCAGCGATCTTGCGAGTAGCCATCGAAGTAACCCTCTTTATTGTTGTTGTATGTCAGCTCTTCTGGTGAAACGGCGCCCGCAGTCGAGCCGGGCCCAGCCTGCACAGGCATGAAGCATCCATGGGAGAGCGAATTCGGTTTTGCCGGCGCCTCAGATAGGCTGTGCCGTGACCTCGAGCATCCGCCTGACCAGACCGATCCGGTCGAAGCTGCTGTCGTGGGCCATTTCCTTGTCTCCGGCCAGCACCGAGCTTTCGCTGATGAATTTGCAGCGCTCATAACGGCGCGCCATAAAGCGTTCGAGCTGCTGTTCGACGCTGCCACCGGCGACCAGCTCTTCGCCAAGCACGACGGCATCTTCAATGGCCATGCCGGCGCCCTGGCCCAGGTGCGGCGTCGTGGCGTGTACCGCGTCGCCAATCAACACGACACGGCCGCGGTACCAGGGCTCACGGACGAACACCACCTCCAGCGGCTTGTAGACCACCTGTTCGCTGTCGCTGATCTGCTCGCGCAGTTCGCCAATCAGCCCGGTAAAACCGCTCAGGCGCTGGCGCATCTGGGTCGCCAGCGTGGAAGCCTCCATCCTCGGGTTGGCGGGCTCGTGGGAGGTCATGAACAGGTACATCTGGTCGTGACCCAGCGGCACCAGCCCGGCATTGCCGGCGGGTCCCTGGAAGGTGGCCAGATGATCGATTCCAGCGGCGCGCGGGAAGTTGTAGCGCCACACCGCTTGGCCGGTGAAGCGCGGCGGGTACTGCTCGCCGAACAGCAAGCCGCGCATTGTTGAGTACAGGCCATCGGCGCCCACGACCAGGTCGTAACGACCGCGACTGCCATCGGTGAACAGCACCTCAACGCCCTCGCCCACCTGCTCCAGCGTCTCGACGCTCAGGCCCAGGCGAATCGAGGCGCCCAGGGCGATAGTGGTTTCGCTGAGGACTTGATGCAGGGCCAGGCGCGAAATACCGACATTGGCCGGATACTCGGGGCCAGCCAGGCGCTGACCGGGGATTCGCGCCAGCTGCTCACCAGCCGTGGTATTGATGGTCAGATCCTCGAACGCGTAGGCGGCGTCCAGGTAGCCGTCCAGTACACCCAACTTGGCCATCTCCCGCACGACGTTACTCTGCTGGATGATGCCAACGCCGTAGACGGTCCACTGCGTCTTGAGCTCGACAAGGTCGACGACGATGCCTTTGCGACGCAAAGCGATTGCGGCACACAGGCCACCGATACCACCACCGACGATAAGCACCTTTTTCACTGCGTTCATGCTCGTCTCACTCTTATTCTTGTTATTCACGCAAGCGTTCTGCCGGAGCGTTCCCAGGCTTCACGACCGGCTGTTTCTGCACGCATTCGCTACCGCGTTGTGTTCACTTTCTCGGCAAAGCAGGCGTTTGACTAATCGCATGTAGGGATACGATGTATCAGCAACCGCGATACGTTAACTAAGGTCCACACGCTTCCAACTGACCCGCTTCGAGCACCAGCCAATCGGCCTCTGCATGCCATTGCAGCGCACTCAGGCGTTCCCCCAGGCAAGGCCCGTAGACGCACAGGCCACTGTCCGGAAGGAACCGGGCACCATGGGCGTAACAGACGATCTGGCTGCCATCGACACTGAGAAAACGGTCCTTGCGGTACTCCAGGCGCACCTCCAGGTGCGGGCAACTGTTGCGATAGACCCGCACCTCGCCGTCATGGCGCAGGGCGAACACGCTGTCCTTCCCCGTGCCCAGGGGATCGAACCCGCGGGCCTGCCCTTCGACCACGTCATCCAGGCGACAGAGAACAATGGCGTCGTGACTCATGGACGACATCCGCACTCAGGCCTGCTTGGGCGGCGGGCCGCTGGGGAACCATTTTTCCCGGGAAGTGAACAGGAACAATTGCGAGTTATCCGCCGACAACGGCGCCTGGCGCGCTTGCCAGGCGTCATCGTGCTTGTCCATGTCTGCGTCGTATTCGATGTGGCAGCCCAGCGGGCTGTTGAAGTACCAGAACCAGTTGGAGCCAAAGAGGTGACGGCCCGGTCCCCAGAAGCTGGTCCAGCCTTGCTGCTCGAAGCGACGCCCGGCCAGCAGCACTTCCGTGCCGCTGCCCATGTGAAAGGTGAAGTGCTCGCAACCCTTCATGTGCGGTGGCGTCTGGATCATGAACAAACAGTGATGGTCATCGGAACCGGCGGGACGCATGAACGGCCCCGCGCCAACAAAGGTGTCGGTGGTCATGAAGCCCAGGCGCTTGTAAAAGGCCTCGGCCTTGGCCGCATCCGGCACGAAATACACCACGTGGGACAGGGTCCGTGGCAGGGCCTGCATATCGGGGCTGATGCCCGGTTGATTGACCGGGCGCTGAGGGGCATGGCCCGGTGCATTGGTCAGGTCCGCTGGCGCGCTGTACGCACGCCGCACACTGATCTGGAAACCAATGGCAAACCCCATGTCGTCCACACTGTGCACGGAACCATCGGCATCGCGAGTCACCAGACGATCGCGCCCCAGTTCATCGGCGATGGCCTCAAGATCAGCCGCGCTGGCCACGCCGTAAACGGTTTCACGAATCGAAGGCGCAGGCCCGATGGCCGCCGGCAGACGGGCATCGTCCGCACGACGGATAATCACGGCAGTGCCGTCGAGGGCTTCAAAACGACCGCCCTCGCTGTCGACATCGACAGGCAGCAGGCCGTAGTCACGCAGGCAATGAGTACAGGCTTGAATGTCGTCGACGCCAAAAATCAAGGCATCAAGGCCAATGATGTTCATTGAGTTACCACTCCATTGTAATTATTCAGCGCAGGCCAGCACCCCGCTTACGGGAGCCGTGCCAGGCGAAGCGCTGCCGAGGCGGGTCTTGGAGTCGATAAAGCCTCACGGCCAACCGACTGTGGGCCGATACTGAAGGGGCAGAAACGCACTGACTAATCGCTTGTCGGGATGCGACCTATCGGCAAATGCGATACCTGGCTGCACAGCGCCAAGTGCCGTGAAAAATCGAACAGGCATCGCTCGATTCGCCCACTCATGGGGCTTGACGCCGCGATAGGAAGGTCGGAAGGTATTTACAAAATAAATACAAGAATCGAGACCGCCATGCGTTTTAACCACTTGGATCTCAATCTCCTGGTGGCGCTTGATGTGTTACTGGAAGAGCAGAACATCACCCGCGCCGCCGAACGCCTGCACATGACCCAATCCGCCACCAGCGGCGTACTGGGCAGGCTGCGCCTCTACTTCGAAGATGAACTGCTGGCACAGGTCGGACGCAAGATGCAGCCCACGCCTTATGCCCGCGAACTGGCGGCGCCAGTGCGCCAGGTGTTGCTGACGATCCAGTCCTCGATCACCGCCAAACCGGTGTTCGACCCCGCCACCAGCAAGCGCCATTTTCGCCTGATCACTTCGGACTATCTGATCAGTGTCCTGTTCGCCCGGGTGATCCAGAAGATCTCCCTGGAGGCCCCGCACATCACCTTCGAACTGCTGGGCCCCGGCGACACGTCCACCGAAATGCTGATGCGCGGCGAGGCCGACATGATGATCGTGCCTGAGCGCTACCTCCTCGAAGGCCACCCATCGCAGCTGCTGTTCGAAGAAGAGCATGTATGCGTGGTGTGGGACGGCAACACCCAAGTGGGCGACAGCATCACCCTCGATCAGTACATCGAGATGGGTCATGTCTCGGTGATTTTTGGCCGCAACCGGCAGTTAAGCGTCGAAGAATGGCTGATGAGCCAGTACGGTTTCACCCGCCGCATGGAAGTGGTGACCCACGACTTCAACACCCTGCCGCAACTGATCGTCGGTACCCAACGCGTCGCTACCATGCTCCAGCGCATGGCCAGGCTCTATGCCAACTACCTGCCGCTGCGCATCCTGCAACCACCGGTGAAAATCCCGGTGATGCGTGAGTTCATGCTCTGGCACCGGACCATGGAGGGGGATCCGATGCACCGTTGGCTGCGGGCGAAAATCAGTCAGATCATCAACGAGCTGGAGCAGTAGTAGCGGCCATTACTAGCAGGCAAGGTCAGGTACGAAAGTGCCCGACGGCCGCCTTGAGCTCGCCGCCAACCTGTTGCAAGTCGGCCGTTGAGACTTGCAGTTGCAGGCTTTCCCTGGCACTGCCCTCGGCCACTTCGCGCACCCGCGTCATACTCTGGCTGACTTGCTCGGCCACCACGCTCTGCTGCTCGGCGGCCGCGGCAATCTGCTGGTTCATCTGCTCTATGCTGGACACCGCCCGGGTAATCCGCGCCAGTGCCTGGGAGGCTTGTGCGGCAAGCACCACCGTTTCATCGCTCAGCACATGGCTGCCTTGCAAGCGCTCGGCGGCTTGTTGGGCAACACTGCTCAGACGAACGATCAGCCCTTCGATTTCCGTGGTCGAACGCTGTGTGCGTCGTGCCAGGCCACGCACCTCATCGGCGACCACAGCGAAGCCGCGACCATGCTCACCGGCCCGCGCGGCCTCAATGGCGGCGTTGAGCGCCAGCAGGTTGGTCTGCTCGGCCACCGCCTTGATGACATCGAGCACACCACCAATCGCCGCGCTCTCCACCAGCAAAGACCGCATGGCCTCGGCACAACCACTCATTTCCACAGCCAGGTGGTCGATCTTGCCACCCGCCTGGCGCACCAGCTCGTCGCCCTCACGCGCTTGTTGGTCGGCATGCGCCACCGCTGCGCTGGCCTCACCCGCGTTGCGCGCGACCTCCTGCGCCGTGGCGGCCATCTGTTGCATGGCGGTGGCGGCCAGTTCGGTTTCCTGGCGTTGGCGCTCAACACCACGGCTGTTGCTCTGGGTCACTTCGGCCAGACTGCCGGCCATACCGTTGAGCGAGCCGACACCACGTTCGATGCGCCCGACCAAGCCACGCAGGCTGCCCAGCATGCTGCCCACGGTGCCCAACAGTTGGCCCAACTCATCACGACGACCACTGTCTGACGGCGGATCACCCAGGTCCCCCGCCGCCACGCGCTGGACCAACTGCACAGCCTGGCGCAACGGCTGCACAATCAACTGGCGGATCAGCAGGCTGGCGCCAATGCCCAAGGCGAGCGCCAGGACAGTGATCAAACCCAATTGGCGATCGACATCGCGATTATCGTCCAGTACCGCCTGCCTTTGCTGTTCATCGGCCTGGGTCAGCAGCTGACTTACCTGCTCGGTTTGCGCGTTCATCGCCGCACTGCTTTGCGCACTTTGCCGACGACTGTCGACGAACTCGACGAAGGCCTTGCGGTAGTCACCCAAGGCCGTGTTCGCCTCCTGCAGCGACTCGCCTTGCTGCTCGCCAAGATCAAGCGCCTGCATGGCTGCCAGCAGATCACTCATGCTCATTTCCCAGTCGCTGCGGTAGCGCTCCTCGCCATCGAGCGAGTAGTACAGCTCGCTGTCTCGCAGTTTGGCGAGCTTGTCCCGCAACGCAGCTGTCTGCTCAAGCCGCACCATCTGATCGCTGTCCGGCGGTGTCCCCTGCCCCAACCGGGTGTTGAGCGCATCCAGTTGATCGAGAAACAGCAGGGTAAAACTGTCGCCAGCCGTCTGCGCCAGTGCCTGCATGCGCAGGCGCGCTTCCCGGGCTCGACGCAACGAATCGGCATAACCGAGGAACTGCTCCAGATACGTGCTAGCGGCCGTACGTACTGCGCTATTGTCGGGCTCGGCATCGAGTTGCTGACTCAGTTTCCCGATCGTCTCGCGTACCTGGTCCTGGCGTTGCGGAGCAAGATCCAGGGCGAATGCCTTCTCGGCGATACGCGCACGCAGGATCAGTGCCTGGATCGATGACGCCTGACGCGATTGTTCACCGCGCTGCTGCAGCACACTCAGGGAATGAAAAGCAGTGACCGCCACCGCCAACGTCACCAGTAGCACCAGGCCGAAACCCAATGACAGCTTGGCCCCCACCGATAGATTGCCAAACACACGGCTCAGTACAGGCATGTCCGGCTCCTCGCACCGTCGTGGAAAAACAGGCTGCCTTTGGCGCCCAGACTGATCGCTGTGCCGGGTTTGGACTCACTCATCTGCCGATACCTTGTTCTTGTTGTTGTGCGCGCCCGGGACTCCAGCCAACGACGCGGTGTAGCGCCAACTCTAGTGAGTCGTACCTCAACGGCACCAATCGCGTCCTGCGTTATGAGCAATCGCAAAGTACGATGATAGGTATCTGGATTTGCTGCTTGAACTGTGAGTAGAAAACCCTTAGGCCAGTGGTCCACACACGCTCTATCAGCGTTCGCAATACCTCCCATCCCGACTCGCGATTGGCCAAACCATTGGCCTCCCCTTAGCCTGCTTCGAACCGCCAGGCCTAGCCATTCCCGCGCCGGACCTGGCCGCCTGCCTTTGCTTGCACAAGGACAATAACAACCATGTTCCGCTACTTCCCGACCAACTACGTGTGGAATCTTTCCGTCGACCTGGCCATTGAAATGGGCGCCCGCATCGGCGAAATCGAAGAGATGTGCGCGCCGCTGCAGGAGGCCGCCAAGCAACCGGACGCCGCTGGCAGCAAGGCCTTCCGAGAGACCTGGGCGAACATGGCCGACAAGCTGTGCGGCCTGGCTGAAGAAGACGAAAGCAAGGGTCGAATGTTGTCTGCCGGTGAAAAATACAACCGCGCCGCGACCTACTACCTGAGCTGCGAACGCTTGCAGGCCCATGGTGCCCCCGGCCGCACTGAGCTGTACCAGCGCTTTCTGCACACCTTCCAACGCGGTATCGAACTGGCACGAGAAAACTGCGAGCGCGTTGAAATCCCTTACGAAGGCAAACACATTTCCGGCCTGCTGGTGCGTGCCGAAGGCGTCAGCGGCCCAGCGCCGATTCTGGTACAGGTCAATGGACTGGACTCTACCAAAGAAATGAAATACCGCGTCGGCCTGCCCACCTGGCTGGCCAAACGGGGCGTGTCGTCGTTGATCATCGACCAGCCGGGAACAGGCGAAGCACTGCGCCTGCATCACCTGACGGCGCGTTTCGACAGTGAGCATTGGGCCAGCCGCGTGGTGGACTGGTTGGAAAACCGCGACGATGTCGATGCCAAACGCATTGGCCTGGAAGGCGTATCGCTCGGCGGCTATTACTGCCCGCGTGCGGTCGCCTTTGAGCCGCGCTTCGCTTGCGGCGTAGTGTGGGGTGCCAACCATGATTGGCGTGATGTGCAAAAACGTCGCCTGGAAAAGGAAGGCAGCTTTCCGGTGCCGCATTACTGGTCGCATGTGGCCTGGGTATGGGGCGCCGAAGACACCGATGAGTTCATGACCATCGCCGAGAATGTTCATCTGGACGGCATCCTGGATCGCATCAAGGTGCCATTCCTGGTCACCCACGGTGAAAAGGATTCGCAGATTCCGCTGAAGTGGGCACACCGCACCTACGAACAGTTGGTCAACAGTCCGAAGCGCGAGCTGAAAGTCTTCACCGAACGTGAGGGTGGCGTGCAGCATTCGAGTTTCGATAACAGTATCAATGCTGGTCAGTACATTGCCGATTGGGTGGCTGAAGTGCTCGGTGGTCGTACTGCGTGAGGTGGGTGTGAAATTCGTGCGCTGCGAGGGTTTGAACGTCCAGATGCGACTGTAATGCTGTTCACTTAGGAAAAACGGCGCTTCTTTTCAGAAATGGAAAATGTCGTTTTTTGGGTTTTTAGAAAGCTCGGTGTTTAGTTGCTTTGGTGTGTATATCCATTTCTGCGGTGACGGCCGCTTATGGTTCCGCTTTTACAGCGGCTCACTTTTGAAGAGCGCAAAAGTAAGCAAAACGCTTTTGCCCCACCACTTGGTGCCTCGCCTAGGCTCGGCATGCCTGAACGAAGGCATTGCTCCGTGGGCCGCCGCGAAGGGCCATCCATGGCCCTGCGCGGCTAACCCGGCATCCATGCCGGGTTGCCCACTGCGCAACACCTTCGTTCAGCCAGCGTGGTTAACGGGGCGCCCGAGATCAACGTCCACCGCGAGGCGGCCTAGTAGCCGACCTGGCTCTTGCGGTCGTACACCCATTAGATCTGTGGGAGCAAAGCTTGCTCGCGATGACGGTGTCCCAGTCAATGAAGATGTTGGATGTGCCGGCCTCTTCGCGAGCAGGCTCGCTCCCACAGGGGGCTCTG